>NZ_JBFUJJ010000001.1:0-632554 GCF_056401435.1 Arthrobacter sp. P4_F10
GCGGACCCAACAAGCGGTGCCGGGCCGCATCAGTGACCGACAACGCGACCACCCTCTTGCCAACATCGACAGCAACAACAACGGGTGAATCACCGGCCGCCGCGGCCTGAACAGACATGACAAACACCTCCGAAGGCGTCGGGAGGACCCCGCGGATCAGCCCCGGGTCCTCAAGGGAATCTGATACATCCCGTCCTGACATCTCCGGAGGTGTTTGTGAAGGACAGACTCAACTCATATCAGCTGTACTGTCCCGGCACGGGCGCGGGCACGGGGAGTTTGCGCGCCACCGGGGAGAGCAGGAAGCTCACGATCAGCATCACCATGACGGCAAGCAGGGAGTGGAGAATCCCGACGTGCTCGGCCAGCAGGCCCAGCAGCGGCGGCCCGCACAGGAAGGCTCCGTAGCCGATCGTGGACACCACGGACACCCGGGCAGCGGCCTTGACGGGATCGTCGGCCGCGGCGGACATGCCCACCGGGAAACCGAGCGAGGCTCCAAGTCCCCAGATGGCCAAGGCCACGTAGGCCAGCCACGGCGCCGGGGCGAAGACGAACAAGCCGAGGCCCAGCACCGCCAGCGCGGCGCACCAGCGCATCACCGGGACCCGGCCGAAGCGGTCAAGGACCAGGGTGCCGGCGAAGCGGCCGATGGTCATGAAGGTGACGAACAGCCCGTAGCCTGCGGCCCCGGCGGCGTCGGTCTGGCCGTGGCCGTCTGCCAATGCCAGGGCCACCCAGTCCCCCGCCGCCCCTTCGGCGAGGGCCAGCCCAAGGACCAGCACGCCCAGGAGCAGGGTGCGCCGGTCACGCCAGGCCTGCGCGATCTGGCGTTTGTTGTCCAGCGGCTGCTCCGGGACGGCGTCCGTCTGCCGGACGATCGGGATGGGCCCGGTGGAGGGATCCTCGAACGTATCTGTCCCGGATACCTTGAAGGGGCGCTCCCCCTCGACCGGCGTGATGTCCGCCCGGAACCACGCCGCAGCGGTGGTCACCGAGCCGGCCACCAGCAGGCCCACCGCGGCCAGGTGCCAGAAGACGGGGATCCCGGCGGCGGCTGCCCAGGCACCCAGCCCGGCTCCAGCCACCGTGCCCAGGCTGAAGGAGCCGTGCAGCCGGGGCATGATGTGCCGCCGGACCGCGCGTTCCACCGCGGCGCCTTCGACGTTCGACGCGGTGTTCCAGCTGGCGGTGCCCAGCCCGATGATCGCCAGTCCGGCGGCGACCGCCACCGGACTGGCGAGCACGGAGGTGCCGAAGCCTGCCAGCATCAGCCCGAAGCCCACCATGATGCTGCCGATCCGGATGGTGAGCTTGGAGCCGAGGCGAAGGACAATCAGGCCCGATGCGGACACGGACAGGAAGGACCCCGCCGTCATGCAGAGCAGGAGCAGCCCGACGGTGCCCGGGGTCAGGTCCAGGCCGTCGCGGATGGCCGGCAGCCGGGACACCCACGTGGAAAACGCGATTCCGCTCGCCCCGTAGGCCACCACCACAGCGTTGCGCCAGTGCGTGATCTCGGCGGCCGGGACGAAGACATCCTTGGTCACAGCAGCCCGATTCACTGCAATGCCATGGGCTAGGCCAGCCTGACGACGGCCTGGGCCTTGACGAGGACCTTCTGGGCGGACGAGAGGACCGTGAGGTCGACGCGGGCGGTGCCGGCGTCGGCGTCGAGCGCTCCGATGGCCCCGCTGACCTCGATCACGGCACCGGCCTCCGGCGTCCCCGTGGTGTCGGCGACCGGCACCGGCTTGGTGAAGCGGGTCTGGAAGTCGACGACGGCGGCGGGGTCGCCGGCCCAGTCGGTGACGAGCTGGACAGCGGCGCCCATGGTAAACATGCCGTGGGCGATCACGCCGGGCAGGCCGACGCCCGTGGCGAAAGCCTCGTTCCAGTGGATCGGATTGAAGTCACCGGAGGCGCCTGCGTACTTGACGAGATCGGTACGGGTGACGGTAATGCTGCGGCTGCCGATGTCCTGGCCGACGGTGAGTTCTGCGATGTTGACGCTCATGGCTACTGTCCCTCTCCGCGGACCAGGATGGACGAGGTGGTGGTGGCGACCGGCTCGCGGACGCCGGCGGCATCGGCGGCATCGCCGGGGGCCAGGGCGAAGATTTCCGAGCGGGTGGTGATCATGGCTCCGCCGCCCATGGCGCGGACGCCGTCGACGTGCAGTTCGGCGACCAGCCGGTCGCCTGCGATGATCGGGCGGTGGTGGGTGAACCGCTGGTCGGCGTGGACCACGCGGGAGAAGTCGATCCCGGAATCCGGGTCCTCGATCAGCTGCGCGTCAGCGCGCTGCGCGACGATGATGGCGAAGGTCGGCGGCGCCACGAGGTCGCTGTGCCCCAGGGCCTTGGCGGCATCGACGTCGAAGTGGGCCGCGTGCGTGGCCTTGACCGCGCGCGCGAACTCGCGGATCTTCTCGCGGCCGACGTCATACACCTCTGCGGCAGGGTAGCTGCGGCCCTGCAGGTCCGGATTGATAGTCATGGTTCCAGCCTATCGCCACGCCCGGGACCGTCCGGCTTCGTGACAGGGTGCGCGCCGGGATCGGACGGGCATTGACGGGAGGGTATTGACTCGCGCGATATGATGAAAACATCAATCCATCAATCCAGACAGCGGCGCTGTCCCGCCGGGCCGCGCCGCGAACGGATGCGAGAAGGTGTCCTCCTGCCATGATCTCCGCCGCGCAGACCCCGTTGTACGAAATCAAGGCCAACCTGTTCAAGGCCCTGGCCCACCCGGCCCGCATCCGGATCCTCGAGCTTCTGGCCGCGGCACCGGACACTGCGGCGCCGGTCAGTTACCTGCTCGCCGAGACGGGACTGGAGCCCTCGCATCTGTCCCAGCATCTGGGGACGCTGCGCCGGCACGGCGTGGTGACGTCTGTCCGGACGGCGAATGTGGTGACCTACCGGCTGGCTCATCCTAAGATCAAGGAGCTTCTCGCGATCGCCCGGGTCTTCCTGCTGGACACCCTGGCCGGTTCCACCGAACAGCTCCGGATAGCTCAGGAGCTGCCGGCAGGCCACCTCGACAGCACTGGCCACCTCGACGACACTGGCCATCTCGACAACACGGCGCCGTGAGCGCGGACGCGGCATCAAGTCCGGTCGGGACACCCGACACGCTCCGGAGACGCCTTACCCGGTTTGTGCCCTCCCGGCGCGACTACGGGCTCTTGCGGTCCGCCTGGAAGACGGACCTGTTCGCCGGAATCACAGTAGGCATTGTGGCCCTCCCCCTGGCCCTGGCCTTCGGGGTGAGCTCCGGCGTCGGGGCGGAGGCCGGACTCATCACCGCGGTGGTGGCCGGACTGGTCGCCGCCGTCATGGGCGGATCCAACGTCCAGGTCTCCGGCCCCACCGGCGCCATGGTGGTGGTCCTGGCCCCGGTGGTCGCCGCCCACGGCGTCGGCAGCGTCGCGCTGGTCTCGGTGCTGGCCGGACTGCTCGTCATGGTCCTGGGAGTGAGCGGACTGGGCCGCGCCGTCGCGTTCATCCCCTGGCCGGTCGTGGAGGGTTTCACGCTCGGCATCGCCGCCATCATCTTCCTCCAGCAGGTGCCCCTGGCCACGGGCACCGCGGGAACGCCCGGCCACAACACCCTCCTGGCGGCCATCGAGAGTGCGTCACAGGCAACCATGCCAACCGTGCTGCAGACGCTCGCTGTGGTGGCGGGCGTCGCGGCCCTGATGTACCTGCTGCCCAGGCTCAACAAGTCCCTGCCTGCGAGCCTGATCGCGGTATTGCTCACCACCGTGGCGGCAGAGCTGCTGGCGCTGGACATACCCCGGATCGGCGCACTTCCGCACTCCCTGCCGGCGCCCTCCATGCCCTCTGTGGATCCGGCCGCACTGGGCGGCCTGCTGATGCCTGCCGTCTCCATCGCGACGCTCGCCGCCATTGAATCTTTGCTCTCGGCCCGGGTGGCCGCCGGCATGGTGGGGCCGGACGGCCGTCCGTCCGGCCCGTACAGCCCGGACCGGGAACTCACCGGGCAGGGGCTGGCCTCGATCGCCGCCGGATTCTTCGGCGGCATGCCCGCCACGGGCGCGATCGCCCGGACGGCCGTGAACGTCCGTTCCGGCGCCAAGACCAGGCTCTCCGCGGTAGTGCACGCCCTGGTGCTGCTGGCCATCATCTATTTGGCGGCCGGACTCGTCGGACGGATCCCGCTGGCGGCGCTGGCCGGCATCCTCGTGGTCACGGCCACACGCATGGTCTCGCGGCACACGGTAACGGCGATCCTCCGGTCCACCCGCGCCGACGCGGCGGTGTTCGTGATCACGGCCCTCATCACCGTCGCCTTCGACCTCATTGTGGCAATCCAGATCGGACTCGCCGCGGCAGCCGTGTTCACGCTGCGGGCATTCGCGTCCCTGAGCGGAGTCCGGCGCGAGGACATCCCCGGGCCGACGGTTCCGGGAGACGAGCACATCGCCATTTTCCGGCTGGACGGGGCCATGTTCTTCGGCGCCGCGGAACGGGTCCTGCAGGAGATCAGCCAGGTCAAGGACGTCCAGGTGGCCATCATCCGGCTGTCGCAGCTGCGGATGCTGGACGCCACGGGTGCCCATGCGCTCGTCGAGGTGATTTCGGCGCTGGAGCTGCGCGGCGTCACGGTCCTGCTGAAGGGTGTCCAGCCGCAGCATCTGGAGCTCGTGACCAATGTGGGGGTCATCCGCTCACTGCGGCATCACAAGCACCTGTTCACGTCCCTTCCGGACGCTGTGGAGCATGCCCGGAGCCATGTGGTGCGGAACGCGGCTGCTAGCGTTTGAGGTTCTTCCGGATTGCCTGGCCGCGGACCACGAGCCCGGCAATGTGCAGGATCAGGCCCAGCCCAATCACCGCCAGCGAGGCGAGGGCAAGGGCCTGGTTGCCGGTGCTGTTGCCGACCACACTGAGGGTGATGCCGAGGGCGATCAGGCCCATGGCACTGAAGACGAGCACCTTGTAGGCGGTTGACGCGGTGGCCCAGAATTCGTTCAGCACCGTGCCAGTCTACCGGGGCGCGCCGGCGCCGCCGCGATCCGCAAAATTCCTGGCGACACTCAGAATGCCTGGYGACGCGGGAAGACGGGCGCGTCCGGTAATTTGCGCGTCGCGGGGCAATTCCAGCGTCAGAACAATGCTTCCTGCACGGCCGGGACGTCCGAGCCGTGGTCACCGAGTTCGATTATCCGGGCCTTGAGCTGCCCCAGGTTCACCACGAATTCCAGTTCGCTGCCATCCAGCGCCGCCAGCGCAATGCTGCCGCTCAGCGAATCGACCCGGAACCCGTGCGTTCCGGTCCCCAGGTCGTGGGGGTAGGCATGCCGGGCGGCCGGGGCGCAGGCGTTGGCAGAGAGCTCCGGCCGGACCCACCGCTCATCCACCACTTCAAAGCCCTCCCGGCCGGCACCGGCGAGCAATGTCCGGACCACCCCTGCCAGCCGCCCGTTCACGGCATCGAGTTCGACGGCGGCTGCCGGTGCCACGAGCGCAGCCGCTTTGGCGGCGGCGCGGACCTGCTGCGGCAGCCCGGCGTCGCGCGTGATCATGTCCTCAAGGATGCGTACCACGCGGCCGTCCCCGGCTCGGGCGACGTACCGGGCGACCACAGCGCCCTGCTCGGCGAGCCGGTTCCATTTGCGCGGGTGGGACGCGGTGCCGACCTTGCTGGCCCCGTTGGCGAAGGTGGCGACGTAGAGCCAGTGCGGCTGCATCAGGTACGCGCGCAGGCCCGGCGGGACCCTGCCGCCGCGGTGGAAGTCGTGGATAAGCCGGGAGTCGTCCAGCACGAAGCACCGTTCGCACTGGCTGCCCTTGGTGGCGGCAGCCCGGGCGGGGCAGAGGACGTGGTCCCGGTCCGCCGGGCCGTGGACCACGTGACGCCCGAGGCAGTGCTTCCCGTTGGCGGCGAGCCGGAAACCGAGCCGGGTGCCGGCGTCGAGCGCCAGTTCGGTGAGGGTGCCGTCAGGGTCCTGCAGGCGCATCACCGGGAGCCCTCCGCCGGGCTGTCCAGGTCCGGGCGCGGGAACCGGCGCCGGACCATCCCAAAAGACCCCGTGAACCAGATAGCGGGTATCGGTCACGGGGGCTCCTTGAGTGGTGTGTGGCTACAGAGCCGGCTGCACGCCAAAGGCTACCGCGAGCTTCATGATCTTCTCGGCGCGGCCCAGGCGCGGCAGGTCGGAGCCGTCGCGGATGACGCGGCCGCTGGCCTCGAAGTCGGCCATGAAGTCCGTGGCCCACGCGACGTCGGACGGTGTGGGGCTGATGACCTCGTTGATGACCGGCGTCTGGTCGATCGCGAGGCAGAGCTTCCCGGTCATCCCCATCATCACGGTGATGCCGGTCTGTTCGCGCAGGATCGGGTGGTTCGTGCCGACGGTGGGGCCGTCGATGGGGCCGGGCAGGTTGCCGACGCGGCTGGCCACCACCAGCTTGGCGCGGGGGTAGGCCATGGCTTCGGCGGTGGCCGCCATGCCGGTGTCGCGGCGGAAGTCGCCCGAACCGAAGGCCAGGCGGAAGGCGCCCTGGGCCTTCGCGATGTTGTTGGCTTCCTCGATGCCGACGGCGGACTCGACCAGGGGGATGACCGGGGTCTTGCCGTCCATCCGGTGGAAGCTCTCCGTGACCTGGTCGGCCGATTCGGTTTTGGCCAGCATGATGCCCAGCAGGCCGGGAGTGCCGCGCAGCCCGGCGAGGTCGTCGGCCCAGAACGGGCTGGTGGCGTCGTTAATCCGGACCCACGCGCTGCCGCCGGCGGTCAGCCAGTTCACGACGTTGGCGCGGGCGATGTCCTTCTGGGAGGGGTCCACCGCGTCTTCGATGTCGAGGATGATGGCATCGGCCCGGGAGACGGCGGACTGGTCGAAGAGGTCGGTCTTCATCGCGTTCACCAGCAGCCAGGAGCGGGCGATGTCGGCCGGGATGTTGCGCTGGGGCCGAAGTGATTCGGCGGTGGTGGTAGAAGTCATGCATCTACGCTAGCCGCCCGGGGGCACTTGCCGCTAAGCGATCCGGCCCTCAGGGGCGACCATTACGACCAAAATCACGTCCCTGCCCAACCAGCTGGCAGCAGAAGCCGTTGTCAGGACTCCAAACGGCCTCGCCTGCCAGCTAGTCGGGCGGGTTACGGCGGGACTGGCTAGGGGATGCTGCTTCCCCTGGCCGCGACCCAGAGGCCGTACCACTCGGCGCGGGTCATCGCCGCGGCGGCCTCGGCGGCACCGGCGCAGGCGAGGATCCTGTCCGGGTTGGCGGTGCCGATCACGGGCGCAATCCCGGCTGGGTGCTTCATGAGCCAGCCCAGCACGATCGCCTCCCCCGTGGTCCCCTTCGCGGCGGCCAGGGCGGCCACACGGGCGCTGGTGGCCTCCTCTGCCGGCGTCGGCACGGCCGCCGGCGCCCCGGTGTACAGGCCGCGGGCCAGCGACCCGTATGCCTGCAGCCGGATACCGTTCCGGGCGCAATGCTCCACGGTGCCGTGCGGGAAGCTGTAGTCCGTGCCCTCAGCGTGGTTGACCAGCACCGTGCTTTCGAGCCAGGCCCGCTTCAGCAGGCTCATTTCGAGCTGGTTGCCCACCACGGGCACCTCGAGCCGGTCCTGCAGCATCTCGATCTGCGGGCCCGACATGTTGGACACGCCCACTGCCCGCACTTTGCCCTCGGCCATGAGCTGCCCGACGGCGGATGCCACCTCCGCCGGATCCATCAGGGGATCGGGGCGGTGCAGCATGAGCACGTCGACGTAGTCCGTGCGGAGCCGGGCCAGGCTTTCGTTGACCCGCGCCAGGATGCCGTCCCGGCTGAGGTCGTAGTAGGCCTCCAGGCCCTGCTCGCCCAGCCGGATGCCGCATTTGGTCTGCAGCCGGATCTTCTCCCGCAGCCCGGGGGTCCGGGCCAGGACCTCGCCGAAGACGGCTTCGGCTTTGCCCTTGGTGTAGATGTCAGCGTGGTCAAAGAGCGTGATGCCCGCGCTCATGGCGGCGTCGACGGCGGCGGCCGCCTCGTCCACGTGCGCGGACGAGTACGGCTCCGCCGACCAGTTCCCGCCCAGGCCCATGCAGCCGTAGACGAGTTCCTGGGGAAGGTTCCCGTCGAGGGCGGCCGCGCCGGACGAATCCTTCGGTGCGGGCCTCACCGCAGCCAGACGGTGGTGTTGGCCGGCAGCTGTCCGTCTTCCAGCGGGCCGCTGCTGACCAGCACCTCGCCGGCAGGCAGGTCAACCGGTGCGTCGCCGAAGTTGGTCACCGTCTGCCAGCCGCCGGGACGGCTGAAGCGCAGGACGTCGGCGCTGCCGGCTTCCTGCCATTGCAGTTCCTCCGAGGTCTGCAGTTCGCGGCGCAGCTTCAGGGCCTTGCGGTAGAGCTCGAGGGTGGAGCCTTCCACGCCGTCCTGGGCTGCCACGGCGTAGCGGCCGAACCAGGCCGGCTGGGGCAGGTGCGCCCCGCCGGCGCCGAAGCCGAACGAAGTGCCCTCCGGAGCCCACGGCAGCGGCACGCGGCAGCCGTCGCGGCCGATCTCTACGCCCTTGTTCCGGAAAAAGGTGGGGTCCTGGCGCTCGGCGTCGGGGATCTCGGTGACTTCCTGCAGGCCCAATTCCTCGCCCTGGTACAGGTAGGCCGAACCCGGCAGGGCCAGCATCAGCAAGGTGGCGGCGCGGGCCCGGCGCAGGCCGAGTTCGACGTCGAGCTCTTCGACAGGGGCGCCGGCCAGCAGCCAGCCCTTGCCGTCCTGGCCCTGGGCGTGCTTGCCGCCGCCCTGGGGCAGGCCGTAGCGGGTGGCGTGGCGGACGACGTCGTGGTTGGAGAAGACCCAGGTGGAGGAGGCCCCGGATTCCGTGGCCTCGGCGAGGTTCCGGGCGATGATTTCGCGGAACTCGCCGGCGTCGAAGTCGGCCTGCAGGAGGTCGAAGTTGAACGCCTGGCCCAGGCCCTCCGGGCTGGCGTAGCGGGCGCGGCGGGTGGCGTGCACCCAGGCCTCGGCGACGGCCGTGCGCGGCGGGTTGTACTCGTTGAACACCTCGCGCCATTCGGCGTAGATCTCGTGGACTTCGTCGCGGTCCCAGAACGGGTGCGAGCCGTCCGGGAATCCGTCCGTGCCCGTGTTGGCGGCGCTGAGCTCCACCTTGGAGATCAGGGGCTCGGTGAGGTCCTTGGTCAGCGCGTGGGCGACGTCGACGCGGAAGCCGTCCACGCCGCGGTCGGACCAGAAACGGAGTGTCTTGAGGAAGTCGTCACGGATTTCGCGGTTGGCCCAGTTCAGGTCCGGCTGTTCCTTGGCGAAGATGTGCATGTACCACTGGCCGGGTGTGCCGTCGGGCTCGGTGATGCGCTCCCAGGCGGGGCCGCCGAAGACGGACTCCCAGTCCGAGGGCGGGAGCTCGCCGTTTTCGCCGAGGCCGTCGCGGAAGATGTAGCGTTCGCGGGCGGCGGATCCGCGCGGGGAGGCCAAGGCCTCCTGGAACCATTCGTGCCGGTTCGAGGAGTGGTTGGGGACGATGTCGGCGATCAGCTTGATGCCGGCGGCGTGCAGCGCGGCGGACATCTCGTCGAAGTCCGCCAGGGTGCCGAGCTTGGGGTCCACGTCGCGGTAGTGGTCGACGTCGTAGCCGCCGTCGGCCAGCGCCGAGGGGTAGAACGGGGAGAGCCAGACGGCGTCGATCCCGAGTTCCTTCAGGTACGGCACCTTGGCGGTGATGCCCTTGATGTCGCCCAGGCCGTCACCGTTGGAATCGGAAAAGCTCCGCGGGTAGATCTGGTACACCGATGCCTGGCGCCACCAGTTGGGGTCGGCGGCGAGGTCGGAACCGGACAGGGTTGCCAGCGTGGCGGTGTTGGTCAAAGGAGATTCCTTCGGGTCTGGGAGGGCTTCTGGTAATTTAGATACAAGCTAAATATATTGCCTGAACAATTATGGGTCCGGGGACAGAAGAGGTCAAGAAGTGATGCCGCACGCAGCCGCCGCCACGCCGCAACTGCTGCGCCGCGTCAACGCCCAGGCCGTGCTGCGCCACATCCGCGGCGCCGACGTTGCCACCGGAACCGAGCTCATGGCCCTAACCGGGCTCACCCGGGCCTCGGTGATTGCCGTCTGCGAGGACCTGATCGGCCGGGGCTGGATCGTGGAGCTGGACCAGCCCCGCAATGAACCCCATGCTGGCCGGGGCATGCCCCCAGTTCCGCGAAAGGGCCGCCCTGCCCGGCGCTTTGCCTTCAACCGGGAGGCGGGCTTCGTGCTGGGCCTCGACATTGGCGCCGCGACCACCACCGCCGCCGTGGCCGACCTCCGCGGCAGGGTGATCGGCCGCTCCAGCGGGAGCTTCCGCGCGGCGGACATCCCCGCCCTTGAGCGGATCGGCGTCGTCGATCTGGCCTGCCGCAAGGCGCTGGAAGCGGCGGGAGCAGACCCGGGCAGGGTTCTGGCCGTCGGCGCCGGGATCGCCGCACCGGTGGACCGGGACGGCAACGTCCTCGTGACGCAGCGGTTTTGGAGCCTGTTCGACGTCGGGCTCCGCTCAGCGCTGAAGGAGCTGCACGGCTGGACCGTGCTCCTGGAAAACGACGCCAATCTGGCCGCGCTCGGTGAGCGCTGGCGCGGGTCCGGCGTGGGCGTGGACGATCTGGTGGTGCTTTTGGCGGGCGAACGGCTGGGCGCCGGAGTGATGGAGTCCGGGCGCCTGCTCCACGGCCGCGGCGGGGCCGCCGGCGAGATGGGCTATCTGGACATGGTGGAGGGCGTCGGCTCCAGCGACGGCATCGCGGCCCTGGTGAGGCAGTGGTCCGCGGCAGACGGCGGGCCATCCGCGGGCGGTCCGGCCAGCGCGCCGCGCGTCTTCGCGGACGCGGCCGCCGGGGACGCGACGGCGCTGGCAATCCTGGACCGGATTTCGGAGCGCATGGCGCGCGTCATCGCCTCGATCGCGAGCCTGATCAACCCCGAGCAGGTGGTGATCGGCGGTGCCGTCGCCGAGTCCGCCGGCGTGCTCCTGCCGGGCATCACGGCGCTGCTCCCCCGCTTCACCGCGACTCCCCCGCGAGTGACGGTCTCGCCCCTGGGCGACGCGATCGTCACGGCAGGCGCGGTCCGGCATGCCCTGGACTACGTCGAGGCGAATGCCCTGGAGCTGGCCCTGCCCGCGCCGGCCTGATCCGGCGTGATCCCCCAGGTCCGGCCTGATCCTTAGTCCGGCATGATCATGGTGCGCAGGTCCAGCTGCCGCAACACCCGGTCCGCGACTTCCGGGTCCATGCCCGGTTCGTTCCGGGCCGCCACGACTTCCTGGCGGGCCGCGTCGAGGGCGATTGTCTGCACGGCAATCGCCAGTTCGCGGCCGCGTTGGCGCTGCTCCCCCGCGCTTTCATTCTTTAGGCTCCCGTCCAGCAGCTCGGCATGCAGCCGGGTCATTTTCTCCTTCACCAGCGCCACCTTCTCCGCCGGCAGTTCCTTCATCAGCTCGTTGTCCTTGAGCGCGGCGATCGCTGCCTGTTGCGCTCGGCGGGCCAGCACGCGGGCGGCGTCGCGTTCTTCCGAGCCGTCCTCGGACGCTTTCAGGACCCGCATGAGCCACGGCAGCGTCAGGCCGGGCAGCACCAGGGTGGCCAGCAGGACCGCGCAGGCGATCACCAGCAGCTCGCTCCGGGCCGGGAACGGCGTGCCGTCCGCAATCGTCAGCGGAAGGGCCAGCGCCAGCGCCAGGGTGGCCAGGCCGCGCATGCCGCACCAGGTCAGGATCAGCACGTCCTTGGCCGAGGTAGGGCGCAGGACGTCCTTCCTGGCCCGGGACAGTCCGGACATCATGGCCAACCAGGCGAAACGGGCGGCGAACACGAGGACGCACACAACCGCGGCCGTCCCGATCATGCCGAAAACGGCGCTGCCTTCCTCATGGATGACCTGCCGTACTTCCAGCCCCACCAGCCCGAATGCCAGGCCGGTGATCAGCAGTTCCACGACGTCCCAGAACGCGGTGCGGGTGACTCTCTCCGCGGCGTCCCCGGGCCGGGAGTGGCGCTGGATTTCCAGGGCGGTGACGACGACGGCGATCACCCCGGAGGCGTGCAGCTCCTCGGCCAGGATGTAGGCGGCAAACGGCACCACGAGGGTGACGGCGCTGCGGGCCACCATGGAGGTCACGAGGCGGGTGATCAGGCCCGTGAACCAGCCCATGCCGATCCCCACGACCACCGCGATCGCGGCTCCGAGGACAAACTGGGGGACGACGTCGGAGGCGATCTTGGTGCCGGCTACGGCGGCGGCCACGGCTGCCTGGAAGATGACGATGGCGGCGGCGTCGTTGAAGAGGCCCTCGCTCTGGAGCACGTTGATGAGCCGCCGCGGCATATGGACCCGGCTGGCGATGGAGTCCACGGCCACGGGATCGGGCGGAGCCACCATGGCGCCCAGGGCGATCGCGGCCGGAATGCCGATGCCCGGGATCATGAGCCAGGCCGCGCCGGCCACCACCGCCGTCGAGACCACCACGAGTGCGACGGCGAGCATGAGCAAGGTGCGCCAGCGGACCCGGAAAACGGCCCAGGAACTGCGCTGGGCCGTCGCGAAGAGCAGCGGCGGCAGGAAGATGGGCAGGATCAGCTCGGGCGAGATTTGGATCTCCGGGAAGCCCTATCGAGGTCAGCGGTGCCGGGATTCCGGTGCTGGGCCTAGGGTTGCAGGGCTGCCGCGAGCGGGAGGGTGCCGTCCCGGAACTCGATGGTGCGCCCGATCGTGCCGGGCAGCCCGAGGACCGCCGCCGCCACCAGGGCGACGTTGGCGCGGGCGGTTGCGGTGCCGTCCGACGTGTCGGCGGGGTCGACGTCGATCATCCCGTTGCCGGGTCCGGTGGTCAGCGTGCCGGGCCCAAGAATGGTCCAGTCAAGGCCTGAGCCGCGCAGGTAGGCATCCGCCGCGGCCTTGGCCTCGGCGTAGGCGAAGAAGCCGTTGTCGGCTGGGACCCCGTGGTCCGGCCCGGCGCCGAAGTAGGAGACCATGACGTACCTGCTGACGCCGGCTTCGGCAGCGGCGTCCATCGAACGGATCGCGGCGTCCCGGTCCACGGCGTAGGTCCGTTCGGGGCTGCCGCCGCCGGCTCCGGCAGAGAACACCAGGGCGTCGTGGTTCCGCAGGGCATCGGCGATCTGCGCCGTCGTCGCGTTCTCCACGTCCAGAAGCGACGGCGTGGCCCCGGTGGCCGCGACGTCGGCCGCATGGTCCGGGTTGCGGATGAAGGAGGTGACCTCCTGCCCGTCCGCCGTCAGGATCCTGGACAGTTCCAAAGCCACCTTGCCGTGGCCGCCGATGATTGCGATTCGCGTCATGGCCCCATTCTGTCCCACCTGATGGCGAACTGCTGCCCCACGGTCCAGAGGTTGGTGGTGGTCCAGTAGATCAGGACGCCGATGGGGAACACGATGCCGCCCAGGCCGAAGACGATCGGCAGGCCGTACAGAAGCACCTTTTGCTGGCGCAGGAAGGGGCTCTCCAGGGCCTCGTCGGACAAGGTCCTGGCCATGATCTTCTTCTGCGTGATGAACTGCGCGGCCGTCATGGCCAGGATCATCACGATGGAAAGGACCCACACCGAAAGTTGGCTGGTGCCGCTGCCGTGCAGCAGGGATGCGGACAGCGGGGCGGTCGAACTGATTGACCTGCTCGGCGCTCATGGCACCGATTCCTTCGCCCTGGCCGGCCGCGGTGCTGATGCCGGAGAGCACCTGGAACAGCGCGAAGAAAAAGGGCAGCTGAATCAGCATGGGCAGGCAGGCCGAGAACGGGTTGGTGCCGTGCTTCTTGTACAGGGCCATCTGTTCCTGCGCCATGGCCTGGCGGGACGGCGGATCGGTCTTGCCCTTGTACTTCTCCTGCAGCTTCCTCAGGTCCGGCTGCAGCAGTCCCATGCGCTGCTGGGCATTGACCTGCTTGAGGAACACCGGGATCAGGGCGGCACGGATCACCAGCACCAGCCCGATGATGGACAGGGTCCACGTCCAGCCACTGGCCGCCGGCAGGCCGATGGCGCTGAGTCCGTCATGGAAGCCCGCCAACATGGCCGAGACCAGCCATCTGAACGGGCCCATGATGGTACCGAAGAAGTCCACTGGTATCCCCAACCGTCAGGTGCTGCAAAACTACGGTGAAACGGGCCGCTTGTCACGGGCTCAAGCTGCGTGAGGGCATGAGACCGGGAAACTCAGCCGGACCCGAACCGCCGGGTGGTGGCATGATGGGCGCATGAGCCAAGTCACATGCGATCTGACTATCTCCCTCGACGGATTCGTCGCCGGCCCGAACCAAAGCCTGGCGGACCCCCTGGGCGAGGGCGGAGAGCTCCTGCACAGGTGGCAGTTCGAGGAACCCGAGTCCAACGCAGCCGAGCGCGAAGGCATCCTCGCGGCAGGCGCCTACATCATGGGACGGAACATGTTCGCAGGCCCTGGGGCATGGGACGAGGGATGGCGGGGATGGTGGGGTGAGGATCCGCCCTATCACGCACCCGTGTTCGTGCTCACCCATCATGCACGAGAGCCCCTGGAGATGCAGGGCGGCACCACGTTCAACTTCGTGACCGATGGGATCGAATCGGCGCTGGCCCAGGCGCGGAAGGCCGCCGGCAGCAAGGATGTGGCCATTGCCGGAGGAGCGCAGACCGTCCGCGAATACCTTTCGGCGGGGCTGATCGACGAGCTGCGGCTCCACATCTCGCCCATCCTCCTGGGAGCGGGCGAGCGGCTGCTGGACGGCGTCGCGAACCTCAAGCTTGAGCCGACGGAAGTGAGCGGTACCCGCCTCGTCACCCACGTGCGTTATCGGGTAATCCGCTGACAAGCTGACCGGGGAAACCAAGAGGCGGCGTTCGGAAAACCTCAATCCCATGGAGACAGAAAGACCCCCGGAATCTCAAGGATTCCGGGGGTCTCGGTTCATCCGCAGGAGGCATCCCAGGCGTCAGCGGCCTGTGTCATTGTGCGATGCGCGCCCCGCTGGTCCGGGAGACGGTGGTGTATCCGAACCGGGAGCCCGTGACGCGGACGGTGATCTTGTTACCCTTGTCTGCGGTCCGGACCTTGTAGGTCGAATACCAGGCTCCGGAGATCGGGACGCCGTTGCGCAGCCAGCGGTACGTGAAGGCAGTGCCCCAGCTCCAGGTTCCCCGCTTCACGGTCAGGACATTCCCGGCCGTGAGGGTGCCGGCAATCGTCGGCGTGGCCGAAATCAGGGGCAGACCAGCCACCCTCGCCGAAGCGTTGATCGTCTGGTACATGCCGCCCGTTGCAGTCGGGTTCACGTAGGCCGAGAGCTTCGTGCCGGCGTCGGCCTTCGTCAGGACGTAACTCCAGCCGTAGGCCCCGGCGATCTGGACGCCGTCGCGCAGCCACATTACGTCCGAAGTGATCCCCGCCCGGTCATACCAGGGGTCGGGAGTCACGGTCACCTTCGACCCGACGGTCAGGGTCCCGCTAATGGCCCGCGTCGACTCACGGGCGGTCACGGGCTTGGGGGCGGTGACTTTTACCCAGGCGGTGGTGTAGCCCGGGGCGGAGGCGGTCACAAGGACGGAGAGGGTACTGCCAATTTGGGGCTGGTCCGGGGTGAAAGTCGGGCCGCTGACCGGTTTCTCCCGGCCTGGGACCACCCAGTCGTAGGTGACGGTCAGTTTATCGGCCGGTGCGGACCAGGTGCCGGCCGATACCTTCATCACAGAGCCGGTCACGGCGTCCCCGCTCACGACCGGTTTGGTGACGTTCGTCAGCTGCTTCAGCTCCACCCCCGCGGCCGCCGGCACAGCCACCCGGTTGGAGTAGGGATGGGTGCCGTCGTATGCAAGTTCCTCGGTCCTCAGGACCAGGGTGTGGCCCTGGTCCTTGGCCGTGATCGTGTAGGTCAGCGCGGTGGCTCCGGCAATCGCGACGCCGTCGCGCAGCCACCTGTAGTGATGTTCGAACGGTCTGAAAGCCCAGGGAACATCATCAGCGCCGGTGAGGACGTCCCCCAGGCCGGTGCCGCCGGTGACCACGGTGGCGGGAGTTGGGTTGTAGTTGGAAACGTTTTCCGCTTTGGAGGTCCCGGTGCCCGGATTGAACCCGGGAGCGTGACCGGTGACCCGGACGCTGAGCAGCCCCGTCGGACCCCAGCCCGTCGCGTCGAACATGCGCGCGGTGGCATCCGGGATGGGCTTGCCGTCACGGAGCCACTGGTACTGGAAGTGGATGACCGGAGCGCCCCTAAAAGTCCCCGAACCGTACACGAGCACGCCGGGCATATCCGGGTTGGTGCTCGGTGTACCGAAACTAACGTTCTCCGCAACGAGAGACGGGACGGCGCCGCCGGCGTTCGTGACGGGGGCGGTTTTAGCGGACTGCAGGGTCGTCTTTGCATAGCCCGGGGCTGCCGCCGTGGTCTTGACCCGGATGCCCTTGCCGAGATCCGCCGTGGTGAGCAGATAGGTGGGGCCGGTGGCGCCCGGGACGGGCACATCGTTGCGCAGCCACTGGTGCGCGAGCGTCGCGTCGGCGGGATCCCAGTCACCGTCAACAACGGTCAAGGTGCTGCCGACCTGGAGGGCACCGCCGATGCCGGGGGTTCCGTTTTTGCTGGTCACTACGGCGCCACTGACCTCCACCGGGTACGGATGCCCGTCCGGTGCCGTGCAGAATCTGACGGAGTCGACGACCGGGCCGCAGGGATCGGCGGGGGCCGGCGGAATGGCATGCATCAACTCATCGGCCTGGGCCGGAACGGCGAGGCCGGCAAGCGAGAGCGCGGCGAGTGCCCCGGCGATGCCGAGGCGGATGGCCTTCTTGTTCAATTTTCCCCCAGTCTTTGAGCCGGTTCCCGGCTCCCCCGTCGCCGAGTGTACTGCCCAGTAACCGTTTTCGGCAATGTTTGCGCAGGTCAGGGCCCCGGGATCTCGGTATCACGCGATTTGGGTCACGCGACATTTGCTGGCACAGCGGATACTCCTGCAGGAACGGAGCCAGCCTCTCCTGCATGGCCTTGAAATTCCATCCGTACATATATAGCGCTGTTTCCTGAGGTCCTTGCCAGTGACTGCTCACGATCCCCAACCCCTCCAGCAATCGACCGCATTCTCGTAGACATGATTGGAGTCGCAGTCCCGATACACATCGTCTGGAAGGTCGGTGCCGTTGAGGTAGAGGGCCAATCCTTCATGTGCGCCGAAATCGATTCGACGGTCTTGGTCTGACACGTACAGGGTGGAACCTTGGGCGCGAGCATTGTGGCAAGGGTTCCGGATACGGCATCGACCGTCACATCGGACAGTTCGTCAATTTCGATATCGCACTCAGTAACCTCACCGTTGGCCGCCATTTGGGTTCCCCCGCCAACGACGCGGATTCCGAACGAGACCTGCTCCGGGAACGCACCAATGTTGGGCTTGCAGCGGCGCGTGCACGCGGCCGCAACGGAGGCCGACCCAAACTATTGGACAGCGCCAAGGTCAGCAGGGCGAAGCAGTTGCACGCGGCTGGCGTCAGGAGCCCCCGAGAGACCGCGGACGCGGTAGGCGTCTCGGTTGCTACGCTGTACCGCCACCTAGCCAAGTGAAGCCCTGACACGAGAAAGCCCCCGGTTTATGCCGGGGGCTTTCTCGTACACGGGCAACGGTGTCGGTGAAGTAGCATGCCCGTGGGCCGCAGGCGCACCATCCGACCCGCCGCCTGCCAACGAGGCCAGGACCCCATCGGGACGCGCACGTGACAGGCCCCTTCTTGCAGCGATGACGGTTCCGCCCGGCGGGCGGGCTTTCGACAACTTCGTTGATGCTAACGCCGCGACGAGCGAGGCGGCCGCAGTCGCTACCCGGGAACTGCACCCTCGTACAGGGTGAGCTGGTTGCCCTGCTCCGCGAAGGCGTGGCCGACAATCGGCCCGTCGACCGAGCCGGTACGGACCCACATCGCGGCTTCGACAAAGCTATATGGATTGCTCCCGTAGGGCGGATAGCCCCAGGGCATCTCGTAGTTGTCGAAGACGTTCGTGAGGTACCAGGTCCCGAAGGTGCTGGTCAGTTGTACCTGAGTGGCGATGTTGCGCCCGCTCACCGGTGATTTCCAGGTCTTCAACGCTTTCCACTCCGCGTTGTTCCCCACGTGGAAGGTAAGGCTGCCCTCCGGTGTGCCGTTGGGCGTCCCAAACGAGTTGCGGCCGATCTCCAGAATCGGCTGGAGGGGAGCCGATCCGTTGGGCGCGCCGTACCACTGGCGCCAGGTGAAAACGGTGCCATCGTTGAACGTCAGCGCCCCCAGGTATACGCAGTCGTCCACGGCTCCTTCCCGGAGTTGTAGTTCCCCCACTGGTGCTCAAACCAGATCGTGCCTGTGAGATGGCGGGTCTTACCGCCGATGGTGACGGTGCCCTTGCTGCTCGAAATCGGACCGGTGTAGTAGTAGGACAGTGAGTACAGGTTGGCCGGATCCAGGTTCTGCCCGTTCCAGGGGATGTTCTGATTCTCAAAGCCGGCAAGCCCTACCGGCATGTAGCCGTATGGTGACTGGGCCGTGTTCTCCATGTCCATGGCGAGGGGTGAGTTCCCGTTGTTTGCGGCAACACCCGTGAACTGGAAGCGCCACGTGTCCGGCTCGGCACGGTACACCGTGGTGAATTCCACGTTCTCGCCCTTGGCGTTGTACTGGAAGTCGTCCGGCGAGGTCGAGTCCGGCGGCCGTGTCGCCTGCAATGAGCCAACAGCAGTCGGCTGGTGTGACCAGACCAACTCCTGCTTGGCGAAGTCCCCGAACGAGAAGCTGACGCCTTGCTGCCACAGCGAGGGCCCCCCGGGAGCACTCGGGTTGTTCGTGATGTTGTAGAAAATGCCGAACTCTTCCCCGGTGTCGTCATCGGTGAAGAAGCCGGTCCAGTAGTGCCACTCCTGGACCTGGCCGGTGTCGAAGATTCCGCCCGTGTGCCATTTGTGGTCCTGCGGCAGGAGGTACAGGGCATGGCCGGAGACTTCCTGGAACGGGCCAGGCTCCCCGGGGGCTGCCGCGCTTGCCCGAGGAGCGACACCCGCCAACAGACCCGCCGTGGCGGCCATAGCCAGACCCGATCCCAAGACCCTGCGACGGTCGATTCCTGTTCCTGACGCGCGGGCGACGTCCGCACTTCCGCCCTCGATCACCGGGCGATGGTTCTGCTCTTTACTCTCATACATGGCTAAACCTCCTGGGGAAACCCCCACGGGCCTTCGTAGTCCGCGGTCGACTAATCGCGGATCCGTCGCGGGTCCGCGGCGCTGGTTGGCCGATCCGAACGCCGCGCATCAAGCGCTCCAAACGAGAGAATGCGGCTCCGGCCATCCGGTTCGAGCATTTCCCGCGAAACTTGGTGCGGCTACTGAACGGCCGCCGTTCACCATCCCGTACCGGCCTGCGATTGTGGTCAACGTCGGGATGAACACTTAGGAATCCAAGACTCAATCCTGCCTGGTGCGGCCGGGACCGGTACGGCCACGTTCGCAACCGTCACGTCAAGGTTCGCCCCGACCACCATCAATCCAGTAACACCTGCGGCGGCGCGCGGGCCGGCGCTTCGCGATTCACGTCGACCTCGGCCACGCCACGCTTCCACATGGCAACCTCCCGGGAAACCGTCAGCTCGAAGCATGCTCGGATCCCCCTCATCCAGCATTACGCCGGATGATATTGCAGGGCAAGACCCGCAAATTTCGAGTGGACCAGCTCAGCACAGATCAGGCGTCTCCGACCCGGGAGCTCATCGGCCCGGTGCGTGCTTTGGGTGCCGGATGCCGGATGCCGGATGCCGGATGCCGGATGCCGGATGCCGGAGACATTTTGCGGGATCTGGCCGACAATGACCGCGCCTCCGGGGTCGTCCTGAACGACGGACGTCCCGTCATGACCGATGCGAGGGAAACCGCAGCGCAGATCGCCCGCCCAAAGTTGTATTACGCCGCCAGTCGGCCCGTGACATGCCAACTCAGCCTTCCAACAGACAAGCCCGACGCTCAAGGGACGCCAGCCCCGTCCACTGACCTCGGTGGACCCCAGCGCCGCTCCATATAATTGTTGACCCGCCCTTGCACCCGTCCGGCGTATCCATTTTGTATCCATCGGTGAGAGAAGATGGTGGCTTTCTGGAGAAAGGGAGAGAAATCCCCATATCCGGCAGAGACTCCGGAAGACAGAAAGACCCCCGGAATCTCAAGGATTCCGGGGGTCTTGCCTGTAGCGGTGGGGAGGCTCGATCTCCCGACCTCACGATTATGAGTCGTGCGCTCTAACCAACTGAGCTACACCGCCATAAATGAGGAAAACCTGCGCTAAGCCGGTCAAAAACCGCCTTGACACAGGCCCTCATCCAGAGCCCCCCACCGGAATCGATCCGGTGACCTCGTTCTTACCAAGAACGCGCTCTACCACTGAGCTAGGGGGGCAACGAGTAAATACTCTACCGGAAGATTCGCCCACCAACAAATCGGCGGCCGGACGGCGTCGGACGGGCCGAAACCGACGGAAATCCGGGCTCCCAGCACGGTCCTGAGAGCCTAAAACGGCACCCCGGACCGGTCGGCCGCCGCGGCTGTGACGAAGCGAACACGGGGCGGAATGCTTAAAGCAAGAACGGGCCGGCTCAGGGAGCCGGCCCGTTCTCAGATAGTGCTAGTGGTTACCACTTGTTGCGGGGCTTGAAGCCGCCTTCGGTGCGAGGCTTGCGGGTGTCGGCACCGAAGGTGCGCTGCTCGGAGCGCTCGCTGAAGGAGCGGCCGCCACGGTCAGCGGAGGACCGCTCGCCGTCGCCCTTGCGGAATTCGCGCTTGAAGCCGCCGTTGCCCTTGAAGTTGCCGCTGCCACCGGAGTAGCCACCACGGTCCCCGCCGCGGTCGCCGCCACGGTTGCCCTGGTAGGAGCCGCGGTCCCCGGAGGGCTTGCGGCCGTTGTCGAGCTCGAGGTGGATCAGCTCGCCGCCGATCCGGGTGCGGGACAGGGCCTTCAGCTGATCGGCGCTGAGGTCCGCCGGGAGCTCCACGAGGGAGTGATCCGAGCGGATGTCGATGCCGCCGATCTGGGCCGAGGAGATGCCGCCTTCATTGGCAATGGCGCCAACGATGGAACCCGGCATGACGCGCTGGCGGCGTCCGACGGCGATCCGGTAGGTGGCGTTGCCCTCGGTCAGGGTGCGGGTCGGGCCGCGTGAGCCGAAGCCGTCCTTGGAGCGCTCGCGCTTCTGGAACTCGGGCGCTGCCGGCAGTTCCTTGACCAGGAGCGGCTGTCCGCCCTGGGCCATGACGGCCAGTGCGGCGGCGATCTCCGAGGCCGGCACGTTGTGCTCTTCCTCGTAGGAGGAGATGAGGTCGCGGAACGCGGCTACGTCCTCGGACTCGAGGGTCTCCGTGATGCGCTCGGCGAACTTGCCCAGGCGCAGCGTGTTGACGGTCTCGGCCGTGGGCAGGTGCATCTGCTCCACCGGCTGGCGGGTTGCCTTCTCGATGGAACGCAGCAGGTACTTCTCGCGCGGCGTCATGAACAGGATCGCGTCGCCGGAACGGCCTGCGCGGCCGGTGCGGCCGATGCGGTGGACGTAGGACTCGGTGTCGTGCGGGATGTCGTAGTTGACCACGTGGCTGACGCGCTCGACGTCCAGGCCGCGGGCGGCGACGTCGGTGGCGACAAGGATGTCGATCTTGCCGTCGCGCAGGGCCTCGACCGTGCGCTCACGCTGCTGCTGCGGGATGTCGCCGTTGATGGCGGCAGCCTGGAATCCGCGGGAGCGCAGCTTGTCGGCGAGGTCCTCGGTGGCCATCTTGGTCCGCACGAAGGCGATGACGCCCTCGAACTCTTCGACCTCGAGGATGCGGGTCAGCGCGTCGAGCTTGTGCGGGCCCATGACCTGCAGGTAGCGCTGGCGGGTGTTGGCGCCCGTGGTGGTCTTGGACTTGACCTGCACCTCGGCCGGGTTGTTCAGGTACTGCTTGGAGAGCCGGCGGATCTGGCTCGGCATCGTGGCGGAGAACAGCGCAACCTGGCGGCCCGCGGGGGTCTGCTGGAAGATCTGCTCCACGTCTTCGGCGAAGCCCATGCGGAGCATCTCGTCGGCCTCATCCAGCACGAGGTACTGGAGTTCGGACAGATCGAGGGAACCCTTGGAGATGTGGTCGATGACACGGCCGGGGGTACCGACGACAACCTGGGCGCCGCGGCGCAGGCCGGCGAGCTGGGGGCCGTAGGCGGAGCCGCCGTACACCGGGAGGACGGTGAAGTCGTCGATGTGCTTGGCGTAGGAGGTGAAGGCCTCGGCAACCTGGAGGGCGAGCTCGCGGGTGGGAGCCAGCACCAGGGCCTGGGTCTTGCGGGAGGGGCCGTTGAGGTCGTGGAGCTCGGCCAGACGGGACAGTGCCGGTACTGCGAAAGCTGCAGTCTTACCGGTACCGGTCTGGGCCAGGCCCACGACGTCGCGGCCTTCGAGCAGCAGCGGGATGGTTGCTGCCTGGATCGGGGACGGCTTCTCGTAGCCGACGTCCTGCAGGGCAGCGAGGACACGGCCGTCGATGCCGAGGTCTACGAACTTGACGCCTTCTTCCTCGGCGTCCTCATCCTTGGCCGGGGCGGAAGTGGCCTCGGTCTTGGTGTCAGCCTGCGGGGCAGCCTCGGCGGCCGGTGCTACAAAGTTCGCAGGAGCCTCGGTGAATTCCGGGGCGGAGCCGGCTGCGGGTGCAGCCGTTTCAGAAGTCTCGACGTCGCTCTGAACGGTTTCGGTGTCGACGGAGTTGTTCTGATTTTCGGGCATAGGTGAAATTTCCTCATCCATAGGGGCCAAGCGGCACAACCCGAGGTGAGCGGAGCCGCAGTACGCGTGACACGAATTGCCGGGCGTACGTTGACCGGCGGGTCACATAGAAGTCCGGCGCTTTCGCAATCCCGTGGCAGGACTTCCCGCTGCATCTCTTGGCTGCTATCCCAGCAGTCTGTACAGCGTTTTCTTTTGCCGGCTCTCCCTATGAAAATGCCCGCATCACATTTGCGGGCCCCAACACTTGCCAGTCCTGCCTCAAGAATTGGGCAGGAATAAGGGATTTCCGGAGTGGGGGATATTTCAAGTGTAGGGCATGGATCAGAACAGTGGAAATTGAGAGGCCGACGGCGGACGGTGAGCTTGCGCACACCGGCGCACCAGTCCTAGACCCCGAGGCGGCGCTGCAGCTGCTCGAAGCCCTGGTGGTACTCGGGCTGCAGGCGGATCTGGCCGTCGGCGTCGGCGTCGCGCAGGGCCTCCATGTCCTCCAGGGTGGGATCGGTGAACCACTTGGCGATCGTCACCCCGTGCGCGGGGACAAAGAGCCGGTGGATGTGGTTCCCGGCTTCGATGTTGCCGGTCCGGACCACCCGGAGGTAGGTGCCCACCCGGCCCGCCTCGGTGAACCGCTTGACCCAGTGCGGCTCGCCCATCCGGCGCTGGAAGGTGGCGCAGGGGATGCGCGGGGAGGTGACCTCCACCTCGACGTCCAGTCCGATCTTCCAGCGTTCGCCGATCACGGCGTTGGAGGCGTTGAGGCCCGTGATCCGCAGGTTTTCGCCGAAGGTGCCCGGCGGCAGGTCCCGCCCGAGCTCGCCGGCCCAGTAGTCGGCGTCGTCCTGCGAATACGCGTAGAGTGCCTGGTCCTCGCCGCCGTGATGGATCCTGCTGGCCTGGACATCACCGCGCAGGCCGAGCTTGTGGACCCGCACCGGACCGTCCACGGGGCGCTTGTCGATCGCGGTGACCCCGACGCTGCCGGGATCATCGAGCAGCTGGTGAACCCTGCAGACAGCAAGCACAGATGCGGTTTCCATGGCACCAGTGTAGGCCTGCGCACGGCCGGGCACCGGACTCGGCTCGGGCACGCTGGCCCGGCCGGCACCGCAGACACGTGGAGCCCATCCATCGTCCGGGATCCGGAGGCCGGTTAGGCTGGCGTCGGGAAACGCACGCAAGCCTTCCGCGGGACAAACACGTCCCGCGGCCATACGTGAGGGGACGCATTTGGGCCGCAACGACGAGCACCCGGATAAGCACCCGGATAAGCAACGGCAGGACCGGAAGCAGCCTCCGTGGCAGGTTCCACAGCCCGAGCTGCGGCCCGAGCTGCAGAACCAGTCCGGCCAGCCCGCGCCGCCGGGGCTTCCGGCAGACACCGCTGCCCCCGGCGCCGTCTTTGACCCCTTCGCCCGGGAACGCGAGCGCGAACTGGCGAGCGCGGCCGCGCGGAGGAAACGCTCGCAGCGCCGCACCGTCGTCGTCGGGCTGGGCGTCACGGCGCTCCTGGCCGGCACTATCACCGCCATGGTGGCCAGCAACGAGGACGAGGCCGACTACGCCCAGGTGTGTTTCAACGACGGCACCGGCGAGCGCGTCGAGGACGCCCAGTGCAATAACAGCAGCACAGACGGCCGCAGCTCCGGCGTCTATGCCTGGTACTTCTACTCCCGCGGCGCCAGCGTGCCCGGGGTGGGCCAGAACCGGTCAGGCTACCCCAGCTACAGCAGGACTGTTCCCACCGGGGCCAAGGCGTCCACGGGATACAGCCGCACGGGCGGCACGGTCAGCAGGGGCGGCTTTGGCGGCAGCGCCAAGGGCGGAAGCACGGGAGGCTAGGGATGATACGACTGGGATCCGTGCCGAGGCCGGACTGGAAAGAGCACATCGAATCACAAGGCCTCGTCTTCTCCACCACCGCCCTGCCCGACGGCACGAACGTCGAGTACTGGCACGAGGGCGCCTACTACGAATTCACCATGGACGAAGTGGAGACTCTCGAACAGACGGCGGAGGACATGCACCGCATGTGCCTCGAGGCCGCAAAGTTCCTGGCCACCGGCGCCATGGGCGGGATCGGGATCGGGCCGCAGGCACTGGAGCTCGCGGCCGAATCGCTGCAGGCCGGCGATGTGGACGTCTACGGCCGCTTCGACTTCGTCTACGACGGCCGGGGTGGGCCGGCCAAGATGCTCGAATACAACGCCGACACCCCCACCGGGCTCATCGAGGCAGCCGTCGCCCAGTGGTTTTGGCTGCAGGACGTCTTTCCCGAAAAGGACCAGTGGAACGGCATCCATGAAGCCCTCATCAGGCAGTGGAAGAGAGTGCAGTACCGCACCGGCATGAGCACGCTCCACATCGCCCATTCCGAGGAGGAACAATCCGGCGAGGACTGGATGACGGCAGCCTATATGCGGGACGTCGCGGGCCAGGCCGGCTGGACCACGATCGGGATCAACATGTCCGACATCGGCTGGGACCCGAACCTCAACCGCTTCGTGGACCTGGACAACTTCATGATCAGCACCATGTTCAAGCTCTACCCCTGGGAACTGATGATGACGGAGCCGTTCGGGCACCGGCTGCTCCAGCGCGCCCACAATCCGCGCTGGGTGGAGCCCGCCTGGAAGATGCTCCTGTCCAACAAGGCCCTGCTCGCGGCGCTATGGCACCTGTACCCGGACCACCCCAACCTGCTACCGGCCTATCTCGACGGCCCGGGACCGCTCAAGGAGTGGGTGGCCAAGCCGCTGCACGGCCGCGAAGGGGACAACATCAAGATCCACGCCGCCGGCATCGACCTGGAACAGCCCGGCGACTATGGCCGGGAAGGCTGGTGTTACCAGCAGTTCCACGCCCTTCCCGATTTCGACGGCAACCGCCCGGTGCTCGGGCTCTGGGTGGTCGACGGCGAATCAGTCGGCTGTGGCATCCGCGAATCGGACGGGCCCATCACGGACTACTTCTGCCGCTTCGTTCCCAACACAATTGACGCGCCGGCCCCGCCGGTTCCGACCTCGAACCAGGCCCACTCCAGCAAGGCAGGTATCGCCCTATGAGCACCGAGACGACGACGGCCGGCGGCCCCGGGGCCCCCGCGGCAGTTCCCGCCAAGGGACTGCGGGCCGGGATCCTGGACCTCGGAGACTCCGTGATGCTGGGGTTGGCCTCCACCGCGCCGGTCTATTCGCTCGCGGCGACCCTGGGCCTGATCGTGGCGGTCAACGGCAATTACACTCCATTAATCCTGCTGCTGGGCTTCGTGCCCGTGCTCTTCATCGCCTTCGCCTTCCGTGAGCTCAACAGCGCCATGCCGGACTGCGGGACCACCTTCATCTGGGCCCGCCGGGCCTTCGGTCCATGGGCCGGCTGGCTGGGCGGGTGGGGCGTTGCCCTGGCGGGCGTCGTGGTCCTGGCCAACCTCGCACAGGTCGCCGGGCAGTACCTGTGGCTGCTGATCGGCGACGGTTCCCTGGCCGGGAACAGCCTGGTGGTCACCGCCACCGGCGTGCTGTTCATCGTGTTCATGACCCTGGTGAACTACCGCGGCATACGCCTCGGGGAACATGTCCAGCGGGTCCTGACCTACGTGCAGTACCTCTCGCTGGGCATCTTCGCCGTGGCGATTATTTTCAGGATCACGGGCGGAGTTCCCGGCGGGGCCGCAACCGGTCAGGCGTTCGATTTTGAGTGGTTCAACCCCGCCGGCGCCTTCGCCGATCCCGGCGCGGTGGTGCATGGTGCCCTGCTGGCACTGTTCATCTACTGGGGCTGGGACACCTGCCTCGCGGTGAACGAGGAGACCGAGAACCCCGGCACCACCCCCGGCCGCGGCGCCGTCATTTCGGCGCTTGTCCTCGTCGTAATCTACGTCTCCGTGGCCCTCCTGGTGATGATGTACGCCACAGTGGGCACGGACGGGATCGGGCTGGCCAACGAGGCCAACCAGAACGACGTCTTCCTCGCCATGAAGGACGTGGTGCTGGGCCCCTGGGGCTGGCTGATCGTCGTCGCCGTCCTGGCATCGGTGCTGTCCTCGACCCAGACCACCATCCTCCCTACCGCCCGCGGTACATTGTCCATGGGCGTGCACGGCGCCTTGCCTCCCAGGTTCGGCGAGGTCCACCCGCGCAATCAGACGCCGGGATATTCCACCCAGGTCATGGGCGCCGCGGCCGTTGCCTACTACGTCCTGATGAGCCTGGTGAGCGAGAACCTGCTCGCCGACTCGATCAGTTCAATCAGCTTGTTCATCGCTTTCTATTACGCCCTGACCGGCTTTGCCTGCGTCTGGTACTTCCGCGCGACCCTGCGCGGCTCGGCCCGGAACTTCTGGTTCCGCGGCGTCATGCCCCTGCTCGGCGCTTTCATGCTGACTGCGGCATTCTTCGTCTCGGCGGTGCAGATGTGGGATCCGGACTACGGTGATACGCAGATCTTCGGCGTCGGCGGGGCCTTCGTCAGCGGCGTGCTGCTCCTGGTACTGGGCGTGGCGCTGGCCGCCGTCTGCCGTTTCGCGCCGTCCACGCGGGGCTATTTCCTGCGGCACCAGCCCGCCGCGGCACGGACTCAGCCCGAGAGTACGGTGCGGCCGTAGGATGCTGGCATGAGCAACGAAGCTGGCATTCCCCACGATTCCGACGTTTCCGATGTCCTGGCGATCGATTCCCTGCTGAGCGCGGAGGAGCGCACCGTGCGCGAGCGCGTCCGCGATTTCACGAACCAGCGGATCCGTCCCGATATCGCCGGCTGGTACGAGGACGCCGTGTTCCCCCTGGAACTCGCCCCGGAACTTGGCGAGCTCGGCGTGCTTGGCATGCACCTGGAGGGCTACGGCTGCCCCGGCCGCTCCGCCGTCGAATATGGCCTCGCGGCCATGGAACTCGAGGCCGGCGATTCCGGCGTCCGCACGTTCGTCTCAGTGCAGGGCTCCCTCGCCATGACAGCCATCCACAAGTGGGGCTCCGAGGACCAAAAGCAGGAGTGGCTCCCCCGGATGGCCGCCGGCGAGCTGATCGGCGCGTTTGCCCTAACCGAGCCCACAGCCGGATCGGATCCGGCATCCATGACCACCTTTGCCCGCCCCGACGGGACCGGCAGCGACGCCGGCTGGATCTTGGACGGCGCCAAACGCTGGATCGGGCTCGCGTCCGTGGCGGATGTGCTGGTGGTGTGGGCCATGACCGACGACGGCGTGCGCGGATTCCTCGTCCCGGCCGGCACCGCGGGCGTCACCGCGACGCCGATCGGGCAGAAGCTTTCGATGCGCGCCTCCATCCAGTGCGACATCACGTTCGACGCCGTCCGGCTGGGCCCGGAGGCGCTGCTGCCGGCGGCGCGGGGGCTGCGGGGCCCCTTCTCCTGCCTGAACGAGGCCCGGTACGGGATCGCGTGGGGTGCGATGGGCGCCGCCCGGGATTCCTACGAGGCCGCCCTGGCCTATGCCCAGGAGCGGCTGCAGTTCGGCAAGCCGCTGGCCGGATACCAACTGACGCAGGAGAAGCTCGTGAACATGCTCCTGGAAATCCAGAAGGGCACCCTGCTGGCCCTGCACCTGGGCCGGCTCAAGGACGCCGGCACGCTGCGTCCGGAGCAAATCTCGCTCGGCAAGCTGAACAACGTGCGGGAAGCGATCGCTATTGCCCGGGAGGCGCGCACCATCCTGGGCGGCAACGGCATCACGCTGGACCATTCCCCGCTGCGGCACGCCGCCAACCTGGAATCCGTCCGCACCTACGAGGGCACCGACGAGGTCCACACCCTGATCCTGGGCCAGCACATCACGGGTCTGCCCGCCTTCCGCTGAGCCCGAGGGGGCCCGCGCCCGCAGGGTTCCTTGACCGGGGGCCCACACAGGCTGGGCCATCCGGCGACGAAGAACTGGACCGTGCGGCCGCCTGGATCCCGCGAAGACGATCCCTGTCGTGCGATACGTATGAGGCCAGTGATACAAGTGGTGACTGCTGAGTTTCCGCGTAGCCAGCACTCGTGTTCTCCCTGGGGCGCATTCGTAGAGTGGTGCCATCGCAACCGATCCGACGGGTCGGCACAGGATACCGGGTGAGGGGGACATCATGGGTCTCAGGGCCAAGTCAGGCGCGTGGACGCTCGGCGTCTTTCCGGCACGTCACGCCGCGAGCAGGGCGGACGTGAACGACCAGGATTTTTCCAGCGCTGACCAGGGACCCCGCAAGTACCGTGCCCGCATCGCCACGGCACGCGTTCTGGACAGCAACCGACTTCAAGAGAGCGCAGGAACACCCCAATCCTGGAGGTTCCACGACTTCGTCAGTACATCCCAGCTCATGCTTCCCCACCGCGTCGAAAAGGTCCACCGAGCCTTGACCGTCGGGGACTGGGAGGAGGCGCGCCTCGCCGCCCATAGTCTGTCCTGGTCCGCATCCATGGCCGGTGCCTGCCGGCTCCAACTCATAGCCGAGCTCATTGATGCCGACCTCCAGTCCGGGCGCAACGCCCGTGCACGCGAGACGGCCTGCCTCCTCCAAAGCGCCGCCACCGAACTGGCAACAGCCCTCGCCCTGCTGACCGCCGACTGACCGGATCCGGGGCGACCGCCGGATACCCGCATCAGCGTCCGCTGACGCGCCAGGCTGCCGGGGGGCAGGCTCAGGCGGAGAAGCCGCCGTCGGCCTTGACCAGCTGCCCGGACATCCAGCGACCCTCGGGCGAGAGCAGGAACGCGACGGTGCCGGCCACGTCTGCCGGGGTGCCCAGCCGGCCGCCGGGCTGCCGCCGGGCCAGGTCGCCACGGAGCGGCTCGCCCATCCAGCCGGTGTCCACCGGTCCCGGGTTGAGTACGTTGGAACTGATCCCGAGCGGGCCAAGTTCCCGGGCCGCTGCGATCACGATCCGGTCCAGGGCGCCCTTTGATGCCCCGTAGGGCAGGTTGAACGCGGTGTGGTCACTGGTCAGCGCCACGATGGCCCCGCCGTCGGGACCGGCCTGCCGGGCGAAGGCGGCAATCAGCTGCCAGCTGGCCCGGGTGTTGACCGCGAAGTGCCGGTCGAAGCTCGCCAGGGACGTGTCCAGGATGCCGGAGTCCACGGATTCGGCATGGCTGAGCACGAGTGCCTGCAGGGTTCCGGCCTCGGCCGCAGCGGCGGCCATCAGCCGGTCCACGGCGTCCGGGTCCTGGAAATCCGCCGACAGCGCCACGACGGCGGCGCCGATCGCCTGCAGCTCCGCGGTGAGGCGTTCGACGTCGTCCGGCTGGACTCCCCACGGCATCCGGGCGTCGTAGTCCTGCCAGTACGTCAGTACGAGGTCCCAGCCGTCCGCGGCGAGGCGGCGCGCGATGCCGGCGCCGATTCCGGCGAGCCGGCCGGCGCCGGTGACAAGGGCAGTCTTACGGGGTGACGAAGAGCTCATGCCGGACAGCCTAGCGGCGGCCGGACGTGCCGCACCTGCTAGATCCCGCCTTCCGAAGGTCCCCGGGCGGCAGTTACGAGGAGACCGCGGGGGCGCGGAGGTCCCGTCCGGCGGCGGGCACGGCATCAAAATCGAGCCCCGGTGCCACCGAATCCCGCCGCAGGGCTACAAGCCAGCACACCAGCATGGCCACGGCGCAGAAGACGCCGGCACTGGAGGCCATGATCCACAGGCCGGGCGTCTGGACATCGAGGTTTTCCGCGCCCAGGGCTGTGCCAATGGTCTTGGGCGAGAACAGGAACACCATGATCGAGGTGCCCAGCACGCCGCCCATGGTCCAGCGCATTCCTGCGTAGCGGTGGGGGGTTTCCCGCAGGGTCCAGGCGAACGCCGGAAAGACGGCCGCGACCCACACCCAGTGGTGGGACCACGAGACCGGGCTGATCAGCAGCATGGTGAGGGCCGTCGCCGACACGGCCACGACGCGGGCGCCCTGATCGCTGGCGGCTTTGATCACTGCGGCGCCGACGGCCACAACCATCAGGCTCAGCACCAGCCACGGCACAGTGACGTGCGCCTCCGGGACACCGAAGTGCAGCAGGGCACCTTTGAGGGACAGGTTGTCCACATAGCCCGCTCCCCCCATCCGGGACGTGTCCGGCAGCATCTGGAGCCAGAACTGCAGGGATTCGGCGGGACGCAGCAGCCAGCCGACCAGCACGGTGGCGGTGAAGCCAGCGGCCATATTGCCCAGTCCGCGCCAGTCCCTGCGGACCAGGTAGTACAGCCCGAAGACCAGCGGCGTCAGCTTGATGCCGGCGGCGACGCCCACCAGGAAGCCGCTGCCGGGGAAGCCGCGGGTCCAGCGATGGTTGCGGGCCAGCAGGTCCACCGCGATCAGGCCCATCAGCAGCGCGTTGATTTGGCCGAACACCAGGGTCTCGCGCCAGGGACCCAGGTTCAGCACCGCCAGGACCAGGACGGCGGCGGCCCAGCCGTTGCCCGGAATCCGGAAGGTGGCGCGCCAGGAGGCTTTCGCGTTCCAGTACCGGACCGCGCGGACCGCGGTCAGGATCGCCACCCCGGCGCCGGCGGCGTTGAACAGGGTCAGCGCTGCCGCCTGCGGCAGCCGGGCCAAAAGGCTGAAGAGGATGGCGGCGAACGGCGGGTAGGTAAACATGAGCGTCGGTCCACCGGCCCAGTCCACGTTGCCCGCATACAGGTCTGAAGGCGCCGCGCCGGCGTCGTTGAGGATTTTGCCGCCGTACCAGTACACGCTGAAGTCCAGGCCCTGCTTGGCCCAGGCACCGAGCGAGATCCAGATGAAGTAGCCCACCGCGGCGATGGCCAGGATGACGGAGAGCCGGAGCAGCTGCCGGGCGGGTGTGCGCCGCGCCGGGCTGCGGTCTGAATCGGGCACTGACATGAATTCCCCCATCGGGCTGCTGGTGTAGACGCTGGCCGTTTGGGCGGTTCCGTCCAGGGCGGCGCAAACGCGCCCTCGCTGTCGGGCCAGTCTACAGACCCGGCTACGCCGGCACCGGGACGGACTCCAGCTTCCGGGCGTCCCTGCGGATGGTGGCGCTGATGACGGCGGCGATGGTGCACATGGCGGCGGCGGCGAACCAGGCATAGGTGTACTGGCCGGTGGCGTCGCGGACCGCCCCGGCCGCCAGGGCCGCGGCGGCCGCGCCGAGCTGGTGGGCCGCGAAAACCCAGCCGAACACGACGCTCCCGTCGGCGCCGAACACCTGGCGGCAAATCGCGGCCGTCGGCGGCACCGTGGCGACCCAGTCCAGGCCGTAGATGACCACGAACACGATCATGCTGGGCTGGACGGTGGCGCTGAGCAGCAGCGGCAGGACCAGCAGCCCGATCCCGCGGAACTGGTAGTACACGGCGAGCAGGATCCGCGGGTTGAAGCGGTCCGTGAGCCAGCCGGAGGCGATGGTGCCGATGATGTCGAAGAGGCCGACGACGGCGAGCAGGCCCGCCGCGGTGGTTTCGGGCATGCCGTGGTCATGGGCGGAGGGGATGAAGTGGGTGCCGATCAGCCCGTTGGTGGTCGCGCCGCAGATCGCGAAGCCGGCCACGAGGGCCCAGAAGGTACGCACCTTGCTGGCCCGTTTGAGGACCTGCAGGGCCCGGACCGCGGCGTTCCGGCGGGGCTCCGCCGCTGCCTGCCCGGGCGCTGCCTGCCCGGCCGGCCCGGTCGAGTCGGTCGATTCTGGCCCTGTGACGGCGCCGGCGGCCGGCGGCGTCGCCCCGTAGGGCAGCACGCCGACCTCGGCCGGTGAGTTCTTCAGGAACTTCAGCACGAGCGGCACCACGGCCAGCGCGCCGGCACCGATGAGGAGCGAGGCCTGCCGCCAGCCCGGGTCCTGGGCCAGGAGCGCGATGAAGGGCAGGAACACGAGCTGTCCGGCGGCACTGCCGGCGGTGAGGATGCCGATGACCAGGCCGCGGCTCTTGGCGAACCAGGTGTTGGCGATGGTGGCGGCGAAGACCAGCGCCATGGACCCGGTGCCGAGCCCGATCAGCAGCCCCCAGGTCAGCAGGATCTGCCAGGACTGGGTCACGAAGACCGTCAGGGCGCTGCCGGCGCCGATCAGCACCAGGGCCACGGCCGTGACGGCGCGGATGCCGAAGCGTTCCATCAGGGCTGCCGCGAACGGCGCCGTGAGCCCGAAGAGCACGAGGTTGATGCTGACCGCGGCCGAGAGCACGGTGGTGGACCAGCCGAACTCGTTCTGCAGCGGCACCATCAGCACCCCCGGCGCTGCCCGGAACCCGGCGGCGCCGACCAGCGCGAGGAAAGCCACGGCGGCAACAGTCCACGCCGGGTGGATGCGGCGCCGGACCGGCGCGGGGGTCATGGTTTCAGGGGCGCTCATGCGGCGGTTCCGTTCTGGTCAGGGGTCGCGGTGCCGGACGTGGCCAGGGGCACGGGGTCCGCGGTGCGGGAGAGGCTGTGCCAGCTCGTGTTGGTGGCCGTCAGCGGTTCCCCGCAGGCCGTACACGTGTCCGCCGAGGAGGTCCTCTCCCCGCAGCCGGTGTGGATGACGAACATGTGCGCCTGCCCGGAAGGCGCCGGGAGGTGCTTTTCGGCCCAGATCACGACGGCGTTGAGCACCGGGAGGGCGTCCTCGCCCTTGGCGGTCAGGACGTATTCCTGGCGGGTGCGGCCGCCGTCGCCGTAGGGCCGCCGGGTGAGGAGCCCGGCCTCCACGAGCCCGGCGAGCCGCTTGGTGAGGACGGAATCGGCCGCCCCGAGCCGGGCCTTCATGGCCTCGAAGCGGCCGTTGCCGAAGAACACCTCGCGCAGGACCAGCATGCTCCAGGGATCGCCGAGGATGTCGAGGCCGCGGGCCATGCTGCAGGTCCGCTGGGACCAGTCGGATCGGAGTGCCATGCGGCCACCCTAGCTGACTCTCTTAGAGAAAGCTAGGGTGGCCGCGTTCGGCGCACCGGACTGACGCCTGCGCGGCGGTCAGCTAGGGGTGCAGTTAGCTGCCGGCGTCCAGGGAGGACAGCGCGGCGTCAAGGTCGGCGATCAGGTCCTCGACGTCCTCAATGCCGCAGGAGAGCCGGATCAGGTTGACCGGAACCGCCAGTTCGGTGCCCTTGACCGAGGCGTGCGTCATTTCCGAGGGGTAGTTCATCAGCGATTCGATCCCGCCCAGGGACTCGGCCAGGGTGAAGACGGAGGTCGATTCGGCCACCTTGCGTGCCGCGGCCTCGCCGCCCTTGAACTGCACGGAGATCATGCCGCCGAATTTCTTCATCTGCTTCTTGGCCAGCTCGTGGCCCGGGTGGGAGGGCAGGCCCGGGTACAGCACGGCTTCGACCTCGGGGCGCTCCAGCAGCCATTCGGCCACGGCCTGCGCGTTGTCGCTGTGCCGGTCCATGCGCACGCCGAGGGTTTTCAGGCCGCGCGTGGTGAGGAAGGCGTCCATCGGCCCGGACACGGCGCCGACGGCGAACTGGACGAAGCCGATCTTCTCGGCCAGCTCGGGGTCGTTGACCACGATCGCGCCGCCGACGACGTCCGAGTGGCCGCCGATGTACTTGGTGGTGGAGTGCACCACGATGTCGGCGCCGAGGGCGAGCGGGGTCTGCAGGTACGGCGAGGCAAAGGTGTTGTCCACCACGAGGAGCGCGCCGGCGTCGTGCGCCACCTTGGCGAGCGCCTCGATGTCGGTGATCTTCATCATCGGGTTCGACGGCGTCTCCACCCACACCAGGCGGGTCTTGCCGCCGCCGTCGGCCGTGCCTCCGGCTGCTACGGCGGACGCGACGGCGTCGAGGTCGGACATGTCCACCGGGGTGTTGCCGATGCCCCACTCCCCCAGGACCCGGCTGATGAGCCGGTAGGTTCCGCCGTAGGCATCGTTGCCGAGCACAATGTGGTCACCGGGGCGGGTGAGGGCGCGGATCATCGAGTCCTCGGCGGCCAGGCCCGAGCTAAAGGAGAACGCGGCGCTCCCGCCTTCCAGCGCGGCCAACTGCTCCTGCAGCGAGTCACGGGTGGGGTTGGTGCCCCGGCCGTATTCGTAGCCGTCCCGCAGCCCGCCGATGCCGTCCTGGGCATAGGTCGACGAGAAGTGCACGGGGGGCACCACCGCCCCGGTGCGGGGCTCAAACGCCTGTCCGGCGTGGATGGCACGGGTGTTGAAGCCCGGGATTTTCGAGGAAGAGCTTTCAGGCACAGACATGGGACTCCTTGAACTGGTCAGTTGCTGAGGTACGCGAGGAGGTCGTGGCGGGTCAGGATCCCCACCGGAGCGCCGACAAACGTCACCATGAGGGTGTCAGCGTCGGAGAGGAGTTCGCGGGCGGTCGAGATCGATTCGAGCGAGCCGATCACGGGGAGGCGGGCCTCCATGTGTTCGGAGATTTTGTCCGAGAGCTTTGCCTCGCCGCGGAAGAGCTTGGCCGTCAGCGTGCGTTCGTCCACGGCGCCAAGGACCTCGCCCATGACGACGGGCGGTTCCTGGGACAGGACGGGGATGTGCGAGACGCCGTACTCGTTCATGATGTTGATGACATCGCGGACGGACTCGTTCGGGTGGATGTGGACGAGGTCCGGGAGTTCACCGGTTTTGGCTTTGAGGATCTCGCCCACCGAGGCCTCGTCCCCGCTGGCCAGGAAGCCGTAGGAGCGCATCCACTGGTCGTTGAAGATCTTCGCCAGGTAGCCGCGGCCGGAGTCCGGCAGGATGACCACGACGACGGCTTCCGCCGGGAGGTCCTTGGCAACCTCCATGGCGGCCACGACGGCCATGCCCGAGGACCCGCCCACCAGCAGGCCTTCCTCGCGCGCCAGCCGGCGGGTCATCGCGAAGGAATCGGCGTCGCTGACGGCAATGACGTCGTCCGGGACGGACTTGTCATAATTGGCCGGCCACATGTCCTCCCCGACGCCCTCGACAAAGTACGGGCGGCCGGTGCCGCCGGAGTACACCGAGCCTGCGGGATCCGCGCCGATGATCTTCACGACGCCGCCCTCGGCCCCGGGCCGCCCGGCGGAAACTTCCTTKAGGTACCGGCCGGTGCCCGTGATCGTGCCCCCGGTGCCGGCGCCGATCACGCAGTGCGTGATGCGGCCGTCGGTGTCATGCCAGATCTCAGGGCCGGTGGTCTCATAGTGGCTGGCCGGTGCGGCCGGGTTGGAGAACTGGTCCGGCTTGTAGGCTCCCGGGATTTCGGTGACGAGCCGGTCCGAGACGCCGTAGTAGCTTTGCGGGCTGTCCGGCGGGACGGCGGTGGGCGTGACCACCACTTCGGCGCCGTAGGCCTGGAGCACGGCCCGCTTGTCTTCGCCGACCTTGTCCGGCACCACGAAGATGCAGCGGTAGCCCTTCTGCTGCGCCACCAGCGCCAGGCCAACGCCGGTGTTGCCCGAGGTGGGTTCCACGATGGTGCCGCCGGGCAGGAGCTTGCCCGTTCGTTCGGCCTCATCGATCATCTTCGCCGCGATGCGGTCCTTGATCGAACCGCCGGGGTTCAGGTATTCGAGCTTTACCAGGATGGTGGCTGCGATGCCATCGGTCACGTGGTTGAGTTTGACGAGCGGCGTATGGCCGATGAGGTCCAGAACGGACTGGGCGTACTTCATAGGTACAAAGCTACCGTCTCCGGCGGGGATGCACCTCGGCGCGGCGACGCCTCCAGCAGGTGCGAGGATATGGCAGTGAAGAGGATCGCCCGGCTGAAGAAGCTCAGGAGCTACGCGCTGCCCGCGGGCATGCTGCTGGCGGGGTGCGCGGCGCTGGCCACCGGGCTGCTGCCGGTCCCCGCTTTTCAGGAACTGGCGGCAAGGACCGTGCCGGTGCTGGCGTTCGTGGTGGCGATGTCCCTGGTCACGGAGCTGGTGGATGAGGCCGGGCTCTTCCGCGTGGTCACGGAGCGGCTGGCCGCCCTGGGCCGCGGCCGGGTCCTGTTGCTGTGGTTCCTCGTCATCGCACTCGCCACCGTTTCCACGGTGTTCTTGTCGCTGGATACGACGGCGGTGCTGGTGACTCCCGTCGTCGTGCTGCTGGCAATCCACGCCCGCATTCCGCCGCTGCCGTTCGCGCTGACCACAGTGTGGCTGGCGAACACGGCCTCGCTGCTGCTGCCGGTCTCAAACCTGACCAACCTGCTGGCGCAGGACCGGCTCAAGCTCAGCCCCGCCGCGTTCGCTTCGCTGGTGTGGGCCCCAGCCCTGGTGGGCATCCTCGTGCCGCTGGTGCTGCTGTGGCTTCCGTTCCGGAAGGATCTGCGCGGCAAGTACGGACCGCAGCCGGTCCATAGGGTGCGGGACCGGGTGCTGCTGTACGCGGCATCCGGGGTCATGGTGGTCCTGCTTCCGGCGCTGGTCTCCGGGGTTCCGGTGCAGATCCCGGCGCTCGCGGCAGCCGCGGCCCTGCTCCTGCTGTTCCTCTGGCGGCGGCGCTCCGCCCTGCGCTGGTCCATGGTTCCTTGGCGCCCGCTCATGCTCACGTCCGGACTTTTCATGGTGGTGGAGGCCCTGCACGCCAACGGGCTCACCCGGTTCCTGTCCGGGATCGCAGGCACAGGCGAGAGCCTGCCGGCGCTCCTGCAGCTCGCCGGCCTGGGTGCGGGGGCAGCCAACGCCGTGAACAACCTGCCCGCCTATTTGGCCCTGGAACCGGTGGGCGGCTCCCCGGCCCGGCTGGCGGCCCTGCTCATCGGCGTGAACCTGGGCCCGCTGGTGACCCCGTGGGCTTCCCTGGCCACGCTGCTGTGGCACGAGCGGCTCCGTGCCCTCAACGTGGAGATCCGCTGGGGAGGCTTCGCCGTAGCCGGTGTGGTGGCCGTTGTCCTCACGGTCCCACTGGCGGTCGTGGCACTGTGGCTCACCACAGGGATGCACTGAGCTGCATGCCCTGAGGTGCCAGCGCACCCGTCAGGGACGTCAGGCGCCGATGTCATCCGCCGCGGCGCCGGCGCCGCCCTCACGCGGGGCGCTCTGCCAGAGACCGACCACATTGCCTTCGGTGTCCCGGAAGTAGGCGGCCCAGCCCATAGTGCCGACTTCCTGCCGTGGGGAGACAGTGCTGCCGCCCAAGGAGTTGATCTTCTCCAGCGCCGCGTCAATGTCATCAACGTCCACGGTGACCACCGGGGACGTGAGGTCTCCCTCACGGTGGAACATGCCGCCGTTGATGGAGCCCGCAACGGAGGGCATGCCCGTTGCATCCGTCGGCGTCGTCTTGATCATGGAGTAACTCATCTCGGGCACCGAGCTGACCTCCCAGCCAAACGCCGAACTGTAGAACTCCCGTGCGCGGCCCTCGTCGTCTGCGGGGATTTCAAAATGTACAACTCCACCAGCCATCACACTCTCCCAAGAACAAGGATTCGGGCCACGAGGCAGGCGTGGACGCTCCACGCCACAGCAGGAGTTTAGTCCCGGCAGCGCTGGACGTTAAGGGCCCTACGCCCCATGCTCCGTTGCTGCGGATGCGGCCGCTGTCGGGGGGACATGGGAACATGTTCGAATGACCGTTGCAGACGTCCCCGCAGGCATTGCCGCCGCGGCGGACGCCTCACTGCGGTGGCGCCCGGGCAGCCCGTTCGACTTGATGCAAACCATCGGCACGCTCCTGCGCGGCCACGGCGACCCGTCCATCCGCACCGCCCCGGACGGGGTCTGGCTCGCGTTCACCACCCCGCACGGTCCGGCCACGCTGCGCCTGGCAACCGCCGGGCCGCGGGCGGACCCGGCAGTGGACGCGCAGGCCTGGGGCCCCGGAGCGGTGGACGCCGTCGCCTCCGTTCCGCGCATGCTCGGGAGCGAGGACGACTGGTCCGGCTTCGACGAGCCCGCGTTCCACGCCACGCTCCCGCGCATGGTGGTTGAAGCCCGACGCCGGAACCTCGCGATCCGGCTGCCTGCAACCGGCCGGATGATCGACTCACTGGTGCCGACCATCCTGGAGCAGAAGGTCACGGTCATCGAGGCCCGCCGCGGCTACCGCTACCTGATGTACCGCTACGGGACGGCGGCACCGGGTGCCGGCACGGTGGCTCCCGCCAATCTGCTGGTCCAGCCGACGGCCGCGCAGTGGCTGCACATTCCGTCCTGGGAATGGCACAAGGCCGGCGTGGGCCCGCAGCGTTCGGCAACCATCATGCGGGCGCTGCGTTCCGCCGTCGCGCTTGAACGGCTCGCCGCGCTGCCCGCTGCGGAGGCAGGGGCCAAGCTGCAGACCCTTCCCGGAATCGGGGTGTGGACGGCGGCGGAGGTGGTGCAGCGCACGCACGGCTGCCCGGATTCGATCGCGGTGGGCGATTACCACCTCGCGGCCTACGTGGGCGCCGCCCTGACCGGCCGACGCACGGACGACGCCGGCATGCTCAGGCTGTTGGCCCCTTGGGCAGGGCACCGGCAGCGTGTGGTCCGGATGATCGGACTGAGCGGCTTCCGGAAACCGACCTTCGGCCCGCGCATGACCATCCAGGACCACCGCGGCCACTGACCCCCACCCCGCGTTGCTGTCAGAGGCCCAGCCGGGCCGCGGCCTCCTGGCGCATGTCCACCTTGCGGATCTTGCCGGAGACGGTCATCGGGAAGCTCTCGCGGACGTCCACGTAGCGCGGAATCTTGTAGTGCGCGAGCTTGCCGCGGCAGAACTCGGCCAGGCTGGCGGCGTCCATCGGAGCGGCCCCGGGCTTCAGGATGACGCAGGCCATCAGTTCCTCGCCGTACTTGGCGTCCGGGACGCCGATCACCTGCACGTCCTGGATGTCCGGGTGGGTGTAGAGGAATTCCTCGATTTCGCGCGGATAGATGTTCTCACCGCCACGGATCACCATGTCCTTGATCCGGCCTTCAATCACGATGCAGCCGTCCGCGTCCATCCGGGCGAGGTCCCCGGTATGCATCCAGCCGTCGGCGTCGATCGCCTCGGCCGTCTTGTCCGGCTGGTTCCAGTACCCCCGCATCACGGCGTAGCCGCGCGTGCAGAGTTCACCGATCCCGCCGCGCTCCAGCACTTCTCCCGTCACCGGGTCCACAATCCGGCTCTCCAGGTTCGGCATGGTCCGGCCCACGGTCTCGGTCCGCTGGGCCATGGTGTCCACGCTCCGCGTCATTGTGGACACCGGCGAGGTCTCCGTCATGCCGTAGCAAATGGCGACGTCTGTCATGTTCATTTCGGTAATGACCCGGTTCATCACCTCGATCGGGCACAGCGATCCGGCCATCACGCCCGTGCGCAGTGTCGCGAGGTCGTAGGAGGCGAACTCCGGCAGGGCGAGCTCGGCGATGAACATGGTCGGCACCCCGTACAGCGAGGTTCCGCCGAAGTCCTGCACGGCCTCCAGCGCCGAGGCCGGCGTGAACGCCCGGCCGGGGATGATGGTGGCGGCGCCGTGGCTGAGGGCCGCCAGGTTGCCGATCACCATGCCGAAGCAGTGATAGAAGGGCACCGGGATCACTACGCGGTCGTGTTCCGTGTAGCCCAGCTGCTCGCCGATCGAGTAGCCGTTGTTGAGGATGTTGCGGTGCGTCAGTGTGGCGCCCTTCGGGAAACCGGTGGTGCCCGAGGTGTACTGCAGGTTGATGGGATCGTGCGGGTCCAGTTCCGCCATGCGCGCCTTCAGGGCGGAATGCCCGACGTCGTCAGCCCGCTTGAGCAGCTCGGCGTACGTGCGCTCCGCGTCGTTTTCGGGTTCGCCCGCAGTCAGCCCGGCCAGGCCGGCATCCGGGAGGAAGACCAGCTCGCGCAGGTCCGGGCACGCCGCCAGCGCCTGCCGCGCCATCCCGGTGTAGCCGCTGTTCCGATCCGACGGCGCGGAGACCAGCATCCGCATGCTGTTCTGCTTGACCACGAACTCGAGCTCGTGGCTGCGGTAGGCGGGGTTGACGTTGACCAGGATCGCCCCGATCTTCGCGGTGGCGTACTGCAGGATGGTCCATTCGGCGCAGTTGGGGCTCCAGATGCCAATCCGCTCGCCTTTACCTACGCCCAGGGCGAGGAGCGCACGAGCCAGGCGGTCGACGTCGTCGTTCAACTTGGAATAGCTCCACCGCCGGGCCTCTTCGCCGGGCACCGCGGCCGCCTCGATCAGGGCGTCGTGGTACGGGAACCGCGCCGCAATCCGTTCGAAATTCGCGCCAATGGTGTCCTCGAGCAGCGGAACGTCAGTGTCCCCGGCTGTGTAAGCAAGCATGATGAGACGCTACCAACTGACCGGAGGCAAAAGAAGAGCAAAGCTTGGAAGTCCTATGAAATCTTGGGTCATCTTCCAGTGCCGGCGCGGCGGCCCGGTAGGGTAATTGCCATGAGTGCACCCGTTGATCTTCAGGCCATTTTCATTCCCAACGACGGCGAATTCTTCCGCGTGAAGCTCGCCTTGGAAATCGCGATTGACGAGGTGGTCAACGAGCCCGGCTGTATCCGGTATGAGCTCACCGAGGCCAGCGAGGACAAGCTCGTGCTGACCGAACGGTGGGCCAGCCAGGCGGACCTGGACAAGCACTCCAAGGGCACGGCCGTCCAGGACCTGAACGAGTCCCTCAGCGCGCTGCTGGCCGAGCCGGTCAAGCTGGAAATGCTCTAGGCACCCGCCCCTCAACAACGCCAAAATGCGGGGTCACTCCGCGCCCATCCTTGAAGGATCCATGGGCGCGGAGTGGCCCCGCATTGCTTTTAGCCGAGGAATTAAGCCGGGGGTCAGGACTCCGGAATCTGGGTCCCGTCCTGGTTGGTCGCCGCGGCGGCGGCCTCTGCCTGCGAACGGGCCACGTGGGCGTGGACTTCTTCCATGTCCAGGGCCTTGACGGCGTCGACCACCTGCTCGAGCTGCTGCGCGTTCAGGGCGCCAGGCTGCGAGAACACCAGGACCTTTTCGCGGAAGGCCATCAGCGTGGGGATCGACGTGATGCCGGCCTCGGCAGCGAGCTGCTGCTCGGCTTCAGTGTCGACCTTGGAGAAGACGACGTCCGGGTGCTTCTCGGAGATCGCTGAGTATGTGGGGCCAAACTGCTTGCACGGGCCGCACCATTCGGCCCAGAAATCGACGAGGACAATGTCGTTATCCTCGACTGTCGATGCGAACTGTTCACCTGTGATGTCTACGGTAGCCATGAGTCAACGGTACGGGAGCCGGCATGGATTGTCCCCGGCATTTCGCTGTTGGCACATCCGGGCAGGCCGGCCCGGATGCTACGCCCAGGCGTGCGGGGCCGGACGCCTGGCGCCGGGCAGGGCGTTGGTTTCACGCCATTCGTGGATCCACTCGGGCAGCTCCAGATCCGCCGGCGGAGCGCCGAATTCGCGGATGATTTCCTCCTGGCTGACGGGTTTGCCCTTACTGAGAAGCCGGGTGGCGATGTAGGCGCGCGCGTAAACCTCGCCGTCCACCACCATCCGCTGCTCGAAGTAGATGGCCTTCGAGTCGAGGCCGATGATCCTGGATTCGATGGTGTATTTCTGCCAGAGCTGCAGCGAACGGCGGAAGGCGATGGTCTCCCCCGCCGCCACCGGGGTCCAGCCCCTGCGGCGCATCTTTTTCCAGGTTCCGCTGCGGGCCATGAGATCGAAGCGCCCGAGGTCCATGAGCGAGAAGTACATGCCGTTGTTGACGTGCATGGCGATGTCGATATCCGTGGGCAGGACCCGCAGCGGCAGCGAGGAGTTGCCCCAGATGCTCAGGGGTGAGCGGCGCGAGGACGTGAACAGCAGCAGGAGGGTCCGGAATAGGAGGTGCATGACTCAATGTTACCCGTGAGTAACAAACGTGCCAAGGGGCGGGCTCCGGGCCTAATGTTGCGCGGTCAGGACCGAGACTGTGGCCTTGGTGCCAACACCGCGAATCGTCCAGCAGTTCCCAGCGCCGATTACCTCCAACGATTCCAGGTCCCTGTGGTGTAGGACCAGGGCAGTGTTCTCATCCACGGCCGCCGCACGGTCCACGAGGCCTTTCGCCACCGCGCCAACCGCCCGGCTTAGAGTTCCGGCCTGCGCGGCGTGGACGTCGACCGCGAAAGGCACCAGTCCAAGTCCGTCGCGGATTTCCAGTTCCTCGAGTCCCTCAGACCATTCGACCGGGCAGATTTCTGTGCCCCGGATTCGGTAGCCGCCGACAATCGCCCGCGCTGGCGCCACCATCGCCCCGGCGGAGAACCCCATATACGGCACGCCCTCCGAGACCATTCGACGGATGGCCTCCGCGGACGGCCGCAGGCCATCCAGGTATCCCGGCGTCGGGCCGCCCCCGACGACGATCCCGTCGACGTCGTCAAACGCGGCAGGATCCGCCTCCTCGTTGAAGTGGAGAAGGACCGGGAGCACCTCGCAGACGACTCGGGATTCCAGCGGCTTCAGATAGGCGGGCAAAAAGTATTCCGAACTGCCCTCGTGGTCAAAGAGAACCACGGCAATGCGAGGAACCCTGCCAGGCGCCCGGTGCCGGACTTCCTTGACGAACCGGTCGAAAACGGCAGGAGTGGTCACGGTGTCGGGGCCGCCGCCGACGAGCAAGATGGTCATGGCTTCAAGGTACCCGGATCCGGGGCAATCGCGATGGGCCAGGCGCATCTGAACCAGCCTCGGCCGACACCGCACTTGCTCGCGGCCCACCCTGCGGATCGGGGCGAGGCGGGCGGCATCGCCGGATTCCGTCGGTGCGCGGACAGAACGGAGCCGACCGCCGGGGCGGCTCCGACGACCTGAACGATTGACCGGCCCGGACTGCGAGGAACATAATCGGAATCGGTACTAGCTTCACCACACGACTGCGCCGACCATGAGGCCGACGACAGAGCATTCAACGGAAAGCGGTCGACACTATGAGTACTGCCCATCACCCTGTCACTGCGACCGGCTGGACCGGTTGGGTCCGTTTCGCCGGAGTCATTCTGATCATCAACGGCGTTTTCAGCGGCCTTCAAGGCCTAGTCGCGCTCACCGGACCCGACACCTACTATTTGTCGACCCCCGGCACGCTGTTCCTCTTCGACGCGAAGGGGTGGGGCTGGTGGAATGTGGCAATCGGTGCGGGTCTGATCCTCACCGCCGTCGCGCTCTTCTCGGGTGCAGCGTGGGCTCGGATCGTTGCGGTCATCCTTGCGGGCGTCAGCGCGGTCGTTCAGTTGATGCTTATTCCGCAGCAGCCGTGGTGGTCCGTCATCGTCATCGCCGTCGACGTGCTGATCATCTACGCGATCATCGCCCACGGCGAGGAACTCAAGGCTGAACAGGCACCTCCGCCAAGCAATCCGTAGGGCACCGAAGCGGTCAGTCCGCCGCGATCAGCTCCACTTCGTAGCCGTCCGTATTCACGAGGTAGGCGGCGAAGTGGCCGGGACCGCCGGCGTGCGGATATTTCTCCGGAAATAACTCGGCCCAGCCGTGGCTGTGGCTCTCACCCGTCATGGCGTCCACATGTTCCCGCGTCCCGGCGCTGAACGCCAGATGGTTCAGGCCCGGCGCGGTGCGCTGGTGCATGGTTCCGCTCAGGTCCGGGGACTGCTCGACGACGATATACGTTGGCCCGCGGCGCCAGCTGCACCCGTGCGCCCAGTCCTGGTAGGCCTCGTAGCCCAGCCGGCCCAGCAGCCAGCCCCACTGGTCCCTGGCCCGTTGCAGGTCAGGCACCCAGAGTTCAACATGATGCAGGGCACCGAAGTCCGCCGGTGCCATCGGAACAGCTGCATCCGGAACAGCCGCCATCAGAACAGGATCCGTTGGAACAGGACGTGGTCCTGCCAGGAACCGGCAATCTGAAGGTACCGGGGGGCCAACCCGATCTCCTCAAAGCCGGCCCGCTTCAGGATCCGCTGCGACGGGGAGTTGTGCGGGAGCGTGGCGGCCTGCAGCCGGTGCAGGCCGAGCTCGTTCCGCGCGGTTTGGACGGCGAACTCCAGCGCGGCCGAGCCAAGACCCCGCCCGGTCATGTCCTTGTCCACCCAGTAGCCGAGGTGGGCACTGAGGAACGGCCCCCGGACAATCCCGCTGAGGTTAATCACCCCGATGATGCGGGAACCATCCACGAGAACCCATGGCACGTCCGATCCCGCGATGAACAACCCGAGCTTGGATTCAATGCTGGCGGCCTGTCCGTTGACAGTGAAGAAGTCCTCGGACCGCACCGGCTCCCAGGGCGCCAGGTGCTCCCGGTTCCGCAGGTAGGCGTCGGCCAGCGGGCCGGCGTCGGGCCTGCGCAGCACGCGCACGCGTACAGTCTCCGTCAGGGGGATGCTGTGCTCGGTCATCCGCAGACTCTAACGGTCATCCCGAACGGCTTCAATCAGCGTGCCCGGCAGTTCGAGAATGGTCATCCTGCTTCATCTGCCCGGCTTGAGTTTTCGCCAGCCGCCGGCCCGGTTGTCCGCGATGATCTGCCGGAACATCGCAGTGAGGGCCTGCCCGGGGATGGCTTCCCCCTGGCTGAAAGCGACGGTGCGCGCGCTCTTGTTCTCGTGCCCGCCGGTGATGATGCCCTCCGGGTCCGGAACGATCCCGCCGTCGTACAGGAAGACGTTGACGTGGTCCTTGGCCGCGAGCAGGGCGCAAATGTTGCCGTCCAGGACGAAGTAGGGCTGCGTGGTGCGCTTGATGGTCTCTTCGACCGCCGGGTCGGCGGCATGGACAAGTTCACGCACCTGAGCGCAGATATCCTGCTGCCAGTCCGGCAGTGCCGCGATGAACGCGTCAACCCGGGGGTCCCGCTGCGGGTCCTCAGGCGCTGGCATCATCGTCGTCCTCGTTCGGGTCGACGCCGCGAACGGTCACACTCTGCACGCCGGGCACATCCAGGAGGTAGGGGACGAGTTCCCGCAGCGGAAGATGACCATGGAAGCGGATGTCCATGAGGACGAGCGGCTTTTGTTCATCGCCCGCCTTATTGGTGCTCAGGATTGACGAGCTGAATCCCATATTGGTGGCGATCTCCAACACTTGCCGCAGCACGCCCTGGTTGTCGGCATAGCCCAGGTGCAGGACCCGGTGGGCGTCCGGGGTCGGGATCTTCCGGATTAAGGGAGAGACGACGTACAACGTGATGAGGTGGAAAACGGTCAGTGCAGCAGCTAGGGACAGCATTCCGGCCCCGCACGCCATGCCGACGGCGGCAGAAACCCAAATGCTGGCGGCCGTCGTCAGGCCGCGGACAACGTTCCGTCCCTTGAAAATCACCCCGGCGCCGAGAAAGCCGATGCCGCTGACGATTTGGGCCGCAATACGGGACGGGTCCATGGTGGCCCCAGGCGCCAGGGCGTAGACGAAGCCGTAGGCCGAGATAAGGGTGAAGGTGCAAGAGCCCAAGCCGACCAGGACGTGGGTGCGGTAGCCGGCGACCTTTTGCCGGACCTGCCGCTCGGTGCCGATCAGGGAGCAGAGGACAAATGTCGCCAGCAGCAGCCCGACTTCCACCAGCGTGGTTGGGGTATATAGCCCATATGCGTCCTGCATCCCGCCCTCCGGCCCGGCCCGAGAGTGGCGCCCGGATCCGGACGCCTGCAGCTCCGGCCAACTCTGAGGTGCGCCAATGACTCTCGATGTTGATCGTACCGCCACCCCCTTATGGGGAGTAGTGGCCGGGGAGTAGTGATGGGTCTGGTCCGCTTAGAAGCCCGGGCCGACTTTGGTCCTGTCGAGGACCCCGGTGACCAGGCTGTTCCGGCGCGCCCCGGCGACGTAGCCTAGCGAGAATGGAAGACCCTTACGATCTTGAACGGTTCGTGACTGCGCAGGACTCCGGCGGGACGTACCGACAGGCCTTGGCGGAGCTGAAGTCGGGCATGAAGCGGAGCCACTGGATGTGGTTCGTGTTCCCCCAGCTCGCAGGCCTGGGCCACAGCGAAACCGCCCGCAGATATGCCATCTCCTCCCTCGACGAGGCCCGGGCCTACATCCGGCACGACGTCCTTGGCCCCCGTCTGCGAGAGGTTGCCGCCGCCGTGGCTTCCGTTGATGGCCGGTCCGCGGTGCAGATTTTTGGCAGCATCGACGCGCGGAAGCTGCACTCGTCCATGACGCTGTTCCGGCTTGCAGCCCCCGGCGAGTCCGTGTTCCGCGACGTCTCGGACCGCTACTTCGACGGCGTGCCGGATCCCGCCACCGAACAGCTTCTGGAAGGGCAGACAGGCGATCCCGACCCGGCGGACGGTTAGCTGTCCGCGGTGGCCACCGACCGGGCTTCGCAACCGGGAACCACCTCACCACAGGCAAACGACTTCACGAAAGCTCCTTCTTCTTCAACCGCGGACTGGACTACCCCATGTTGGCTCCGCGCCGAAAACTGAGATTTTGCTCGCAGAACAATGGAGTGTTGCCGGCCTGTGCTACCGGCCGGGCACCCCTGCTTCAGCGGCGACGGCCGCCGCCTCGATGCGGGCCCGGTGAACGGCCCACTCCTCGGGCGTGCGCACTGAAAGGTTGGGATCCCCCGGGCGCTGCCCGGCCCTGCCGTCGATGAGCTCGCGCAGGATGTCGGCGTGTCCGAGGTGGTGGGCGGTCTCCACGCACATGTGCACGAGGATCTGCTGCAGTGTCACGTGCTTGCGCTCATCCGGCCACCAGGGCACGACGCCGGGCGCGTCCAGCGGGAGTTCATCGATGGTGGCGTCGCTGTGGGCGGCCGAGAGCCGGTGCAGCTCCGTGATCTGCTCCCGTGTCTCGCCGTGGGCTGCCCACATGTCGGCGTCCGGCTCCGCGTCGTCGGCGAACCATGGCAGTTCCAGGTCGCTGGGACGGCCGAAGACCTCGCCAAAGTAGCCCAGTTCGACGCTGGCCACGTGCTTGACCAGTCCCAGCAGGCTGGTTCCGGTCGGCGTGAGGGGCCGGCGCGCGTCGTACTCGCTGAGGCCTTCGAGCTTCCCGAGGAGGTCTGCGCGCCGGGTGCGCAGATATGTGTGCAAGATCGCTTTGTCGTCCATGACCGGCACTATACCGAACGCGCGGGGGCCGTCCCGAGGGAAGCGGGTTTCATAAAACGTATGGAATAATTGCACCAACGGGCCTCGGGGGGAGGCCCCGAGCGACAGGACACCCAGGGTGAGTCTCGGTTACAGTGCAAACCGCGTTCGGCCCGCCGCCGCAGTTCTTCTGGCCGCGGTTCTCGTTGCCCTGCTGACAGCCTGCGAATCCGGCACGGATGCGGCGGGCGGAACCCCGGCGGCCGCTGCCGCCGGAACGTCTCCGACGGCCGCTGCTCCTGCATCGCCCGCGGCGCCCGTGGGCCTGCAGGGAACGACCGAAATGAACGGGTACTTCCAGCCGATGCGCTACACGGCTGTCGACGGCGACACCTGGGAAGGAATCGCCGCCCACTTCCGGATGACTCCCGAGATCCTCAGGAGCTTCAACGAACCGGTATCCGTTGCCGAGGGAGAGGTCATCGACCTCAGAGGCGTGGACGTGCCGCAGCTTGGGGCCAGCGGAAGCGTGACCGGCCAGGACGGGCAAGGGCGGCTCCTGTATACGGCGAATGCAGGAGACACGCCCGCTGGCATCGCGAGCCGCTACGGCGTCCCGCTCTATGCGCTGCGGATAGCCAATCTGAACCTGCTGAACGGCGGCGAATGGATTCCGCCCGCAGGCACAACTGTAACCATCCCAAATCCGCCGCTCGACTGAGCCGCGGACTTTCGCGGGCGGGCCCGAACTTGGGTGGGCCCCGAAAGCCGAAGGCAAAGAAAAAGCCTCCGAAACCAAATGGTTCCGGAGGCTTTTCCAAGGGTGGCAGATGAGGGATTCGAACCCCCGTAGGCGTTGCCAGCTGATTTACAGTCAGCCCCCTTTGGCCGCTCGGGTAATCTGCCGAACTTCAAAAGAAGATCACTCGCGGTTTCCAGTCCCGGAACGTCTGTTTCCAGTCCGTTCCGCTTCCAGCACCCGCGGGCAAGACAACTTTACAGAACTTCCGCCGAAGAATCGAATCGGCGCACCCATCGGCCAAAAAAGGGCCAAAAATGGGCCGAAATGCCCGGAAATTCAGGCCTCTCCGAGAATGCGTCCGGCCAGCCGTGCCTCGAATCGTGCCGCCTGCTCTTCGGTGACCTGGTTCAGCTCGACGGCGCGGGCCAGGTCCGTGTGGACACCGTCCAGACGGGCTGACGCATCGGGGGYCGGACTCAGAATGATGGAAGCCGCCAGTGCGGCGGCGGCAACGGAGGTCGCCGTCACGGCCAGCGTGCTGGCAGCGGCGGCGGTAGTGCGGGTGACGTAACGGACGGCCTTATGGTGCATGTTCTTGCCTTTCAGCAGCAGTTCCAACCCTTGCAACTCTTCCGAGCCTGGCTTCGTTCCCGCCGTGATTGAGCTATGAGCGGACTGTGAAAGTAGTCCCGCCCGGCCGCCCTCCAGAACGTGGGCATCCGTACTAGGCTGGAATGCAGACATCCCGGCCTCACATCAGGCACCCGGCTAACCATCAGGAGGAAAGTCATGGCAGGCGAATCCACGTTCGACGTCGTCAGCAAGGTAGACAAGCAGGAAGTCGCCAACGCGCTGAACCAGGCACAAAAGGAAATTGCCCAGCGCTACGACTTCAAGGGCGTCGGCGCTGAGGTTGATTTCAGTGGCGAGAAGATCCTGATGAAGGCAAACTCAGAGGAGCGGGTGCTGGCGGTGCTCGACGTGCTGCAATCCAAGCTCATCCGCCGCGGCATCTCGCTCAAGTCCCTCGACACCGGCGAGCCCTACGCCTCCGGCAAGGAATTCCGGCTCGAGGCCTCCATCAAGGAGGGCATCGCCCAGGACCTCGCCAAGAAGATCAACAAGCTGATCCGGGACGAGGCCCCTAAGTCCGTCAAGTCGCAGATCCAGGGCGACGAGCTCCGGGTGACGTCGAAGTCCCGCGATGACCTCCAGGAGACCATGAACCTGCTCAAGGGCTTCGACGAGGCCGACCTGCAGTTCGTCAACTTCCGCAGCTAGCGGCCCGTCCGCGGCGCAAGTTTCCTCACGACGCGCAAAAAGGCCCGCGACACCGGTATTCCGGTGTCGCGGGCCCTTTTGCATGTCACGAAACTATTCGCGCGTCGCCAGACACTTCGCGCGTCGCCGGCGAATTTGCACGTCGCCAGACCCGCAGCTAACCAACTAGCTGAGCGGGCGGCCGGCCATCCGCTCCAGCCGGCCGATCCGCTCGGCCATCGGCGGGTGGGTGGAGAACATCTTGGCCACGCCGCCGCCGCGGAACGGGTTGGCGATCATCATGTGGGAGGCGTTGACCAGCCGCTGGTCCTGCGGCAGCGGCGCCAACTGCACACCCTGCTCGATCTTGCGCAGGGCGGAGGCGAGCGCCAGCGGATCTCCGGTCAGCGCCGATCCGTCCTCATCGGCGTCGTACTCCCGCGTCCGCGAGATGGCCATCTGGATCAGGGACGCGGCGAACGGGGCCAGCAGCGCCATCGCGATCGCAGCGAACGGGTTCGCGTTGCGGCGGTCCCCGCCGCCGAACAGCAGCATCATCTGCGCCACCGAGGTGATGACGCCGGCGACGGCGGCGGCCACCGACGCCGTCAGGATGTCCCGGTTGTAGACGTGCATCAGTTCATGGCCCAGGACGCCGCGCAGCTCACGGGCGTCCAGCAGCCTCAGGATGCCCTCCGTGCAGCACACCGCCGCGGTCTGCGGATTCCGGCCGGTGGCGAAGGCATTCGGCGCCATGGTGGGCGAGACGTAGATCCGCGGCATCGGCTGGTTGGCCCGGCCGGACAATTCCCGGACGATCTGGTACAGCTGCGGCGCCTCGGCCTCCGTGACCGGATAGGCCTGCATGGCACGGATGGCCAACTTGTCACTGTTCCAGTACCCGTAGGCCGTGGTGGCGACGCCGATCAGGGCCATGATCCAGATCGGCGCGGCACTGCGCGTGCCGGCGGCGATGAACGCCCCGAGGCCAAGCAGCACCGCCCACAGAACCCCGAAGAGTGCCGCGGTTTTAAGTCCGTTGTGATGCTGGTGCACTGCTCCTCCTGATGCCCTGCACTGCAGGCTGATGCCCGGTACTTCAATGAACTACCAAGAAAAACGAACCGCTACGGCACCGGGTTCCGTGCGTCGTACCGCAGGAATCCGGACTGCAGGTGGGCCAGCGTCCAGGCGACCGCAATGCACATCACGCCGCCGAGCAGCAGGACCCATCCCTCGTTCAAAAGTTTAGTCGCGCCGCCCGCCAGCATGTCCCCGATCCGGGGTCCGCCGGCCACCACCACCACAAACACGCCCTGCAGCCGCCCGCGCAGGTGGTCCGGGGTGGAGGCCTGCAAGATGGTGGTGCGGAAGACGGCGCTGACGGAATCCGCGATCCCGGCCAGTGCGCAGCACAGGGCGGCGGGCAGCAGCCACACCGTCACGCCGTCGTCTCCGGAATGATCTGCGAGGACCACCACCAGGCCGAAGGCCGCCACCGAGGCGCCCCAGCCCATCACGGACCATACGACGGCGGCCCCCTGCCGGCGGACGCCGCCCAACGGGCCGGAGAACAGACCGGCCAGGAACGCCCCCACTGCCATCGAGGCCAACAGGATCCCCACCGTGGCCTCGCCGCCGCCGATCATCACGGCACCGATGGCGGGCAGCAGCGCCCGGGGCTGGGCAAAGATCATGGCGACGAGGTCGATCACGAATGTCATGCGGAGGTTGGGCCGGGTGCCAAGGAAACGGAATCCCTCCACCACGGAACGCAGCCCGGCCGGCCTGGCATGCTTTCCGGGCGGCATTGGGGGCAGCTTCAAAAGCGCCCAGAACGCAAACGCGAAGGTGACGACGTCGATCGTGTACGTCCAGCCGAACCCGACCCACGCCACGAGCACCCCGGCCAGCAGCGGGCCGGCCGTCATCGTCAGGCCGAAGCTCATCATGTTCAGGGCATTGGCGGCCGGCAGCAGCTCCTTGCGCACCAGCACCGGGATGATGGCGCTGCGGGCCGGCTGGTTGATGGCCTGGGCACCGCTTTGCACTGCCACGATCGCGTACAACAGCCACACGTTGCCCACCTGCAGCCACGCCTGGAGGGCCAGCGCGGCGGTGCTCACCCAGAGGACGGATGAAGCCAGCAGGGCCACGGTGCGGCGGTCGTGGGCGTCGGCGATCGAGCCGCCCAGGAGGCCGCCGAACACCAGCGGCACGAGGGCGAAGATGCTCAGCAGCCCCACGTAGAGGCTGTCCTGGGTCAGCCGGTAAACCTCGAGGCTGACGGCCACCAGCGTCAGCTGGCTGCCCAGTGCGGAAACGGCCGAGCCCAGCCACAGACGGCGGAACGCGGGACTTTCGCGCACGGGGGTGATGTCCGCCAGAAGATTCTCCACCGGGCAACTCTAGCGGCGGGCAGCGAGCGCACTGTGACGCGGCCGGAAAAGTTAGTCCCGCCTTATTGTGAGGCAGTCATAATAAGTGCTTGAATGGGGGTATGACGGTTTCCTCGGGCACCCACGACGCATGGGCAGCCGCCCTGCGTGCCCACGGCCGCCGGGTGACCAAGCAGCGCCTGGCCGTGCTGGCCGCCGTCGAACACCACCCGCATTCGCCGGCGGAGGCGATCCTTGCCGCAGCCCGGCAGGAATTGCCGGACCTGACCGCGCAGTCCGTCTATGTGGTCCTGGGCGATCTCACCGATCTGCACATGCTGCGCCGTTTCGAGCCCCCGCACTCCCCCGCGCTGTACGAGACGCGGGTGGGAGATAACCACCACCACGCCGTGTGCATCAGTTGCGGCCGCGTGGAGGACGTCGAATGCGCCGTGGGCCACGCGCCCTGCCTGACCCCGCACTGGGGCGCGGACGCCAAGCCGATGACCATCCAGATCGCGGACGTGCTGTACCAGGGCATCTGCCAGGACTGCCAGCGCACCCAACAGCTTCCCTCCGACCGAAACTAAGAAACCCAACCAAAGGAGAACGATGACCGAGATCATCTCTGCGCCCGCCGTGTCCACAACACAGTCCGGCGCTCCCGTCACTTCCGACGCCCACTCCAAGTCCGTCGGCGCCGACGGCGCGATCATCCTGACCGATCACTACCTGATCGAGAAGCTCGCGCAGTTCAACCGCGAGCGGGTCCCGGAGCGTGTTGTGCACGCCAAGGGCGGCGGCGCCTTCGGTAGCTTCAAGACCACCGAGGACGTCTCGAAGTACACCAAGGCCGCCCTGTTCCAGCCCGGCACGGAGACGGACATGCTCATCCGCTTCTCCTCCGTTGCCGGCGAGGCAGGCTCCCCCGACACCTGGCGCGACCCCCGCGGTTTCGCCGTGAAGTTCTACACCACCGAGGGCAACTACGACCTCGTCGGCAACAACACTCCGGTGTTCTTCATCCGCGACGGCATCAAGTTCCCGGACTTCATCCACTCCCAGAAGCGCCTCCCGGGCACCCACCTGCGCGACGCCGACATGCAGTGGGACTTCTGGACCCTCTCCCCCGAGTCCGCCCACCAGGTCACGTGGCTCATGGGCGACCGCGGCCTGCCGGCTTCCTGGCGTGAAATGCAGGGCTACGGCTCGCACACCTACCAGTGGATCAACGCCGAGGGCGAGCGGTTCTGGGTGAAGTACCACTTCAAGTCCAACCAGGGCGTCAAGTCCATGTCCGGCGACGAGGCCGAGGCCCTGGCCGGCGCTGACGGCGACTTCTACATCCGCGACCTCCAGGAAAACATTGCCGCCGGCAACTTCCCGTCCTGGGACCTGCACGTCCAGGTCATGCCGTACGAGGACGCCAAGACCTACCGCTTCAACCCGTTCGACCTGACCAAGGTGTGGCCGCACGCGGACTACCCGCTGATCAAGGTCGGCACCATGGAGCTTAACAAGAACCCGGAGAACTACTTCGCGCAGATCGAGCAGGCAACCTTCGCGCCGTCGAACTTCGTGCCCGGCATCGCCGCTTCCCCGGACAAGATGCTGCAGGCCCGCATCTTCTCCTACGCGGATGCGCACCGCTACCGCGTCGGCACCAACCACGCCCAGCTCCCGGTGAACGCGCCCCAGAACCAGGTCAACAACTACAGCCAGGACGGCGCCGGACGGTACCACTTCAACGCTCCGTCCGTTCCGGTGTACGCACCGAACTCCGTGGGCGGCCCGGCTGCGGTTGAGCTTGGCGTTGCGGGCGGCGGCTGGGAGAACGACGGCGAGCTCACGCTCTCCGCGCACTCCCTGCACGCCGAGGACAGCGACTTCGGCCAGGCCGGCACGCTGTACCGCGAGGTGTACAACGACGGCGAGAAGGCCCGCCTGCTGGAGACCGTGACCGGCGCCGTCAGCGGCGTCAAGAACGCCAGCATCAAGGAACGCGCCATCGCGTACTGGACCAATGTCGACGCCGATTTTGGCGCCAAGCTGCGCGCCAACCTCGGCGCCGGCCAGGTTGAGTCCGACGCCGAGGCCGCCAACAAGGTCTGATAGCTGCGTCGACGGCCACTTGAAGGCCGGCCGCTTTGAGGGCCGGCTCAACGGGAGGCCGTTTGGGCCAACAGAACGCCCCGCCACGGACCTCCGTGGCGGGGCGTTCTGCGTTATCCACATGCGTGCGCGGGCCCCTCGCCACCGTGCACCGCGGCTCCGTAGGATTTGGGCATGACCGCATTCGCAGGCATTCCGGACGACGCCTTCCGGTTCTACGCCGATCTTGAACAGAACAACAACCGGGACTGGTGGCTGGAGCACAAGCCTGTCTACGACGCCGCGGTGAAAGGTCCGCTGACCCAGCTGCTGGCCGAGCTGGAGCCGCGCTTCGGCCCGGCCAAGCTCTTTCGCCCCAACCGGGACGTCCGGTTCTCGCCGGACAAATCGCCCTACAAGACCGCGCAGGGGGCCTTCGCGGCGCTGGACGAAGGAGTGGGCTTCTACATCCAGCTCAGCGCCGACGGCCTCCTGATCGGCGGCGGCTGCCACACCCACACCCCGGCCCAACTGGCACGCTTCCGCGGCGCCGTGGATGATCCCGCCAGCGGCGAGGCCCTGCGGGAGATCGTGCGCAAGGTCGAGGCAGCGGGGTTCGCGGTGGAGGGCGAACGCCTGAAGACCGTGCCGCGGGGCTTCGAGAAGGACCATCCGCGGGCGGAGCTGCTCAAGCACAAATCCCTCACGGCCGGGGTCAACGTGGGCCAGCCCGGCTGGCTTGCCGGACCCGGGGCGGTGGAGGAAGTGGCGCGGCGCTGGGAGGATTTGCGCCCGCTCGTGGAGTGGGAGGGCCGCTACGCCGCTCCCTGAGGCTCAGCTCAGATGTGCTGGCCGTCGGTGGCCAGGCGCCGGTCGAGGTTGTTGAAGAAGACCAGCATCATCAGCTCAAAGGCCTTTGTGGCTTCCTCGGGCTGGTTGTTGACGACGAAATCGAACTGGAGCCCATAGAACGCGGCGGTGAACAGGCGGGCGTCGGTTTCCGCGAACTCCGGCTCGATGCCCTGGATGATGAGCCAGTCCCGGGCCTTCGCGTGCAGCATCCGGAAGTGTTCCTGGGCGGTGCCGCGCGGTACCGCCGCCACAACGTCCTGCGCTGTCGCCTCGAATTCAAGCCGGGCCAGGTGCCGGTTGCGCTGCGCCATGGTCCACTGCCAGGATTCCAGGAGGAAGGCCCGCCACGCGTCCCTGTCGATGTCCCTGACGTCGGTGGCGCGGATGCTGTCCAGCCGGGATTCGATGCCGCGGATGATCTCGTTGATCAGCTGTTCACGGTGGCCGAAGTGGTACACCAGGACGTAGCTGCTGACGCCCAGCCCGTCGGCGAGGCTGCGGAACGTCAGCTCCGCCAGCGTCTTGTCCATGAGGTAGTCGAGAATCGCCGACAACAACTCTGATTTGCGTTCCGGTCTTGCTGGGCGGGCCATGTGTCCATCTTAGGGATCGCAGGCCAAACGCCGAAGTCGCCGGAACCGTGCGAAGACGCCGGAAGTTTCCAGCGAATTCGCACGGCTCCGGCGACTTCGATGCGTCGGGAGCCGGTACTCCCCGGTCAGGAGCGGGTGAGCGCGTCCTCGTCGTCCGCCGCGGACGGTCCGGCCGCGTTGACCGTGCTCTCCTTGCCCGGGCCGTTCACGGAGGCGCGGGCCTCCGCGAACTTCTCGTTCAGCCGGGAATGGCGCTGGCCGTAGGCGAAGTAGATCGCGATACCGATCACCAGCCAGATCGCGAAGAAGATCCAGGTTTCCACGGCGAGGTTCGTCATGAGGTACAGGCACAGGACGGCAGAGACGATCGGGAGCACCTTGCCGAACGGGACGCGGAAGGCCGGCTTCAGGTCGGGACGCTTCTTGCGGAGCACCAGGATGCCCAGGCTGACCATCACGAAGGCGGACAGGGTCCCGATATTGATCATTTCCTCCAGCAAGTCCACGTTGGTCAAGCCGGCAACGAGTGCCACTCCGGCGCCGCAGATGATCTGGAGGCGGGCTGGCGTCGCACGGATGGTGCTGGTCTTGGACAGGGAGCGCGGCAGCAGGCCGTCGCGGCTCATGGCGAGGACAACGCGGGACAGGCCCATCAGCAGCACCATGATCACCGTGGTGAGGCCCACCAGGGAGCCGAAGGCGATGACCTTGGCGGCGTCGGTATTGCCGACGGCCTCGAAGGCGGTGGTGAGCGTCGGGTTCTTGGCCTCAGCCAGCTTCGTGTAGGAGACCATGCCGGTCAGTGCCAGCGACACCAGGATGTACAGCACCGTGACGATCGCCAGGCCGCCGAAGATGCCGCGGGGCAGCGTCTTCTGCGGGTTCTTGACCTCTTCGGCGGAGGTGGCGACGACGTCGAAGCCGATGAAGGCGAAGAAGACCAGGGCGGCGCCGGCGAAGATGCCAAGGGTTCCGTACTGGGCGGGGGCCGCACCGGTCAGGAAGCCGAAGAAGGACTGCTTGAGGACATCGGCGGTTCCGGTGCCTCCGGTGGGTTCGGACGCCGGGACGAACGGGGCGTAGTTCTCGAACTTCACATAGGTGAAGCCGACCACGATCACGAACAGGACCACCGCGATCTTGATGAGCGTGAAGATGTTGCCGACGCGGGCAGAGAGCTTGGTCCCGAGGACCAGCAGCACGGTGAAGACGGCAACAATCAGGAAGGCGCCCCAGTAGAGGTCAACGCCGCCCAGCGAGATCGACGGCGGGATGTCCACGCCCATGAGCGCGAAGACCTTGCTGAGGTAGATGCCCCAATATTTGGCGATCACGGCGCCGGCCGTGAACAGTTCAAGGATCAGGTTCCAGCCGATGATCCACGCAAGGATCTCCCCCATGGTCGCGTACGTGAAGACATAGGCGGAGCCTGCCACCGGGATGGCCGTGGCAAATTCGGCGTAGCACATGATGGCGAGCGCGCAGGTGACGGCAGCGATAGCGAAGGAGATGGTCACGGCGGGCCCGGCGAAATTCGCGGCGGCCTTGGCGCCGACCGAGAAGATCCCGGCGCCGACGGCAACCGCGACCCCCATGATCATGAGGTCCCACGTGCTGAGCGAGCGCTTCAGCCTGCGTCCGGGTTCATCGGCGTCGGACATGGACTGCTCGATGGATTTTGTCCGGAAAAGGTTCATAGAAAAGTCCGCAATCTTGGTAACTGGGTTTGGAAACAGACCTATCCATCGTAGTGTCCATCCACTGGGCGGCCAGATTTGTCCCACATAGTGAGACGCGGATGCGGGCCGTACCGGTGTTGCCGGCACGGCCCGCACGTTTGTCCGCTCGCTTTAGGCTGCCCTGTTCCGGCTCAGACCGGCCAGTTTTCCATCAGCGTAGAGCGGATCAGGAACCGCTTGCCTTCCGGCGCCTCCACTGAGAAACCGCTCCCCCGGCCAGGGACGACGTCAACTGTCAGGTGCGTGTGGCTCCAGTAGTTGAACTGCTCCCGCGACATCCAAAATTCCAGTGGCTGGGGCCGCAATCCGTCGGAGATGTCGAAGAGGCCCAACAGGACGTCGGAGTCGCCGGTCAGGAACTCCCCCGCCGGATAGCACATGGGCGCGGACCCGTCACAGCAGCCGCCGGACTGGTGGAACATTAAGGGCCCGTGCTGCACCCACATTTTGAGCAGCAGTTCCACCGCCTCCGGGGTGAGAGCCACCCGGGAGAAGTCCTCCCCGGGGAGGGTCACGGCGGCGTCGAGCTTTGTCGCTGGCATCAGAGTCCATCCTTCATTAGTACTTGATGACCACTCTGCCGTCGATCTTGGCGTGCTTCATCTCGTCAAGAACGGCGTTGACCTCGGAGAGTTCCCGGGAGGACACCGTGGGGTGGATCTTGCCCTGGGCATAGAACTCCAGGGCTTCCTCAAGGTCCTGCCGGGTGCCAACAATCGAGCCACGCACGGTCAGCCCCTTGAGCACAATCTCGAAAATCGGCGCCGGGAAGTCCCCCGGCGGCAGCCCGTTGAACACGATCGTTCCGCCGCGCCGTGCCATCCCAATGGCCTGGCCGAACGCCGAGGGGTGCACTGCCGTGACCAGGACTCCATGGCATCCTCCGGTTTCGCGCTGGATAACTTCGGCGGGATCCTCGTGCAGGGCATTGACGGTCAGCTCTGCACCGTGCTTCTTGGCCAGGGCGAGCTTGTCGTCGGCCATGTCCACCGCCGCGACCCGCAGCCCCATGGCCACGGCGTACTGGACAGCGATGTGCCCGAGCCCGCCGATCCCGGAGATGGTGACCCACTGGCCCGGCCTGGCCTCGGTCATCTTCAGGCCTTTGTATACGGTGACTCCCGCACAGAGAATCGGCGCCACCTCCGCAGGGTCAGAGCCGGCCGGGATCCTGGCCGCGAAGCGGGTGTCGACCAGCATGTATTCGCCGAAGGAACCGTCGACGCTGTAGCCGGCGTTCTGCTGCGCCTCGCACAGGGTTTCCCAGCCCRTGCGGCAGTAATGGCAGTCGCCGCAGGCTGACCAGAGCCACGCGTTGCCGACCAAATCGCCGACGGCCAGATCGGTGACGCCCTCGCCGAGGGCGACGACCTCGCCGACGCCTTCGTGGCCGGGAATGAACGGCGGTGACGGCTTGACCGGCCAGTCTCCCTCCGCGGCATGGAGGTCGGTGTGGCAGACACCCGTGGTGATGACCTTGACCAGCGCCTCGCCCCGGCCCGGGGCGGGAATGGGGAGGTCCTGGATCTGGAGGTCCTTGCCGAATTCAGTTACCACAGCAGCTTGCATTGTCGTCGTCATTGGCGAAATCCTTGCGTAGTTTTAGGCATAGTTCTTTTGGGCATATTGAGGGTTTGGTGTACTCCGTGGGGTGGCGGGAGGTGCTGCATGCCCGCGGGGTGGCCAGTGCGGGCACATGGAACGGGCGGGGCGGATCACTGCCGATCCGCCCCGCCCGGGTCAATGCGGCTTAGAAGAAGCCGAGCTTGTTTTCGTTGTAGCTGACCAGAAGGTTCTTGGTCTGCTGGTAGTGGTCCAGCATCATCGAGTGGTTCTCGCGGCCGATGCCGGAGGACTTGTACCCGCCAAACGCCGCACCGGCCGGGTAGGCGTGGTAGTTGTTGACCCACACGCGCCCGGCCTGGATCTCGCGGCCGGCACGGTAGGCAACGTTGCCATTGCGGGACCAGACACCGGCACCGAGGCCGTAGAGGGTGTCGTTGGCGATCCCCATGGCGTCGTTGTAATCACTGAAGCGCGTCACGGACACCACGGGGCCGAAGATCTCCTCCTGGAAGATCCGCATCTTGTTGTGGCCCTCGAAAATGGTGGGCTGCACGTAGTAGCCGCCGGCCAGATCGCCGGACAGTTCGGCCCGGGCGCCGCCGGTGAGCAGCTTGGCGCCTTCCTGCTTGCCGATGTCGATGTAGGAGAGGATCTTCTCCAGCTGGTCGTTGGAGGCCTGGGCGCCGAGCTGCGTCTCGGTGTCCAGCGGGTTGCCCTGGATGATTTTCTGCACCCGGGCGATGGYGTCGGCCATGAACGAGTCGTAGATGCCGTCCTGGACCAGGGCGCGGGACGGGCAGGTGCAGACCTCGCCCTGGTTGAAGGCGAAGAGCGTGAAGCCCTCCTGGGCCTTGTCGTAGAAGGCATCGTTGGTGTCGGCGACGTCGTTGAAGAAGATATTCGGGCTCTTGCCGCCGAGTTCCAGGGTGACCGGGATCAGGTTCTGGCTGGCGTACTGGCTGATCAGGCGGCCCGTGGTGGTCTCGCCGGTAAAGGCGATCTTGCGGATCCGCGGGCTGGAGGCCAGCGGCTTGCCCGCCTCGACGCCGAAGCCGTTGACCACGTTGAGCACGCCGGCCGGCAGGATGTCGCCGATGAGTTCCATCAGCACCAGGATCGAGGACGGTGTCTGCTCGGCGGGCTTCAGCACCACGGCGTTGCCGGCGGCGAGGGCCGGGGCGAGCTTCCAGACGGCCATGAGGATCGGGAAGTTCCAGGGAATGATCTGGCCGACGACGCCGAGCGGCTCATGGTAGTGGTAGGCGGTGGTGTCGTCGTCGAGCTGGGAAAGCCGGCCCTCCTGGGCGCGGACAGCAGAGGCAAAGTAGCGGAAGTGGTCCGCGGCCAGCGGAATGTCGGCGTTGAGGGTCTCGCGGATCGGCTTGCCGTTGTCCCAGGATTCGGCGACGGCGAGCATCTCGGTGTTCTCATCGATCCGGTCGGCGATCTTGTTCAGGATCGCGGCGCGCTCGGCCACCGAGGTCTTGCCCCAGGACGGTGCAACCTTGTGGGCGGCGTCCAGCGCCAGTTCGATGTCCTCGGCGGTGCCGCGGGCCACCTCGCAGAACACCTTGCCGGTCACCGGGGTGATGTTCTCGAAGTACTGGCCCTTGACCGGGGCAATCCATTCGCCGCCGATCCAGTTGTCGTAGCGGTCCTTGAAGGTGACCTTCGAGCCCTCGGTACCGGGCTGGGCGTAAACAGTCATTGCTAGCTCCTTTGCTGTGCAAGATGGGGGGGCAGCTAGGCGCTTCCGGCCCCCGTTGCACCCAGCGTAGGCGCGCAAAGGTTGCAGTCAGGTTGCAAGCAAGTGACCCCGGTCACTCACCCGCCGTCCTTGCCTGCCGCGACGGGTCAGGCGCTCAGTTCCCGGTCCAGCCGTTCCAGATCGGCGACGACGGCGGCGCGCTTGGGCGAGCGCGGCGCCAGCAGCTTCAGCGCGGCGATGCGGACGTCGACGTCGTCCTTGGCCTCGGGCAGCGCGGCGTACTTCAGGAGCGATTCGGCGCTGCCGTCCGTCAGCAGGGCCTCGCGCATCAGTGCGGAGACCCTGGCCCGCAGCTCCACGACGCCGGGCGCCTCGGAGCGGGGCAGCACGGCGCCGCGGTAGATCTCCAACGCTATCCGGTGGGCGCCGCGCTGCAGGCAGTCCAGCACCTGTCCGGCGTCGGGGACGAGGTCCAGCGGCAGGCGGTACGGGCGTGATTCCGGGACAGCACCGGGATGGAGCTGCTGAAGCACCTTGCGCAGCCGCACCATCTCCGCGCGCAGGGTCATGGTGAAGGCCTCCCCGGGGTACAGGAGGGCGCAGAGTTCCTCGGCATTCAGCCCTGCGGGGTGGCTGCTGAGCAGGGCCAGGATCTCGCTGTGCCGGGCGGACAGGGCCACGGTCCGGCCGTCAATGCTGAGCAGGGCCTGGTCGCGGCCGAGCAGCTGGAGGCTGTTGCGGTAGAGGCTGTTGGCCGCCGGCGCCCCGGCCGTCTTCGGCGCCGAGTTCCGCCGCCGGGACGGCGAGGACTGCCCGGCTGCGGCCAGCTGCAGCCGTTCCACCCGCAGATGCGCCTGGGCCGCGGCGACCGTCGCCTCAACGAGCGATAACGTATGCGGGGCCACGGCCGACTCTGTGCCGGTGATGTCCACGACCCCCAGCAGGGCGCCGGAATCAGGATCGTGGAACGGCACAGCCGTGCAGCTCCACGGATGAACCGAGCGCTTGTAGTGTTCGGCACCGGAGATCTGGATTCCCCGGCCGAGGGCCAGCGCGGTTCCGGGGGCGCTGGTGCCGACCGTCGCTTCGGACCAGTCGGCACCGGGGACGAACATCATGCCCTCGGCCCGGCGCTGCAGGGCGGCGTCGCCTTCGACCCAGAGCAGCCGGCCCACCTCGTCTCCCACGGCTACCAGCATTCCGCTGTCATGGCTCGGCAGGACCAGGAGCTTATGGATCACGGGCATGATGGCGGCCAGCGGGTGCTGGCGGCGGTATTCCTCGAGTTCCTCGCGGTCCATGGCCAGCGGCGCCTCGGGGTTGTCCGGGTTGGCGAGCAGCTGTGCGGAACGCCGCCACGACTCCTGGATCAGGCTGCTGAGTCCAGGCAGTTGCAGGTTCCCGGGAAAAACGAGTCCCTGCGAGTCCAGTTCCTCATGCCCGGCGCTGGCATGCTGCTGGCGCAGCTCCGCACTGACCCCGCCAGCTGGCGGTAACGGAGCTGCCGGATGGACCAGATTCCTCATTGAACTCCCACCGGACGGGCTCGACGGCGTACCGAAGGCCGCCACGTCCGGTCCAGTCTAGTTCCGAGCGGGGCGTTTGGAAACGCGCCGGAGTCCTCAGCAGGACGACGAATGACCCGCGTCGACACGGATCAGGTTCCCGCGGAAGCCTGCACCAAGTCCGCGACTATGGGCAGGCGTTCACGAAGTTGGCTCGGCGAGCAGCTTTCTGATCTCGGTGAGCTTGGCTTCGGACTCTTCCAGGCGCAGGCGGAGTGCCTCGACCGCCACGGTACCTGTGCCGGCCGCTCCGACGGACGGTGCGGGTTTCTTGGGAGAGAGGAAGAAGTTGGCCAGGTAGCCGGTGAACGTGCCGAAGATACCGACGCCGAGGACAATGATGCCTGACCCGATGACACGGCCCGGATCGGTGACCGGATACTGGTCACCGTATCCAACTGTCGAGATCGTGACGATCGTGTACCAGATGGCGTCCGAGGCGGTCGTGATGTTGGCCCCCGGGGCGTACTGCTCGACGCGGAGTATCGTGAGGCTGCCGAATTCCAGCACGAAAATGCCCATGAGCAGCAGTACGTACAGGGAACTGCCGGCCCGATCTTTGATCAGCGCGCGGCCGACGGTGCGGATGCCGAGCTCACGGAGCAGGCGGTACACCCGGACCAGCCGGAAGGTGCGCAGGATCTTGAATTGGGCGACAGGCACGCTGGCAAGCAGGTCGGCCCAGCCGAAGTGCTTGAAGAAATAGGCGCCGGCCGATGGTGCGGTGACGATCCGGTAGAGGAAATCGGCGAGGAAGACCACGCTGAAAATGCCGTTCATCACGGTGAGCACAGTGTCGAGCGACGCGTCCTGCACTACATACAAGAGCCCGAGATTCACGATCGACAGGATCGAAAGGATACCGATGAAGATCTCGTATCCGGTGCTCTTCAGTTCACTGCGTTCCTTGGTCATGTGAGGATTCTGGCACGTAGGCAGCCGCGCAGCCGACACTTTTTTCGCCCGGGGCTGACGGGACGCTGGCCCCCCTGCTGCCTCAAGGACCTGCTGCCCCCAAAGACCTGCCCTAGCCGCGGGAAATCTCGATCATGCCCTCGCGGGGCACTACCTTGATGCGCTCCCGTTCGATCCCGTCGGCGGACTGCGCCGCGGACCATTCGGCGCCGAGGGCGAGCTCGTGGGCGTCAAGCTTGATCCACCCTTCCCACGTGGTGTACTCGATGCCGCGCTCCTGAAGCAGGTCGATGATGGCCTGCGGGTCCGGGTTCTGCGCCGGGGGCAGCGTCAGCCGGTCCTCCAGCAGGAAGCCGATGGTCTCCAGCGCGTCGCCCTTGGTGTGGCCGATCAGCCCGACGGGCCCGCGCTTGATCCAGCCCGTGGCGTAGATTCCGGGCACGGCGTTTCCCTCGGCGTCGAGCACGCGGCCGCCCTCGTTCGGGACGACACCGCGGCGGGCATCGTATTCCAGCTCATCAAGCGGCGAACCGTGGTAGCCGATCGCACGGTAGACGGCCTGGACGGGGTAGTCGAGGAACTCCCCGGTGCCCTTGACGTTCCCGGTGCCGTCCAGCTGCATGCGTTCGAACTTGATGCCGGCGACCTGGCCGGGGTTCGCGGCGTCGTCATGGATCTCGACGGGGCTGTGCAGGAAGTGCAGGTGCAGCCGGCGCGAGGACGGTTCCTCGGCCTCGGCATGTTCCTCGACGAGCCAGTTCGTCAGGGTGTTGACCATGGTCCGGATCTGGTTGTTGCTGCGGATGGCCTCGTCCGAGGCCTCGTCGAACTCGAAGTCCTCCGGATACAGCACGATGTCCACGTCCTTGGCGTGGCTGAGTTCGCGCAGCTCCAGCGGCGTGAACTTCACCTGGGCCGGGCCGCGGCGGCCAAAAACATGGACGTCGGTGACCGGCGAATCCTTCAGTGCCCGGTAGACGTTGTCCGGGATTTCGGTGACGAGGAGTTCATCGGCGTGCTTGACCAGCATGCGGGCCACATCGAGGGCCACGTTGCCGTTGCCGATCACCGCAATCTCCTTGGCCTCCAGCGGCCAGTCCCGGGGCACATCCGGGTGGCCGTCGTACCAGGAGACGAAGTCCGCCCCGCCGAAGGACCCCTCCAGGCCGATCCCTGGAATGTCCAGGTCCGCGTCCTTGATGGCTCCGGTGGAGAAGATGACGGCGTCGTAGAAGGCCCGGAAGTCATGCAGCGTCAGGTCCCGGCCGTAGGTGACGTTACCGAGGAACCGGATGTCGCCGCGGTCCAGGACCTTGTGCAGGGCGTTGACGATCCCCTTGATCCGCGGATGGTCAGGGGCCACCCCGTACCGGATGAGGCCGTACGGTGCCGGATATGCCTCGAAGAGATCGATGCTGACCTGGAAGTCGCCGTCTTTGACCTCATTGGACTTCGTCAGGATATCCGCGGCGTAGACGCCGGCCGGACCGGCGCCAACAATCGCGACACGGAGGGGACGAGTGGATGTGGATTCGGCCGAGTTGGACACCGGGAGCCCTTCTGAGTCTTAGGACAGCGCCAGTAGATACAGCGCACAGGCCCCTATTCTAAATGTCGCCGGCTCGCTCCTGCTCCGATTGGCAGGAATAGGCGCCGCGCAGGTGGTGTTATTGATCTTGTGCCTAAGCCTGAAGGATCCTTCTCCCCCGCCCCACTGACAGCGTCGAGCGCCTCAGCCGCTGCAGCCGGGCCGGCGCCGGCCCGGCCGGCTGGACCGGCACCGGTAGACAAGGACACGACGGCGGGAATCCTGTTCGGGATCGGCGCCTACGGGCTCTGGGGGCTGCTGCCGCTGTACTTCTACGTCCTGCATCCGGCCGGCGCCGTCGAGATCGTGGCCAACCGGGTGGTCTGGTCGCTGCTTTTCTGCGTCCTGCTGATTACCATCACCCGCTCGTGGCGGGTGCTCGGATCCGCGTTCCGCAACCGCACGGTGATCGGGCCCCTTTCGATCGCGGCCGGACTGATCGCGGTGAACTGGCTGACGTATACCTACGGTGTAACCACCGGCCAGGCCGTCGAAGCCTCCCTGGGCTACTTCATCAACCCGCTCGTCTCTGTATTGCTGGGGGTCTTTGTCCTGAAGGAGAAGTTGCGGCCGCTGCAGTGGGCCGCCGTCGGCATCGGTTTCATTGCTGTCGGGGTTCTGACGGTCTCCTACGGCAAGCTCCCCTGGATCGCGCTGACGCTGGCGCTGAGCTTCGGCCTGTACGGATTCGTCAAGAAACGTGTTGGCCCGCGGGCGGACGCGATCACGAGCCTCACCGTGGAGACGATCGTGCTGGCACCACTGGCTGCGGCCACAATGATCTTCCTGGCGGTCAGCGGGGCGGCAAGTCTGGCCACCAACGGTGCGGGGCATTTTTGGCTGCTCGTGGCGTCCGGCGTCATCACCGCCGTGCCGCTGCTGTTCTTCGGCGCCTCCGCCCGCCGGCTGCCGATGACCACGATCGGCCTGCTGCAGTACTTCGCACCGGTCCTGCAGTTCATCGTGGCGCTCGTCGTGTTCAAGGAAGCCATGACACCGGACCGCTGGATCGGTTTCGGTGTCGTCTGGCTGGCGCTGCTGGTGCTGACCGTGGACATGCTGCACACTGCCCGGAAGAACTCCGTGACCCGGAAACTGGCCCGCGCCGCCGCCTAGCGCTCCTGCCCTGCGTTACTGACCTGAGGGCTGCTGCCTGCGCACCACGGCCGCTGTGCATTAGTGTCAGTATGAATGCACACGTTGGGGCGAAATTGAGGATTGCTGGTGCCAGAAGAGGATCGTGAAACTCCGGGCGGGCGCGACATCTCGTCTCTGGACTTCGACAGCAGCGGCATCTTGCGCCTCGAGTGGGCCCGGGGCGTCGTGATTGATGCCCCCAACGCCCAGCTGGCCATGGATCGCGTCAATGAATTGTGCGGCGGCCGGCCCACGCCGCTGTTGATCGACATGGCCACCACGGAGTCCGTCACCCGGGCCGCCCGGGCCGTGTTCGCCAAGCGCTGCGACGCCTCGGCAATCGCGCTCCTCGGTTCGTCCGCCGTGGACCGGGTTCTCGCCAACTTCTTCCTGGGCGTCAATTCGGCGCCGGTTCCGACACGCTTTTTCACCAACAGCGATGAGGCGGTCCGCTGGCTGACCGCACGGGGCCATGACGGGGAGTGAAGATGACCGCCGCCTCGAGGAACTCGTGGACGGCATCGTCGTACTGTCCTCGGGCGATTTGTCGAACCGCCTGCCGGTCTCACCGGCAAGGGACGGCATTGACGCCGTCACGACCGRCATCAACCTGCTGGCCGAAGAGCTCCAAAGCATGTACGAGGACCTGGAAGTCCGGGTCGCCGAGCGGACCGCGCTCCTGGAGGCGGCCAAAGCCGAACTCCGGCGCGTCATCAACACCGATGAGCTGACCGGCCTGGCCAGCCGCTCGCTGCTGCAGGAAAAAGTGGCCGAAGCCGTTGCCGGCGCCGGCGCGGGACACCAGCCGGCCCTCATTCTGCTGGACCTCGATTCCTTCCGGCTCATCAACGACAGCCTCGGCCATGCCGCGGGGGACGCCGTCCTGCGCGAGGCGGCCCTGCGGCTTCGCGCGGCGGCCGGTGCCGGCCACCTGATCGCACGTCTGAGCGGTGACGAGTTCGCCGTACTCGTCGCGGACCAGGACACGGAGGACGTGCTGCAGATCGCGGCCCGGCTCGGCGAATCGCTGAAGGACAGAATCGTCGCCGGCGGTGTCGCTGTCGCCCTCACGGCCGGAACCGGTGTCCGGCTGGGGGAACCTGGCCTGCGCAGCGAGGAACTCATCCGCGATGCCGACATCGCCATGCATGAGGCCAAGAAACGCGGCCGGGACACCCTCCTGGTGTTTTCCGCCGCCATGCACGAGGCCGCCAAGCAGCGGGTCCACCAGGTGGCAGAGCTGAGGACGGCACTGGCAATGGACCAGCTCGAGCTGGAATACCAGCCCATCATGGACCTCCGCACTGGAGCCATTGCCGGCACCGAGGCCCTGATCCGCTGGCGCCACCCCGCCTTGGGCCTGCTGGCGCCGGATACCTTCCTTGACGCCGCCGACGAGGCCGGGCTCACCGTGGAAATCGGCCACTGGGTGCTCCGGAACGCGATCGCGCAGACCGGCCGCTGGAAGTCCGATCCGGGCCTCCCGGCGGACTTCAGCACGCACATCAATCTCTCCCCTGCGGACCTGCACCACGTTGATCTGGCGCCCTACGTGGAAAGCCTGCTGGCCCGCCACGACGTGGACCCCAGCCATGTCTCAATCGAGATCACCGAAACTGCGATCATGCGCGGCGGCCCGGAAGTCGCAGCCACCATGAAGTCGCTCAATGATCTCGGCGTCCGGATCGAGATCGACGACTTCGGCACGGGCTATTCTTCCATCAGCTACCTGCGCACCCTCCCGGCCGCGCAGGCAAAGATCGACAAGTCCCTGCTCGACGGACTGACCACAGACCGGCAGCAGGAGGCATTCGTCGCGGCCATCCTGCAACTGATCCATTCGGCCGGACTGGGCGCCGTTGCCGAGGGCATCGAGGACAGGGAGCAAGCGAACAAGCTGCGGCAGCTGAACTGCGAATTCGGTCAAGGGTACTTTTTCAGCCGTCCGCTGCCGGTGCCGGACATGACGGATCTGCTCGCACACAGAGACGGCGCCGTCGCGTGAGCGGACCCGTTCCCGCGGGCACGCGCAAGACAGGAACACGCAAAACAGGAAAAAGCACGGCGGGCATGCATAGGGCGGCGGACACGTTCCGGCTGGCTGCCAGGGTCGCGGCGCTGTCACTGCACCGTCCCAGCCGCCCGGACCGGCGCTGGGATGCCTTCTGGCGCGGAGTGTCCCAGGGCTCCTTCACCGAACCGATCATCTGGGATGCCGCCCCCGGCGCCGGGAACGAAGAGATCCGGCACCACCTGCAGGCCATGGCGGGCGCGATGGACACCGGCCTTCCCGTGATCGATCTCGGCTGCGGGAGCGGCGCCATCACACGCCGGCTGACCGAAATCTTCCCCTCGGTCCTGGGCGTCGACGTCTCACCCGAGGCCGTGGCAGCCGCGCAGTGCGCCCAGCCGCACGTACCGGGTCTCAGTTTCCGGAGCCTGGATGCCACCGAGCCGGCTGCGGCAGCCGGGCTGGCGCGGGAATTCGGCGACGCCAACGTCTTTGTCCGCGGCGTTTTCCACGTCCTCAGCCGGCGGCGGCAGGCACGCCTCGCGGGCTCCATCGGAGCCCTCCTTGGCACTCGGGGACGGATTTACCTGGTCGAGACAAACGTCCCGGGCGGCGCACTCAGCTACCTGCGCGGCCTGGGCGCCACGGGCGAGAAGATCCCGGGACCGCTCCGCCAGGCCATTTCTGCCCTGCCGAAACCGGGCCACTTCGGCGCCGGGCAACGCTCGCGCGTGTTCCCCGCGGACCGCTGGACCCTCATCGCGCAGGGTTCCACCGTCCTGATGACAGTGCCGATGGAGGCTGGCGGACCGCCCAGCAGCATTCCCGCATACTGGGCGGTCCTGGCCCCGCGGCCCCAGGCCTCCGAGAATCAGACCGCCGGGAAGGTATCCACCTGCTGGTAGTCGCGCGGAACCACGACCATCGGCACGGGGAGCGCCCGCAGCACCTTGAAGGCCGTGCTGCCGATGAACAGCTTGTACTTCTCCGCCAGGCGGGATGACCCTACGATCATGACCTCCCCGTCGTCCCATTCCAGGTCGTCGATTGCTTCCTCGATCGTGCGGCCGTGGGCGACCTCCACACTCACATGGTGGCCCTCCGGCAGACGGTGCGCGGCGGCGGCCAGGACGGTGTTGGCGTGGATGTGGGCAGCGTTGACGTTTTCCCCGCCGTCCCCCTCGACGTCCAGTTCCACGAGGGAGACCAGCCGAAGCGGCACCCCGCGGCGCTCGGCGGATTCGATCGCGACGTCGATCGCCGCCTCCGCTCCGACGCGCTGGCCCACGGCGAGGGTCAAACGCGTGATGGCTTCGGTCCGGCGGTAGCCGTGCGGCGCCAGTGCCACCGGAACCGGGGCGGCGTGCAGCAGGGCGTTGGCCACGTTGCCCACGGTATGCCGCTTAAACAGGCCATGGCTGGCGGCACCAACCACAATCAGCCCCGCCCTGTACTCGAGTGCGGCATCGATCAGGCCAGCTGCGAACGATTCCGCCTGGCGGACATGGAAATGCGCCTCCAGCCCCTCAGGGACCAGTTCCATTCCCTGGCGTTCCGCGGAGAGGACCTGCTGCTCCGCGGCGCTGACCCGGTCTCCTTCCGGATTCGTCGCCACATGGGGCGTGTGCCGGTCCACCACATAGACCAGGTCGAGTTGCGCCCCCTGCGCCCGGGCCATGGCCGATGCCAGGGCAACGGCATCCGCGCCGCGTTCGGTGGGTGTATAGCCGACTACGTATCGCATGTATGAACCCCTTATGGGTCTGTGGCAGACGCCAGCTGCGCCCCGGGGGTTCCGGGCGACGTCGGCCGGTCTGCGCTCCTGCAGTGGATAGGAACGACTCTAGTCCAGCGGACCCTCCAAAAGGGGGTGACTTATGGCCCTGAGCAGCACAATCTTCAGGCCCTACGCTTGGATGGTCGAGGGGAGCGCATCATGAACGCCATTCGCAACCGCAGGACCGGGACGCAGACCGCGGTACTGGGAACTTTGACGCTCCTGCTGGTCCTGACCGCCTGCACGCCACCGGCGCCGCAGCCCTCCCCCAGCAGCCAGCCGCCGTCGCAGTCCCCGTCCGCCACCGCGACGGCGAGCCCGTCGCCGTCAGCAACCGGCGACGCCGACGAGACGTTACCGCCGCAATCCGGCGACAAAGTGATCTCCTCCACGGTTACCCACGACTGGTCGGTGCCGGGACCGACCACCCCGTTCCACACGGACCACGAGAACCCGGTGCCCATCGCACCTCCGCCGGCGGCACCGCTGCCAACGCTGTACGCGATCGGCGCAGGCCAGCACCCCTCCGACGTCCCGCCGTATGACCAGCTGAGCTTCCGGTTCTCCGGCGGCTTCCCCAGCTACGACGTCGAAGTGGTCCCCGACCTCGTCGATGACGGCAGCGGGCTGCCCATCCCGATGCCCGGCACGGGAACCATCCTCGAAGTGACGTTCCGCGGCGCCCAGTCGCACACCGCGGACGGCACGGCCAGCACCGTGACCAGCGCGCCCGCACCGGCAATCGGGTACCAGGCGCTCACCAGCTACGCGCCGGCCGGGGACTTCGAGGGCGTGCTGAGCTACGGGATCGGCGTCGGCCGTCCGATGAGCACCATCCCGGAGACCAAGGTGCGCGTCACTGAGGTGGAGAAGATCGAGCAGGGCCAGCACCTCTACGTGGTGGCAATCCAGCTGGACGCGACCGCCTGGAAGTAGGGCCGGCAGAAGCAGAAAGCCAGAAAGCCAGAAAGCCAAAAAATGGGACGGCAACCACGTAGCCGGCGGGACGGACGGAAACAACAGGAACAACAGGCACAACAGAAAACGGAGGAGCCGCGGACGATGTGTCCGCGGCTCCTCCGTTGTGTCCCCCGCTGTTCGGGCAAGGCCGGTTTCCGGGAAGGGATTGCCGTCCCGGCAGCCTATTGGGCCGTGGGCTAGTCGGTGTGCTAGTCGGTGGGCTAGGCGTTGGCCTTGATGGCCGCGGCCAGGACCTCGAGGCCGTCCAGCAGCAGTTCGTCGCTGATCACCAGCGGCGGCAGCAGCCGGATGACGTTGCCGTAGGTGCCGCAGGTGAGGATGATGACACCCTCCTTGAGGCAGGCTGCGGCGACGGCCTTGGTCAGCTCCGGGTTCGGCTCCTTGGAACCGGCCTGGACGAGTTCAACGGCCAGCATGGCGCCGCGGCCGCGGACGTCACCGATCACGGGCTGCTGCGTTGCCAGTTCGCGCAGCTTGCCGAGGGCGATCTCTTCGATGTGCTTGGCGCGGCCGTTGAGGTCGTACTGCTCCATCGAACCGATCGAGGCCAGCGCGGCGGCGCACGCCACCGGGTTGCCGCCGTAGGTACCGCCGAGGCCGCCCGGGTGGACGGCGTCGAGGAGGTCGGCACGGCCGGTGATGGCGGAGAGCGGCATGCCACCGGCGATGCCCTTGGCCATGGTGATGATGTCCGGGACAACACCTTCGTGGTTCACGGCGAACCATTCGCCGGTGCGGCAGAAGCCGGACTGGACCTCATCGGCGATGAAGACGATGCCCTTGTCCTTGGCCCAGTCCGCCAGCGCGGGCAGGAACCCGTCGGCGGGGACAATGAAGCCGCCCTCGCCCTGGATGGGTTCGATGATGATCGCGGCCACCTGCTCGCCGCCAATCTGCTTCTCGATCATGGTGATGGCGCGCTTGGCGGCCTCGGCACCGGTGATCTCCGGGTTTTCCTCGCGGAACGGGTAGCTCATCGGCATGCGGTAGACCTCGGGCGCGAACGGGCCGAAGTTGGTCTTGTACGGCATGGCCTTGGCCGTCAGCGCCATGGTCAGGTTGGTGCGGCCGTGGTAGGCGTGGTCGAACGCGACGACGGCGTCCCGGCCGGTGGCCAGGCGGGCCACCTTGACGGCGTTTTCGACAGCCTCGGCGCCGGAGTTGAACAGCACTGTGCGCTTTTCGTGGTCGCCCGGGGTCAGGCGGTTCAGCTGCTCGGCCACGGCAACATAGCCCTCGTACGGGGTGACCATGAAGCAGGTGTGGGTGAAGTGCTCCACGGCTTCCTTCACGGCCCCGACGACGGCGGGGTCCGAGGCGCCGACGCTTGTCACCGCGATGCCGGAGCCGAGGTCGATGAAGGAGTTGCCGTCGACGTCGTGGATGATGCCGCCGTCGGCGTCGGCCACGAAGACCGGGACGCTGGACGCGACGCCGGCGGCGACGACCGCCTTGCGGCGCTCGGTCAGGGCAACGGACTTGGGGCCCGGGAAGTCGGCCTGGACGCGGCGCTTCTGCTCGAGCCGGTAGGTGATGTCATGTGCGGTGGTGGTCATGGGAAAGCCTTTCTAAGCGTGCGGTTGAGGCGCGCCAGTTATGCGTCAGGTTCAGTTAGGCAGCCGCGTCATGCGTCGGCGTTATGCATCTGCGTTAGGCGTCGAGCGCACTCATCACGTGCTTGATACGGGTGTAGTCCTCGACGCCGTACATGGACAGGTCCTTGCCGTAGCCGGACTGCTTGAAGCCTCCGTGCGGCATTTCGGCGGTCAGGAGAATGTGCGTGTTGATCCAGACGGCGCCGAAGTCGAGGTCCCGGCTCAGGCGCATCGCGGTGCCGTGGTTGGTCGTCCAGACGCTGGAGGCCAGGGCGTAGTCGACGTCGTTGGCCAGCTCCACTGCCTCGTCCTCGGTGCTGAACTTCTGCACCGTGATGACCGGGCCGAACGTTTCCTTCTGGACAATGTCATCGCTCTGCTTGGCGCCGGTGACAATCGTGGGTTCGAAGAAGAAGCCCTTCTCGCCCGCGCGGTGGCCGCCGGTCTCGATCTTGCAGTTCGCCGGCAGGTGCTCGACAACGGACGTGACAGCGTTGAAGTGGTTGACGTTGTTCAGCGGGCCGAAGTAGTTGTCCTCGTCGTTCTGCGAACCCGTGTGCAGGGTCTTGGTGTGCTCCACCATGGCGGCGACGACGTCGTCGTGCACCGAATCCTGGACCAGGACCCGGGTGATCGCGGTGCAGTCCTGGCCGGCGTTGAAGAAGGCGAACTCGGCGATCGCCGCGGCGCTCTTCTTGATGTCGGCGTCGGCGAACACAATGGCCGGGGCCTTGCCGCCGAGTTCCAGGTGGGCGCGCTTGAGTCCCCTGGCGGCGCCCGAGGCGACGGCGATGCCGGCGCGGACGGACCCGGTGATGGAGACCAGGCCCGGGACCTTGTGCTCCACCATCATGGCGCCGGTCTCGCCGGTACCCAGGACAACGTTCAGGACGCCGGCCGGGAAGATTTCACCGGCGAGCCGGGCCAGCACCAGGGTGGATTCCGGGGTGGTGTCCGAGGGCTTGAGGACCACGGTGTTGCCGGCGGCCAGGGCGGGCCCGATCTTCCAGATGGCCATGAGGAACGGGTAGTTCCACGGGGCCACCTGGGCCACGACGCCGATCGGTTCCCGCCGCACGTAGGAGGTGTGGCCTTCGAAGTACTCGCCGGCGGACTTGCCTTCCATGATGCGGGCCGCGCCGGCGAAGAAGCGCAGCTGGTCGGCGCCCGCGGCCACTTCCTCGGAGGCGATCAGGGAGCGGACCTGGCCGGTGTTGCGGTGCTGGGCCTCCACGAGCTCGTCGCTGTTGGCCTCGACGGCATCCGCGAGCTTGAGCAACATGAGCTGCCGCTGCCCGGGCGTGGCGTGCTTCCAGCTCTTGAAGGCGTTGTTGGCTGCCGTCATGGCGGCGTCGACGTCGGCCTGCACCGAGATCGGCGCCTGCGCCACCACGTCGCCGTTGGTGGGGTTCACGATGGGCAGCAACCCTGTGCCGGCGGGGGTGACGAACTCGCCGTTGATGAAGTTCTGCAAGGTTTGAACCACGGTGTACAACCTCTTTCTTACTGCCAATGACGGATGTGTGACTGGTCACGAGCCTATGCCAGCGGGGCAAGCCAGGGAATAGGCACCTGCACACCATGCTCGGCACACTTTAGTGCGCTTGACCAGCACCCGGCTATCCTGAATCCATGGCCATTTCACTCGCCGCCCTGCTGGGAGTTCCGTCCCTGAATCTCACCAAGGCCGGCCTCGCCGAAACCACCTGGCAGCAGGACATTCACTGGGTGGCCGTCACCGAACAGGAGGACCCGCAGCGCTTCCTCAACGGCGGCGAACTGATCCTGACGACGGGGATGCGGCTCAAGAGCGCCGCGGAGCAGCGCCGGTTCGTGCGTCAGGTCCAGCGGGCAGGAGCGGTGGGCATCGGGTTCGGGGTGGGCCTGACGCACGACGCCGTGCCGCCTGCCCTGATCGCCGAGGCCAACCGGTGGGGGCTGCCGGTGGTGGAGGTGCCCTACGAAACGCCTTTCATCGCGATCGGAAAGCTCGTGGCCGACGCCCAGTCCGCGGACCACCTGGTCAAGCTCGAGCGGCTCATCGCAGGGCACCAGATCCTGGCCCGCGCCCTGCTGACCGGCGGCGGCCTCGCCGAACTCCTGAAACACCTGGGCTCGATGCTGCGCACCGAGATCGTCCTGACCCAGTTCACCGCCCAGCTGTACAACAGCGTGCCCGGCCATCCCGCGCCCAAGGCCGAGGGCTGGGCGTCCTACCCCATCCCCACAGGCCGCCGCGACGCCTGCACCCTGTGGGTGAAGCAGCCGTTCGAGGACTCGGGCATCGTGGGCTACGCCCAAAACCTGATCAGCGTTGAGCTCAACAACATGGTCAAGCAGCGGCAGGCCCAGCGGGCGCTGGCCGGCCAGGTCCTGGACGACGTCATCCACGGGACGCTGGAGGCCAGCGAAGCCACCCGGCGCCTGGCCGGGGTCGGCATCAACAGCACCCGCAAGAACGTGGTCCTGCTCGCCGAATCGGCCGCCCACCAGAAACAGCTGGGGAGTTCTTCCCTGCCCCAGCCGCTCGAGGCGGCGGTCAGCGCCGTCGTCGGGAAGGACCTCGTGGTGGTGATGCCCGACGACGGCAGCGGCGCCAGCGCCCTCGCCCGCAGCCTCAGCGACCACCTGGCCGAGGCCGGGATCCACGCCACGATCGGCATTGGCGGGGCCTACACCAAGCCCAACGGCCTGCGCTGGAGCTATTTCGAGGCACGCGACGCGGCCAGCCACGGCCTGCCGGTCAACGAGCCCGAGCGGCTGAGCCTGACCTCGCTGCTGCTGGCCAGCGAGGACGTTCCGCTGGCGGACATGGCCAACGAATCATTGAACCCGCTGCGGGCCTTCGACGCGGCGCACGGCGCCGAACTCCTGGCCACACTGGAAAGCTACCTCGGCAACAACGGCTCGGTGGCGGCCGTCGCCGAGGAACTCACCCTGCACCGCAATACGGTCCGCTACCGGCTGGCGCAGATCACCGAACTCACCGGCTACGACCCCGCGCAGACAGCGGACCGGGTGCAGCTCTGGCTCGCGCTCTCGGTGCAGCGGCTCAGCGCCCGGCACCCGCGCTGACCACCGTCCGCGCCACACCCCGGGCAGGCGGGGTCACATCGCGCTGGGGCTGTCACTTTCCGAGATATTCGCCACTAAAGGCTGAACCTCAAACATCAAACGTCTAACCTTTAGGTATGGCTAGCAGCACGGCGGTTTCCGCACTTTCCCAGACAGCTCCACCCGGCGCGGTCCGCCCGCGCGGCGTGATCGTGGCCGGCGTCGTGGCGCTCGTGCTCATTGGGCTCAATCTGCGCGCCGGGATCACCGGCGCCGCCGCGCTCTTTCACGACCTGCAGGCCGTCCTGGGCTACGGCCCGCTGATCGCGGCCCTGATCCCCTCGATCCCCACGCTGTGTTTCGCGGTGGCCGGAGCTGCCACGTCCTGGCTTACCCGGCAGCTGGGACTGGAAAAAGCCATCCTGCTCTCCCTCGTGATGCTGGCGGCGGGGCTGCTGCTGCGCGGAGTTCCGTCCACCGGGATGCTGCTGGCCGGCACCGTGGCGGGGATGTCCGGGCTGGCCATCTGCAACGTGGCCATGCCCTCCTTCATCAGGGTGCACTTCGCGGACCGCACATCTCTCATGACCGCCGTCTACACCTTGACCATGACCACAGGCGCCACCGTCACCGCCGTGCTGATCGTTCCCGTGGCCCAGGCCCTTGGCTCACCCTCGGCGGGCGTCGGCTCCATCGGCTTCCTGGCCCTGGGCGCCTGCCTCGGCTTCATTCCGATCGCGGTGCACGCCCACCGCAACGCATCCGCCGGCAAGGCCGCCCGTGTTTCCCCTTGGCCCCTGCTGCGTACCCGCACCGGCGCGCTGATCACCCTCGGCTTTACGGTGCAGGCGCTGCTGGCCTATGCCGTGCTCAGCTGGTTCCCCTACATGCTGGCCACGATGGGCCTCACGGCCTCCGACAGCGGGCTCATGTTCGGACTCATGCAGCTCGTCTCCGTCCCCGCGGGCATGGTGCTGGTCGCCATCGGCTCACGCCCCCGGATGCTTCGGACAGCGTTCTACCTGGCCACTGTGACCATGGCCCTCGGCGTCCTGGCCATGCTGGTCCTGCCGGCTGCATTGGCTCCACTGACCGCGGTGCTACTGGGCTTCGGCCTCGGCATCTTCCCCCTGGTCATGGTGATGATCAGCCGCAGCGGCCGCACCACGGCCGAGACCACCGCGCTGTCCACCGTGGCCCAGTCCGCCGGGTATCTGCTGGCGACCCTCGGGCCGTTCGGCATGGGCCTGCTGCACAGCGCCACCAACTCCTGGACGCTGCCCTTGGCCCTCCTGCTGGCAGTGGCCCTCGGCCAGATCGCGGTAGGCCATCTCCTGTCGGCGGGGCCGAAGGAACTGCGGGCCAAAGAACAGCGGGCCAAGGAACTGCGGGCCGCTTCTCACACTCCAGAAGGAACTGCGCACTCCCCGGAAGGGACACGGCGATGACACTCACTGCCTCGCACCGGACGCCGCTGGCGGAGGAAATCACTGCCAAGCTGCGGGCCCTGATCCACTCGGGCGAGTGGCCGCTGCAGCAGCGCATTCCGGCCGAACCTGAGTTGATGGCCGCGTTCGGGGTCTCCCGCGGAACCCTGCGCGAGGCCATCAAGGCGCTCGCCCACAGCGGAATGCTCGAGGTCCGCCGCGGGGACGGCACGTACGTCCGCGCCACGAGCGAGATCGCAGGCGCCACACAGCGGATGTACGAAGACCACTCCCAGGAGCACATCCTCGAGGTCCGGGTCGGGCTGGACACCCAGGCGGCCCGGCTTGCCGCCCGTCACGCGACGGCCGAGGACGTCACTGCCCTGCGCGGCCTGCTCACCGCCCGCCGTGTCGCCTGGCTGGCCGCGGACTATCCCTCGTGGGCCCGCGCCGACTGGGATTTCCATGTACGCGTGGCGCAGGCGTCCGCCAACCCGCTGCTGCATGAGCTGTATGTCAGCTTCGGCAGTGTTTTCCACAATGATCTGCTCCGCCAGCAGCGGCGGGGAGGCTTCAACGGCCTGCCGCTCGAGGGCCACGACGAACTCGTGGCCGCGATTGCCGCCCGCGACGAGGCTGCCGCCGTCGAGAGCGTCACCCGGAACCTGAACTCCTGCGCCGAATGGCTCCAGGAGTAGCCTCCTAAGGGTTTTCCCAAGGTGACCGGAAGATGCTCTGTCTCAGTGGCGGCCGCCACTCGCGCACCGGCTTCGCGGCCAGGCTCGCGGCCAGGCGGATCCCCGTCATCATCGGCGCCAACGCCGAGTCCAGACGGCCGGCCCCTGCGCCCAGCAGCAGGGGCCGGCTCGACTGTGGCGCACGGTTCCGCGGGCACCCCAATAGGGTCTTAGTGCCGTAGACCGCGTTCCGACCTCGGTCAACACTAAGAGTTGGTAGCACGCTGCGCGAGGGTGCCCGCGACAAGGCTGTCTGCACTTCCGCCCCATCCCCCGGGACTAAGTGCCGGTCGCATCGAATCTTGTAGTGCCGCTGCTTTGATTTACCTCAGCAAGTACGCCGCGAGGAGGTCGATGGTGGGCAAGAAGAAGAAAAAGACCAAGAACGCCGACGGACAGGACGAGCAAGCCGGCAAGAAAATGCGCCGCAAGAAGTACGAAGCGGAGATGGCTGTCCTGCAAGGCGAGTTGGTCGCCATGCAGGAGTGGGTAAAGTCCACCGGAGCCAAGGTCTGCATCGTCTTCGAGGGCCGCGACACGGCCGGCAAGGGCGGCACGATCAAGCGCATCGTCGAACGCGTGAGCCCCCGGGTCTTCCGGGTGGTGGCGCTCCCCACACCGACGGAGCGGGAGAAATCCCAGATGTACCTCCAGCGCTACATGTCGCACTTCCCGGCGGCCGGCGAGGTGGTCATCTTCGACCGCAGCTGGTACAACCGTGCCGGCGTCGAGCCCGTGATGGGCTTCTGCACCCCCGAGCAGACCGAGCGGTTCCTGAACATGACTCCGATGGTGGAGAAGGCGATGGTCGACTCCGGAATCATCCTGATCAAGTACTGGCTCGAGGTCAGCGAAGACGAGCAGACCCGGCGGCTTGAGAGCCGTATGGACGATCCGCGCAAGACGTGGAAGTTGTCGCCCATGGATCTGAAGTCCTACAGCCGCTGGTACGACTACTCCCGGGCCAGGGACGCCATGTTCGAGGCGACCGACACCGCATGGGCACCTTGGTACGTCGCGAACAACGACGTCAAGAAGCGCGGCCGGCTCAACATCATCAGCCACCTGCTCAGCCAGGTTCCTTACGAGCCGTACGCCGGGCTCGACGTCGAACTCCCCAAGCGTCAGAAGGCCGGCGACTACCGTGAACCCACGCTGGCTGTCCGGCAAATCCCGACACCATTCTGAGTAGCGTCCCGGCGATGAGGAGAAAGTCATGACCGACAATCCCGGAGCAGCAGCAGAGTTGGCTGCGACCGACGCGGACGCGACGTGGTACGCGCTCTCACCGGGCGAGGCCGCGGGCCGGCTGGGCGTTGATCCGTCCCTCGGGTTGAGCACGGCCGAGGCGGAGCAGCGGCTGCAGGAGCACGGCCTAAACGCCCTGGCGGCAGCGAAACCGGAGCCTGTGTGGAAGCGGTTTTTCAAGCACTACAAGGACTACATGCAGATTGTGCTCGTGGTCGCGGCCCTGGTCAGCCTGGTGATCGAGGAGTACGGGACCGCCGTCGGCCTCGCCTTGCTGACGCTGTTCAACGCTTGGTTGGGCTATCACCAGGAAGGAAAGGCCGAGGCGGCCGCCGCTTCCTTGGGGCAAATGATGAAGTCGATGGCCAAGGTGCGCCGCGACGGCGACATCGTGGAGCTGCCCGCCGACCAGATCGTGCCCGGGGACATCGTGGTGGTCGACGCCGGCGACCGGGTCCCGGCCGACGGGCGGGTGATCCTGGCCGCGACCCTGCAGATCGAGGAGGGCGCCCTGACCGGGGAAAGCGTCGCGGTCGAGAAGGACACCCCGGCCATCAGACGGCACGACGTCGGCATCGGAGACCGCCTGAACATGGCGTTCATGAACACCAACGTGACCCGGGGCCACGGCGAGATCCTTGTCACCACCACGGGCATGGGCTCTGAGGTCGGCCACATCGCCCACATGCTGGCCGGCCAAAAGACGGAGAAAACCCCGCTCACCAAACAGGTGGACCGGCTCACCATTTTCATTATCGTCGCGGCACTTTTCGCCTTCGTCGCGATCGTGGTGATGGGCCTGGCCCAGGGCGAATCCTTCGCGGTGCTCTTCGGGATCGGTGTGGCGTTGGCGGTCGGCTCGATCCCTGATGCGCTGCCAGCCGTCGTCACCACGATCCTGTCCGTCGGCTCGGTCAACATGGCCAAGAAGAATGCCATCATGAAGGTCCTGCCCGCGGTCGAGACACTGGGATCCACGTCGGCGATCAACTCGGACAAGACGGGCACCCTGACCCTGAACCAGATGACTGTGCGCGAGATCACCACCGTCCAGCATCATTACACCGTGAGCGGTGAGGGCTACAGCTTCGACGGCCAGGTCAAACGGACCACCGGCGACGCCGAGCGGGACCTGGACTATGTCATGTTCTCTTGCGCCTTGTGCAACGACTCCGACATCCAGGACGGCGAGGTCGTGGGAGACCCCACGGAGGCTGCACTGTTCGTGCTCGCGCAGAAGGGCGGCGTGGACGTCCGGGAGTTCCGCCGAAATAACCCGCGCGTGGCGTCGGTACCCTTCGACTCCGACTACAAGTTTATGGCCACGTTCCACCTGATGCCCGGTGCCCACGGCCGTTTCGTGATCCGTGCCTACGTGAAGGGGGCTCCCGACGTCCTCCTCGACAGGTCATCCTTCGGCCGGATGCCGGGCGGCCGCGCCGAACCCCTCACGGAAGAGATGCGCGCGAAAGTGCTCGCCGAGAACGACCGCATCGCGGGCCAGGGCAGGCGGGTGCTCGCCCTGGCCCAGCGCGAGTTCGACCCCGCGACGTTCGATCCGACGGGCGACCTTATGGCGCTCATGCAAGACCTGGAGATTTCGGCACTGATTGGCGAGGTCGACCCGCCGCGGGCCGAGGCAGTGGCCGCCATTGCCACAGCCAAGCACGCCGGCATCCGGGTCCGGATGATCACCGGCGACCATGCCGTCACCGCGGCGGCGATCGCCGACGAACTGGGCATCAGGGGCCGCGCGGTGACCGGTGCCGAGTTCGCTGCGATGAGCGACGCGGAAGCCGACAGCGAGGTGGACGGGATCGGCGTGATCGCCCGGGTGGCGCCCGAGCACAAGGTCAGGCTGGTCGAGGTGCTCAAGCGCAAGGGCAACATTGTCGCGATGACCGGCGACGGCGTGAACGACGCACCAGCCATTGCCGCGGCCGACATCGGGATCGCGATGGGCATCACGGGCACGGACGTCGCCAAGGGAGCGGCGAAGATGATCCTGGCCGACGACAACTTCGCCACGATCGTGAGCGCGGTCGAGCAGGGCAGGCTCGTGTATGACAACCTGCAGAAGTTCATCCGCATCCAGGTCGCCAACCTGTTCATGTTCATCCTGGCCTTCATCGGCTCGTCGGCGTTCGCGATCGCCGGAACTGCGCTGCTTAGCCCGGCGCAGGTGCTGTGGATCCACATGGCTATCGTCGCCCCCATTGGGGCCGTGATGGGCCTGGACCTCGCGACGCCGGGCATCATGGATCGCAAGCCCCGGCCGTTCAACCAGCCGATCATCGTCCGGTCGATGATGGTGCGCCTGTTCGTCGTCGGGCTGTTCATGGCGGCCGCGACGCTGATCATCGTGCAGATTGGCAAGACCAGCTACGGCTCACTCGAGGTGGGCCAGAGCATGGCCCTGGTTGGCCTGGGGCTGATGAACATCACCGTCGCCCTCAACCTGCGTTTCCCCGAGGAAAGCGCCTTCGGGCCGTCCACCGTCTCCAACCCGAAGCTGCTCTGGGCATTCGCTTGGGCAGTGATCGGCTCGATGCTGATCACTCAGATCCGCGTGCTGCAGGACCTGTTCGGCACCGTCCCGCTGACCGGTGCGCAGTGGCTGATTTGTCTGGTGCCGGCCGTGGTGCTGCTGCTCCTTGGCGAACTGTTCAAGCTGATCCTGCGGGCCAGGCGCCCGAAGGAACTGGCCAGGCACCAGGCTGCGGCTGTTCCTGCCTGACGGCATCTGCAACCGCTGAGGGCATGGCCAAAGAAGATTCCGGGATCCAAGCCGCCGTCGGCGGCGCCGCCGACGCCGTCGAGGCGGCGTCGAACAGCAGCTGGCTCGACGCCGTCGCACGTTCGGGATTCGCCGTAATGGCCCTGCTGCATATCGTGATCGGCGCCATTGCCATCGCCCTGGTCCTGGGCGCGCCCGGCCAGGCCGAACCCACCGGCGCCATCGAACAACTCGCCGCCAACCCCTGGGGTCCGGCCGTGATGTGGGCGGCCTGCATCGCCTGCGGGGGCCTCTCGCTCTGGCAGCTGAGCGAAGCGACCCTCCGGGGCCGCCACCTGCCGCGCAAGGAACGGCTGGGCAAACTCCTTTCCTCCGGCTTCCTCGCCATAGCGTACGGGAGCGTCGGGTTGAGTTTCGCGGGCTTCGCGCTCGGCCAGCGCGGCGATTCGGGCGACTCAACGCGGGACTTCAGCACTGCCCTGGTCCAGTCCCCGTTCGGGGTTCCGGCCATGGTCGGCCTCGGACTGACCATCATCGGGATCGGCGTGTACTTCATCGTCAAGGGCTTCGGGAGGAAGTTCAAGGAGGAACTGCACCACTTCGAAGGGTCCCACCGCGGCAAGCTGATCAGCGTGCTCGGAGTCACCGGCCATGTCGCGAAAGGGCTGGCACTGCTCCTGACCGGGCTGTTGTTCGTCGTCGCCGCGGCGACCAACAACCCCAGTTCCTCCACCGGCCTGGACGGCAGCCTTAAGGCACTCAGGGACCACCCCTTCGGCCCGTACTTGCTTCTGGCGATCGGGGCAGGGTTCATCGCCTACGGCGTGTTCGCCCTGGTCCGGGCGCGCTTCGGCCGGATGTAGCGGCGCCGCCGGAAGCAGCAGAGCGGGCGGCGGGCAGCACGCCGGACCGGCGTTCTAGCCTGCGGCCTTTTGCAGCGGAACCACATCGCCTTCCTGGTACAGCAAGGCGCGGATCTCGGACTCGGCGGAAGCGGGCCGCTTCGGGTCGATCGTCTCCCCCGCCGCGAAGTGGTCCAGCAGCCTTGGATCCACATAGCTTTTCCGGGCGATCGACGGCGTGTTGCCCAGGACCGAGGCCGCGTCCTGCATGGCGCGGCTCACCGCACTCTTCCGGGACGAGACTTTCGCCTGCGGGCCGCTCTGCGCCAGACTGACGGCTGCCGCCGCCGTCCCCCGCAGGGTGCGGAAGTCCTTGGCGGTGAAGTCCTCCCCCGTGCGCTCCTTGACGTACTCGTTGATGTCCGCGCTGGACACCGGATGCCACCTGCGGCCGTCCTTGTACGCCAGCAGCCGGGCCTTGCCGCCGCGCCGCTTGAGCTGGCGGACGACGGCGGCGAGGTCGGCGTCGTCGATCCGCGACTCCCAGGTCTTGCCGCTCTTGGCTGGGAAACTGAGACGGAGCTCGTCCTTGCGCACCTTGACGTGGGCGCAGAGCAGGGTGGCGAGCCCGTGGCTGCCGTTTTCGTTGGTGTAGCGCTCGGAGCCGACCCGCAGCGATCCGCTGTCGAGCATCCGAAAGGCGGCCGCCAGCACCCGTTCCCGGGTCAGCCCTTCGGAGCGCAGATCCATGGTCACCAGGCGGCGGGCGGCCGGCAGTGTCTCGGCCAGCTGGAGCGAACGGTCGAACTTCAGCCGGTCCTTCCGCTCCCGCCAGCTCGGATGGTAGATGTACTGCCGCCGGCCCACCGCGTCGACCCCCGTGGCCTGGATGTGCCCGTTGTCGTACGGGGCAATCCAGACGTCCGTCCAGGCCGGCGGGATCCCGATGCCCTCCAGCCGCTCCCGCACGGGACCGGGCGGCAGGGTGGACCCGTCCAGGTCCTTGTAGCTGAACCCGGTCCCCGCGGGGACCCGGCGGTATCCGCGGCCGGATGCGTTGCTGTGACGGAGCCTCATTGGCCGGCCCCGCATTGGCCGGCCCCGCGCGAATCGTGCTCATCCATGACGGTAAGCTTACTGACTACCGCCCGGGTTGCCACGCAAAGCAAACAACGCGGGGCCGCCTCGCGCCCATGATCCCGCCGGCGGGGATGGGCGGGAAGTGACCCCGCGTTGTTCTGCGTTGGCCTGCGTTGAGGCTAGACCTCGACGGCGGCGCCGCGGGAGATCTCCACCATGTCCTCGCGGGGCACCACCTTGATGCGCTCGCGCTGGACGGCGACGCCGTGCGACTCGCCGGCTGCGGTGGCCTTCTCGCCCAGGGCGCGCTCGTGCTCGTCCAGGGCCAGCCAGCCTTCCCAGCTGGTGTACTCGACGCCGCGGCCCGCCAGCAGTTCCACGATCGCCTCGGGGGCGGGTGTGGCGGCCAGGGGCAGGTTTTCGCGGTCCTCGAGCAGGTAGGTCACCGTTTCGAGGGCGTCACCCTTGGTGTGGCCGATCAGTCCCACCGGTCCGCGCTTGATCCAGCCGGTCGCGTAGATCCCCGGGACGTGGGTGCCGGCGGCGTCCAGGACGCGGCCGCCGTCGTTCGGGACAACGCCCTTGCTGTGGTCGAACTCGACCTCCGGGAGGGCGGAACCGAAGTAGCCGATGGCGCGGTACACGGCCTGGACCGGGTAGTCGACAAACTCGCCGGTGCCCCGGGCGTTGCCGGTGCCGTCCAGTTCGGTGCGCTCGAACTTGATCCCGGCGACGCGGCCGGGAGCCTCGGCGCCGTCGTAGACCTCCACCGGGCTGTGCAGGAAGTGTAGGTGCAGCCGGCGGGACGCGGTGAGCTCGGAGAGGTCCTCGGGCTGTTCGGCGATCCAGTTGGTGAGCGTGCCCACCATGGTTTTGGTCTGGTTGTTGCTCTGGATCTGCCGGTCCGACTCGGCGTCGAACTCGAAGTCCTCGGCGTAGAGGATGATGTCGACGTCCTTGGAGTGGGAGAGTTCGCGCAGCTCCAGGGGCGTGAACTTGACCTGGGCCGGGCCGCGGCGGCCGAACACGTGCACATCCGTGACGGGCGAGGACTTCAGCCCGGCGTAGACGTTGTCCGGGATTTCGGAGACCAGGAGGTCGTCGGCGTGCTTGGAGAGCATGCGGGCCACGTCCAKGGCCACGTTGCCGTTGCCGATCACGGCGATTTCCTTGGCCTCCAGCGGCCATTCGCGGGACACGTCGGGGTGGCCGTCGTACCAGGACACGAAGTCGGCGCCGCCGTAGGAACCCTCGAGCTCGATGCCGGGGATGTTGAGGTCCGCGTCCTTGATGGCGCCGGTGGCGAAGATGACGGCGTCGTAGTGGGTGCGGAGGTCTTCGATGGAGAGGTCCGTGCCGTAGTCCACGTTGCCGAAGAAACGGATGTCGCCGCGGTCCAGGACCTTGTGCAGGGCGTTGACGATGCCCTTGATGCGGGGGTGGTCGGGGGCCACGCCGTAGCGGATCAAGCCGTAGGGTGCCGGGTAGCGGTCGAAGAGGTCGATGCTGACGGTGAGCTCGCCGCTCTTGACGGCCTCGCTCTTGGTCAGGATGTCCGCGGCGTAGACGCCGGCGGGACCGGAGCCGACGACGGCAACGCGCAGCGGTCGGGCGGCGGTTCCTACAGGGGTGTTCGTTGACACGGCTGTGTTCCTTTTTCTTCTGCATCCGTTGCTCCACAACTGCCCTTTTGAGGCTTGATAACGGCAGTTGTGGAGCAATCGACGGGTGTTAGGGGGTCAGTACGCGGGTCTTGGTGGTGCGGGGAGCATTCGGGGAGGTGGTGCTGTAGTCCGCGGTCTTGAAGTGCGACGGCGCGAACGGGCTGACGCGGACCACGTCGCCGATCACGATCACGGCGGGGTTCGCGACGCCGGCGGCCTCCGCCTGGTCCGCGATGGTCCCGAGAGTTCCGATGGTCACCCGCTGGTTCGGCAGGTATCCATTCTCTACGATGCCAACAGGCGTCCCCTGAGGCAAACCGGCGCGGGCCAGGGAGGCTGCGGAATCGCGCAGCTGGCCCACGCCCATGAGCAGGATCACAGTGTGGTCGGYCCGGGCCGGGACTTCGGAGAGTTCCTCGTGGCCAGTGACCACGCTGAAGCCTTTGGCGAGCCCGCGGTGTGTGACCGGGATGCCAGCTGCGGCCGGGACGGAAATGGCCGAGGTGACGCCGGGAACCACTTCCACCTCGACGCCGTGCTGCCGGCAGAATTCGGCTTCCTCTCCGCCGCGGCCCAGGACGTATGGGTCGCCGCCCTTGAGCCGGACCACACGGTGGCCCTGCACGGCTTCGTCGACCAGGATCCGGTTGATCTCAGACTGCGGCACCGGATGGTGGCCGGGGGTCTTGCCGACCTCGATCACGCGGACATCGGGGGCCAGTTCGGCCAGGAGTTCACGCGGGCCGAGCCGGTCCGCCACCACGACGTCGGCCTGGCCCAGGAGCCGGCGGCCGCGGACGGTGATGAGTCCGGTGTCGCCGGGACCGCCGCCCACGAGGGCCACTGATCCGGCGGTTGCACCTGTGCCGGACACACGGTGCCGGCGCAGCGGCAGGTCCCCGGTGTCCAGGGCGGTGGCGACGGCGTCGCGCAGGGCCATGGCGCGGCGCGGGTCTCCGCCGGCGTTGACGGCGATCTTGACGTCGTCCACCACGGCGACGGCGGGCGTCCAGGCGGCGGAAGCTTCGTGGTCGGAGGCGTTGACGCACCAGATGCGCTGCGCCTCGGCGTCGGCCGAGACCTGCGCGTCCACGGCGGCGTCGCCGGTGGCGGTCTGGACGAACCAGACGCCGTCGACGTCGGCCGGGCGGTACGGGCGGGGCTCCCAGTTCAGGAGGCCGGCGGTGGCAAGTTCAGCCAGGGCCGGGCAGGCGACCGGTGCCACGACGGTGACGCGGGCTCCGGCGTCGAGCAGCCCCTTGGTGCGCCGGGCGGCCACCGGTCCGGCGCCGACCACCAGCACGGGGCGGCCGAGGAGGCGCAGCGCCGTGGGGTAAATGTCCTGAATTGCCATGCATCGACGATAGGGCGGCGTCACAGAGCGGAACAACGGTACGGAAACACCAGTTCACGCAAGGTAATGCCGCGTCACATTGTGGCAATCGCCGCTCCTGATCTGCGGCGGCCGGCGGCGCCCCTATTTCACGGCGATGAGTTCGATCAGCTTGATGTCCGGATCCTTGGCGAGCATGGCGGGACCGTGTTCGCCGAGGGCGGCGGGGATGGCACCGCCCAGGTGGGCCTGCCGGTCCTCCTCGGTATCGAAGGTGTCGAAAATGCCGAAGGTGTTCTCATTGACCCGGAAGGCGTACCAGGTACGCGTTCCGGGCTCGTTGAGCACGATCTCGCGGCCCCCGTTCAGGAAGTCCCAGACATCCTGTTCCTTCCCGGCTTTGGCTTCGACCAGGGCCAGCACGCCAAATTTTGCTGCCACAGCGACCTCCTTGGAATCAGTCGTAAGAACAGTCTTGGAATGGGCCGCAACCCGGCCTATAGGCGTGAGTGTAGGCCCGCGCCTGAGCCCGGGCAAGGAGCCAACGCAAAAGCAACGCGGGGGTCACTTACCACCGATAGACCCGAGGAATATCGGCGGTAAGTGACCCCCGCGTTGCTGCGGAGGGTGGTGGTGCGGAGGCGGGTGGAGGGGTGGTTAGCGGGTGCTGCCGGCGAGCAGTCCCCGGCGCCGGAGCAGCCGCTTTTCGATCGGGGCGAACACAAGCAGTTCGATCAGGATGCCCACCGCGAGGATCAGCAGGATGGCGGACATGACGATGGTCATGTCGGACAGGACGCGGCCCTGGTCCAGCATGGAGCCCAGGCCAAAGCCGATGGTGCCGCCCACGGCGATGATTTCCGCTGCCATCAGCGAGCGCCAGGAGAACGCCCAGCCCTGCTTGAGGCCGCCGAGGTACCCGGGCAGGGCCGCCGGCAGGATGATCTGCAGGGCCAGCTGGAGCCGGGACGCACCCAGGACCTTTCCGACGCTGCGGTACTGCGGCGGAATCTGGTCCACACCGGAGATCAGGCCGTTGATGATCGAGGGAATGGCACCCATGAAGACAACGAAATACACCGTGGCGTCGGTGAGGCCGAACCAGAGGATGGCTGCCGGCACCCAGGCAACCGACGGCAGGACCTGCAGCCCGGAGATCAGTGGCCCGAACGCGCGGCGCAGCGGTGCCACCTGGGCGAGCAGGAGCCCCACTGGGGTCGCGATGACCACGCTGATCAGGAAGCCCACGACGCCGCGCTGCAGCGAGGTCCAGACGGCCTCCTGCAGCTTGCCCTCGCCCCACAGGGTGCCGATCTGGCCGATGACATCCAGCGGGCCGGGCACGATGTCGCGCCGCTTGAAGCCCAGCGACACGTACAACTGCCAGAGGATGACCAGCACTGCGAGCGCAGCCACCGGCAGCAGGATCCGGCTCCAGTCGATGCGGGCCTTGCGGATGGAGTCGGACTGCAGGGAATCGAGGCCCGCCTCGAGCTCGCGCAGATCTTCCTTGCCGCTGGAGGAACGGGTCAGGGCGGCGTGGACCTTGCGGGTCTCGGTCGGGGCTTCCGCTACGGGAAGTTGGTTACTTGGCATGGCGGCGGATCTCCTCGCGTAGCCGGGCGGTGATTTCGCCGGTGAGCTGGCCGGCCAGTCCGGCGTCGGTGCGGTGTTCTTCGCTGACGTGCCATTCGCGCACCACGCGGCCGGGCCGGGAGGAAAGCAGCAGCACACGCTGGCCAAGCCGGACGGCCTCGCGGACGTTGTGCGTGACGAAGACGATGGTCCGGCCGGTTTCCTTCCAGATGCGTTCGAGCTCGTCATGGAGGAGGTCCCGCGTAATCGCGTCCAGGGCCGCGAACGGCTCGTCCATGAGGAGCAGCTGCCGGTCCTGGGCCAGCGACCGGGCCAGGGACACGCGCTGGCGCATGCCGCCGGAAAGTTCGTGGGGCCGTTTGTCCCCCGCCCCGCCCAGGTGCACAAGGTCCAGCAGCTCCCCCGCCCGGACCCTGCGGTCGGCTTTCCCGACACCGCGCAGCTTCAGGGCCAGCTCGATGTTCTCCCGCGCGGTCAGCCAGGGAAACAGTGCCGCGTCCTGGAACATGAAGGCGGCGCCGTCGCTGGGCACTTCGAGGGCGCCCGACGTCGGGGCCTCCAGTCCCGCCATGATGTTGAGCAGGGTGGACTTGCCGCAGCCGGAGGCACCGAGCAGGGCGACGAACTCGCCCTGCTCGATGGTGGCGTTGACGTCGTCCAGTACCGGGGCGCCGTCGCCGAAGCGCTTGCCCAGGTTTTCCAGTACGACTGGCATGGTCTGGTCCTTACTGTTGTGGCGGATGGCTGGAGGCCAAGGAGCTAGTCCTTGCCGAGCCCTTCGGCAGAGATCTTCGTGCCGGCCGCGCTCTCGCCCAAGACACTGTTGAGCGCTGTGAGGTCGAAGATGCCGTTGATGTCGGCCTGCTTGGTGGTGCCGGCGTCGACGCCGTCCTGCAGCAGTTTCTTGTACGTCCCTGCGAGCGGGTCGGTGGTGAAGACGATGTTCTTCAGGGACCTGTCGATGACGTCGGCCGGCAGCCCCTTGCCGGCGGCTGCCTTGAGTCCGTCGTTGAGGACCGTGGCTTTCTCGGCGGCGGGCGCCGCGTTGAGCCAGTCCACGGATTCAACATGGCCCTTCAGGAGCGCCTGCACGGTGGCCGGGTGCTCGGCCGCGAACTTCTTGTTGACGATCAGGACGGTGGTGACGAACTCGCCCTTCTCCCACAGGTCCTTCTCATCGACCAGGACCTTCGCGCCGGCCTGGAGCACCAGGCGGGAGGCCCAGGGCTCCGGCAGCCACGCGCCGTCGAGCTTGCCGTCCTGGAACAGTTTTAGGGTCTGGGCGTTCTCGGTCGGGTTGATCGCGACGTCGCCGCTGCCGTCCGTGGAGGTCTTGAACCCCTGCTTGCCGAGCCAGGCCCGGAGCGCCACGTCCTGGGTGCCGCCGAGCTGCGGGGACGCGAGCGTCTTGCCCTTGAGTTCGGCGGCCGAGTTGATACCGGGCTTGACCACCAGCTGCGCTCCGCCGGCCGTGGCCCCGGCGATGATGCTGACCGATTCGCCGTTGCTCTTGACATAGGAGTTGATGGCCGGGTTGGGGCCGATGTAGGTGGCGTCAATGGCGCCGGCGTTGAGGGCCTCGATCGCGGCCGGGCCGGCGTTGAAGACCTGGGTGCTGAGCTTGGTCTGGCCGAGGTCCTTGGCGATGAACCCCTTGTTGACACCCACCAGGGCCGGGGCGTGGGTGATGTTGCCGAAGTAGCCGAGCCTGAGTTCGGCGGCCGGGCCGGCGTCCGCCACGGCCGCGGCCGGGGCGGTTTCCGGGCTGCGGGACAGCGAGGATGCCACGGCTGCGCCGGCGCCGATCAGGAGCACAAGCCCCGCGACGAGGGCGATCTCCAGGGTGCGCTTGCGTTTGGGTTTGCCGGTCTCGCCAGCGACAATCCGGGTGGTGCCGGGCTGCGTACCGGGCTCGGGGTTTTCGGGGGTGCGTGACATGGGTGAAGTCCTGTTCTGGGGTGTGTGCGGAAAGGCCGGGCTGGGTGGTCAGCGCCGGCGACATCGCCCCTGGAAGTCCCTGCGGGGGAGGCCGGGAAACCGTTCCGTTGTCTTCATTCATTCACCATAGGGAGTGTCATATTGGCGGTTCAACGGCCCGGAAACCGGGGGTCACGCGGGTTCACGCAGCGTCACATTCGGCCCCAAAAGATCGGGGGCCGCCATCCTGGCTCTGGAGCTCATCAATCGCCTTTAACGTTGACGAGCTGCCGCAGCTTGTGCCGTATCTTGACGAGGTCGGCGGAGTCGCGCATCACCTGGTCGATGGGTTTGTACGCCGCCGGGATCTCGTCTACGAATGCCTCGCTGGGGCGGAACTCGATGCCCCGCATGGCGGCCTTTAGCTCGGCCAGCGAAAACGTTCTCTTCGCGGCGGTCCTCGAGTATTCCCTCCCGGCGCCGTGCGGCGATGAGTTCAGGGACACGGGGTTCCCCAGCCCGACAACGACGTAGGACGCCGTGCCCATGGAACCGGGGATGAGCCCTGCGTCCCCCGCTTCGGCCCTGATCGCCCCCTTGCGCGAGACCCAGACGGATTTGCCGTAATGCTTCTCCTGCGCGGTGAAGTTGTGGTGGCAGTTGATCCGTTCGGTCTCCCGGACACGGCCGCCTGTCCATGATTCAAACTGCCGGACCACGCGGTCCATCATCTCCTCACGATTCAGCAGTGCGAAGTGCTGGGCCCAGCGGAGTTCCCTGATGTAGCGCTCGAATTCGGGAGTTCCCTCCTCGAGGTAGGCCAGGGCAGGATGCGGCAGGACGGCGTTCCTCATCCGGGCCCCGCTCCGGGCCCGGGCAATGTGCCGTTGCGCGATCTTGTTGCCCACGCCGCGGGAGCCTGAGTGCAGGAACAGCCACACGGCGTCCGTCTCATCCGCGCACACCTCGATGAAATGGTTGCCCGATCCCAGCGATCCCAGCTGCAGTTTCCAGTTCGCGGCGTACTGGGCGGGTTCGAAGCCCGCTGTCGTTGCCATTCGCCGCAACTCAGCCAGCCGCGGTTCGGCGGTGACGGTGATCCTGCGGTTGCATTTGCCGGCGGACAGCGGAATGGCGTGCTCAATACCCTCCCGCAGGCGTTTCCGGTCCTTGGGCAGGTCTTTGAGGGCGTACTGCGTGCGGACGGCAATCATGCCGCAGCCGATGTCGACGCCCACGGCGGCCGGGATAACCGCACCAAGGGTGGGTATGACGGATCCCACTGTGGCGCCCAGGCCCAGGTGGGCGTCCGGCATCAGCGCCAGATGCGGGTAGATGATGGGCAGCTCAGCTGTGGCCAGCGCCTGCTCGCGGGTCTTGTCATCCAGGATCGACGCCCAGCTGATGAGCCGGCTGTTGATGACTTCCACGGCACCCCTCCATGACGATGATCATGGTCCGCCGGCCGGGTGGCAAGGGCCAAAGCGGCGAATTCGCGGGAAACGCGCGAGGACGCCGTAAGTTTACGGCGACCTCGCACGCTTCCGGCGACTCGCGAGAGTAGTCGGGATGCTTTCAGCCAGTTCGAGCAGGCCTAGATCGAGTAGCGCTCGTCCTCGTGGTCGCCGGGGTGGTCGTTGACCAGGCCCGCGGCGAGGGTGTTGCCGTCGAGCGGGTCGATCACCAGGAACGCCCCGGTGCGGCGGTGGTGCAGGTAGTTTTCCAGCGGAAGCGGGGCAGCGAGCCGAAGCTGCGCGTGCCCGATGTCGTTCAGCTCCAGGGTGGATGTCGGCTCCAGACCGAAGCTGGCGAGGTCCAGCTTGCCCGTCACGTTCCGGACCAGGGCCTGGACCGTGCGGGTGCCATGCTTGACCAGCACTTTGGCCCCTTCACGGAGCGGCTTGGGCGAGAGCCAGCAAAGGGCAGCGTAGAGGTCGGCCGAGGCTTCACGTACCGTCCCCGCCGCCGCGATCGTGTCACCGCGGGCGACGTCGAACTCATCGGCCAGGCGCAGGGCCACGGACTGCGGGGCGGCCGCCTCGGCGAGCTCGCGGCCGGCGAAGTCGATCCCGGTGATGGTGGTGGTGCGCGGGGCCTGGCCCGGGGTCAGGATACTGACCTGGTCCCCCACCTTGACCGAGCCTTCGGTGATTTGGCCGGCGTAGGCACGGTAGTCGCGGTACGCCTCCGGATCGAGGCCGCCGGCCACGGCGTCGGGAGCCAGTGCGCCCTGCGGCCGGACCACCAGCTGGACCGGGAAACGGAAGCTCTCCAGGTGGCTTTCGAGTTCGTCGGCCGCCGGCAGTGTCTCCAGGACTTCCAGCAGCGCGGGGCCGTCGTACCACGGGGTGCGCTCCGAGGAATCAACCACGTTGTCGCCGTCGAGGGCGGACAYGGGGACGACCCGGAGGTCAGCAACGCCGTCGGAACCGAGCCCGAGCTCGCGCCCGACCTGCTGGACGTCTGCCTCGATCTCGCGGAACACGTCCTCGCTGAAATCCACGAGGTCGATCTTGTTCACGGCGACGATCACGTGGGCCACGCGCAGCAGTTGCAGCACCGACAGGTGCCGGCGGGTCTGCTCCAGGACACCCTTGCGGGCGTCGATGAGCACGACGACGGCGTCCGCGGTGGACGCGCCGGTCACCGTGTTCTTGGTGTACTGCACGTGCCCGGGGCAGTCCGCGAGGATGAAGCTGCGGCGGTCCGTGGCGAAGTAGCGGTAGGCGACGTCGATGGTGATGCCCTGCTCGCGCTCCGCGCGGAGGCCGTCAGTCAGCAGCGCGAGATCGATCCCGCCCTTTTCGCCGCCGAACCCGCGGTCCGCGGAGGTGCGGGCGACGGCGTCGAGCTGGTCGGCGAGGATCGCCTTCGAGTCGTGCAGGAGCCGGCCCACCAGCGTGGACTTGCCGTCATCGACGGAGCCTGCGGTGGCGAAGCGGAACAGCGTGGTGGGCAGCGCCGCGGCAACGAGGTCCGGGCCCGGGAGAAACGTTTCCGTGCTCATTAGAAATAGCCGTCCTTCTTGCGGTCTTCCATGGCGGCCTCGGAGATGCGGTCATCGGCCCGGGTGGCGCCACGTTCGGTGATGGTGGAGGCGGCAACTTCAATGACGACGTCGCGCACGGTGGCGGCAGCCGATTCCACGGCGCCGGTGCAGGACATGTCGCCGACGGTCCGGTAGCGGACGGTCTTGGTGATGACTTCCTCGTGTTCGCGCGGCTGGGAGACCTCGCCAACTGCGCGCCACATGCCGTCGCGGGCAAAGACTTCGCGGTCGTGGGCGTAGTACAGGCCCGGCAGCTCGATGTTCTCGCGCTCGATATAGCGCCACACATCCAGTTCGGTCCAGTTGCTGATCGGGAAGGCCCGGACGTGCTGGCCCACGGTGTGCCGGCCGTTGTAGAGGTTCCACAGCTCGGGCCGCTGGTTGCGGGGGTCCCACTGGCCGAACTCGTCGCGCAGGCTCAGGATCCGTTCCTTGGCCCGGGCCTTGTCCTCGTCCCGGCGGCCGCCGCCGAAGACGGCGTCGAACTTGTTGCGCTGGATCGCATCCAGCAGCGGGACGGTCTGCAGCGGGTTGCGGGTGCCGTCGGCGCGCTCGGCCAGTTCGCCGGAGTCGATGAACTCCTGGACGGAGCCGACAACGAGCTTCAGGCCCAGCCGTTCCACGGTGCGGTCGCGGAAGTCGATGACCTCGGGAAAGTTGTGGCCGGTGTCCACGTGCAGCACCGGGAAGGGCACCTTGCCGGGCCAGAAGGCCTTGGTGGCCAAGTGCAGCATCACCACGGAATCCTTGCCGCCGGAGAACAGCAGCGCAGGCTTCTCGAACTCGGCAACCACTTCGCGGATGATGTGGATGGCCTCGGATTCGAGCGTGTCGAGGCTGGAGAGGCGCGTGGAAACGGGAGCGTCGGTCACCTGTGTGGGCTCCTCAGTCAGGAAAGTGCTCATACGTGTAGTCCGCATTCTGTCTTGTCGGTTCCTGCCCAGCGTCCGGCGCGGGGGTCGTCGCCGGGCGCCACCTTGCGGGTGCAAGGCTGGCAGCCAATGGACGGGTAGCCCTGTGAAAGCAGCGGGTTGACGGGAAGAAGGTTGTCGTCGGAGTACTGCACCAGCTGGTCGAAAGTCCAGGCCGCCACCGGGTTGACCTTGACCAGGCCATTGGACTCGTCCCAGGTGATCAGCGGCGTGTTGGTGCGGGTGGGGGCCTCGTCGCGGCGGACTCCGGTGAACCAGAGCTCGTAGCCGGCGAGGGTGCGGCGCAGGGGCGCCACCTTGCGCAGGGCGCAGCACTGCGCGGGGTCGCGGGCGAACAGGTCCTTGCCCAGGAGCCGGTCCTGCTGCTCCACGGTGTTCTCCGGCAGCACGTCCACGACGTTGACGCGCAGGTTGGCCGCCACCTCGTCGCGGGTCGCGTGCGTCTCCGGGAAGTGGTAGCCGGTCTCCAGGAACAGGACGTCGACGCCGGGGAGCTCGTCCGCGACAAGCGCCGGCAGGACCGCGTCCGCCATGGAGCAGGCGACGGCGACCATCGGCAGCTCGAAATTGCGGGCCACCCAGGCGATGACATCGCGGGCCGGGGCGTCCCAGCCGAGCTCGGCGGCGCCGGCCTCGGCAAGGGCCTTGAGCTCGTCGTGGGTGCGGAGTGCAACGGTCACTGGAGATCACCCTCCTCCGCGGCGAACGCCCACTCGGCGAAGCTTTGGCCCTCGGAGCGGTCCGCGACGAACTTCCGGACCACGCGTTCCACGTAGTCGGGCAGCTCCCCGGCCGTGACCTTGAGGCCGCGGACGGTGCGGCCGAGGCCTGCCTCCTCGCGGCTGTCGGACGCGAGCCCGCCGCCGAGGTGGACCTGGAAGCCCGGGGTGGGGTCGCCGTCGGGCGTCGGCAGCATCATGCCCTTGAGGCCGATGTCCGCCGTCTGGATCCGGGCGCAGGAGTTGGGGCAGCCGTTGATGTGAAGGGACAGTGCCTGGGGCAGCTGCTTGCTCTCGGCGAGGTCGGCCAGGCGGCGCTCCAGCTCGGCGACCGCCGTCGCCGCAGTGACCTTCGTTTCCACGATGGCGAGCTTGCAGAACTCGATGCCGGTGCAGGCGATGGTGCCGCGCCGGAACACGGACGGCCGGGCGGACAGGCCCAGGGCGTCGAGTTCGGCGACGAGCGGGTCCACCTCGTCCTTGGGCACGTCGAGGACCACGAGCTTCTGGTGCGGGGTGGTGCGCAGGCGCTGCGAGCCGCGGGCTTCGAGGGTGTCCGCGAGCTTGACCAGCTGGCTGCCGGAGAGGCGGCCGGCCAGCGGGGTGGCGCCGATGAAGAACTTGCCGTCCTTCTGTTCGTGCACGCCGATGTGGTCACCGGGCGTGGACGGTTTGGGCGCCGCGGGGCCGTCGTCGAGTTTGTAGCCGAGGTATTCGTCCTCGAGGACCTGGCGGAACTTCACCGGTCCCCAGTCGGCCAGCAGGAACTTCAGGCGGGCCTTGGTGCGCATGCGCCGGTAGCCGTAGTCGCGGAAGATGCTGGTGACGCCGAGCCACACGTCGGCGGCCTGGTCCGGCTGGACGAAGGCGCCGAGGCGTTTGCCCAGCATGGGGTTGGTGGAGAGCGCGCCGCCTACCCAGAGGTCGTAGCCGATGCCGAGCTCGGGGTGGACCAGGCCCACCAGGGCGACGTCGTTGATCTCATGCACCACGTCCTGGCTGGGGTGGCCGGTGATGGCGGTCTTGAATTTGCGCGGCAGGTTGGCCAGTTCCGGGTCGCCAATGAACCGTTCGGCGAGTTCCTGGATCAGCGGCGTGGGGTCGATGATCTCGTCCTTGGCGATGCCCGCAACCGGGGAGCCAAGGATGACGCGGGGGACGTCGCCGCAGGCTTCCGTAGTGGACAGCCCCACGCCCTCGAGCCGGCGCCAGATCTCGGGCATGTCTTCCACCCGGATCCAGTGCAGCTGGATGTTCTGGCGGTCCGTGAGGTCGGCCGAGTCGCGGGCGAAATCCACGGAGATCTGGCCGATGACGCGCAGCTGCTCGGTGGTGAGCGCACCGCCGTCGATCCTCACGCGCAGCATGAAGTATTTGTCTTCGAGTTCGTGCGGCTCAAGCGTGGCGGTCTTGCCGCCGTCGATCCCGGGCTTGCGCTGGGTGTACAGGCCCCACCAGCGGAAGCGGCCGTGCAGGTCGGTGCCGTCGATCGAGTCGAAGCCGTTCTTGGAGTAGACGGACTCGATACGCTCGCGGACGTTGAGGCCGTTGTCTTCCTGTTTCCAGGTTTCGTTGGCGTTCAGCGGCGTGGTGCCGTCCACTTTCCACTGCCCGTGCGGCTTTGCGGCCGGACGGGAGGGGCGTTTGGTGCGGCCGGCGGCAGCCTCGTCCGTGGACGCTCCGGCTAGAGCTGTATCAGTCATGCATCGACTGTAGGGGTGGCTGTAATCCCGTCACAAAGGTTCAGAAATGGGGAGTCACCTAGGGAAATATTTCGTCACGAACCGCCGGAAACCCTTGAAGTAGCCACGCGGCTGTGCATCTGCGGGGACCGTCAGGGCCGGGGTTGCGGGGCTGCGGCCAGCGCGGCGTCGTAGCGTTCCAGGGCAATTTCGGCGAGGACCGGCGAGGGCAGCAGCGGCGCCGTCAAAAGGTCTGCGCCGGCCTTGGCCAACTGGTCATGGAAGAAGCCGGGCGCCAGGAGATAGGAGGCGATGACCACGCGGCCGCCCAGGTCCACCGCACCGGCCGACTCCCCCGCGCCGGCACCGCCGGCGGCCTCCTCGCGGAGCATGGCGACGGCGTCGGGAACCGAGGGCTTGGCGGAGGCGCCGTAGCCGGCCACGATCCGGTTGGAACGCAAGGCACGGAGCTGGTCCGTGAGTTCCTCGACATTCTGCGCCGCGCTGGGATCGGAGGACCCGGCGGCGGCGAGGACCACGGCGTCGTTGTCTGTCACTCCTGCCTCGCGCAGCCGCGCGTCCAGCAGCGCTGCGAGCCGCGGGTCCGGCCCCAGCGGCGCCGCGGCAAGAGTGTCCGGCCGGCTCTTCACGGCCCGGGCGATGTCCACTTTGACGTGGTATCCGACGCTGAGCAGCAGGGGAACCACGACGGCGGTCTCCCCCTCCGGAAGGCCCGCCACGACGGCCGGCAGGTCCGGGTCCTGGACGTCGACGTACGCCTCGCGGACATCAAGCCCTGGACGGAGCCCGGCGATGCCGTCCCGGAGCGCGTTGACCTCCGCGGCTCCGTGCGGGCTTGACGTGCCGTGGGCGCAGGCGATCAGGATGGGGCTATTCATAGCCGTTAGCGTAACCTTGGAGCCGCCCTATCCGCCCCCTTGTTATCGACCGGGACGCTTCATGACCTTCTCCTTTAGCCTCGTCCTGATCTGGCTTGACCTGGCGGGTGTCTTCTTCTTTGCGGTCTCCGGCTCGCTGCTCGCGGCGCGGAAGCAGTTCGACATCATCGGCTCGCTCCTCCTGGCCTCTGTGGTGAGCCTTGGCGGCGGTGTCATCCGCGACATCATCATCAGCGCGGGCCCGCCCGCCGCGTTCACCAACCCGGCGTATTTGGCGCCGCCGCTGCTCGCCACTGTGCTGGTGTATTTCCTGTTCTCCAGCGTCCAGCGCTTCACTTCGCTGCTGGTCCTGTTCGACGCCGGCGGGCTGGCCCTGTTCTGCATCACCGGCACGCTCAAGGCCCTGGCCGCCGGGATGAACCCCGTAGCCGCAGTCCTGCTGGGCGTCACGACGGCGGTGGGCGGCGGCCTTCTGCGGGATATCACCGCCAACGAGGTGCCGCAGCTCTTCGACCCCAAGGATCTCTACGCGCTGCCGGCGTTCGCCGGGGCATTGTCGACCGTGATCCTGTCCCTCACCGGGACCTTCACCGCATTGACGGCCTGCGCCGTCGCCGCCCTCGTCTTCGCGTTCCGGGTCACGGCCTGGCGGCGCCACTGGTACGTTCCGCTGGCAGTGCGCGGCTGGCATCGGCTGGGCCTGGACACTGCGGAAAACGACCGCTAGGGATTAGCTAGGATAAGACCATGACTGACATGTTCCTCGAGAAATTCCGCGCGCTTGTCCCGAAGTATCTCGAAGACGAATGGCAGGAAGAAGATGGCCTCCCGGCCGACGAGCTTGACGCCGCCTTGGCCGAACACCAGTTCCAGGTCCCGCTGGTCCTGCGCGAGTTCTACCTGGCCGTCGGCGGCTGCGAGGACATCATGGAGGCCTACCACTACTTCTGGGACCCCGAAGAGCTCGAAGTCGATGACGAGGGCTTCCTCATGTTCCTCGAGGACGAGGAAGAGCAGTTCACCTGGGGCTTCCGCGTCGGGGACCTCAGCATCCCGGATCCCATCGTGTACCGCCGGAACAACGCCCGCGGCCAGTGGAAGAGCGAGGAGGGGACTTTCTCCGAATTCGTCTTCGACATGTTCGAGTGGGCCTTCAACGACGAAGACGAGGACTAGGCGGCCACTGCGGCCACCCCTCCCCCGCCTTCATCCCCTCCGCCGCCGATTCTCCCCATGTTTGGCGTCCCCCGCCGGGGTGTCCGGCCGAACCGCCGATATTCTGCAGCGCTGGAGATTCATACCTGGGGAATTTCAGCGGATAACCCTGCCGCGCAGCACCTGCCGCACCTCATCGATCACCTTCTGCGGGTTGTAGACGACGTCCTGGTAGCCGTATCGGAGGACCGCATAGCCGGCCAAGGTGCTGGCGTTGTTGCGCCCCCGGTCCTTTCTGACCTGCGCTCGCTCAAGGTGGGTGCTCCCGTCGATCTCCACGATAAGGAAGCCTTCAAGCAGGAAGTCGACAATCCCGATCCCCGGGAGCTGCACCTGCGTCTGGGTGTAGATTCCCTGGCTCCTGAAGAGCAGCCTGGCAACGACCTCGATCGCCGAGTCAGCCGTGCCGTCGACCAGGTCCAGGACTGCCCGGGCGGCCCCGTTCCGGTTTCCCGGCAGCCGCTGCCTGAGGTAATCGAGCGCGGTGCGGCCCTGCAACAAGGCACTTTCCACCATGACGGCGGCATCCACCGGGGGCAGGCAGCGCAGCGCATGGAGCAGGGTGTCCGTCAGGCTGGCCACGGGCTGCGGAAATTCCGGCGGGACCGGGCTTGCGCGGTGGACGACAGCCCCGGGCGCTGATCCGTGTGCGCACAGCAGGTGCAGCCGTTCGGGCTCATGGAGCCGCCATATGCCGTGGAACGGCGCGGCGGAGGCGCAGGTGAGCGTGCCATTCGCGAGCACGGCAGCCACGAAGTCCGCCCGCGCCCCGGGCAGCGCCACCACCCCATGGCGCAGGCGACGAATTTCCCCGGCAGCCACGGAAGTGCGGATCCCGTTCGACGTAAAACCGGCCTGCAGCAACGTGGCCGTGCGGGCAACCGAGCCGGCGTATCCCAGGTATCCCGCGAGGTCCATAGGGCAATCACACACGTGGCATGACACCCCCGGGCAGCCACCATGCCGGCTATGTGGACAAGTCCGCACCATCCGCGCCGCTGGTTTTCTCCGGTTTTGAGGACGTCCGACGGCGTGTCCCGCCACCGGCCGGCGTGTCCCGCCGCTGTCCGGCCAAACGTGGGGAAACTCAGCGCGACAACACCCGGCATCGGATCGAAATCTTATGACAACAAATTTACATCAAGGGCTGGACGCTATGACACAACTGTCATAGACTCGTTTCTGGGTTCACCAAATGCCTCCGGTGGATCTGATGCGAACGGAGAAATGGCCCCGGTTCGGCACAACGGAAGACTCGATCGTTGTGAGGAACCGGGGCCATTCCGTTTAAGGATCGCCAATCCCGAAGCGCCCAGCCGGAAGGACCGGCCGGGGCCAGGAAGTGAAGGCTGAGCGCCAGGCGCCGCCGGGCTAGCTGCTGCGGTCCACTACCGCGTGGGCGAAGCTGGTCAGCGAGGCCTTCACGACGCCTTCGGGCAGCGGGGCAAGGGCGGCAATGGCCTCATCGGCCCAGGCGCGTGCCACCACCCAGGACTGTGCGGTGACGGGGTGCTCCCGGAGTCCGGCCACGGCAGCGGCCAGGGCCTCGTCCGAGCTGAGGTCGCCGTCGATCAGCGTCAGCAGTTCGACGGCGGTCTGGTCCCCGTCGCGGGCGGCGTTGCGCAGCAGCAGCACGGGCAAGGTGGGGATGCCTTCGCGCAGGTCGGTTCCCGGGGATTTGCCGGACTTGACCTTGATCCCGGTGACGTCGATGACGTCGTCGGCGAGCTGGAAGGCCACGCCCACCTTCTCGCCGTACTCGACCAGGAGCGGCTCGTAGGCCTCGTCAGCGCCGGAGAAGATTGCGCCTAGCTGCCCGGATGCGGCCACCAGCGAGCCGGTCTTGTCCGCGATGACGGAGAGGTAGTGCGCCAGGGGGTCCTCGTCCAGCCGCGGTCCCACGGTCTCGTGCAGCTGGCCCAGGCAGAGCCGTTCAAAGGTGCGCGCCTGGATGCCCAGCGCACGGGAGCCGAGCTCCGAGACCAGGATGGAGGCGCGCGCGAAGATGAGGTCGCCGGTCAGGACGGCAACGGAGTTGCCCCAGACCTCGTGGGCTGTGGGCGCCCCGCGGCGGAACGGCGCGGAGTCCATGACGTCGTCGTGGTACAGGGTGGCGAGGTGCGTCAGTTCGACGACGACGGCGGCCTGCACCACCGCGGGCAGGGAAGCGTCGCCAAGGTGGGCGCACAGCAGGGTCAGCAGCGGGCGGATGCGCTTGCCGCCGGCTTCCACGAGGTGACGCGACGTTGCGTCAGCCAGGGGATCGGAATTGGCAATGGCTTCGCGCAGCCGCTTCTCGACGCGCGCCAGGTTGGTGGTGAGAGCGGGACCCAGTTCGGGGTCGCCCGCAATGGCCGCGAAGCCTGCCGGCAGTTGGAGGCCGGTGGCGATCGCCGTGGTATTGAGGTCGGGTTCAGAGCTCGGCAGGCCGTGTCCGGCGTGCGTCCAGCTTTGATCTGCAGAGTTGGTCACGGGTTAACCCTAACTTTTGTTGCGGAAACCGCAGAGTTGGTGCCGGAGTGCGGAACGCTGTCCGTGGTGGGCGCGGCCGTGGCGGGCGCGGCCTTGTTGGACGCGGCCTGGTTGGACGTGGCAGGTACCAGGGATTCCAGGACCCGGATGACCCGGTCCTCGAAACCCTTGGCGGCAGGATCGGTGAGGTTGGCCAGCAACCGCACCACGAAACGCATGAGCACGGGGACAGGCATGCCCGTCCGGAGGGCCAGTTTCATGACGGCCGGCTTGCCGATCAGGGCGGCGAACGCCCGGCCCAGCGTGAAGTGGGAGCCCCACTGCTGGCGCACGTAGTCTGCGTACCGGGCCAAGTGCGCGTCGGCGTCGGCAGCGCCCCAGCCTGCCGACGCGGACCGGGCAGCGCCGTCGATGATGAATTCAGCCGCAAAGCGGGCGGACTCCATGGCATAGGAGATGCCCTCGCCGTTGAACGGGGAGACCATGCCGCCGGCGTCGCCGAGGAGGAGCAGACCCGGTGAGTAGTGCGGGGTGCGGTTGAAGCCCATGGGCAGCGCCGCGCCGCGGATCTCGCCCACCTGGTTTTCCGGGGTGAAGCCCCAGTCGGCGGGCATGCCGGCGGTCCATTCGCGCAGCACCTGCTTGTAGTCCAGCTTGCCGAAGTCCTTCGAGGAGTTCAGGATGCCCAGGCCCACGTTGGAGGTGCCGTCGCCGACGCCAAAAACCCAGCCGTAGCCGGGCAGGAGCTTGCCGTCGCGGCCGGGCAGCTCCAGCCAGCCTTCCATCCAGTCGTCCTCGTGCCGCGGCGAGGTGAAGTAGGTCCGCACGGCAACGCCGAGCGGCCGGTCGTCGCGTTTGCCGATGCCCAGCGACACGGCGGTGCGCGTCGAGTTGCCGTCCGCCGCGAGCACGACGTCGGCACTGAAGTCGCGCGTTTCGCCGGTCTTGCGCCCCGAGTTGTCCAGCAGTGAGGCGCGGACGCCCGTCACCCGGCCATCTTCGGAGTGCAGCGCCTCGGTGACGCTGTGGCGTTCGAGCACGACGGCGCCCGCGGACTGGGCGTGGCGGGCCAGCTGTTCGTCGAAGCCGAGCCGGGTCCGGATCAGCCCGTACTGCGGGAAGTCGGCAACCTCCGGCCACGGCAGTTCGATCGTGCGGCCGCCGGCGATCAGGCGCAGGCCCTTGTTCCGCCGCCAGCCCTCGGTTTCAGGATGCGCGAGTCCCAGCTTCTGGATCTCGCGGACCGCGCGCGGAGTCAGGCCGTCGCCGCAGACCTTCTCGCGGGGAAAGCTGGTTTTCTCCAGCACCGTCACGTCAATGCCGGCTTTGGCAAGGTAGTAGGCGGCGGTGGATCCGGCCGGGCCCGCTCCGACAATCAGTACATTCACGACGCGTAGCGGCTAACGCCCGGGCCGGGTGATGTTGCGGCGCAGCTTGGCCACGGGTCCGGTGTGGGCTGCCAGCGCGGCGGCGCCGGCGGCGGGATCGCTTGTGGGGCCGGCCAGCGGTTTCTGGGCCCGGTGCACGGCGACGATGCCGCCGCTGAGGTTGCGGTAGGTGACGGATTCCCAGCCAGCCTCCTGCAGCCAGGCCGCGAGGTGGTCCTGGTCCGGCCACGCGCGGATGGATTCGGCGAGGTAGACGTAGGCGTCTGGGTTGGAGGAGACCTTGACGGCGATGGCGGGCAGGGCCCGCATGAGGTATTCGGTGTACATGGTGCGCCAGAGCGGCACCACGGGCTGGGAGAATTCCGCGATGACCAGCCGGCCGCCGGGCTTGGTGACCCGCAGCATCTCGGCCAGGGCCTTCTTGGGCTCGTTGACGTTGCGGAGGCCAAAGGAGATGGTGCTGGCATCAAAGGTGTTGTCCGCGAACGGCAGGCGGGTGGCATCCCCGGCGATGAAGTCGATGTCCGGGCGGCGGCGCTTGCCGACCTTGAGCATGCCGAGGGAGAAATCACAGGCGATGACGTTGATGCCGGCGTCGGCGTACGGCTCGCTGGACGTGCCGGTGCCGGCGGCGAGGTCCAGGACGCGCTGGCCGGCCGATACGCCCACGGCCTCCACCACCACCTTGCGCCAACGCCGCGTCTGCCCCATCGACAGGACATCGTTGACGACGTCGTATTTGGGTGCGACGTCGTCAAACATCGTGGCTACTTCGTCCGGACGCTTATCCAAGGATGCTCGGTTCACCCAGCCATTGTCTCAAATGATCGGCTCCCCCACGAACGGCGCGCGAATCAACGCGGCTTTCACCTGCGGGAACGGCCGCCGCCGCCCCGTTCATGCCGTGCCGGACCCTGTTTATCCACGGTATGGGCGATCACGGGCTAGTGTTATGCCATCATGACGAGYACGTTCCGCACCTTGACAGTCCCCCTCGATGCCGAAACTTTCCCCGGGGGTCTGCCGTCGTTTCTGGTCCGGGACGATGTCCTCTGCTGGACCCGCCGCGAGGCCGGGCTCGTGGGCTTCGGCGAGATCGCCAGGTTCACAGCCACCGGCCCCGAGCGGTTCCTGGAAGCGGACATCTGGTGGCGCCACCTGGTCCTGGAGGCGGACATCGAGGACGCCGTGGACTGCCCCGGCACCGGTCCGGTGGCCTTTGGCTCCTTCGCCTTCTCCAAAGTTTCTGCCCACGAGTCCCGCCTGCTGGTCCCCGAAATCGTCGTGGGGCTCCGTGACGGCCAGGCCTGGCTGACCCAGCTCACGCTTGACGACGGCGAACTCACCGAGGCGGGCGCCCGGGCCGCCCTGGACCGCTGGCTTGGCACCACCAGCGTCAATACCGGCACCGATGGCAGCACCGGTGCCAATACAGACTGCGCCGAGGTGGACGACCCGCTGCCCGGGGCAGCACAGGCGGGCGGCGCCGTCGTACGGCCTTTGCCGTTGGCGGCAGGGGCAACCCTGCACACCGGCTCGCTCAGCGAGGAAGACTGGATGGCCGCCGTTGCCGCGGGCGTCGAGGAGATCCGGACCGGTGCGTTGGAGAAGCTGGTGCTGGCCCGCGACGTCGTGGCCACCGTCCCCACCGGCGTCAACGCCGCCGCGGTGCTCCGCGAGTTGTCGGCCAGGTACCGCGAATGCTGGACGTACGGGGTGGACGGGCTGGTCGGGGCCACGCCGGAGATGCTGATCCAGGTGGAGGGCCGCACCGCGCAGGCCCGCGTCCTGGCCGGCACGCTGGACCGCCGAGATGCCGACGGCAAGGCGGGGTCCCCGATGGAATTCGCCGAACGGGTGCTGGCCGGCTCCGAGAAGCAGCGGCACGAACACGACATCGCGATCCAGTCCCTGACCACGCAGCTTGCCCCGTTTTCCGAGGCCATGAACGCTCACAGCGAGCCGTTCATCCTGGAACTGCCCAACGTCTGGCATCTGGCGTCCGATGTGAAGGCTGAACTGGCCGAGGTGGAAGGCCACGTCCCCACCTGCTTGGCCCTGATCAACGCACTGCATCCGACCGCCGCCGTCTGCGGCACTCCCACTACCGTGGCCGGGGCGCTGATCCGCAAGCTCGAACACCTGGACCGCGGCCCGTACGCCGGGCCGGTGGGCTGGCTGGACGCGGCCGGCAACGGCGAGTGGGGCATCGCGCTGCGGGGCGCCGTCATCGAGTCCCCGCAGACGGTCCGGCTCTACGCGGGCTGCGGCGTGGTGGACGGCTCCGTCCCCGAGACCGAGCTCGCCGAGACGTGGGCGAAGTTCCGCCCTATGCTGGAATCGCTCGGCATCAGCAGCTAGCCGGCGGCGCCGGCGAGGCCGGCGAGGCTGGTGAGGCTATTGGCGCTGGTGATGCTCGTGGCGCTGGTGATGTTGGCGAAACGGGGAGGCCAACGACGCCGGCCAATCGGCAGGAATCCGGGATTACAGACAGATCGGGCGGTGGAGATATTGCATTTGGGTCTGGTTTAGTTATCCAATAGTGAAACTTAGTTTTCTGTGACGTACATCTCTTTGTCGGCGATACACTTTTTAAATCGACTTGAATACGCATCCCTCCTGCAAAAAAAGGTAAGAAAATGCAGATCTCCCGTTCGCTCCTGAGCAACCCCGCACTCAAGGCCGCCACGGTGCTCGCCGTGAGCGCATTGGCCCTCACGGCCTGCACGAACGCCTCCGAGACCGGGACCGGCGGCGCGGCCACCCCTTCCGGCAGCGCCGCGGCCAGCTTTGACCCCAGCACGGTCCAGAAGGACGATGCCCTGGCGGCCATGGTGCCTGAGGCGATCAAGGCCAAAGGCACTCTGACCGTGGGCTCGGACACCACCTACGCGCCCGCAGAATTCCTCGGTACCGACGGCCAGACCGCCGTGGGCTACGACGTCGACATCGCCAAGGCGATCGGCGCCGCGCTGGGCCTCAAGGTCCAGGTCCAGACTGCCGAATTCACCGGCATCCTTCCGGCCCTGGGCCCGAAGTACGATCTCGGGATCTCTTCCTTCACGATCAACCCGGAGCGGCTTGCCGCGGTGAACATGGTCAGCTACTACAAGGCCGGTACCGGCTGGGCAGTGCAGAAGGGCAACCCGAAGAACGTCTCCCTCGATGACCTGTGCGGCAAGTCCGTCGGCGTGCAGACCGGCACCATCCAGGAGGATCCGGACCTCTCTGACCGCAACAAGAAGTGCCTGGCCGAGGGCAAGCAGCCCATCAACATCGTGACGCTCAAGACCCAGACGGATATCACCACCCGCCTGGTCAACGGCAGCATCGATGCGATGGCGGCCGACTCCCCCATCGTCGGCTACGCGCTGACCCAGACCGGCGGCCAGCTCGAAAAGCTCGGCGAGGTCTATGACGCCGCACCGCAGGGCATTGCCGTCGCCAAGTCCGACACGGCCCTGGCGGACGTCATCCAGAAGACCGTCACCAAACTGATGGAAAACGGCTCCTACAAGAAGATCCTCGACGGCTGGGGCGCCGCTGACGGTGCCATCACCACGTCCGAAGTCAACCCGGCGGCCGCATCTTGAGCCTCCCCACAACCCCACCAACAGCAGGGGCAGAGATGGACAGCCATCAGGACAGTCACGCAGCACCGGTACTGAACAATGCGGTACCGGTGCGGCACCCCGGCCGCTGGATCAGCGCCGTCATCATCGTCGGGTTCCTTCTCGCCTTCCTGCAGAGCCTGTTCACGAACCCCAACTTCCGCTGGGACGTCGTGGGCACCTACATCCTGGACACCAAGGTGATCCAGGGCGTGATGTGGACCCTGTTCCTGACGTTTGCCTCCATGGTCCTGGCGATCGTCCTGGCCATCCTCCTGGCCTTCATGCGGCAGTCTGACAACCCTGTGTTCCGCTGGTCCAGCTGGACGTGGGTCTGGTTCTTCCGCGGCACCCCGGTGTACACCCAATTGCTCTTCTGGGGACTGGCCACTGTCCTCTATCCGACGATCGTCCTCGGAATCCCGTTTGGTCCTGCAACCTTCACCTGGGTGACCTCGGACCCCACGCACGGCCTGATCCCTGCCATCCTTGGCCTGGGTCTCAACGAATCGGCGTATCTGGCAGAGATCTTCCGGGCTGGCCTGAAATCCGTGGACCAGGGTCAGAGTGAGGCTGCCGAGGCACTCGGCATGACCAAGGGCAAGATCATGCGGCGGATCATCCTGCCGCAGGCCATGCGCGTCATCGTGCCGCCCACCGGCAACGAGACCATCGGCATGCTGAAGACCACGTCGCTGGTCCTGGCGGTGCCGTTCACGCTGGATCTGACCTTCGCGACGAACGCCCTGGCCAACCGGATTTACCTTCCCATTCCGCTCCTGATTGTCGCCGCATTCTGGTACCTCGTCATCACCAGCATCCTGATGGTGGGCCAGCACTTCATTGAGGCGCACTACGGCAAGGGCGTGGACAACCGGGTTCCGGCGGCAATCAACCCCGCCGCTGCCAAGGCGTCCGCCGCCGTGGCGCCCAGCGCCGAGGCCGAGCCGGACCTGAAAATGGACTTCCCCGAGGAGGAGGCGAAATGACGATCACCACAGAGCAGCCGCTGGTCAAGATCGAGGGCCTTCACAAGTACTACGGCACGCACCACGTGCTGCGCGGCATCGACCTGACCGTCAACCAGGGCGAGGTGTCGGTTGTGATCGGCCCGTCCGGTTCGGGCAAGTCCACCATGCTCCGCTGCGTGAACCTGCTGGAAACCATCAGTGCCGGGCGCATTTCGGTGGGCGGCGACCTGATCGGCTACCGCGAGGTCAAGGGCAGGCTCCATGACCTGAAGACCAAGGAAATCGCCGCCCAGCGCCGCGAAATCGGCATGGTGTTCCAGCGCTTCAACCTGTTCCCGCACAAAACGGCGATGCAGAACATCATGGAGGCCCCGATCCAGGTCAAGGGCCAGTCAAAGACCGTGGCGCGGAAGCGGGCCCTCGAGCTGCTGGACCGAGTGGGGCTCGGTGACCGCGCCGGCCACTACCCGTCCCAGCTCTCCGGCGGCCAGCAGCAGCGCGTTGCGATTGCCCGGGCCCTGGCCATGGACCCTGAACTCATGCTGTTCGATGAGCCCACGTCCGCGCTCGACCCGGAGCTCGTGGGCGATGTCCTGAACGTGATGAAGGACCTCGCCAAGTCCGGCATGACCATGATCGTGGTGACCCACGAGATCGGCTTCGCCCGGGAGGTCGGTGACCGCCTGACCTTCATGGACGGCGGCATCGTGGTGGAGTCGGGCGACCCGCGGGAGGTCCTGGCCAACCCGCAGCACCCCCGCACCAAGGAGTTCCTGAGCCGGGTGCTGTAGCCCGACGCGGAAGTTACCTGTCGATGCGCAAATGCCCTGTCGCTACCGTTATTCCGGTAGCGCCAGGGCATTTGCGCGTCGTGAGAAGGGTTGCGTGTCATGGCCACGCTGCGGAACGGGCTCGACGGCGGGGTACACCAAACGCGGCCAGCTTCTGTTCCAGCCGGCCCGGCTCCATGAGATCCGCCCAGACCCACCGCAGTACTCGGAGCCCCGTGGCCCGGATCCGGTTTTCGCGCTCTTTCTCGTCCACGACGGCCTGCGATGCGGTCCTGCCCCGAAGGTATTCGGGCTTCAGATATTTCTCGACGCCGTCGAACTCGCCCACCAGCCGGGCAGTGTCCCAGTAGTAGTCGGTGTAGCCCGCGAGACCGGCGCCGTCCCGGACCTCGTGCTGAAGTTCCGGCGGCTGGAATCCGGCGACGCACATGAGCCCGCGGCTGTAAGACTCCCCCGGGGACCCTGACCGCGGATCCGCGAACTCCACGGCAGTCCTGATCCGCCGCGCAGCCGCAGCGGTGTAATTGCCGTCGACACCCGCCAGCAGTATTTCCCTCGAGAGCGCGGGCAACCCCTGCGCTGCGTCCGGCCTGAGCACATGGTCCAAGGGAACGATTGCTTGAGCAAACGGCGTGAACGCAGCCAGATCCAGCACCGTACGGACCCTCCCCGTGACCAGGAGGCCTTCGCGCCGGAACACTTTGAGACCGTCCGGGCCTGCGTAGTGCCGCCGCACTCCCGCACGCGAGCGTCCGCCACCGTTCTGAAGCGTCAGCGCATGGACCGGATGACGCTGGCCAATGGTTGGAACTCCCCACACGGACGCGGCGGAGTGCCAGGCAAAAACTGTCGGGGCCGTGAACGTCTCCGCGGCAGCGCTAACCCGGAGCCGGTACTGTTCCCAAGGCTGCAGCGCCCGCCACGCCTCCCCGTCGACGTAGACGCCATGCCGCACGCGGACGAGCGCGCTCGATCGGCAGCGTTTGGCGAGCTCTTTCGGCGTGAGCCCCTGCTGGACGTGCTCGCGGGCCAGGATCAGTCTCGGTAACTCGTTCATGGAACGAAGATCCCAGCCTGGGATCGGCGGCGCCATGACCGGTTGCCCGAGTGTGGACAACCCGGCGCACATTCCCTTCGGCGACCCGCCTTCCGTCCGGCGACCCGCTTTCCGTCCGGCGACGCGCTTTCCGACCCGCGACGCGCATTCCGTCCAGCGACGCGCATTCGCTTCCGCGACGCGCACATTACCTGACGTGGCGGGTATTCGGGTGTCGGCCGGTATTTTGCGCAGCGCCGGGCACGGAGCGCGTCGTGGTGCCCGGCGCACTGCCGTCAGGTCTGCGGGAGGCCTTCCACGGCGGTGGCCACCGCGGCCCGGATGGCGCGGTGCAGTTCCCCGAGCCGGTGCCGGTCCGTGCGTACTTCGATGATGCTGCGGCCCTCCAGCGGCCCGGACAGCGCCTCGGCGAGTTCCGCCGTCGTGCCGACCCGGCGGTGCGTGACGCCGTATGCCGCGGCCAGCGCGGAGAGGTCCACCCGGTGCGGGGTGGCGAACAGGCGTTCGACGGCGGTGCCGTAGCGCCCCGCCGCGGCGACTGCCCCGTGCTCCAGGAGCCCGAAAATGGCACCGCCGGCGTCGTTGAGCACCACGATCCGCAGCTGCGGCTCGGCCTCCCCGGCGCCGAGCAGGAGTCCCCCGGCGTCGTGCAGGAACGTCACGTCCCCCATGAGCACGGTGGTTTCATGGCCCCCGCCCAGCGCGATCCCCGTGGCGGTGGACGTGGTGCCGTCGATCCCGGCCAGACCGCGGTTGGCGAACATGGTGGCCTGCGGTTCCGCGGGCGGCGCCCCGGCGAGGTCGACGTCGCGGATCCCGTTCGAGGAGCCCAGTACCAGCTGCCCGCGGGCGTGCTTCCAGACTTCTGCGCCCGCCGACGGGCCGGTCGCTGCGGGGGACGCGGCCAGGATCAGGTCCACGGCATGCTGGGCGGCGGCTCCAGCCAGCAGCCAGGCATCGAGCCACGCGGCAGCCCCGCGCCCGGCGAACTCCGCCAGGTCCGCCAGGGTTTCCAGCGGCAGTTCGGTGCGGCGGCCCGGTTCGTACCAGGCCACCGGAACCGGCTGGTACAGCGCGGAGGGGACGTCGGCCCGCTCCAGCAGCGCGCTCACCGGCCGGGAGAGCGTTGGCCGGCCGAAGAGCACCACACGTTCGATCGGCTGTGCCGAGTCCGGGCCGAAGTGCTCGATCAGCAGCCGGTAGGGCCCCACGGCATTCGGGCCGAAGCGGGCGTTGGAGGACGGCTCGGCCAGCAGCGGCAGGCCGTGAGCGCGGGCAAAGGCCTCGGCGACCGGACCGGCGTCGTGCCCGGCCAGCACCACGGTGCGCCGCTCCGGCAGGGCCGTTGACGCGGCCGGAAAGTCCAGTGCCAGGGGGTTCCGCACGGCACGGTACATGCCGCGTCCGGCCGCCGCGGGCAGTCGGTCGTCCGCGGCCGGGACCAGCGGGTCGCGGAAGGCAAGGTTCACCTGCACCGGCCCGGGAGGCGCGTCCTCGAAGGCTCCGGTGGCGGCGCTGAGGGCCGTGTCCACGGCGCGCTGCGGATCGCTGCCCGCGGGCACGTCGACGGCGAAGCGGACGTGTTCGCCAAAAAGGTCCAGCTGCACGGTGGTCTGRTTGGCACCGGTCCCCCGCAGTTCCTCGGGCCGGTCGGCGGAGATGACCACGAGCGGCACCGCGGCGTGGTTGGCCTCCATGACGGCCGGCAGGAGGTTGCCGACGGCGGTCCCGGACGTGGTGAGGACGGCGGCGGGGGCTCCGGCGGACAGGGCGAGGCCGAGGGCCGTGAAGCCGGCCGAGCGCTCGTCGATCCGGACCAGCAGCTCCACGCGTCCGGCGGCCTCGGCCTCGGCCAGGGCGTAGGCCATGGGCGCCGAGCGTGACCCCGGGGACACCACCATCTGGCGCACACCGGCGGCGAGCAACGTGTCGACGGCGATGCGCGCCGCCTCCACCGCCGTCAGTCCGCCGGGGGTGGACGAGGCGGCAGCGGCATCCCCCGGACTCACATGTTCTCCGGCGTTTCGATGCCCAGCAGCTCCAGGCCGCCGGAGAGGCGGCGCAGCACCAGCGCGCACAGGGCCAGCCGCGAGTCCCGGACGGATTCCTCGGCCTTGAGCACCGGGCACTGGTCGTAGAAGGTCGTGAACAGCTGCGCGAGCTCAAAGAGGTAGCCGCAGAGCCGGTGCGGCTCGAGCGCGTCCCGGACCTTGTTCAGCGTCGCGTCGAACTCCAGCAGGTGCAGGGCCAGCGCGCGTTCTGCGGGTTCGACGACGGCGATCGCCGTGGCGGGCCCGCCCTCCCCGGCTGCCGCGAGGCCAGTTGCCTGGGTGCCGGCTGGCGTGATGCCAGTTGCCAGGGCGTCGGGGCCGCCGGTCATCTGCTCCAGCACCCCGGCCTTGCGCAGGATGGAGCGGATCCGTGCGGCGGCGTACTGCACGTAGGGTCCGGTGTTGCCGCTGAGGGCGAGCATGCGGTCGAAGTCAAAGACGTACTCGGTGTCGTGGCCGGTGGAGAGGTCGGCGTACTTGACGGCGCCGATGCCCACCTGCCGTGCGGTCACGGCACGTTCGTCCTCGCTGAGCTCGGGCCGGCTGGCGTCAATGACGGCGCGGGCGCGGTCCACGGCCTCCTCGAGCAGGGCCATGAGCTTCACCGGGGCACCGGAGCGGGATTTGAGGATCTTCCCGTCTTCGCCGAGCACGTTGCCGATCTGCACATGCACGGCCTGGACTGCGTCCGGCAGCCAGCCGGCGTCGCGGGCGGTGGCCATGACCATGCGCAGGTGGACGTTCTGCGGGGCGCCGACGACGTAGAGGATCCGGTTGGCTTCCAGGTCGCGGACCCGGTAGCGGATGGTGGCGAGGTCCGTGGTGCCGTAGCCGTAGCCGCCGTCGGACTTGCGGATGATCAGCGGCAGCGGCTGCCCGTCGCGGCCGGTAAAGCCTGCGGGGAAGGTGCACAGGGCGCCGTCGCTGATCCGGGCGAGGCCGCGTTCCTCGAGTTCCTGGCACAGCTGTGCTAGATGCGCGTCGTAGGAGCTTTCACCGGCGATGTGGTCATCGGTGAGGCTGATGCCCAGGGTGGAGTAGATGGCGTTGAAGTAACGCTTGGACTGGGCGACCAGCCGCTGCCAGACGGCGAAGGTCTCGGCGTCGCCGCCTTGCAGGGCGACGACGCGGAGCCGGGCCCGGGTGGCGAAGCCGTCCTCGTCGGTGGCGGAGGCGTCGAACTTGGCCCGGGCGGCCTGGTAGAACGCGCTGGGGTCCTCCACCAGCAGCGCCGCCTCCGGGGAGTCCTCGCCGATCTCCAGCCAGTGTTCGATCAGCATGCCGAAGGGGGTGCCCCAGTCGCCGATGTGGTTCTGCCGGATCACGGTGTCGCCGAGGGCTTCGAGCACCTTGACGAGGCTGTCCCCCACCACGGTGGTGCGCAGGTGGCCGACGTGCATTTCCTTGGCGACGTTCGGGGAGGAATAGTCGACGACGACGCGCTGGGGCGTCGCAGCCGGCGTGACCGCGGTGGCCTTGGACGCGGCTTGGACCGACTCTGCATTGAGCAGTTCCTCGATCCACGTGCCGTCGAAGCTCAGGTTGATGAAGCCGGGCCCGGAGATTTCCACGCTGGTGCAGATGCCGTCCAGGTTCAGGGCTTCCACGATCTTCGCGGCGGCGTCGCGTGGCGGCAGGCCGGCCTTCTTAGCCAGGGCCATGGCGGCGTTGATCTGGATGTCGGCGAACTGGGAGGGCCTGACCACCGGGTCCGTGTGCCGGAACTCTTCGCCAAACGCGGTGGCAATTGCAGCCTGGACTCTGGGGACAACCAATTCGGCGGGATTATTCACACTGTTCAAATTATCAGTTCCGCCCCTCCCCCGACGCCCCGCCCCAGAAGCAACGCGGGGTCAGATATCCCGGATCTGACCCCGCGTTGCTGTGTGTGGACTACGGACAGGCGGGGTGCCTAGGCGATGACGTAGCGCTGCATCATGTCGTTATCCTCGTGCTCCAGGATGTGGCAGTGCCATACGTAAGGCCCGGTGAACGAGGTCTGGAAAGCGGTTACGGAGCCGCCAGCGTTCGCGCCGAAGGGTACAACGATTCGGGTGACCTCCCCCGGCATGGCGATGACGGTGTCCTTCCACCCCCGTTCGTTGGCGGGGGGCGCCGTCGGTCCGCCTCTCAGGAACGCGGCAACTGGTGGTGGCGGAAACGAACCGGAGTTGACAGCCACCGGTTGGGGCCCGTAATTGGCGGCCAGGTAGCCCGCAGAGTCGAATTTCTGCCTATTGAGCACCTGGAACTGGGTGAAGTGCAGGTGGATCGGGTGAGCGTCGACGGTGGTGTTGACCAGATCCCACTGTTCGAGGGTGTTTGTGCCGACCGTTGTGGTTGCACCCGGGGCCTCAAAGGTCCTGTTGTTCAGCACCACCATGAGTGGAGAACCCAAACTGTTGAGGTTTTCGACCAGCGTCATGGTCCGGATGGCTGCAACCGGCCGGGCCGCGGTGGCCAAAGGTGCGATGGGCACGGCGCGCAGAGTTGGGGGCAGCGGTGCTGTCCACCCGGGTGCACTTGTCACGGAGAACTGCATGATCTGAGAAAGGGGCAACCCGCCTCGCTTAGGTGCGCGCGGCCCTCCCGGGAACGGCGCGCGGGCGTCGTTGGTGAGAACGACCGTGGCGCCCGGCTTCAGCCCGGCGAAGTCGATCACGATGTCGGCCCGTTCACCGGGGCCGAGCAATAGCGTTTTTAGGCTAACGGGCGCGTTGAGCAGGCCACCATCCGAGCCGATCTGGAAGAACGTGCTGGCCCGGCCTGCGGACTTGAGATTGAGATTGTAGAAACGGGCATTCGACCCGTTGTAGACGCGGAACCGGTACTTGCCCCGGGCGACGTTAAGGTTTGGCCAAGCCTTGCCGTTGACCGTAGCTACGTCGCCAAAGAATTCGGGCGCCCACGGCCGGCCGGCTGTCCCGGGATTGACGTTTGGCGGGTAGAGGAAGGTGCCGTCGGCGTTGAACATACGATCCTGGATTACCAGCGGCTCCTCGAACGGCGCAGGTGGCAGACCGGTGGTGCCGTCGCCGGGGTCATCGCCGTTGCGAACAAGATAGCCGCTGGCAAGTCCCGCGAACACGTTTAGCCTGGTGATGCCCAGGGCATGGTCGTGATACCAGAGGCCGGCGGCCTCCTGCGTGTTCCCGTAATGGTAGGTCTTCGATGCGCCAGTGGCGAAGGTGTCGGTTGGGTCGCCGTCGTTGCCCGGGCTGGTGTTCCCACCATGCAGGTGCACGGAGGCCCGTGGGCCGGTGGCGTCGGCGACGACGACGCCAGCCAGGTCGTAGTCGATGGCGGAAGCCAGCGGGTGAGCGCCGAGACTATTTACCACTGTCAGGTCGAACGGAACACCCTGCTTCGCCACGATGACGGGGCCAAGGTAGTTCTGCGAGACGGTACCGCCCCGGTAGGCAAACGTCGGTGTCGCGGCCATCGCACTGTGGAACTGATGAGTTGCATTGACCATCTCGACGGTTGCGCTGCCACCGCCGGTAGCATCGATCACGCCCAGGTTCGCCAGCGTTGGGAGTTGCTCGGTGAAAGGCGTGACCCCCGGCGGAACGGCCGCAGAGGCTGCCGATGTGATGACCGGCGCCAGTAGCAGACCTGCGCCCGCCGCAGCGCCGGCCTCAAACAGGGTTCTTCTTGTGATCTCCATGTCAGAAACGCTCCCCACCTAGTCCATCTACCGAACAAGTCGTAGACTACGGACAGAATCGTTGCACCACAGCAGTGGCGTGCACCCGAGTTTGGACGGACCCACACTTGGTTCGCCTTCGGAACCACTCGCTGCCAGGTGGCTTAAAGCAAACAGACGCTCCCTCACATCCCGCCGTCGAACTGCGGAACGTGAGGGAGCGTCGGCCCGGAACGCGCCAAACGTGCGTAGCGTTGTGCCGTTGCTGTGTTGTAGCGTCGAAAGCTCTGCAGCCTCAGAGACCCTAGGCGTCGGTGCGGAACACCTGGACCACGGACGGACGCGGGGCGCGCGCCTGGCCGGGCTTCGGCGTCGCGCCGGCGGCGACGTAGTCCGGGAAGTAGGAGTGCTGTTCGGCGAACGTGCCTTCCTCGCCCGGGTGCTGAACGGCAACGAATACGGTGCGTTCGTCGTCGTGGATGACCGGGCCGCAGGTCTCGGCGTCGCGCGGGACGGCGAGGAACTGCTCCACCTTGCCCCGTTCTGCACCGTCTAGGGTCACCTTGAAGAGCCCGTCGGCGTAGCCGATGCTGGAGGGCGCGCCGTCCGTGGAAATCCACAGGTTGCCCACGGAATCGAAGGCCACGTTGTCCGGGCAGGAGATGGGTGAGACCTGGCTGGCGGGGAACCCGGCGAAGTAGGCGGTGGAGTTCTTGGCCGGATCGCCGCAGACCATCAGCAGGTTCCAGCCAAACGTGGTGGAAGTCTGGTCCCCGGTCTCGGTGATTTCGACGATGTGGCCGTCGCGGTTGAGGGTGCGGGGGTTGACCTCGGTGGCCCCTTCCTTGCCGGGCTTGCCGCGGTCCGCGTTGTTCGTGCAGACCACATAGACCTTGCCGGTGTGCAGGCTGGGCTGGACGTCTTCGCAGCGGTCCATCTTGGTGGGGCCCACCTTGTCGGCGGCGAGGCGGGTGTACACGAGCACCTCTTCCACGGACATCCCGGCCACCTTGGACTGTCCGCCGACCACGAGGGGCAGCCAAACACCTGCGCCGTCGAAGGCTCCGTCGGCCGGAAGCTTGCCCGCGCCGTCGAACCCGGCGGCCGGGGAATTGCCCGTGAACTTGGCGACGTACAGGTCACCCTCCGAAAGGAGGGTCAGGTTGTGCGCGCGGTCGCCTTCCCGGTACTGATCCCTGGAGACGAACTTGTACAGGTAGTCGAAGCGCTCGTCGTCGCCCATGTAGGCCACCACGTGGCCGGACTTGGCGACGATCACGTTGGCGCCCTCGTGCTTGAAGCGGCCCATCGCGGAGTGCTTGCGGGGCGTGGAGGAGGGATCGAACGGGTCCACTTCCACGATCCAGCCGAAGCGGTTGGCCTCGTTCGCGTAGCCGGGGTTGCGCGTGTCGAAGCGCGGGTCATCCAGTTCCCACTGGCGGGCGGTGGGCTTGCTGGTCAGGCCGTAGCGCTTGTCGGCGTCAGAGGTTCCGGGCGCGGCGAAGTAGCCGTTGAAGTTTTCCTCGCCGGAGAGGATGGTGCCCCACGGGGTGGTGCCGCCGGAGCAGTTGCCCAGCGTGCCCTTGATGGCCCGGCCGGAGGGATCGGCGGCGGTCTTCAGCAGCGCGGATCCGGCGGCCGGACCGTCGAGCTCGTAAGTGGTGTCGGTCAGGAAGCGGCGGTTCAGTCCGGCGCCCTGGACGTAGCGCCAGGGCTGGTTCGTGTCCGCGCGCTCCAGCTCGACCACCGTGAGGCCGTGGGCTGCACGGCCGATCGCGCGGGTCTCGGCGGCGTCGAATCCGGCCGGCAGCATGATGGACTCGTTGGTGTATTCGTGGTTGGTGAAGAGCACGGCCCGGCGGTCCTTGGAGCCAGCGATCGGCAGGATGTCCGTGTAGTCGTTGTTGTAGCCGAACTGGCGGGCCTGCGCCCCGGCGCTCTGGCGGTCCAGGTCGAAGGCCGGCGAGTCCTTGAAGAGCGGGTCGCCCCAGCGGATGACCGGCTGCCAGGTGTACCCGGCCGGGACGGTGAACTGGTCCACGGCGGCGTCCACCGGAGCGATGGCGGTGAACTGCAGCTTGGATTTGCCAAACCCTTCCTTGGCGGCAGCGGCGAGGCCGGGGCCGCCGTCGGCGGCTGCGGATCCGGCAGATGTCACCGCGTTGCCGAAGGCGACGGCGAGCGCGCCGGCGGCGCCGAAGCCCAGGGCGGCGCGGCGGGACATCGTGGCGGAGGCGATGTCACGGAAGTAGCTGTTGGTGCTGGTGTTGCAGACCTCGCCCGAGCAGGCGTTGTCGCACTTCAGCGCGCAGGTCACGGGGCTTCGCTTGCCTTTGGTGCGGCCAAGCATGGGGAGCAGGGAGAATGTGCGTCCGGAGGAGACAGACATGGAGAGACCTTCCATGGGGTGAGTTGCGGTCGCGCCCACCCTTCCAGCCGCGGTCTACCGAGAGACGTCTCCCAAATGAAGTCCAGGTGAACTCACGGGACAAACTGAGGAAGCGTCACCGGCGAACCCCTGCCTGGAGGCTAGCTGTCCGTCTCTTCCGGGGCGCTGGCGGCAGCCATCAGCCGCTGGCCAATGCCCTCGAGGAATTCGGCGATGTTCACAATGCTGCCTTCGGAGGATTCCTGGAGAAGGGCCGCGGCCGCTGCGGCGAAGTGGTCGTTGGCCCACTGCATCGCGCCGGTCCCCTCCGGGCTCAGGTGCAACAGCACACTACGCCGGTCCGTGGGGTTGGGTTTCCGCACCATGAAGCCCTTGGATTCCAGGCGGTCCACCATGGCCGTTACGGACCCGGTGGTGATGTTCAGCGCTTTACCGAGATCCTTGGGAGTGAGGCCGTCCACCTCGCCCACAAAGGCCATCGCGTTGATGTCGATCGTCCCGATCCCCAGATTCTCGGCCAGCCGGATGCGGAGGGCATAGGTCCCCGTATCGACCCGCCGCAGGCCTTGCACGATCCGGAGCAGCCCGTCCTTTTGGGCAACCATCTGGCCCTCCGCGCGCTTTGCCGTAGCCAGCGCGTCAACTTGCCGGGGTACCGAGGTGGTCATCACGAATCTTCCGCTCCAAAGCTATCTTCGGCGGCTACTTCGCCGCGTCCGCCTCCACTTTACTCTCAACCATTGGCGTCACTGGCTTGCAGCCAGCTCCGCGTGGACCCGGCGCAGGCGCTCCAGCCACCAGTCGCGGCGCTCCGGCGCGGCCGCGTACTCCGCCAGCAGCTCCGGATCGGCGGCGACCTCGCGGACCCGGATGGCGCCGTCGTCGGGAACCAGCGGGTCCCGGGTGACATCGGCGGCCAGCAGGGACACGGTACCCAGCCCGCAGGCGTACGGCAGTTCGGGCAGCGCCGCGGCGAGCGCCAGTCCGGCGCGGATTCCCACGGAGGTGTCCAGCGCCGAGCTGACGACGGCGGGGAGCCCGGCTTGCGCCACGATGTCCAGTGCCCGGCGCACTCCCCCGAGCGGCGCCACTTTCACGACGATCAGGTCCGCTGCGCCGGCGCGGGCCACTTTGAGGGGATCGTCCTCCTTGCGCACGCTTTCGTCCGCGGCGATCAGCACCGGGATCCCGGCGGCCTGCAGCCGGCGGCGGACCTCGGCGAGGCCGGCGATGTCCGGCACGGGCTGTTCGGCGTATTCCAGCCCGACGCCGGCGAGCCGGGTCAGCGCCTCGACGGCGGCCGGGATGTCCCAGCCGCCGTTCGCATCCACCCTGATCGCGGCGTCCGGGAGTGCCTCGCGGACCGCGGCTACCCGTGCGGCGTCGTCGTCCAGGTTCTGCCCGGGCTCGGCCACTTTGATTTTGACGGCGTCCACCCGGCCGAAGCGGGCCAGGATTTCCGGGACCCGGTCCGCGGCGACGGCGGGAACCGTCGCGTTGACGCGGATGCTGGTCCGCAGGGGCTCGGGAAAGCCCTGCCAGCCGGCCTCGATCGCGGCGGCGAGCCAGCGGGACGCTTCCTGGTCGCCGTACTCCGGGAAGGGGCAGAATTCGCCCCAGCCCAGCGGGCCGTTCAGCAGCAGGGCTTCGCGCTGGAGGATGCCGCGGAACTTCACCCGCATCGGCAGGCTCACCACGTGGGCGCCGGCGAGCAGTTCCTCCAGCGCGGGGAGCCGATCGCGGGGTTCCTCCGGACGGCGCCGGGCCGGCGGCGGGGGAAACGGGTTTGTGCTCATGGTTGTGCCGCGCTCAGCTCTGCCCGACGGTTGCGTCGGTCAGATGCGTCACTTCAGCCATCCAGGGAAACACGAACTGGTCCAGGACAACCAGGACTCCCGCAAGGATCACCACGGACAGAATGATCTTCAGCCAAAGAGGCCCGGGCAGTTGCCGAAAAAGCCAAAGGTACACGGTCTAGCCCTTCCCCTGCAGCGCGGCGAGCTGCTTAGCGATGGGCGCCGGAGGCCCCGCGCTGAGCGGCTGCCATGAATCGAAAACGGAGTACGCGATGATGCGCTCCTGGGCACCAAAGCGCGGGTTGCAGCTTGTCATGGTCAAAATCCGTTGCTGCGGCTCTGCGCCGGGCTGGGTCGGCACCGGTGCCAGCACATCGGTCCGGTCCGGCAGGACTATTTCCTGGTTCCGGAAGACATAGGTGTAGAACCCGTCGGCGGTCTGGACATAGATTTTGTCCCCGGGCACCAGCGTGTGGATGTTGTCGAGCACCGCACCGTGCGTCTGGCGGTGGCCTGCGACCGCAAAGTTCCCCAGGGCCCCCGGCATGGCCGTGCCCGGATAGCGGCCCAGACCGAGCGTGTCCAGGACGTCCTGGCTGGTGCCCTCGATGATCGGCCTGCTGTAGTCGGCTCCGAAACGGGGAATGTAGATGACCCCGATCGGCTGTCCGTGACCCGGCGATTTGCCGACCGGCACGGCGGCGGCTGCCGTGGTGTCCGCCGGTGCCGTGGCGGCCGGGTCATTCGTTGCGGGTGCCTGGTGCTCCTGCACGAACTGCTTCACGGCAGCCCCTTGGGCCGCGTCGGCTTCAACGTTGGTCCACCACAATTGCCAGGCGACGAAGAGCACGGCAATCACGCCGAGGGTGATCAGCAGCTCGCCCGCGACCTGGACGGCCAGCAGGGAACGACGCCGGCGGGTGCGTTTAGTTTCTTGCGCAACCGTAGCGCGGCGGTTCAGTACCTTTGACATGCCCCTCCTGGTGACTACCGCTGGACGCTGCCAATGAAGCATCGCCCGTTCGGAAGAACCGGCAAGACTGACGATTCCACAGTTCCGGACCGGAGCTGCGCCATCACACAGTCGGTACCGCTCAACACGCCAACCTCGACGGCGTCGGCTGCCAGTCCCGTGGGCGTGCGGGATGCTGAAACCTCCACCGCGGCCGGGGCAAAGCCGGCCGCGGAAAGGCTCTTGCGGATTTGCTCCCGGCTCGGCTGCGGCGATGACGCGAGCAGGGTCTGCAGGGCCGCTTCCACAGCACGGGGAACACCGGAGGCAGCAGCAGTTGCGGAACCGGACGGCGACGTCGCCGCCGTTGCCTGGGACGGGACAGCCGATACCTTCTCAGCCGATGCCGGCGCCTCGCTCACCGAGCCGGAGGACATGCTCGGAGAAGGGGCAGAGCACGCAGACATACCCATCAGCAGCGGCAAAACCGCCACAGCCAGCCCCACGTACCGGCGGCCGCGTGGGCGGCGGAGCTGGGAGGGGTCGCGGGAAGTCACCGGAACATCCTCCCATACCGGGTCTGCCTCCAAGCGACCGACGCGACCGCGGCCGCGGGCTGGGCACCGGCAAGGAGTTGTTCATCGGCCCCGGGCAGGGATGCGGCTGCGCGTCTCTGGGGTCCTTGATTGGGCCGGCGTCGACTGGGGGTGAGTTTCCTGGACCAGGAAACTCGTCTCAGCCGGCCCCGCTCAAGGAGCGTATTGCCGGGGACGTGCCGCGCCGGCACTGTCGACTCTATGAAGCCTATTCCTGCGCGGCACGAGTAGCGGGTACTCGGCTTCTTGTCCGGTCACTACTCCCCACGCCGCGCGCCGGGCCAATCAGGTGACGTGCAGGGTTCTGTGGGAGCCTTAATGGCATGACTTTTCGGCAGGAACGCACCCCATGGGACCCGTCTGCCCGAGTCCCTGAGGCGCAGATCCCGGAAACGCAGGTGCTAAAAACTCAGGCGCCACCCACCCGGGAGCCAAAGACGCAGGCCGGCAGAACGCGTGATCCGCAGGCGGAGTGGTCCCCTGGCAAGGGCACGGCCGCTTTGTTCGTGCTGGCCACGGTTGCCTGTGCCGCTGCGCTGGCCGCCACCTACTTCTTCTTTGTCCGCACCACCACGGGACAGTTCATCGACGAATCGGCGCTGGTTGAAGCCGTGGAGCTCAGCGGCACGGCGGGCAAAGCCGCGACAAAGCTCCTTGACTGGCTGCCGGCGCTCTCTGTGGTGATCGCGTCGATCGTGGTCGTTTTTGTCACCATCCTGCGGCGGCGCTGGGCCACGGCCGGGATTGCCGTCGCGGCCTGCGTGGGCGCCAACGTGGCCACGCAGATCCTCAAGGACCTCGTGCCCGTCCGGCCGTACCGCGGGGTCGAGACGCTGGAGCTGAACTCGCTGCCGTCCGGCCACACCACCATGGCCGCCTCGGCCGCGGCCGCCGTGTTCCTCATGGTCTCGCCGCGCTGGCGGCCGCTGGCAGGCTTCCTGGGCGGCAGCTTCGCCGTCGCCACCGGGGTGTCCACCCTGATCAACCAGTGGCACCGTCCGGCCGACGTCGTTGCGGCGTTCCTCGTGGTGGCCGTGTTTATGCTCCCGGCCGGCTGGCTGATCATCCGCAAGGGGGCGCGCTGGAACGTCTGGGACGGTTACGACGGGCACTGGGCCTCCGCCCGGCTGTGGCTGACGCTGCCGCTGCTGGCAGCACTCGCCGCCGCTGCTGTGGCCGCCTTTTCGCTGCTGATCGTCACCTCAGGCGCGGGCCAGGAAGGCAGCACCACCACCTACTTCTGGGCCGGGACCTCGCTGATCGTGATCGCCGGCTACCTCGCCACCGTGGCCGGCATTTGGCTGTTTGGTCATGCGGTACGACGCCGGCGCGTGCCCCCTGCGCCAGGAACGGTGGCGCGGCGCACGTAGGCCCGGGCGGCGCGCCCGGGCCTACGGGGGATCCTGGGATGGCTACCTGAGGCGTGCGCAGATGTCCACGGCTTTGCCCGCCCTGGCGTCCACGGATGTCACGTTATTGCCAACCGGGTTGTCAACGGTGAGCACCACCCGTCCGGTGTACTGGAAGGCCCCGGGACCTGTGGCGTCCGTCGAGAAGAAGATAAACCCGTTGTGGCCGGTGAGGGTGAGCGTATAGGACAGTCCGCCCGGGTTCTTGACATACCTGGCCACGGAACCGGACGTCTTCACCGTGTACGTCTTCCCGTTGCTCCCAGAACCGTTGAGGCCCTGGTTGGACCAGGTGAGGACGACTCCTGTGCCCACCCTGTAGAGGTTGCCGTTGCTGAAGTGGATTTCCTTGATCTCGCCGCCCGTGGCCGTAAGGCCAAGATCAAAGCCGACACACGATTCCGAGGCGGGAATGGTCACATCCGGCTCGGTGACTGCACTTGCGGGCGAAGCGGCCAGAAGCAGGGCTGCTGTTGCAGCCAGGGGCGCGAACAGCGGGACTGTTTTCCTAACATGTGTATCTCCTCATACTTTGCGTCGAAACGCATCACCCATCCGGGCGGAGACCATGCGCTGCAAAAAGATCACGGGCGAACCCTGACGGGGCGCTCGTGCCGCCCCACGCATGGCCGGTCTCGATGCACCGGCGCACAGGCCCGACCTTACTAAGTCCACTTAGCAATCACCCGAGTAGTCGCTACCTGCTTGTCGCTTTTTGCGTCGGCAGCGCTCAGTAGTTCCGGCGGTGTTTGAGCCGGGGAATGGTCACGGCGAAGACCGCGGCGGCTGCGAAGCCAATCACGCCGGTGGCGGCCACGCCCGCCCCGAGCGAGGCCACGGCGGTCACGCCGGAAAGCAGCACCGGGCCTCCGGTGGCCCCGGCGTCGGCCATGAACCGCCAGATGCCCAGGAACTGGCCGCGGCCGTTGTTGGGTGAGAAGTCGGCCCCCAGCGTCATGTTCAGGCCCGAACTGATGCCGTTGCCGAAGCCGATCAGGAGCGCCGCGAGCTGCAGGCCCGCGAAGCCGGTGCTGAGCGGGATCAGCAGCATCGCCGTGCCCATGATGAGGGTCGATGGAATGGCCACCCATTGCCGGCCCTTGCGGTCCATCAGCTTGCCGGCCGGATAAAAGACCAGCATGTCGATGGCGCCGGATAGCCCGTAGATCAGGGATGCCTGCGTGGCGTCCATCCCGAGGTGCTCGGCCCAGAGCGGGATCACCACCTGCCGGGACGCGCGCAGCGCGCTGAGCAGCAGCACCCCCAGGCCGACGGTCAGGAAAACCCCGGCGTGGGACACGGCGACGCTGCGCAGCGTCGCCTGCTGGACGGGGACGCCGTCGTCCGCTGCGGGCGTGGCCACGAGGTCCGGGATGGTCACCGACAGGAGGGCGGCCGCGGTCATGGCGACGACGCCTACCCAGTAGGCGCCGGTGATGCCGGCGAACTGCATCACGGCTGCGCCGATGAAGGGTCCGATGAAGATGCCGATCCGGTTGACGCCGCCGAGCGTGGAGAGGGCCCGTGCCCGGAGGATCACGGGCACGGCCTCGGTCAGGTACTTCTGCCGGGCCAGGCTGAAGACGCTCGCGGCCATGCCGACGACGACCATGGCCGCCGCGAGCAGCCAGAGGCCGTCAGGAACCAGCGGAGCTAGTGCCGCGGCGGCCAGGGCGACGGCGCTGGCCGCCGCGGCCCCGACGATGGCCCAGCGTTCGCCGAACTTCAGCGTGATGAGCGAGGCGGGGAGGTTGAAGAACCAGGAGCCCAGACCGATCAGGGTGACCACCAGCGCGGCGACGGCCACCGAGGCGCCGAGGTCACGGGCGGACAGTGCCACCACGGGCAGGATGGCGCCCTCGCCGATGCAGAACAGCAGGGCCGGGCCGAAGGCCGGGACGGCGATGCTGCGGAGGCTGAAGGGTGCGGTCTGTGTGGTGGTCATCCCCTTCATCCTAGGGCGGGCGGGGCGCCGGGGAGCTCAGGCGTCGAAGTGCGTGTGGACTTCCCCGCTGGTGAGATTCCGCAGGACTTCGGCAGCGACGTCGCGGAGCTTCTGGTTCCGGTTGCTGGACACCCTGGTCAGGATGCCCATGGCCTCGTCCTGGGAGCAGCGGTTCTGGGCCATGACGACGCCGCAGGCCAGGTCGATGGACGTGCGGTGCTCCATGGCGGCCTGCAGGTCCTCGGCCCGTGACTGCGCGGTGCCGATCCGGACGGCCAGGCGGAGGGACCGGCCGGCGAGGTCGGCAAAGCCGAAGGCCTCGGTGATGATTGCCTCGGTGAAAATACCGGTGTCAGAGCCGAAGAAGTTCAGGGCCGCGGCCGCGTCCTCGCCGATTTCCAGGGGTACGCCAAGAGTGCTGCGGCAGCCATGGGCCGCGAGCTGCCGCTGGTACTCCGGCCAGCGTTGATCGGTATCGACGTCGGCCAGCAGGACCACGGACTTGGTCCGCAGCGCCGCGATGCACGGGCCGTCCCCGAGGCTTTGCTCGATGCGGTCCAGGATGACGGCCCGGGGGCTGCTCCCCGCCACCGTCATGGTCCTCTTCCGGCGCTGCAGCGTCACGCCGCATTCGATCTCCGCGCCGGCGGCCTGGCTGAGTGTGGCGGCCGAGAATTCAGCGAGGCGGCCGAGGAAGTCCTCGACGTTCTCTGTTCCCATCAGGAGGTCCTGCAGTTGCAGGGCGGCTTCGTCCCCGGCGTTGTTGGTCATGCCTAAATCTAAGTCGGTCACCGGCGCGAAACAACTTGCCAGCTGCGCGGTAGCATGAAGCCTTGCGAAGGCCCGCGTGATGCTTTATGGCCTCTCTAGTGTCGGCGGAGGTCTCATGACAGAACAGGTATGGCGCGTCAGTTCCGATGTCGCCTGCGTCCAAAGTGCCGACGGCGATCGCGTCGCCGTCCTGCACTTCGAGCAACACGTGCCGTCCATCTTGGTTGGGACGGCCGCGTCCGTCTGGAACGCGCTGGACGGCGTCCGAACCGAGGCGGAACTCATCGAGTGCCTTGCCCGCGACTACGCCACCGAGGCAGGGGCCATCCACGGGGATGTGATGGGCCTGATCCGCACCCTGAGCAGCACCGGAACGATCACTTCGTCTCCTCGAGACGAAGGTGCCAGCTGATGGGCAGCGCAGAGACCCTGCACCAAGATGAAGCCGTCCTCCTGGCCACGGCCCTCGTGGACCACGTGGCAGCATCAGCCGGACTTCAGGTTTTGTTCATCAAGGGTCCCGCGGCAACCATGATGGGACTGCGCGGACATCACGTCTCGGCGGACGTGGACGCCCTGGTCCGCCCGGAAGACCTGAACGGAATCGTCGGCGCCTTGGGCGGCAGGGGCTGGCTCGAACGGCCATCCGGTGTGACAGTGGTTCGCCCGTACTCGCACTCCCGCACGCTGTATCACCCGCAGTGGAACTGCGATATCGACGTGCATGACAGGTTTCCCGGGATGGAGGCCTCACCCGGCAGTGCCTTCGACACGCTCTGGCGCGACAGGGACTACCTGGTCATGGCGGCCAGGCCCGTGCCAGTTCCTTCCATCCCTGCGGCGGTGATCTTTCAGGCGCTGCACAGCCTGCGCTCCATGGATAATCCCCGCCATCAACGCGAGTACTCAGGGCTGCTCCAGCGGGTGGACCCCAGCATGCACCAGGACATCGTGGATCTCAGCGACGAGCTACAGGCGACGGCGGCGCTGAAACCGCTCCTTGCCGATCTGGGCATTGGAGATCTGCCGGCCCTACAGGAAACTGTCAGCGAGGAGTGGCGCCACCGCACTTCCGCACAGGGCCCCGGAACGGCCTACCTGGTCTCATTCATCGAAAGCCCCTGGCGGGTCAAGCCTCTGGTGCTCGCCCGTGCGGTCTTCCCCCCACGGCAAACATTGCGGGAGCGCGACCTTCATCTGGACGACAGTTTCGTCGGGCTCCTCAGTGCCCACGTTGCACGCTGGCGCCGCGGGCTGGCCGGCCTTCCGGCAGCAGTCCGGAAGATCCGGGCATCCCGCCGCCGGTAGCAGTCCGCCCCTAGACGTACCCGTCCACAATGGCGGCGGCAATCTCCCGGTACGCGCGGCGCGTTTCCGGGCGCAGCACATCTAGGGTGACCAGGTCGCCGTCGGCCACTCCGCGGTCGTGCGGGACCGCGATCAGCTGGCGGCAGATGCCGGACAGGTGCTCCTCGATCGCATCCTTGTCCACCCGCGTGGAGACCTCGTCCTTGTCCGTGATGACCACGATCGCGTTACGGGCCAGGTCCTCGTAGCCGTGGCTGGCCAGCCAGTGCAGGGTGCTGCGGGCCCGTTTGGCGCCGCTGACGGCGTAGCCGGCCGCGATGATCAGGTTGTCCGCCGACTGCAGGATGCCGCTCATGGCATTGTGCGTCACGCCCGTGCCGCAGTCGATTAGCGCCACCGAGTAGTAGGCGGAGATGAGCTTGCGGATCCGCAGGTATTCCTCGGCCGTCAGGGAATCCGACACCTCGGGGTCCTGCTCACCGGCAATGAGGTGGAGCCTGCCGGCGTGGTGCATGTAGCGGGCCAATGCGGTGAGGGAATCGACAGACTCGATGTTCTTGAGCAGGTCCGTGATGGTCCGCGGGCTCTGCTTCTGGTAGATGCCCTCACCAAGGGCGCGCTCCACGAGGTCGCCGGAATCGGGGTTGGCGTCGATCGCGCACGGCGGATCGCCCCGGAACTCAGCCAGGGTCAGTCCGACGCCCACCGTGGTGGAGGTCTTGCCGATGCCGCCCTTGAGGCTCAGGACGGCCGTGTTGTAGCTGCCCTGGAGCTGACGGGAGATGCGCCGGGCGAGCTCGTCTTCTTCACGCTGCCGGGCGCTCGGGCCCAGGTTCAGCCCGCCCCCCGTCAGCTTGTAGAGGGCGCCGCGGAACCCGCCGACGGGCCGGGGTTTCTGCTCGCGGACGAAGAGGCCGGGGGAACTGATGAAGTCAGGCAGCGGGCCGTCGGCCAGGGCCGCTGTACGGCTGGCCGAGCGTGTGGAACGGGTCGGTTGGGCCGGCACGGCAGGGGCGGCCTCGGGGGCCGGCGGCTTCCGGACGGGATTCTGGGACGGTTTCGCGGGCTGGGTCTGCGCGGGAGCGTCGGCTGCAGCGGCGGCCTCGGCCCAGGAAGTGCTGGAGGCCGTCGGACGCTGTTCTGCCTGGCTGCTCGAAATAATGGGCATGGTTCCCGTCCAGGCATCGGAGCCGTCGGCGCGGCGGTCACGCCGGCGCCGGAGATCCGGCTGCTCTGCGTCCACAGTGTCGTTGGCAGTTTTGGTGTCCACCGGTTCGGACATGTTTGTTCCCCCCAGGGATCACAGCGCAGGCCCGCTGCGTTGCTTGTTTGAATTGGTCCAAACAGCAAGTCTAGGCGCAGGCACGGTGGTCAGCTGACGGGGGCCCGCAGACGTGGCGGGAAAGTGCACTTATTCAGCGGTGCAGGGCGAGCACAACAACGGCGATCGTTGCTGCCGCCAAGAGCACCAGGCCCATGTAAGCCCACCGTTTCGGCCGGCTGCGGTGGGGGTTGATGTCGATGTACGGCACTGTTATGACTCCTGGCGCTGAGGAACGGAGGCGGGCCTGTGTCTGCGGCGCCTGAGGCGAAGCAACCCGTAGAACACGGCGGAGAGAAACACGAGACTCCCCAGCAAAATGCACAGCACGAGGACGTAGCCGGGCAAAGTCACAGGTGAGACCTCCTGGGAGCAGCGACATCATTGACGCGGGCCCCTTGGATCCCCATCCTTGGGCAAGCTGGTCGCTGGGCGAGTGCGGGTCCACGGAAAGGGACCCCGAATGAGATTACTCACAGGCTACCGGCGTTGTCCATCCGGCGCGCCCTGAGCCCGCCGTCCTAGCGGTTGGCCTGCGTGTCCTGCAGGCGCTTGATGAACCAGCGCGACTGCTCGGGCCCGTACGGCAGGATCGGGATGGCCTTGGTTGCGTAGTCCGGGGTTTCGCGGGTGGCCTGGATGGCCTGCCGGACCGCAGTGGTCATGGTGTTGGCCATGGTCTTGACGAACTGATCGCTGCACGGTTCGCCGTGGCCGGGAATCAGGTATTCGTAGCGGTGCCGCAGCGCGGACAGGTGCCGGAGGGCGTCGGCCCAGTCTTCCGGGAATGAGTCCTCGAAGGAGGGGTGGGCACCCTGTTCCACGAGGTCGCCGGCGTAGAGGGTGCTTGCCGTGCCGACCAGGAGGTCGCCGTCGGTGTGCCCGCGGCCCAGATAAAACAAGGTGACGGTCTGTCCGCCAAGGTCCACCAGGACCGGCTGATCCTTTACGATCGCGTTCGGAACCACCAACTCAGCGTCGGCGCCCTGCCCTGCCGCCATCTCGGGCTCATCCGAGGCCACGAGCCGGCGCTGTTCGTCACCGTTCTCCTCGATTTCCGCGGCGCAGTTCTCGTGCGCCCAGAACTCCGTGACGCCGTCGTCGGCGAAGATGGCATTGCCGAAGAAGTGGTCGTAGTGGGCGTGCGTGTTGACTACCACCAGCGGCAGCCCGGTCTTTTCCCGCACGGCGGCCAGGATCTCGCGGCCCTGCCGGGGGCCGCCGCCGGTGTCGATCACCATGGCGCGCTCGGTGCCGACCACCAGGCCTGTGTTGAGCAGGGAACCTTGAGTTGTCAGTACGTAGTTGTCCGGACCGACCTCGAGCCATCGTGACATTGAATCTCCGTATTTCCGACGCTTTTTCGGCGTTGTTGGTGCGGTGTTGTTGGTGTTGTACAGGCCTCGATTCTACCCGTGCCGGCTGGCAATTCCCTTCAGGACGTGCCCGTCCGGCCCGGGCGGCGGGTGTGCCCGGAGGCCCCTCGTCTTGGCTCCCGCCGCGGTGTAGCCTGTGGGCTACTTCCGTCGATGAGCCAGTTGCTCCACCGAACGATTGGGGGTGGCTCCGTTGAATTCTGGCACTTCCGTGGAGCGGATGGTGTTCTTCAGCGATGCCGTCTTCGCCATCGCCCTGACCCTCCTGGCCTTGGACCTGAAACTGCCCGAGGGCATCCCCGCGGAGCAGCTGAACAGCGCCTTGGTTGAGGCCATTCCGCAGTTGCTGGCGTACGCCCTGTCCTTCGTCATCATCGCCAAGACCTGGATGTCCCATCACTCCGACTTTGCCCTCATCCGCCGCTTCAACGCGAACCTGGCCTGGCTGAATCTGGCCCTTTTGTTCTTCATTGCCATGCTGCCCGCTCCGACGTCGATCCTCAGCGACTACGGGGACGACCCCACACCATGGCCGAGCGTTCTGTACGCGGCCAACATTGCCGCGGTCTATCTGATGCTGGCGGCCATCTGGGGCTACGCGAAGCACGCCGGGCTCATGGACCGCGAGATGGCCGCCCACGTCCACCGCCGCATATTCTACGCGCGCGTGGCAGTGGCGCTGGTCTTCCTGCTCTCGATTCCAGCGGCGTTCGCCCTCAACTCCTACACCCCGTTTTTCTGGCTGCTGCTCCTGCCGGCGTCCTGGCTGGCGCGGTGGCTTTCCTCATGGGCGGAGAAGATCGCGGGGAGCGCACAGAAATGACCGCGCGGTCCCCGCCTTATCATCCGATATCCTGTCTCGTCCAGGTGAGCCTCAGTTCGGTGACCTTGCGGACCACGGGCTCCCGTTGACTACCCCGTTGCCAAGTGAACTTAATGCCACCTATGGCCCTGCCGCCGCTCCGATGAAAGATGCGTTCGCCAGCGTCTCCGCAACCGCTGCCACGGCGGCGAACACGCAGCGGTTCCTGACCAAGCTTTACCGGGGTGTCGAGGATGCGAGCGTGCTGCATATCGGCACATCCCTGCTTGATCTTCTCGATAATCCGCATGCCCGCAAGTACAGAGCTACCTCCTCAACCGCTTGGGTTCACATCACTCCTTGCCGCCAAGAGTCAAGACCATTACGCGAGAAAGGTTCGCCACGGCGGAGCCTGGCGTGCGCATCCTTAGTTAGCGCCTCGGATGGGTCCCACCCTCGGGACATGCCCTGACCTGTGATCTGCTCGTTCGTTACGACGAAGCTATTCGCCATGCCCTTCATGTCCTCATTTGCCCAGGACAGGTGCTCGTACAGCGCCGACAGAAATACGCTAAGCGTGTTGCCCGGGTCAGCTCTCACCTCAAAGTGAGTCGTTCGCAGACTCTCTGGAATCTCTCTGAAAGATTCGTCGTAGCTTGTGGACTTGGCCCACGTTCCAAGATCGGCTATGCAAACTAGGTCAAGGCATTCGGCGGGGTGGTTCGCATACTTTTTGTCATTGCTCACGATGGCGTTCAGCACATTTTCCGAAGGGGTCGACGCGTCCTTTTTCCACGGATGCGAAGCCGCGAGGATACCGAAAACGTACGGCTTCCACAGCTCCAAGCGGGCGCGACCTCTCGTCGGGATAAGCGCCCTCTGAAGGGCGGCGCTCTGTTGTGCGGCCTCCTCCAGTCCGGAAGCTCGGATGGTTAGCTTTGTCGAAAACGCCGCTGCCACGCCAGCGGCCAGGACGCGGGTCTTCTGCCGGAGCTTCCTGGGATAACCGGGGTGAAAGACTATGAGATCCGTTTCGAACGGCTGTATGTCCGCGTCCGCCGCGCCGACGATGTACTTGCGAGTCGCGACCTCATACTGCGGGGGCAGCCAATTCCTCAGAAACTCGTCCCATATCCCCTCGTTCTCGTGCCCGACCAACTGGGTGTTCTTTGAGTCAGCCGCCTTCTTGTATAGCCGCTCGTAATCACGCTGGATGTCTGCGCTGGCGTCCTCCAGCCACTGGTGATGTTCATGTCCCATGGCTCTATCTAACGGGACAGGCCGGTTTAGGCTGAAAAGGGCTCGATAAGACCAGTTAAGTGCCCCGGCCGGCTGTGACAGAACTCCCGCCCTGTCCGCATGACACAACGACCGACAGTTCGCAAGGGTGGCTTCAACCACCCGTTGCATCCAAGCAACCTTGGCTTCCCGTTCAGTCATCGGGAGGCTAGGTTGGATCGGTTCGGACGGCCCCGCCCACCTCACATGTCCGCGAGCACCGACCCCGGGTTCTCGATCGCGTCGGCCACGTAGCGCAGGAAACCGCCGGCCGCGCCGCCGTCGCACACCCGGTGGTCGAACGTGAGCGTCAGTTCGGTGACCTTGCGGACCGCGAGATCGCCGTTGACCACCCAGGGCTTGTCGATGATCCGCCCGACGCCGAGGATTCCAACCTCGGGATGGTTGATGATCGCGGCGGACCCGTCCACACCGAACACGCCGTAGTTGTTCAGCGTGAACGTGCCGCTGCCCAGCTCCGCCGGGGTCGCCTTGCCCTCGCGCACGACGGCGGTGAGGCGGCGGATCTCCGCGTCCAGTCCGCGGGCGCTGAGCTTGTCCGCGTTCCGCACCGACGGCACCATCAGTCCGCGGTCAGTCTGTGCCGCGAAACCGAGGTTGACGCCGTCGAAGGCCACGATCTCCTGCATGGCGCCGCCGGCCACGTCCTCGGTGGTCACGATCCTGGTGTTCAGCTCCGGGTACTTCTTCAGCCCCGCGACGACGAACCGGGCGATGAACGCCAGCAGGCCCGGCGTGTTGTGCGGGTCGGCCTTCTTCAGCGCGGCCCGCATCTCCACGAGCGCGGTGGCGTCCACGTCCACCCACACCGTGGCTTCCGGGATCTCGGAGCGGCTGCGCGTCATGTTCGCCGCGACCGCCTTGCGCACTCCGCGGACCGCTGTGCGTCCGGAAATGCCCAGCCCGGTGCGTGCGTCGGTGCCGGTCGCCGAGGCTGGCGCGGCCGGCTCCGGGGCCGGGCGCTCAACCACCGGTGCCGGCTTGATGACGGCCTCGACATCGCGCCGCATGATGAGCCCGCTGGCCCCCGACCCTTGGAGTTCCCCCAAATCAACCCCATGATCGCGCGCCATCCGGCGAACCAGCGGAGAAATAACCGCCCCCAGTTTCCCGGGCACCCGGGTCCGCAGCAGCACGAGGTCATCGGCAGCCTTCTCAGCAGCAGACACCCCGCTGACAGACTCAGCCATTGCGGCGCGCTTAGGAGCCCGAGTCCGCCGGGCAACCCCATGCCCGCCGGGAGTGCCGTAACCGATCAGGACATTCCCGGAMCCAGCTTTTTCTTCTTCACGGTAAGTCTCAGCGGCAACAGCGGAAGCGGACGGTGAGCCGGCAGCGACACCAGCCGGCACGGATGGTGCCGCCCCGGGAGTGGCATCGGGCCTTCCGGAGCCGGCAGYATCGTCCGCAGGACGAATGCTGTCCGGCGAAGGGGCGGCGGCGGCATTGCCTGCGGCGGCGCCACCCGAAGGAGCAGCAGCCCCAACCGGCATCACCGAGATCAGCGGCTTGCCGACGTCGAGCGTCTGGCCGGGCTCGCCGTGCAGCACGGCCACGGTGCCGGCGTACGGGGAGGGCACTTCCACCATGGACTTGGCGGTCTCCACCTCGGCGATCGGCTGGTCGACGCGGATCTCGTCGCCCACGGCCACGAGCCAGTTCACCAGCTCGGCTTCGGTGAGGCCTTCGCCCAAGTCCGGGAGGAGGAATACTTTCGGTTCGCTCATGGTCAGTCTTCCCACTGGAGGTCGTCTACGGCGTCGAGGATGCGGTCCACGCCGGGCAGGTAGTAGTGCTCGAGCTTCGGCGCCGGGTAGGGGACGTCGAAGCCGGTGACGCGGCGGATCGGTGCGGCCAGGTGGTGGAAGCAGCGTTCCTGGACCCGGGCGACGATTTCCGAGGCGACGGACGCGAAGCCGTGGGCCTCGGCGATCACCACGGCGCGGCCGGTCTTGCGGACCGAGGCGCAGACGGTCTCGTCGTCGAAGGGGACGATCGAGCGGACGTCGATCACTTCCAGCGAGCGGCCTTCCTCGGCGGCGGCGGCCGCGGCGGCGAGCGCCGTCGGGACGGACGGTCCGTAGGCGATCAGCGTGGCGTCGGTGCCGGGACGGGCGACGGCGGCCCTGCCCTCGGAGGAGGTGCCGCGCTCGGTGTTCGCGGTGTGCTCGGCGCGCAGCGCGTCCAGGTCCACCTGGTCCTTGGACCAGTACAGCTTTTTGGGCTCCATGAACATGACGGGGTCGTCGGAGTCAATGGCTTCGCGGAGCATCCGGTAGCCGTCGGCCACGGTGGCGGGGGTGAAGACCTTCAGGCCGGCGGTGTGCGCGTAGTAGGCCTCGGAGGAGTCGCAGTGGTGCTCCACTCCCCCGATGCCGCCGGCGTACGGGACCCGGATGACCATGGGCAGCTTCACGGCGCCCTTGGTGCGGTTGTGCATCTTGGCGACGTGGCTGACGATCTGTTCGAAGGCCGGGTACGCGAACGCGTCGAACTGCATCTCGATGACCGGGCGCATGCCGTTCATGGCCATGCCCACGGCCATCCCCACGATCCCGGATTCGGCCAGCGGAGTGTCGAAGCAGCGGCTGGTGCCGAAGGTCTTGGTGAGCCCGTCCGTGATGCGGAAGACGCCACCGAGCATGCCGACATCCTCGCCGAAGACCAGGACCGAGGGGTCCGCGTGCATGGCGTCGGCCATCGCGGTATTGAGGGCCTTGGCCAGCGTGATGGTCTGCGGGCCGGTCATCTCTGCGGTGGCTGCAGCCTTGGCGGCCGCGCGGGCGGTCGCGGCGCTGACGTTGCCGTTCGCCTCGGAGGACGTGGTGATGGTGGGGCTCATTTGCCGGCCTCCGTTGCGGATGCGGCGTCGCGGGCCAGTTCGTCGGCGAGCATGGCTGACTGTTCCTTCAGCTGTGGGGTGGGGGTGGAGAAGACGTACTTGAAGAGGTCCTGCGGTTCCACCGGGACCTCTTCGCTGAGGCCTTCGCGCAGCTGCGTGGCCACTGCTTCTGCCTTGTCGGCGATCCTGGCGGCACGGTCATCGTCCAGCAGGCCGCGGTCCGTCAGGTATGTCTGCATCCGGCTCAGCGGGTCCTTGGCCACCCATTCGGCGACTTCGCTGTCCTGCCGGTAGCGGGTGGCGTCGTCGGCGTTGGTGTGCGCCTGCATCCGGTAGGTGTGCGCCTCCACGAGCAGCGGGCCGGAACCTTCCCGGGCGAGCTTGACGGCCCGGCCCAGGACGGCGAGCAGGGCCACGACGTCGTTGCCGTCCACGCGTTCGCCGGCCATGCCGTAGCCCACGGCCTTGTGGGCGAGCGAGGGCGCCACGGACTGGTGCGCGAGCGGCACGGAGATTGCGTACTGGTTGTTCTGGACGAAGAAGACCACGGGCAGGTGGAAGACGGCGGCGAAGTTCAGGGCCTCGTGGAAGTCGCCTTCGCTTGTGGCGCCGTCGCCGCACATGGCCAGGACCACGGTGTCCTCACCGCGCAGCTTGGCGGCGTGGGCAACGCCGACGCCGTGCAGCAGCTGGGTGGTCAGCGGGGTGCACTGGATGCCGACCTTGCTCTTGGCGGGGTCGTAGCCGCCGTGCCAGTCGCCGCGGAAGAGCGTCATCGTCTGGACTGGGTCCACGCCGCGGGCCATCACGGCCACGGAGTCGCGGTAGGTGGGGAACAGCCAGTCACCCTCGGCAAGGCACAGTGCGGCGGCAACCTGGCACGCCTCCTGGCCGTGGCTGGAGGGGTAGACGGCCATGCGGCCCTGCCGGACCAGCGCGGAGTTCTGGTCATTGACACGGCGGCCGACGACGAGCTGCTCGTAGGCGGCAAGCAGTTCGGCCTCGCTGGGCAGGCTGTATTCGTGCCCGGGCTGGGTGCCCTGTTCCGTGTGGGGATTCAGGGTGCCGTCGGGGCCGACCATCTGGATCTGGTGACGGGCCGGAAGCATGTAGTCCTCAACCGTGATGCCGAACTTGCTCACGGCGTCACTGGCTGGATTTTGCTGCGCGGCCTGCTGCGCATGTTGCTGCGCAGCGTGGTCTGCGGAGATCGTCATTGGTCCGTCCTTCTGTAGCCACTAATCTTTCCCAGTATGGCGCCAGCCGCTATTTCGTATCCACCTCCACGGCAAATCGTGGAGAAGTCCACAAATTTGCCCTATTCTGGAAGACAAATCGTAAGTGTGAGCTGGATTACCGGCGGGAGTTGTAGACGAATGGCAGAGCTTGAGGCGGATCAGGCGGCGGTGCCGCTGGACGATGTGGACCGGAACATCATTGCGGAGCTGACCCGGGACGGCCGGATGTCCGTGACCCAGGTAGCCGAGAACGTCCATATTTCCCGCGCCCACGCCTACACCCGGATTGCCCGGCTCACCGGCGAAGGCGTCCTGACCAAGTTCACCGCCCTGGTGGATCCCATCAAGGCCGGCCTGAAGTCCTCGGCCTACGTCACGCTGAAGGTGCGCCAGCATTCCTGGCGCGAGCTGCGGGAACTCCTGCGCGCCATCCCCGAGGTGCATCACATCGCGCTGGTGGGCGGGGACTTCGATGTCATCCTCCTGGTGCGCGCTGTGGACAACATTGACCTGCGCCGGGTGATCTTCGACCAGCTGCAGTCCATGCCGGGAGTGCTTGATACCCAAACGTTTCTGGTGTTTGAGGATGTTGATACGCGGTAGTAGGCGGATGTCGACCAGTCCACCACGGACTAATGCTTGAACTGGACACCTATCAACAAATGAGGATCTCGCCCATCCAAAATTCAGCCGCAACTATCAAACATTCCCCGTCAGCACGGGGTTGTTACTAGAGGGCCAAGAGACTCACCTGCTTTCAGGCTACATGGCGGCGGCCATACGACTGGGCCAGCGGCTAGGCTGTCGCGTAAAATCCACATCGCCAGCAACGGGTACAATTGACGAAACGCGCGAAGCAGCCGTATTGGGGGTAGGCAACGAACGGCCCCCTGAATCAACCGGGGGGACCCAGACTTGGATCTAAGCGACTACGTGCGCATCCTAAGGCGCAGCTGGATATTGATTGTCGCGGCCGCTCTCCTTGGCGTACTCGGCGGCGGCTTGACCTCCGTGATTGTAAAGCCAACCTACATTGCTGAGACTCAGCTGTTCGTGGCAATACAAAATTCAGGCTCGGTTACTGAATTGCAACAGGGGAACACCTTCAGCCAGGCTCGCATTCAGTCTTACGTGAAGACGGTGACGACTCCAGCTGTACTACAACCCGCAATCAATAGCTTGGGTCTGGAGACGACAGCCGATTCCCTTGCATCTCGCGTAAGGGCTAGCACCGATCTTAACACTGTGCTAATAACCATTGCAGTTTCAGAGGCATCTCCCGTCCAAGCAGCCGCCACGGCTCAAGCCGTGGCGGACAGCCTTATTGAGACAATAGAGAATTTGGAGAAGCCTAAGACTGGAGGCTCCTCTCCGGTGAGCCTGTCCGTAGTGACACCCGCGGTGCCTCCCGCATCTCCCTCCTCGCCGAACACAAGACTCAACCTGGTTCTGGGCTTACTGCTTGGGCTTGGGCTGGGCATCGGTATCGCGGTGCTTCGTGCTGCACTTGACAATAGAATACGCGGCGAGGCAGATCTGCGAACCGTTACTCAGATCCCCGTGCTTGGAGGCATTTCCTTCGACCCCGATGCCACCAAGCAACCCCTACTGACGCAGACCTCTCCGCAGGGCCCCCGAGCAGAATCGTTCCGCCAACTCCGAACCAATCTACAGTTCGCGAACGTCGCAAATCATGCCCGGACTATCTTGGTAACATCCTCTTTGCCGGGTGAGGGAAAGAGCACGACCGCGACAAATCTGGCTATATCCATAGCTCAGTCGGGGCTGTCGGTTTGCCTAATAGACGCGGATCTTCGGCGGCCGATGATAAACGACTATCTAGGTCTGGAAAGAAATGCTGGACTCACGACGGCACTAGTTGGCGAAAGTCCCTTCGAGAATCTCCTGCAGCAGTGGGGAGACGACCACCTTTTCGTCCTCACTTCGGGTCAGATCCCGCCAAACCCCAGCGAACTGCTCGGTTCAACCGAGATGCAGACGTTGCTCAAAGATCTGCAGCTCAGCTTCGACATGGTAATTGTCGRCGCCCCTCCACTGCTCCCTGTCACCGACGCAACAGTTCTCTCCCAGCACGTTGACGGAGTAGTGCTGGTGGTAGGCACGCACACTATCCGCAAACAAGAATTGAACCGATCATTGTCCGCACTTGATATGGTCGAGGCAAGGTTGCTCGGCGTCGTGCTAAATCGAGTACCGGCGAAGGGTGCCGATTCGTATTCGTACTCCTACGCATCCTATGAGTCCCACAGCAGTGCGACAGGAAAAGGCCGAAGCGGCTGGTCTCGTCGCGATACTGCAGCAGTGCCGATGGAAACTAAAATCGAGTCTTACGAAGAAATGAACAGTAATGAATCGACCCGAGAAACAAGGTTTCCGGCCGATCGCATCCCGAACTTCTAGTTAAACTAACATTCTCGTTGAAGCGAACTAGTAGCGCTAAGGCTAGAGCTAGGGCTTCAATTCCTCCAGCTCGCGTGACCAGTCCTTCTCAAATCATTAACGCTTATCTCCGGATGTAGAATGATCGATGTCATCCTCAAACCGGATTAATTCTACAGGAGTCGATGTGGCCGGATTAATAGTCCATGAGTGGATTGAACCTTCGGGCGGAGCTGAGAAAGTTCTGGACGCAATGCTTGACTCATTCCCCTTGGCGGATGTCCACTGTCTATGGAACGACAACCCTGGCAAGCACCCAAACCGTGTAATTTCCGAGTCGTTCCTAGCTCGAACCCACCTCCGCAGGAGGAAAGCTCTTGCCGTTCCGGTGATGCCGTCAATTTGGAGGAACCTAAAATTCTCGGATGACTATGAGTGGACTCTTGCTAGCTCTCACTTGTTTGCGCACCATGCGAGATTAAAAGTATCCAACCCTCCTTACAGGAGATACGTCTACGCCCATACTCCGGCCCGCTATCTGTGGGCTCCGGAATTGGACGCTCGCGGCGCCGGCCTGTTTCCGAGAATGGGAGCCGCTCTTCTAAAGCCAATAGATAAGAGGGCCGCACATCAAAACACCTCAATAGCGGCAAACAGCCTCTTCGTCCGCGAACGCATTGCATCAACTTGGGAGGTGGACGCGCAAGTCATCTATCCTCCGGTCGATGTGACACGGGTCCAGTCGATTCAATCCTGGGCCGATGTCCTGTCGGGTCCCGAGCAAGAACAGCTTGATTTATTGCCAAGTGAATTCTTATTGGGTGCTTCGCGCTTCGTGCCGTACAAGCGTTTGGACTTAGTAATCGAGATAGGATCGCAGGCTGGCATTCCTGTGGTAATCGCCGGTAGCGGACCAGAAGAACAGAGACTAAGAGAACTGGCTAAGGAATCGCCAGTTCCCGTCTGGTTCGTCATYGACCCTTCTGACGAAATGCTGTTTGCCCTTTACCAGCGGACGTTGGTCTACGTATTTCCGTCGGTAGAAGACTTCGGAATAATGCCAGTCGAGGCAATGGCAGCGGGTGCACCCGTTTTGGTCAATGYAACAGGGGGGGCTGCAGAGTCGGTTGTGGATGGAATTACCGGATTTCACCTGGCAGATTTCTCTCGTGCATCAATCCGTTCCGTGCTGGAGAAAATTCATTCACTGAAAAAAGAAGATATTATGCATCGCGCGCGGGAGTTTTCTCGTGAACGATTCATCACCGAACTTCACGATTGGATAGTTCCGTCCAGCAAGCCGAACGCTCTGCAAACTACAGAGGGTTCACTTGCCTACCAAGCCTAAGAAGAAGATCCAGATTCTCGAAGTTGGGGGCCGTGGCGGCGTATTCCAGCACAGTTTGGCCGTGTGCATCGCTCTTGCTGAAGCAGGGCACGAAGTTACGTTGCACACGGCCACGGATCCCGAAATAGAAGATGACCGCGTCATTCTTTGCCACTGCTTCACTTGGCGCCGCGACCAAGCCCACTTCAGAGGTGCAGCTATTGCCCTCAGCTTCCTATTCGCGACCGTACCTCACTTGCTGCGTCAGCATGGAATCTTTTGGGTGCAAGGCCTCTTCAAGTCGCCCCTCACCTTTCTACTGCTCGCGGTTCTGCGCCTTCTCCACCGCCCGGCACTTTTCAGTCCTCATAATTTATTTCCTCGATATGGCGGAAGGCTCGAACTCTTACTCGTAGGAGGCTGTTTTCGCCTCGCCAAACGAGTGATCACTTATAACGTAGAAGATGCTGCGAAACTCGCTAGCATGGGCATAGATCAGTCTCGTGTGACTCTCATGATGTACACGCCGATTGTCACAGAACCCGTCATTTCTCAGTGGCGCGAAAAGATTAATCAAATCGGCGCGGGAGTATGTGCAGTAGGTCAAATTCGTGCGGACAAGAACCTGCCTATGCTCGTCGAAGCGGCTGCCGAGGCGAATGTCCCCCTTTTGATCATGGGCCCCGATACTGGATCGGCGAAAGATGTGGAAGCCTGCATTGCCAATCATCCTGGGTCCTCCATAGCTTTCTATGAAGGGTTCTTCCCACTCGAAGACCTTGCAGCAGTCATTGCTATTACCGGCACGGTTGCGTTGCCGTACAGCATAGCCAGCCAATCTGGGGTTGCAGTGTTGGCTAAGGCCTACGGAGCCAAGGTAATCGCGTATGGGGTCGGTGGGTTGAAGGAACAAGCAGACATCAGTCTGAATACGTTATCGCGTCTGGACTGGGCTCATGCGCTCAAGCGCCACGCTAAGCACGATCCAAATCGCACAGTTCCGATGCCCCTGCTCTGCACCCCCCAGGAGCTACAACAACTAGAAGCCCTTTTTTCCGGAGTAAAACAGTGAAGTCAGCCCTTGTGTTTTGCATCTCGCCTAAAGTAAGTGGCGGAGAGTTGTACACTGTTCAACTCGTCCACGCTCTCAAAAACTCGGGCTGGAAGGTGGCAATAGTTGGCAGCCATAATTCTCCGCTCGAATCAACATGCGCTGGATACGACATACGGTTTATACCGACAAAAATCGGACCCAAGCTCGGTAAGCGATCAGTGATCTCTGTGCTTCTGAGATGGAAAAGAAACAGACGTCGGTTGCTGAGCTTGATTGAAGCCGAATCACCCAGCCTAGTCCTTTTCCAATACAAGTTGGAGCAGATGCTGTGGGCCGGGACTCCTACTGGTCGAACAGTGGTCATACTGGAACATGGACCTGTTCCCAGCGTAATCGCTCAGGTTCCCTTCTTTCGTCGTCGGTATCAGTCCGCGTTGTCTGCAGCTCATGTGAGGTATGCGGCCTCAAAACCGGCGTCGGATGCCATCGCCTCTTGGGGTCATACGTCCTCAGAACTGCAGGCCGGCGTCGATATGCATCGATCCGCCGCAGCGGTACAAAGCTCCGAAGAAACTCGCATGGACCTGGAGGATACTTTGCCAGGATGCAAGAAAATAGGATTCTATGCCGGACGCATTACGGAGGAAAAGGGAATAATTCAGGCCGCCGAAATCATTTCGGCGTTACCTGATGTCGGATTAGTCATTGCCGGAATCGGCCCATCCTTCGAACGTCTCGCGGAATTAGCAGCAAAACATTCGAATATTGTTTTACTTGGTCAGATCGAGAATCCAGCAAAATACGCTGCCGCTGCCGACTTTGGAATTCTATTAACTAGCGATTCCGGCGAGGGACGCCCCTTGTTCGCGCTGGAGTGCGCGTCAGTAGGTGTGCCATTGATTGCGAATGCCCGTTCCGAGGCCATTAGTAGTCTAATTTTAGAGCTGGGGACACTCGCAATTGTTCCCGTTCGTCCCGAGAACCCGAAGGAGATTGTTGATGCTGTGTACGGTGTCAAGAAATTTAGACCTTTGGATCTCAATTGGAAAAGGGCGACCGATTCGCTCACTGGCTCTCTTCGCTCCTAGCCAATCCTCGCAGAATTAGATATTCCAAGTGGCAGAATGCAGGTCAAAATTATGGGTGTCAAAAGCAAATCTAAAGCTTTCAGTTTGGAAACTGAGACTTCTCCGAGCATTGTGATTCTCTCAACTGCTGACTTCAATAGTCCCGTCTGGACTAATAAACAGCACTTAGCCGCAGGTTTAGCTGGGGCCGGCTTTCAAGTCTACTATGTAGAGTCCCTCGGTTTGCGACGTCCTACTTTTTCTCGAAAAGACCTGGCAAGAATATTCGCCCGAGTCGAAACGCTGCTACGTGGGAACAAACCGAGAGCTAATTCGACTGTCTTACCTGAAAATCTGCATATTATTTCGCCCCGAGTTCTACCATTTCATGGCTCACCACTCATCCGGTGGATAAACAGACTGCTAGTCAGACAAACCGTCAGCAGTCGTATCCCAAAACCAAAAGACTATGTGCTTTGGACATTTTCACCGCTCACATACAATCTCGAAGAGCAATGTCGGGCCGTTGTTTATCATTCGGTTGACTTGCTGCATACAATTCCCGGCGTTCCGAGCCGGGCCTTGCTAGTCGCTGAGCGCGAGCTCATCAAAAGGTCAGACAGGGTCATTTCGAGTAGTACGGGAGTTGCAAGTCACCTAGGCAATATGGGAGGCGAGAACGTTGATCTTTGGGAAAACGTCGCATCTACTGAACTGTTCGCTGCGGCAATCACAAAGAGAATTCCTCGTGCCATATTTGCTGGTAATCTGACTCCAACCAAAATTGATTTTGGGTTGCTGAGAGGCGTTGCCAATGCGGGTGYTTCAGTTGCAATTGCCGGCCCAATTGGCATCGATGGTTCAGCCCAGGAGAAGGAACTTGAGGAGTTCTTGAAAACTCCAGGTGTGGACTATCTCGGCAATCTTTCCCTTACTGATCTCGCGAGGGAAATCGGTCGATCGCAAGTTGGACTCATTCCTTACCTAACCAATGATTACACTCGGGGCGTCTTCCCGATGAAGGTTTTTGAATACTTGTCTGGCGGACTAAGTGTTATTTCAACTGACATCGAAAGCTTAGAAGGGACATCAGTTCCGGGGCTCAATGTCGTAGATTCGCGGCGATTTGTCGGGTCGGTGACCGCTGCCCTGGAGGTCTTCGACGAGATTTCGGCACAGGACCGTTCAAATTTTGCCAGCTCGAAATCTTGGGAAAGCCGCATCAAACAGGCGGCAAATCTTCTAGACAGCTTGAACTAAAATGGTGACTTACAATCAAGCACCCGCGCGTAGCTCACATAGTTCTGAAACCAAGAACAAGACGAGCCCGAAAGGTCTTTCGTTATTGTTCATGTTCAGTCTTGTCGTACTTACAATGTGTGCTATTGCTGGAACGGTGCTGCAGGAATCTTCGTTCACCGCCACGGCCCCTGTCTTCGCTTGGCTAGTAAACCTCAGTGTGACCAGCTCTATTGCTGTCGCCTCGTGGTACGAGAATATCGGCGCACAGAAGTTGGGCGCTATCCCGCCGCGAATGGGCTCCGCAATATTTGCACCGCTGGTGCTTATGGCTGTCACTCTGCCATCGATTTCCTTGGTTTGGCGAACGCGTACAGCCAACGTCGAAAAGCTCACCGGGACTGAGCTCGCTACCCCAGATGCCCTTTCYTTTTCACTCCTATTATTCTCCGCATGCCTAGTCTCATTCTGGATAGGCGAGGGTCTATTCAAATCATCAAGAGTTATGTCTATGCGGTCTAGCGCACAAAGCTATACTGACTCTAAATGGCGACAGGCACAAGTTATTCTAATGCTTATCGGCTTGACAATTTCCCTAAGTAAAATCGGGGGTGATCGAGCAATTGAATTTTCAGAACGCGGCACTCAAGTTGGTCAAGGAGTTCTTGTACTCGCTTGGTGGTGCTTGCCCTTGGGTATTGCTCTCGGCTTTCTTTTTAGACACTGGAATTCAAAGCTGCGCTTGGCAATGAGCATTCTCGGGATAGCTCTCATCGTCAATTCAGGAGTTCGCAGTCCTCTACTCCTTATTGCGGTGGCGTGCATTCCTCTTCTGTTACAGCGGATAGCCAGGAGCAATAGTCCTATTCAAGTGTGGTCAATCGCGATAGCAGGAGGCTATCTGCTCATCACTCTAGGCGGTGCGATTTCGGCTTGGCGCGGCTCAATCCGATACGGAACTCCGATCCCCTTAGGTCAAGCTCTCCTCCATGCGGCAGGCGATCCCCTGAGGACCCTGACCTCGTCCGGGCTCGACACCGTCGACGGCTTACTGCTTGTCTATTCATTGCCTCCGACTATCATCGATGCTAACCTCCTGGACTTATTTAAGGTACTGCAGACGATGATACCTAGCCAGTTCTACCCTGATAAACCTGAATTCATCAGCAACATAATTAGCCGCGAACTTTTGGGATTTGGAACAGCTGGGATGTTCATGTCGGGGCCCGGCTATCTTATTCTGATTGGCGGTAGTTGGTTGGCTGCGATATTATTGTTTGGCTTGGGCGGGGTTACATATCGCCTTATCGTAACGCGTCGTGCAGCCGGTGCTGCATGGTTGATTGCGACTTATACACTCATTCGATTTGTCATGGGCGGTGATGCCTTCGACTTTTATCAAGGCCTGACCCTTGTCGGCATTTCTGCGACTTCGTTGGCTGCAGCAGCATTCATATCTGGTGTTGAAAAGCGGCTGCATGTGCCGAAGACTTTCCCCCGAGAGATGACTGGAGCCTCACGTGATTGAGTGGCACGTTCTAGATCCCAGTCAAGAGCTCGTCTCCAGCAACGGCGCAGCCATCCTGGGCATCGCACGCGAGCTCGCCTCAGCGGCGACAGATGTTGGAATTACTTCACGAATCGTTGGTGGAAACCGTGGGTATGTAGACCTCCCCGAGGCTCTACCAATCCTGGGAGGTCCAAAAACCCATCGAGGTTTCCGTCGATTTATCGAACGGTCGTATCGTTTTGTTACTGGCTCTAGCCTTCAGGCAACGCTCAACTTTTCGCAAGAGTATGGCCCTACTCCCAAATTGATCGTTCTGCACAATCTGCCCTGGGCTGGTGCGGAAATGCGGAAGCGATTCGGGGACGCGCGAATTGTCCTTTACGTCCACAACAGACTTCTCAATGGACTTCCTGCTTGGTCCATAAGGCGAGTTCTTCGTAATTTTGATGAGATCATCTGCGTTTCGGATTCAACTCGCCTCGACTTAGAGCGTCGTAGCCAATTCAGTGAGAGTGGGGCTCCCAAGTTTAGAACCATTCATAATGCCCTCAGGACCGAGCGATCCTTCCCAAATAGTGTACCGAAATATGACGTTGTCTATGTCGGTAGACTGGTCAAGGAAAAAGGGGTTCACATCCTGGCCGAAGCCGCGGCGCTCCCCGGCCCCAGATGGCGCGTTGCAGTGGTCGGTGGAAAGTACTTTTCGCCCGGAGCGGAAGAGGACCCCTACGTATTGGGGCTCCATCGTTACGCTGAGGAACATGGTCTGGATATCAACTTCAGTGGGCCCGTGCCTCCCTCCGCAGTTCTCGATTATTTAAGTAGAGCCCGTGTAGCTGTGGTTACTTCCATCTGGGAAGAACCAGGTGGGCTGACGCTCCTCGAATCAATGGCGAGTCCCGCCGCTGTTGTTTCAAGCCGTGTCGGCGGATTGCCGGAAATGAGCTCGGCCGGGGGCGTAATTTTTGTCAATCCCGGTGATCCGCGAGCGCTCAGACAAGCGGTTGATGAGTTGCTAGAGAATGAAACTATGCGACTTTTGGTTGCGGAGAAAGGGTGTGAAGAAGTTGCAGACCGCACTTGGGACAAGGTCTATCGAAGGCTCACAACCTATTCGTAAACGAATCAAGTGGGATGTCATCCGCAGCTTCGCTGCCTATAGCTTCGCTCCTGGAGTAGGGCTGCTTACGGCGCCAATTTTGGCTCATAGCCTAGGGGTAGAGGGTCGAGGCCAACTGGCCGCTCTCATGCAACCGCTAACCGTGGCCGATTCGATCGCTGCGTTGGGCATTCCAACAGCCACAGCATTTTTCATCGCACGCGGGGCGGATGTGCGGAGGATACAAAAGCGGGCATACTTAGCTGCCGCGATAACAGCCTTGATAGCTTTCTCTGTTTTGGCGGTTTACAGTGCCGGCGTTGCTCGCAGTCAGGGAATCCCTCAAGTTCTGCTGGTATTGATCTGGCTGTCAATCGTCCCGGGTGCGCTCTTGGCTGTCAGGAGATCAGCTTGGACGGGATTGCAGCTGTTTAAGCGCGTCGATATTGAGAGAGCGTTGTTCGCCGGATCACGCCTGGCAATAATCGTGGGGTTAGCAGCATTAGGCCTGTCCAATGTCTTGCTATTTGCGGCGGGCCCGATTGTGGTTGGGCTGTTGATATCAACAATTGTATTGGTTGCTAAGCTCAGGCTGCCCAGAGCCTCGGTTGAATCTAGTGTGCCTCGACGGAGCGATTTCTTTCGCTTTAGCGTGTATGCCGCCATGGGCACAGTCTCAGCGTCCGCAAGTGCGCGGTTGGACCAAGCAATCATGCCGGGGCTCACAACGAGCGAGCAGTTGGGGCTATACGCCGTTGCAGTAACGGTTGCGGAGGTTCCCCTTCTGGTAGGCACAGTGTTGGCGAGAAACCTTATAGCAGAGGCGTCCGCCGGCCACCACGTTACGAAGATGGTGCGCCAGGTTCTCTTCGGCTTGGCTGTCGCAGTCTTGGGTAGTTCTGCGATTGGGCTCCTCTCATCCTGGCTCATTCCCATTTTTTTCGGGGAAAGCTTTAGCGGTAGCATTTCACCCATCTACGTTCTCTTGGCTGCTACATGCTTCTCGGTCGTGACGTTGTCGTTCTGCGCGATATTGACCGGCTGGAATCACCCGCTGCTGGCATCGGTACCTCAGCTTGTCGCGGTCATTGTCGTTGTCGCTGGGTTCAGCTTTCTCGGCCACGGGATTTCCGCAGTGCAATCTTCTCTCATCGCGTTAGTGGCTCAATCCGTATCTCTTGTCTCGGTCTGCATACTAGTTTGGTTTGCACAACCCAAGCGGGGAAGACACCGATTAGACCAGTTAGGAAGAGGCCCTAGATGAATCTTCAGGAACGACTCGTACGTCTTTCGAGAAAGAAGCTTATTGGCAGAGCCGCTTATTTTTTGCTCAAGGTGCTGGGTATAGAACTTCCAATAACTGCGAAGTTGCAAGGTCGCCTATTCCTGCCTCACGGAGCCGTTGGCCTCGTAGTCCACGAAACAACTTCGTTGGGCGATTCCGTCACTCTCTTCCAGGGAGTAACCATCGGCCGGGCAGATCAATACCGTCCGGTGACCCCAGAGTCCCCCAAGGGAGATAGAGCCGGCGGCGTGGTCGTTGGAGACCGGGCGATTCTGAGTGCAGGGGCAAAAGTACTCTTCAAAACAGGGCAAACGCTCAGCATCGGGGAAGGCTCCATAATCGGCGCCAACGCAGTCGTGCTGTGCTCAGTGCCTGCTTGGGAAATCTGGGCGGGAGTACCCGCGCGAAAAATAGGCTCTTCTCCGTTTGTTGGGAACGGTATTCCCTCATGAGTGTCATGCCACTATCCGGTAGCACTTATTAGGAGATCAACCGGTTTGTAGTTGTTGGGTTAGCCCATGCGGTGGGTTTGATGCGCCGGCATTCCTAGCTTCGGACCAACGCGCTACCGACTCCAGATGCGCTGCGTGCAGGCGATTTACGGGCTCTCCGCGGTTGGTGGGTAAATGGCTTGTATCTCTTAAGTACCCCCTGTTGAGGTGGGGTGGTCGTCGTTTACGGGCTCTTCAAGGTTGGTGGGGAATTGAGTCCGTGTCGTAGCTAAAAAAGGGGCCCGTGGCCCTGCTGGGATGAGTGTGTCTAGCATTCAACCAGGAACAGGACCACGAGCCTTGACTGAGCCTACCGTTGTGGCGTTCGACGCTGCCACCAGCATCTTCAACCTGCCCGGCTACCGCGTCATCTCCGCCACCGTGCTGGCTGATGGCCGGCGCCAGATCATCGTTGAAACAGACCAGCCACCGGGCTGCCCGAGCTGCGGTGTAGTGGCGACGCGGCGGAAGGAACGGCGCTTCCAGCGGATCCGGGACATCCCTGTCGCCGGCGCCGTGGAGGTGCTCTGGTCCAAGTACCGCTGGTACTGCGTGGAACCCAAGTGTCCACGGCTCTCGTTCTTTGAATCCACCGCCCAGGTCCCGCGCCGTGCCCGTTCCACCGGCCGGCTCCGGGACCACGTCGGAAATGCGCTGGCAAGCATCCGGAGCCAACTCGAGGCTGGACTATGAGCAGGCGGGTCCAACCGCCGACGCTCGACGCTCGACGCTAGACACCGATACGCTCCCCGCCGAACACATCGTCAAGCGGTAACCAACCCGCGAACGTCAGCAACCCAGGGCTTGCGGCCCGCCGGGCCGGCACACGATGAGCGTCCCCCGAACCATAAGCCAGGAGCCGCTCACCTATGGCTCTTGACAGCCGGACCTACATATCAGCCATTTGCGTTGGCAAGTGGACGCTCAGCCCCAACGCGGTGCCGCAACATGCTCCGGTGACGACTCAATACCGGCACGAACGCATGAGTTGGGGAGCAACCGGTTTCAAGGACGCCCAGGGCTTGAAAATCGACAGCCGTGCCGCCTGTATCCTAGCCACTGGGGATTTCTTTATTCGTAGAACGAACAACATCATGGGGGAGCACATTGGGGACGGTGTCGAATTGGCGGGTGATGGTTCCCCGCCGACTGCAAGTTGTAGACGCATTTGTCGTATCTTGGGCGGTCATCGGAGCTTTCGTCGTGAGGTTCGGAATCGAACCCGACTTCGTAGGCTCAGGGCAGGAAATCGCTTATGGATTTCTGTCCGTCGTGCTGGCAATTGCTTGGTGGATCATGCTCGGGGCATGGAACAGCCGTCAAAGCAGGGTGCTGGGTGCTGGTCCCGACGAGTACAAGCGAGTTACTGCGGCATCGTTGTGGCTGTTTGGCATTGTGGCCATATTCTCTTACGTACTCCGCGTTGACACTGCCAGAGGATACGTTGGCGTTGCTCTGCCGGTCGGGTTACTCGGACTGCTACTGGCTCGCTGGCTACTGCGTCAACATTTGAACGTGAAGCGGCAACAAGGTCACAGCATGTCACGTCTTCTGCTTCTAGGAGGTCCTGGCGCGGTCGCACATCTCGCGGCCTCCCTTGTAGGCGCCAAGCACGCTGGTTACCTTCCCGTCGCAGGCTATACGCCGGGAACCCACGCGGGACCAGACATTGAACCCGAGTCAGGGCTTCCGATATTGGGCTTTAGGCCCGATGCACGCTCGATTGTCGAAGCGATAGAAGCCTGCAGAGCCGATGCAGTCGCAGTCTCGGCTGGAGTCCAACTACACCCTCAGATACTGCGGCAGCTCGGTTGGCAACTGGCCGCCCGAAATATCGGACTAATCATGGCCCCAGCGCTGACTGACATCGCGGGACCTCGGATTCATACCCAACAAGTCGCGGGGCTACCCCTGATTCATGTGACGACGCCCACTCTTGATGGCGGTCAGGGTGTCGCAAAGCGGCTGTTTGACATTCTGGTGTCAGCGCTTCTGATCATCGTTGCCTCACCTGTCATGTTGATGGTAGCGGTACTGGTAAAGATGGAGAGCCGAGGTCCCGCACTCTTCAAGCAAGACCGGGTTGGGATGGAGGGGCAGCATTTCGAGATGCTGAAGTTCCGATCCATGGTGATCGACGCTGAGCAACGTCTGGCTGAACTTGCGCAACATAGTGACGGGAACGGGATTCTGTTCAAGATGAAGAATGATCCACGCGTAACTCGCATAGGGAAGATCATCAGGAAATTCAGTTTGGACGAACTCCCGCAACTATTCAACATTTTCAGGGGATCCATGAGCTTGGTCGGACCGCGCCCCCCATTGCCCTCTGAAGTAGCAGCATATGAGCACGACGTACGTCGTCGTCTCCTCGTCAAACCGGGCCTCACCGGGTTGTGGCAGGTCAGCGGTCGTTCCAACCTATCTTGGCAGGACTCAATCAGGCTGGACCTTTACTACGTTGAAAATTGGTCGCTTGCCGGGGACCTCATGATCTTACTGAAGACCTTTCGCGCAGTATTTCGCGGCGCAGGGGCTTACTAACCATCGGCAAACGCCCTTTTATAGGCAAGGAAAACGAAATGCGTACAGACCAGGCCCCGGAAGCCGGCGACGGAGGCCGCGCCGAATCGGTCAGGACCGGAGCAGACGACCCGCGCGTGCGTCGCCGTCGGCTAGTAGTTGCTGCGTGCTGCCTGGCTTCTTTCGCGGTCCTGGCTCTGGCTGCGGCAGCTTGGCTTGGCTCCCGAGCCACCATCATCAATAACGAACTTGAGGCCACGACGCAGCTCATCCCGGTTCTCAAGGAGAGTATTGCTGACGACAAGCCGCAAGAGGCAAATGCGATTGCGGATCAGCTCCGCACCCACACGGCGACAGCCCGCGACGCCGCAGGAGACCCGCTCTGGACCCTGGCCTCCGCAGTCCCCTGGCTCGGTGCCAACTTCAGCGCCATTACAGAAGTAGCACGATCAGCTGACGATGTGGCCACACTAGGCGTGGACCCACTCGTGAACGTTTTCGAGTCCCTGGACTGGGTCAGCTTGCTGCCGGGCGGTGTAGGAACAAACCTCGAACCTCTAAAGCAGGCCGCTCCCAGCGTTTCGGCGGCCGCCCACGCCGTGCGGTCTTCGTCGGAGCGACTTAAGCGCATTGACTCCAGCGGTTTGCTCCCGCAAGTGGCTGAACCCCTTGCACGTGCCCGCGAACAGCTGGATACCGTGACTGGCGCACTGGATGCAGCGGCCAATGCTGCTGCGATCGCACCCGGGATGCTGGGGTCTGACGGCCAGCGCAGCTACTTGCTGATGATCCAGAACAACGCAGAAGCCCGCGCCTCCGGAGGGATTCCCGGGGCCTTGGCGGTCCTGACGTTCGATCACGCCAAGCTGACGCTCGGGAACCAAGGTAGTGCCTCGGGGCTCGGCGCCTTCGCCCCCGTTATCCCTGCTGACCCTGAGCAGACGCAAATCTACTCGGCGCGCCTAGGCGAATACATGCACGACGTCAACCTCACGCCCGACTTCCCCACTGCCGCCGCCACAGCTGAGGCCATGTGGGAGAAGAAGACGGGGCAGCCCGTGGACGGCGTTGTCTCCCTGGACCCCGTGGCGCTGAGCTACGTCCTGGATGCCACCGGCCCTGTCCGGATCACGGACCCCGGGCTGCCTGCTGCAGCCAAGAGCGGGCTCCCGACGGAACTGACAGAGAAAAACGTTGTTCAAACGCTTGTTTCCGACGTCTACGCGAAGATCGAACGCCCTGACCTGCAGGATGCATATTTCGCGGGTGTTGCCAAGGAAATCTTTGGAGCCCTCGCTAGCGGCAAAGGTGAAGCCAAGGGCCTGATCAAGGGCATCACGCGCGGTGCGGCGGAAGGCCGGGTCCTTGTCTGGTCCGGCACGGCCAACGAACAAGCCATCATCGCGAATTATCCGCTCAGCGGATCAATCGCAGGCAAGAGCGTCGCTCCGGCACAGTTCGGCGCCTACTTCAACGATGGCACCGGGGCCAAAATGGACTACTACGTCAAACGGACTGTTCAGCTCGTAAAAGAATGTACCCGTGACGGGTACGCGCAGGTCAAGGTCCGCATCACGAGCACCAACACGGCCCCTGCCAACGCAGCATCGTCACTCCCTGCCTATGTCACTGGAGGGGGCATCTTCGGTGTGCCGGCCGGGACAGTCCAGACCAATGTGATTGCCTACGGTCCGGTCCAGGCCAACGTGGAAACAGCCACCGTGGACGGCACGAAGACCGACTTCGCCGCCCACCGCCACGCCGATAGACCCGTGGGAACCGTCACCGTCACTCTGGCCCCCGGCCAGAGCAGCACGGTAGACCTGACCTTCGGCAAAATCGTCCAGCATGCGGAACCGACTGTGGTTGTCACGCCCACCGTCCAGCCTGTCAAGGACGTCATCCTGGCTACCGAGAATTCCGCCTGCGGTGCGGGGACGTAAAGGCCAAGTTAACAGTAAGTAAAGCGACTTGATTCACTTTGGTCACACTCGTTTTAGATGCTAGTCTCTGCATGGGCTTATCAAATGAGATTTCAATCCGCGGCCGCTCGGGGGGCCGGAAGTCTCCACATCGCGTGACACACGAACTTACGGTCTCAGGGGGACACATGAAAAAAACACTTGCAACAATCGCGCTCGCGGGCTCCATCGCCCTCATCGGCGCATTTCCGGCAGTCGCAGCGGATAAGTACCCGGCACCTCCCGCAAACGCCGCCGTTTCTGACGGCGTGGTTGGCCCGGGCGCTGACTTCGTCTTCCGCGGCAAGGGCTTTAAAGCCGGCGAAGGCCTCGTCATCAGGGTCACGCCCGGGACCAAGCCTGCATCGACGGGCGCCAGCGTCAACGGCCGCGGAATGAGCGTTACCGGCAAGATCACGCTGCCGCTGGCACCGCAGCAGTTCTCCGCTAAGGCAGATACCAGTGGCGCCTTCGCCCTCTCGCTCAGCATCAGCGAGCCGGGCGTATACACCATCACCGCGACAGGTTTGGAGTCTGGCGTCACCGCTACCTCGAGCATCACAGTGGAAGGCGCCGCAGTGGCGCCCGCCTCCACGACCACCACGACCTCGACCTCGACCTCGACAAGCGGACTGGCCAACACCGGCGCTGACTCCAACCTCATGGTCTGGTCCTTGGTTGGTGCAGGCGCCCTGGCAGCCGGCGTGACCTCTGTTGTGGTGGTTCGCCGCCGCGCCAAGGCAGAGTTTGCAGCCTAGGCTTCAGGACAACACGCACTAAAGATGGTGGTGTGGTTCATTGGGAAACCGATGAACCACACCATCATTTTGCGTTAAGCACGTCACACGGTCTGTCATGGACCCATTGTGGTATTTACTAAGGCTATGGGGAGTCCTGACTTTACGGGGAGACATTGGCGCACAAGAACAAGGCGATGGCGGCCGCACTTTTCCCTGCCGTTGCCAACGCCGCAGGCACTCCCTTATATCCTCCTAACGCTCCTGGCGGCAGCCGCCTTGGGAACAGCCGCTTTGGCCGTCCTCAAGACCTCCTAGGGCGCGCTTGAGGACGCCGCTGCGCCCCCGGCTCTGGCAAGGAGTCCTGGGCGGCGCATTTATCCTGCTGGCACTTATCGGGTTTTGGCCCAGCCCCGTGGACCGGCCCGTCCAGGGCGAAATTGCCGGGGCCCTGCTTTTGCTCCATGCGTATGGAATTCCTGGCTGGATCAACTACGCGTTCGTGGAGGCCTCTGCAAACGTGGTGCTTTTCGTCCCTGTGGGTATCGCGGCCAATTTTGCATTTCCGGGCAGGAAATGGTGGCAGAACGCGGCCCTGGGGCTACTGGTTTCCGCGTGTATGGAACTCGGCCAGTTGTTGTTCCTCAGCAGCCGCTTCGCAAGCCCGCTGGACGTTATTACCAACACTGCCGGATGCGCGGCAGGCACCTTGATGGCAGCTGCCGCGGTCAAAGCCTTAAGAAACCAACAGGCCCAGCGCCTGTCAGCGCCGGGCCTGCCGAAGTCTCGCGTTTAGGCGTGCCGCCTAGTTAACGAATTCCTTCAACCAGATCTTCAGCTCTTCACCGAATTCCACACGCTCTGAGGCGATGGAAATTACCGCCTTCAAATAGCTGAGCTTGTCCCCGGTGTCGTACCGGCGGCCGCGGAACACCACGCCGTAAACACCGCCGCCCTCGCAGTCGGAAACGGCCAGGGTCTGGAGGGCATCCGTCAGCTGGATCTCCCCGCCGCGGCCCGGCTCCGTTTCCTCCAGAACGTCGAAGACCTCGGGGTGAAGCACGTACCTCCCGATCACGGCAAGGTTGGACGGAGCGTCCTCCACGGCAGGCTTTTCCACGAGCCGGTTCACGCGGAAGTAGTCTTCGCCTTCCACGGCGGAGATATCGGCACAGCCGTAGGCGCTGATCTCGGAGGGATCCACTTCGATCAGGGCGATCACCGAACCGCCGGTCCTGGCCTGGACGTCGATCATGGTGCTGAGCAGCTCGTCGCGCTCGTCGATCAGGTCATCGCCCAGAAGGACTGCAAAGGGCTCGTTTCCCACGTGCTGGCGGGCACACAGGACGGCGTGGCCCAGGCCCTTCGGATCGCCCTGGCGGACGTAGTGCAGGGGCCCCAGGTTGGAGGCGTGCTGTATGGCCTCCAAGCGGTCCAGATCGCCCTTGAGCTCCAGGGTCCGTTCCAGGGCCGGGGCCCGGTCAAAGTGGTCTTCCAGTGCCCGCTTCTGCCGGCCGGTGATCATCAACAAGTCGGTCAGGCCCGCTTTGACGGCCTCTTCCACCACATACTGGATGGCCGGCTGGTCAACCACTGGCAGCATTTCCTTCGGCATTGCCTTGGTGGCTGGCAGGAAGCGTGTGCCCAATCCGGCAGCAGGAAAGACGGCTTTTCTTATTGATTTCCCCAAAGTCATAGCTGCACCTTACAAATCAATGGAGCAAAGTGGCAATCGGACCCGCCGGGCCGCCTGTCAGCCCTTGAAAACCGGGCTGCGCTTCTCCTGGAAGGCGCGGAAGCCCTCGGCGTAGTCCTCGCTCTTGCACAGCCGTGCCTGCTCTGCGTTTTCCTCTTCCATGGCCTCCCACAGCCCCAGCCGCTGGTCCCGGATGTGCGCCACGAGCTCCTTGCTGGCCCTAAACGCGCCCGTGGCGCCGGTGGCGACGCCGGCCACGATGGCCCGGGTAGTCTCCAGCAGTTCCGTTGCGGGCATGGCCCGGCTGAACAGGCCCTGCGCCACGGCGTCGGCGCCGCTCATGAGCTCGGCGGTGTAGATCAGGTCCAGGGTCCGGTGCATGCCAAGGCGCTCGGTGAAATACCAGTGCCCGCCGGAGTCGAGGGTGGCGCCGAGCTTCGCGAACGGTGAGCCGAACTTGGCATTCTCCGCCACGTAGACCACGTCCGTGGCCAGCAGCAGGCCCAGCCCCACGCCGAGGCAGGCGCCCTGGGCCGCGGCGAACGTGGGGGCGGGGAAGGCGCTCATTTTCTTGAGCAACGGCTGGACGAGCCCGCCCAGGTAGGCCTGCGCGTCGTCGCTCTCCGGGGTGACGCCGGCAATGTCACGGCCGGCGCAGAAAGCGCGGCCCTCGCCGCGGAGCAGCAGTGCCCGGACCTCGCCGCGGGCGGCGGCGTCGGCGGCGCGATCGTACGCCTGGGACAAATCCGCGAGTGCCTGCTCGTCGAGGGAGTTCAGTTTGTGCGGGGCATCGAGTACGACCTCGGCGACGCCGCGAGCGATGGACAGGGAAATCATGGGGCTCCTTGGATTCGTAAAGGCCTAGTAGTCGAAGAAACCCTAGACGTCGAAGTCGACCGTGACTTCCGGGGTGGTGGGGTGGGACTGGCAGGTCAGGACGTAGCCCTTGTCGAGCTCGTCCTGCTCCAGGGCGTAGTTCTCGTCCATGGTGACATTGCCGCTGACCACCTTGGCCCGGCAGGTGCCGCAGACGCCGCCGGCGCAGGCGAACGGCACGTCGGGGCGGACCCGGAGGGCGGCGTTGAGGATGGATTCGCGGGCGTGGGTGGGGCTCGCCACTTCGCCCTGCAGGCCGTCCAGCTTGAACGTGATCTTGTAGGTCTCCTTGGATTCGTCCGCGATCACCGGCCGGCCAATGTTGCCCTCGGGGCGGTCCGGCTTGCCGGAGGTGAACAGTTCGAAGCGGACGTGCTCCGGGGTGACGCCGCGCGCGGCGAGAGTGTCCCGGCACAGCTGGACGAGTTCGAACGGGCCGCAGAGGAACCATTCGTCGACGTCGTCCGCATGGATGGCGGTGCCCAGCAGCGCCTGCAGCTTCTCGGCGTCGATCCTGCCGCTGAGCAGCGGCGCGATCCGCTGTTCACGCGAGAGCACGTGGTGCAGCGCCAGCCGGGACGGGTATTTGTCCTTCAGGTCCGCGAGTTCTTCGAGGAACATCACGTCCATGGCGGCCTTGTTGGCGTAGATGAGGTCGAAGCGGGTCTCCGGATGGGCCGCCAGCAAGGTGCGGGCAATGGCGATCACGGGAGTGATGCCGGAGCCTGCGGCGATCGCGACGAACGAGCCGGGCTCCCCCGCCAGCTCCTCCGGGTGGTTCATGGAGTTCATGACGTTCTGCTCCACGGACTTGCCGTCGCGGCCGTGCTTGGAGATAAAGGCACCCATGGGGCTCATGACGTCCAGGACGTCGCCAGCCTTGAGTTCGGCGTTGGCCCACGTGGAGAACAGGCCCCCGAGGTCTTTCTTGATGGCCACCCGGATTTCGCTGCTGCCGTCCGCGAAACTGCGCGGCTCGGCGCAGATCGAGTAGCTGCGGCGGATCTCGTGCGGCTGGCCGTCGGCGTCGGGCAGGGTGGTGCGCAGCGCGACGTACTGGCCCGGCAGGTAGTCGAACGCACCGGCGAGCTCAGCCGGGACCCCGAACGTCACTTCGATGGCGTCGTCGGTGAGCCGGCGGACCTCGTCCACCGTCAGGGTGTGGAAGGACGCACGACGGCGGCCGGTGGCTGTGGCCGACTCCGCGGCGCTCTGGCGGACAACCTTCATGGAGGCACCTGTTCCTTACAAGACTTTGAAGTAGTCGAACGGTTCCTTGCAGTCCTGGCACACGTAGAGCGCCTTGCAGGAGGTGGAACCGAAGCGGGTGAGTTCTTTGGTGTTGAGCGATGAGCACTGGGGACACTTAACGGCGAGCGCGAGCCGGACCGGGCCGGCGTGCCGGACGGCCGCCGAGTGGCCCGACGGCGGGGCGATCCCGTACTGCTCCAGCTTCGCCTTGCCGTCCTCGCTCATCCAATCGGTGGTCCAGGCCGGGGAAAGGACAAGTTCCACGTTGACGCTGGGGTAGCCTTCGCGGTTGAAGGCCGCCTTAAGGTCGTCGCGGATGGCGTCCATGGCCGGGCAGCCGGAGTACGTCGGCGTGATGGTGACCTGCACGGCCGGGACCATGCCGCCGTCGTCGTAGAGCTGGACGTTGCGCAGGATCCCGAGGTCCTCGATGGTGAGGACCGGGATTTCCGGGTCGCAGACGGTGGCAGCGAGGTCCCAGGCCTTTTGCTCGGGGGTCTTCTGCTCCGCCGGGCGGCCGTCTGCGGCCGTGGGGTGGCTGACGTACATATCCATGGTGGTTACCAGCTGGCCCCGGGGTACTCGCGGGCGAGCACCTGCATTTCGGCGAGGAGGTAGCCGAGGTGTTCGGAGTGCAGACCCTTGCGGCCGCCGCCGGGTGTGGGCTGCACGTTGGGGACCTCGAGCTCCGCTTCGGCCAGGACCTCGCCGGTGAGGCGGTCGAAGTTGGCGCGGAGGCTGGAGGGTTCGACGGCGGCGCCGCCCGCGCTGAGGCGGGCGGTGAGCTCGTCGTCGCGGAACAGCTCGTCCACGTAGGGCCAGATGACCTTGAAGCCGTGGATCATCTTTTCGCGGGACTCGTCCGTGCCCTGGGCCAGGCGCAGCACCCACTGGGCGCTGTGGTCGCGGTGGTAGTCCACTTCCTTGACGGCCTTGGCGGCGATGCCGGCGAGGGTTGCGTCGGTGGACTGCGTCAGCCGGCTGTACAGCTCGAACTGGTAGTAGCTGACGACGAACTGGCGGGCGATGGTGACGGCAAAGTCGCCATTCGGTAGTTCGAAGATCTCGACGGAACGGAACTCGGGCTCGCTGCGGAAATAGGCGAGGTCGTCCTCGCTGCGGGCTGTTCCGTCCTCTCCGAGAGCGCCGCCGGCGTAGCTGAGGAAGGAGCGGGCGTGGCCTAACTGGTCCAGGGCGATGTTGCCGAGGGCGATGTCTTCTTCGAGCTCCGGGGCGCGGGAAATCCAGTGGCCCAGGCGCTGGGCGAGGACCAGAGCGTCATCGCCCAGGCGCAGGGCGAACTCGGCAACGTCCTCGCTCGGCTTGGCGGTGCCGCGGCTCACGGCCAGGGCGATGTCCTCCGGGCGGAGGGCGTTGCCGGGAGTGATGCGGGTGGCGCTGGCCGTGGCCTCGCCGCTGCCGCTGGCGCCCTGGACGCCGACGGAGATGTCGCCGTGGCCACCGGTTTCTGCCGCCGTTTCAGGTGTGGTGCTCACAGGTGCTTCACGCCCTCGCTCTTGGTGTAGTACGTTGCGTGCCGGTAATCCTTGCCCTGGGGCGACTCGAAGAACGAGCCCTTGGCGTCCGGATCGCTCGAGGCGATGGCCTCGGCCGGGACCACCCAGATGGACACCCCTTCGTTGCGGCGGGTGTAGAGGTCACGGGCGTTGCGCAGGGCCATGGCCGCGTCGGGTGCGTGCAGGGATCCTGCGTGGACGTGGGACAGGCCGCGGCTGGAGCGGACGAATACTTCCCAGATGGGCCAGACGTTTCCTGCTTGGGGTTCGGTTGTCATGCTGCTGATACCTTTTCTGCTTGCTTACGGCGCTGTTTGTCGGCATAAGCCGCCGCGGCTTCGCGCACCCACGCGCCGTTCTGGTGTGCCTCGCGGCGCCGTTCCAGGCGCTGGGCGTTGCAGGGGCCGCGGCCGGCCAGGACTTCGTGGAATTCGGCCCAGTCCAGCGGCCCGTGCTCCCACTTCTTGGTTTCCTCGTTGAACCGGATGTCCTTGTCCGGCAGCGTCAGCCCGAGGACCTTGACCTGCTCCATCATCATGCCGACAAACCGGTTGCGGAGTTCGTCATTGCTGAATCGCTTGATGTTCCAGGCCATGGACTGCTTGGAGTTGGGCGAGTCGTCATCCGGCGGGCCAAACATCATCAGGGCCGGGGCGTACCAGCGGTTCACCGCTTCTTGCGCCATCTGCTTCTGTTCGGGGGTGCCGTGGGAGAGTTCCAGCAGGATCTCGAAGCCCTGGCGCTGGTGGAAGGACTCTTCCTTGCAGACCCGCACCATGGCCCGGCCATAGGGGCCGAAGGATGCGCGGCAGAGCGGCACCTGGTTGGCGATCGCGGCGCCGTCGACCATCCAGCCGATGGCACCCATGTCGGCCCACGTGCGGGCCGGGTAATTGAAGATGGAGGAGTACTTGGCCTTGCCGTCCATCAGGTCCTGCATCATCTGATCACGCGGCTGGCCGAGGGTTTCGGCGGCGGAGTAGAGGTAGAGTCCGTGGCCGGCCTCGTCCTGGACCTTGGCCATGAGGATGGCCTTGCGCTTCAGGCTCGGGGCGCGGGAGATCCAGTTGGCCTCCGGCTGCATGCCGATGATCTCCGAGTGGGCATGCTGGGAGATCTGGCGCAGGAGCGTTTTCCGGTAGGCCGGCGGCATCCAGTCCCGCGGCTCGATCCGGGAATCTTCGGCCATGACCTTGTCGAAGTAGGCCTGGCCCTCGGCGTCGAGCCGGGCCGCGTCCTCGGGGCTCTGTTCATGCCGTACCGACGATGGCTCGGCGGGCACTGACTGCAGGGTCTGCGATGCCATGGTTGCTCCTCGTGAATTTCCGATAAATAATTACCGACCGTTCGTTCAGGATATGCGGAAGGCTCGAGATGCGTCAAGGACGGGGGTTCCTAAAGAATGCCCGGACCGCGCTCAAGCGCCGGCGTCATGAGCCCGGATCGCCGGTGATAGCTTGAACTCGTGAAGATCGCTGCCGGCAAAAAGCTCCCCCTCTGGGCCTCTGTGGCCCTGAACATGCTGATTGCCCTGGTGGCAGTCGCCCTGGTTCAGGGGTTCCTGGTGAAGGCCTACCGGATACCGTCCGGGTCAATGGAGCCGACGCTGCAGGGCTCCGCGGGCGACGGCGACAGAATCCTGGTCAACCGGCTTGCCTACGCCGGCTCAGAACCGCTCCCCGGCGACATCGTGGTGTTCACCCGGCCGGACAGCTGGCAGGCCGAATCGGCGGTGGCACGCGGCGCCGGGATCGCCGGGCTGGCCCGTTCATTCGGAGACGTGACAGGGATCGGGCCCTCCAACGAGCAATTCCTGGTAAAGCGGGTGATTGCGACCGGCGGCCAAACCATCAGCTGCTGCGGACAGGATGGCAAACTGCGCATCGACGGCCAGCCCCTCGACGAGCCCTACATTTTCGAAGATCTGCCCTTTGAGGCAGGCAGGATCGACTGCCAGACCACTCCCCGTTCGCTCAGGTGTGTTCCCGTGTTCACAGTCCCCGAGGGCGAGCTCGTGGTGCTGGGTGACCACCGTTCAGTCTCGGTTGATTCCGCCATCGCCTGCCGGAGCCTGACCGCTGTGGCTGGCGACTGCATGAGGACGATCAAGTCCTCGGCGGTCGTCGGTCAGGTGGCGGCGAGATTCTGGCCTCTGGACCGCGCCGGCGGAGTGAGCTGACTCAGCGGGAAAGTGAAAATCCCCTCGGAGCGGGTTGCTCCAAGGGGATATCTTCAGTGCTAGCTCGCGTCTACCGCGCCGCCACCGGCTCAACGGACTGATACGCGGTGTAGTACCTGTAAGAGCCCGCGCCTGTGGTGGGCACGCGGTTGAGAATGGTGCCGAAGACGGTGCCGTTCACGCGCCCGAGGTTGCCGAGGGATTTGCCAAGCTCTTCATCGGTGGTCTTTCCGGACCTGACGACGACGATTGCTCCGTCTGCAATGCGAGTGAGGACGGCGGCGTCCGTCACGGGGAGCAACGGTGGTGCGTCAACCAGCACAATGGCGTCCTGGGCGAGGGTCTTGAGCAACGTCTTCATGGCCAGCGATCCCAGCAGCTCGCTCGGGTTCGGCGGGATTCGGCCTGAACCGAGCACCCGCAGGTTTGGCATCGCGCTCCATTCCTGCAGTACGTCTTCCAGCTCGGCGTGGCCGCTCAGGACGTCGGTTACACCGACTCCGGGGATGAGATTGAAGACATCGACCAAGGTGGGCCGGCGCAAGTCGCCGTCGACCACCACAACGTTCTCGCCGGCGGCCGCCATGGTGACCGCCAAGTTGGCCGTCACCGTCGATTTCCCCTCGGCCGGCACAGAACTCGTCACGACAATAATCCGCGGGGGATTGTCGACATCGACGTACTGGAGATTCGTCCGAAGTTCTCTCAGGGCCTCGGTGATGGCATGCGAACCTTCGCCCGATGCGACGGGGCTGAACCCGTCGTCCAGCACGGTACTTTTCCCGTCCAGGCGGTGATCCACCGGGAGCGTGCCCAGCACTGGCACGCCGAACCGACGTTCGATGGCCGTGGCGCTCCGGAGCCTGCGGTCCAGACGGTGGCGAATGAGCGCGTAGAGGACTCCGAGGGCCAGCCCGGCCAGAGCTCCGATTCCCAGAGCCAGCTTCACGTTGGGGGATGTCGGGGCGGTCGGCAGGACGGCTTCGCCCAGTGGAACCACGCGGATGACGGGAACGGGGACGACGTCCGAGCCTTCGACGGCGGGGATGCTTTCCATCTCCTTGACTTGCTCGGCAAGGCCCTTAACCCAGGCATCCGCAACCCGTTGGGCCATCGCGGGGTCCGTGGACGTGGCAGTGACGGCGAGCTGGGCGCTTTCCTTCGGCACAGTAACCGAGACGGACCCCAGCAAGGCGTCCGGCGAGGTGTTGAGGCCAAGAGACGTGACGACGCGCTCGGCCACAAGCCGGGACTTGGCCACAGACTCGTACTTGGCTGCCTTAGTCTGGGCCAGGTTCTCGCTCATGAGCGAAAGGCTGAGATTGTCCGAGCCGCCTGCCACGACAATCCCGCTGGACTGTGCCGAGTAGATCTTCGGCTGCAGGAGGGTCCAGCAAAAAGCGAGCACGGTGAAGGCCAGAGTGAAAGCCAAGACGCCCTTCCACCGGGCCCGGGCGATGCGCAGGTAGTCCTCCAGCGCAAGCCCCGCCGGTGTCCCGTTGTTCTCGGCCGTATCAAAACCAGTCACGCGTTGGTCCTCTCCCCCGTGCCTGGCCCCAACGACCCACACGAAAAGTTACTTTACGGTACGGTGACCGCGTTGGTGTGCATATTTAACTGCGTTAACCGCGCATTTAACTGCGTTAACCGCGCAGGATTAATCCCCGGTCGACGAGTCCGTCAACAGCCTCATCCAGTAGCGCTTCATAGCCCTCGGGTAGCCCGTGCAGGGCTTCGATCCGACTCACCAAAGTCTGCATCGAGATGGGACGCCGGGCGGACTTCCAGATGATCGGTCCGATGCCGCTGAGGCGGGTGAGTTCGGCTTCCGTCAGGACGAGCAAGTCCTCGCCGATCTCGACCGCGTCAACGGCGGCGGCCGCCTGCAGCCAACCCGCGGGAATTGGTTCTGCCGTCTTGTCGCCTGCCTGGTGAGCTGCTGGCTCCGCTTCCGGCTCCATCAAGGCTGGAATCCATGCCACGGTGACTTCCTCCGGCTCGACAAGCGGCGTGAGGAAGAGCGGCGCCAAGCTGTCCGTCAGATCAGCCGCTTCCGAATAGCTGACGCGGAACACGCCGCCCACGCTGTCAATCAGCCGACAGAGTGATTGAAGCGGCTGGAAAACAGCAGCTTGGGAGGAAGTGTCCGGAATGAGTGCAAGCACTGCATCCACCAGAGGGACCGGCTCGATGGCGGGGAGCTGATAGTCCCCACCGGCAATCCTGTCGAGCAAAGCGATGGCCGCGATGCGGGGGTTGTCCGGTGCACCTTGCAGGCCCAACTCATCCGGGCCAACCTGCAGTTTGGCGTCATCGGGCCTTCCCTGCTTGACCGATAGCGGCTTCGGGTAAGGAACAACAGTCCCATCCACCCGGATGGCGACGGTTTCGTCGGTTATATACCCAAAGGTCCGGGCGAGCTCCGATGAAGCCGTTGTCTTGCCCGTGCCCGATTTCGCCACCAGGGCGATAACAGCGCCACCGGAATCCGCAACCCCGCACGCGTGGAGCATGGTCAGCTCGCCGGCCCGTTCCAGGATGGCTGCGATGGTGACTTCCGACGTCACTGCTTCGGCCAAGCCCTCAAACGTGTCCGAGCCAAGGTGCCTAACGCCGTCGCCCGGGAGCTTCGAATCGAAGAACAGGGTTGCCGTGAAGGCCAGCATTGAAGCACACGGATCCGTCACCGATGTGGTCGCGCCCGTCTTCCCTAGGCAGCGACTCCAGGCCTTAGCCATTGTTTGTCTATGAGAAACCGTGACGGCAGCACCCCATTTAACAATGAATCTTGTGCCCAGCACGTCAAGGTTCAGATCGCCTAAGGCCTTCAATTAGCTTCACCAATCCGACAATGTTTTCGTAGCTTGATGCTCCATACCAGGAGTCGCCCTCGCTGCAAAACCTTTTCGATGTGACACTCGTACTACTCGATCCTGGCATTTCACTTCTGGCCATTAGATCACTAACGGTGTGCCCCGCGAACCGCGACTCGGGCTACGTCAGATGGAGTTGCCGCTAATCCACTTAGGAGTCAGTGAGCGTCGAGGAACCTGACACTGCGGGTGTCACTGACGTAAGGCTTACCACAACGGCGTAGCTGCCGAAGTGCGTCTCGTTATTACTCCGCGCGTAGGTATAGGCCAGGTCGAAGACCCGGCTGGTTGCCACACTGCCAGGAACTGAGACCGTACCAGTGAAGGCGTTCTTGTTATCGAACTTTCCGCCTACAACCGCCACACCTGCAACCGTACTGACACCGATTCTGGCCATCTTATTCGCCAAAAAACCGGTACCAGGCGTAGGCGTGACACTGATCGAGAACAACTGCGGGCCCACGATGGTGGCCCTAGAATTTTCGACGGTGAAGGACTCGGGCGCCACGACATTGCGTGGATTTAGGTTGACACGGCGGGTTGCCACGGCAAAGGCCACAGTCACGTTCACCGACGCCGCAGCGGCCGGGGCGGCAATTGCTGCCGCGATGACAGGCACGCTCCATGCGGCGCCCTTCACAACGGAACGGCGGTCGAAACTCGCCTTCGGTGCGGCCAGGCTCTTGATCTCCGACATCTACTACCCCAAGTTCTAGTGCGGCGGAGAACCCAGTCGGGCCAGCTCCTGCCGAAAGTTTCGGCATCCTTGGTCGACTGTACGCAGAAAAGCATGAATCTTCAATATCAAGATGCTTTATTTTCAAGAACGACAGAATTCGCCGCTATCTCTTCCCGGAGATCTGAATGGCCCGTCGCGGCTAGACTCGGAAACCATGCCGCCGGTAAGAGTCTCGCTAACGGAAGTTGGACAAACCTTGGATACTCCTCGCCCCGTTCGGATCCTCACGGTCTGCACCGGCAACATCTGCCGCTCACCGGTGGCCGAGCGCCTGCTTCAGGCGGGCCTGGACCAGGTGCAACCTGGCGCCTTTGTGGTGCGAAGCGCAGGCACGCGGGCCATGGTGGGCGATCCGATCCAGCCAAGCTCTGCGGACGTCATCAGGACGTTTGGCGGAACACCGGACGGCTTCGCGGCCCGCCAGCTGACGCAAAAGATCCTCAGGGAGTCCGATCTGGTGCTGGCGATGACCGCCAAACACCGCGGCGAGGTGATGCAGATGGATGCCTCATTGCTGAAGCGGACCTTTACTATCCGCGAGTTTGCCCGGATGCTGAAGGTCCTTGAGCAGCGCGACGCGGACGCTCCCGCGCCCTCTTCTGCCGGCGACATCCCTGCCTTTTGGCGGGAGCTCCCGGGCCGGGCGGCGTCAGTGCGTCACCTGGCGCTTGCCCCGGACGCCTCCGACAACGACGTCGTGGATCCCTACCGGCGCGGGCAGGAGTTCTACGACCAGATGGAGGACGAGCTCGCCCCGGCCATCCTCGCCATTCTGCGGTTCGCACGCCACCACAGCTGAGCCAGGCCAGTACCTGCAGCTAGGCCGCCAGCATTCGAGCCCGGGGAACCGCGGCCGTCTCCGCGCCGGCGCCCATTTCGTGCAACGCTAGTTGCATGGATCTGGAGGTGTCGCCCGCGCTCACGATTCCCGCGTCGGAACTCGGCTGGCGGTTCTCGCGTTCGTCCGGGCCAGGCGGCCAACATGTCAACACCTCGGACAGCCGCGTCGAACTCTCGTGGAACGTCGCCGGCTCGGCGGCGCTCTCGGACGGCCAACGGCTGATGCTCCTCAGCCGCCTCGGACAACGTCTCATCGCCGGGGTGATCACCGTGACCGCCTCCGAGCGGCGCTCTCAGCTGCGCAACCGCGAGATCGCGCTGGCCAAGCTCTCCGACCTCGTCGCAGAGGGTCTTGCACCTGAAGCTGCTCGCCGCCGGGCAACCAAACCGACCCGGGGCTCGAACCGTCGGCGCCTCGCCGCAAAGGAGCAGCGGGCGGCGACGAAACGGCAACGACAGCGGCCGTCCGCCGAGTAGTGCCCTCCAGCCATTATTCAGCCGCGGGGTAGCAGGAGCGTGTAGAAGAACCTGTTCCATAGGCGGACCCGGCGCAGCTGGATACTAGGCCGCCGCCAGCCTTCGGACCCGGGGAACCGCGGCCCTTTCCGCCGGCGCTACGATGCTGAGCTGGCATTCTGACTGCAGCGGGTCAATGGTGGCCGGCAGGTGGTGGGAGGCTGAGCACTCCCGGAGCTGTTCGAGGGCCGCCGGTTCCACCACGGCGTGGCTGACATCCACCACCAAGTGGAGTCCTTCCCTCAGGTGGTTTGCCCGCTTGACCACCACGTACAGGGCCTGGAGGCTCCTCGCCGTCACATGTCCCTGCGCTGCTACTTCTGCCTGACCGCAATCGAGGTCGAGCCTGACAAGGACCCGGAGTTTGTGGTTCAAAACGATTCCCCTGTTCGTGCATGTACCGCTTGGCCGCGACGCTGCGACCGGTTTGGCCGCGACGCTGCGACCGCAACCCAGCCTAGGCAGGGAGTGTGATGTAGGCAACAGTGCGCTTCATATCGGGGAAACCGCGCGTTATGTGCCGGGTTGTTGGCGAAAAAGTGTTGATCTGCGGGCACGGTGTACTGTAGAGGAGGCCCCACGGAGACCATCCGGCACTTGGCACTAGCCCAGAACGCACCGGAGAGCGACATCGTGGCCCCCTTACCGCCGCGGCGAGGAACTGCATCACCGGATGCAGGACGAGCCAGCGCCGGCCAGCCAGTCCACTCTGCGTTTCGCGCCCCTCAGTACTCCGGCGTGGCCCGCCAGAGTACTGGCAGCCAGAATCCGGGCACCGGGCCCGGCCGACTTAGAGGAACACATGACACACCCCTTCGACAGCCCAGACGACGTACGCGGGGCGGATTTCCGCGAGCGGCGGCGCCCCGTGAAGAAACGCCGAGGCCGGAAGGTGCTGATCGCCGTCGGCGTGGTGCTGGCGCTCGTCGCGGTGGTGGCTGGCGGCTACCTCTTTAACCTCGCACGGACCTTCGACTCCGGCAGCAGCAAGATTGAGCAGGCCTTCCCGGACGAGTCCACGCGCCCGAAGAAGACGGACACCTCGATGAACATCCTGGTGATGGGCAGCGACAGCCGCGGCGCCGCCGAGTCTGATAACGCGGGCGCCACGCCCACGGACCAGCGCGCGGACACGCTGATGCTCATGCATATCCCGGCGGACCGCAAGAACATCTACACCATGTCCATCATGCGCGACCTCTGGGTGGACATCCCCGGGCACGGCGAAGCGAAGATCAACTCGGCCCTGGCCCTTGGCGGTACGCCCCTGATGGTGCAGACCGTCGAGTCGATCTTCCAGCAGCGCGTCGATCACGTGGCGATGATCGACTTCGAGGGCTTCAAGGGCCTCACGGACGCGCTGGGCGGGGTGAGCGTGAACCTCAACCTGCCGTTCACCTCGAACGATCTGAAGGGCCAGTCCTTCGCCCCCGGCCAGCACACCTTCAATGGAACCGAAGCCCTGGCCTTCGTGCGCGAACGCCACGCCTACGCCGACGGCGACTACCAGCGGGTCCGCAACCAGCAGGAGTTCCTGCGGGCCATTATCAAGAAGTCGACCGCCGGCCAGACGCTGAGCAACCCGATCACGATCAACAACATGGTGGGCGCCGTCTCGCCGTTCGTCACGGTGGACAAGTCCTTTGATTCTGGAGCCGTAGCCGGGCTGGGGCTCGAACTCAAGGACATCCGGGCGCAGAATACCGTGATGTTCACGCTGCCAACCGGCGGCGTGGGAACGTCAACGGATGGCCAGTCGATCGTGCTGGCCGACCCGAACGCCATCAACGACATCTCCGGGGCCATGGGCTCGGGCACCCTGGGCGAGTACGTTGCGGCGAACGAGTTCGAGAACGGGAACTGAGCCCCGCCGGGTGAGGCGCCAGGGGAGGCCCTTGGACCCATAGTCCGCGGCGGGCCGCAGTGGTAGCGTCCGTTCATGGGGAATGCTCCGGAGCCAGCAGCCGCGGCTTCCGCGGCGTCCCCTCCCCCGTCCCCCGCGGCAGGCCGTCGTCGTCGGATCATCCTGCTCCTGGGGGCGCTGGTCGCGCTCGCCGTGGCCGTTGCGGCTTCGGCGTACGTTTTCTCCCGGCCGCGATCCGCGGACCCGGCGCCGGCGGGAACCGCCGCACCGGCAGCCGCGCCCGCGACGGCACCCGGCCCCGCACCCACTCCCAGCCCCGTTCCCACGCCGCCGCCCAGCCCCACGCCCACGCCGGAACCGCCCGCCGTCGCCCTCAACATCTTGCTGATCGGGAGCGACAGCCGGGTCAATGAGCGGGCGGCGGCGGCCGGCGGCACCGCCTCCGACCAGCGCGGGGACGCCCTCGTGCTGATCCACCTCCCGGCGGACCGGCAGGGCGTCTACGGCATCTCGATCATGCGTGACCTGTGGGTGAACATCCCCGGCTACGGATTCGCGAAAGTGAACGCCGGACTTGAACTGGGCGGGCTGCCGCTGATGACGAAGACCGTGGAAGCGCTGCTGGGCCAGCACATCGACCACACGGTAATGCTGGATTTTCAGGGGTTCGCGGCCATGACAGACGCGCTCGGCGGGGTTGACGTCAACGTCAAGCGGGCATTCACCAGCACTGCAGATGACAAGGTGTATTTTCCGGCGGGCGTGAACCGACTCAACGGGCTGCAGGCCCTGGCCTTCGTCCGCGAGCGCCATGCCTTCGCCGACGGCGACTACCAGCGGGTCCGGAACCAGCAGACTTTCTTGAAAGCCGTGATGGCCAAGATGGCATCCGAAGGCAGGCTGGCGGACCGCGCCACCGTCCGCAAACTCATCGCCACTGTGCTGCCGCACGTGACCTTGGATGCAAGCTTCACCCTGAAGTCGCTGGAAAACCTCGCCTTCAGCCTCCGCAGCACAGCGCCGGGCCGTGGCGTGTTCTTCACGCTGCCGACCGCCGGCACAGGGTTCAGCCGCGACGGCCAGTCGATTGTCCTGCAGAACCCTGCCGCGACCGCCGCGGTCTCCGCCGCGCTGGGCTCGGGAACGCTCGCCCGCTACGTGGCGGCCAACAATTTGCAGAACGGCAATTGAGGCGCCGCTCTTCGGTAGATTGGGTCCATGACCCAGACTCCCGCCCAGCCGTCCCCGCAGCCTCCCGTCGCCCGGAAAGTTCCCGCGGTGCGCACCCACCACGGCGACGCGTTCGAGGACAACTACGAGTGGCTGCGGGACAAGGAATCCGCCGAGGTGGTGGACCTGCTCAAGGCCGAAAACGCCTACCAGGAGGCCGTGACCGCGCACCAGGAGCCGCTGCGCGAGGCCATCTTCCAGGAGATCAAGGGCCGCACCCAGGAAACAGACCTCTCCGTCCCGAACCGCAAGGACGGCTGGTGGTACTACACCCGCTCGGTCGAGGGCAAGGAGTACGGCATCCACTGCCGCGTGCGCGGCCAGGAAACCGGGGACCGCGTCGCGGACTGGACTCCCCCGGCCGTGGAGGCCGGCGTCGTCATCCCCGGCGAGGAAGTCCTGCTCGATGGCAACCTCGAGGCCGAGGGCAAGCCGTTCTTCGCCGTGGGCGGGGCCGCCACGACCATCGATGGCACCCTCTATGCCTACGCCGTGGACAACGCGGGCGACGAGCGCTTCACGCTGCGCATCAAGGACCTGCGCACCGGTGCGCTGCTGCCGGACGTGATCGAGAACGTCTTCTACGGCATCTCCTTCTCCCCCGACGGCAGCCGGATCTTCTACACCGTGGTGGACGATTCCTGGCGGCCGTACCAGGTGAAGTCCCATGTGCTCGGCACACCCGTCAGCGAGGATGCGGTCATTTACCAGGAGGACGACGTCGCCATGTGGCTCGGCTTCGAGCTTTCGGCCGACCGGCGCCACCTGGTGCTCAGCATCGGCTGCTCCGAGTTCAGCGAGACCCGCCTGCTGCGCTTTGATGACCTCGACGCCGGACTGCGCACCGTGATCTCCCGCGACGAGCGAATCCTCTACGAGGCCGAGCCGTTCCTGCTGGCGGATGCCTCAGGCCGGAGCCAGGAGCGGATCCTGCTCACCCACAACAAGGACGCCATCAATTCCATGGTCTCCCTCGTGGACCCGGCCGAGCTCGCAAAGCCGCTCGCCGAGCAGCACTGGGACACCGTCGTCGCCCATTCCGACCACGTCCGCGTCAACGGCGCCGGGGTCACCTCGACTCACGCGGTGGTCTCCGTCCGAAAGGACACCATCGAACGGGTCCAGGTCCTGCCCCTGGCCGGCCTGGGCACCCCGGAGCAGGGCGCCGCGGTGGAACCCGCGTTCGACGAGGAGCTGTACACGGCCGGCGTCGCGGGCTCCGACTACGAGGCCCCCGTGATCCGGATGGGCTACACCTCGTACTTCACCCCGTCGCGGGTCTACGACTTCGTGCTGCCCACTCCGGAGCATCCGGCCGGTGAACTCCTGCTGCGCAAGGAGAGCCCGGTGCTGGGCGGCTACTCGAGGTCGGACTACGTCGCCACCCGGGAGTGGGCCACCGCCGCGGACGGGACGAAGATTCCGCTCTCGGTGCTCCGCCACACCTCCGTCCGGCAGGATTCGACCGCGGCCGGCCTGGTGTACGGCTACGGCTCCTACGAAATGAGCATGGATCCGGGCTTCGGGATCCCCCGGCTGTCCCTGCTGGACCGGGGCGTCGTGTTCGTGATCGCCCACATCCGCGGCGGCGGCGAGCTGGGCCGGCACTGGTACGACGACGGCAAGAAGCTGCGCAAGAAGAACACGTTCACCGACTTCATCGCGGCCACGGACTGGCTCGCCGGGTCCGGCTGGGTGGACCCGGGCCGGATCGCCGCGATGGGCGGCTCCGCCGGCGGCCTGCTGATGGGCGCCGTCGCCAACCTGGCGCCGGAAAAGTATGCGGCGATTGTTGCCGCCGTCCCGTTCGTGGACGCGCTGACCACTATCCTGGACCCCGAACTGCCGCTCTCGGCCCTGGAATGGGAGGAATGGGGCAACCCGATCACCGACCCGGACGTGTACGCGTACATGAAGTCGTACACTCCCTACGAGAACGTCCAGGCCTTGGCGTACCCGAAGATCGCCGCGGTCACCAGCTTCAACGACACCCGCGTGCTTTACGTGGAGCCGGCCAAATGGGTGCAGCGGCTGCGCGAAGTGAACACCGGCAGCGAGCCGATCGTCCTGAAGATCGAGATGGAAGGCGGCCATGGCGGCGCCTCGGGCCGGTACGTGCAGTGGCGCGAACGGGCCTGGGACTACGCGTTCGTGGCCGATTCCCTTGGCGCCACCGAACTGCTGCCGGGAGCCGGAGTGAAGTAGCCCCGGGGCGGGACATCCGGGCGCGGTTTCGCTGGCGGGTTCCGCACTAACGCGCCCATTCGCCAAAGATGGCCGCTATGAGAGCTCTCATAGCGGCCATTTTCGTCGAATCGGCGGGATGTCCGGTACACAATTAATGATCATCATGCTTACTATTGACGCTTGTTAGGCACATCGATGGAGAAACTGCTCACTGGGGGCAGGCAGAGACGTGCCGGAGATGGAGTTTGTTATGAGCGTTGAGCAGGGAATGACCCCGTTGACTGATGATGAGCTGATGGCGCAGGGCGGCACGGCCCTTCCGGACAAGGAGGTCGCCTCCGTCCTGGACCTGAACGCCGACCTGAACCTGGGGATCAGCGCGGCGGCGCCGATCGACCTCGGCATCGCGGCCAACGCCAACGTTGCCGCGCCGATTGATGCGGCTGCCTCGGCAAACGTGCTCTCCTTCGGGTCTGAGTCCCAGGCCCTCGCCGACCAGGGCACCATCATCAACCAGGGAGTCACGGGCGACGCCACGGCAGACTCCACCCAGGACAGCGTCATCGATCAGGGCGCCGGCACGGATGCCGGGACCACAGCAGGTTCTGCCGCAGCGCCTGCCGGCACGGATCCGGCCACAGCCGATCTCGCCGGTGCCGTACCTGCCGGTGCTGTACCTGCCGACGGCACGGGCGTCCTGCCGGATGGCACGACCCCGGACCTGGGCGGCGCGCTGCCGACGGATGTGGCCGGAGCCGCCGGCGCCGCGGGTGCCCTCAGCGGCAACCTGCTCAACGTCGACGTGAACCTGGACGCCAACGCGGGCATCGCAGCACCCATCAATGGGGCAGTGGCCGCCAACGCCAACGTCGCCGCGCCGATCGACGCGGCCGTCGGCGCCAACATCGGCTCAATCGACAGCAACGCGTTCGCCGTCGCCCAGCAGGACGCCATCATCAACCAGGACATCCATGGCGACGCCACGGCGTCGGCTGACCAGCAGTCCGACCTGAAGCAGTAGCACCTAGATGAGCAATGTGCACGGAGGGCCGTCCGGGCAGGACGGCCCTCCGGTCCTGCCTGCCACCGGCAGCGTCGGCTCTGCCGCGACCGGCAGCGCCGCGTCCGACGCCGGATCCGGCGTCGGTGCTGCCGGCGCCGGTGCCTCCGGCGCCGGTACTGCCGGCCCGGCGTCGTCCGTGGCCGTCAGCCTGCAGCCGGTGCCGGTGCGGGCCGCCGGCGTCCAGCTGATCGGCGAGGCGAAGGGGTCCGGCTACAAGGAAGCCCCGTCCTTGGTGCGCCGCTCCGACGGCCAGACCATACAGCTCACGCGTCTGCTGTACCTGGTGCTCGAGGCGATCGACGGCCAGCGGGGCCCGGAAGAAATCGCCGGGCACGCCAGCCGCAGTTTCGGACGGCTCGTCAGTGCCGAGAACGTCCGCACCCTGATCACCTCCCAGCTCCTCCCCCTCGGACTCCTCCGGCTGGCGGACGGGTCCGAGCCCGAAGTGAAGAAATCGGACCCGCTGCTGGGCATGCGCTTCCGGTATTCGGTGACCGATCCGGACCGCACCCGGAAGATCACGGCGCCGTTCGCCACACTGTTCAACCCCTTGATCGTGGTGGCCGTTACCGCTGCCTTCCTGGCCACGTGCTGGTGGGTGCTGATGGTCAAGGGGCTGGCATCGGCCACCCATGAAGCCTTCGCCAACCCCGGATTGGTCCTCCTGATCCTGGTGGTCACGGTGCTCTCGGCCGGTTTCCATGAGTTCGGCCACGCCGCCGCCGCCCGTCGCGGCGGTGCCACCCCCGGCGCCATGGGCACGGGTCTGTACCTGATGTGGCCGGCCTTCTACACGGACGTCACCGACTCCTACCGGCTGGGGCGGGGCGGCCGGCTGCGCACCGACCTTGGCGGACTCTACTTCAACGCAATCGTGGCCGTCGCGATCATGGGCATCTGGTGGGCCACAGGCTTCGATGCGCTGCTGCTGGTGGTGGTCACCCAGATCCTGCAGATGGTCCGGCAGCTGATGCCGCTGGTCCGCTTTGACGGTTATCACATCCTGGCCGACGCCACCGGCGTCCCGGACCTGTTCCAGCGCATCAAGCCCACCCTGCTGGCCTTGGTGCCGTGGCGCAGGACAGATCCCGAAGCCAGGCTCCTGAAGCCCTGGGCTCGGGCCGTCGTCACCATCTGGGTGCTGGTCACGGTTCCCCTGCTGCTCTTCAGCATGGCCACCATGGTGCTGACCCTGCCGCGCGTCCTGGGCACCGCCTGGGACAACGGCCTCAAGCAGCAGGCCATGTTCTCCCACAGCCTCGCCGCCGGGGACATCGCCGACGCCGCCGTCCGGGTGATCGCGATCGCCTGCCTGGCTTTGCCGGTGCTGGGCATCCTGTACATCCTGCTGCGCCTGGTCCGCCAGCTGGTCACCGTGCTGTGGCGGAAGACCAGCGGCAAGGCCCTGCAGCGCGCCACCGCAATGGTAGCCATCGCGGCTGTGGCCGCGGGCCTCGCCTGGGCCTGGTGGCCCGGCGGTGACACCTACCGCCCCGTCCAGCCCTACGAGCGCGGCACCCTGGCCGACGCCACCACGGCAGTCTTCCCGGCCGCCGCCACGGGCCGGATGGCGGAGGGCCAGTCGGGCAAGACCGTTGCCCTGTGGCCGGAGGGCGCCCGGAAGCCCACCCGCGACAAGCCGCAGCTGAGCATGGTCCTGGTGCCCCGGCAGGGAGCGCCAGCCGGCACGGCCGGCGCGGCGGCGCCGTCGTGGGTGTTCCCCTTCGACAGGCCAGCCGCTCCGGAGGATGACGGCAACCAGTCCCTCGCGGTCAACACCACTGACGGTTCCGTGGTCTACGACGTCGCCTTCGCCCTGGTCTGGGCGGACGACGGCGACACCGTGGACACCAAGAATGAGGCCTACGCCTTTGCCAGCTGCGCGGACTGCGCCGCCGTGGCCGTGGGCTTCCAGGTGGTCCTGATTGTGGGCCAGACCGATGTGATCGTCCCGGAGAACCTCTCGGCGTCGGCCAACTACAACTGCCTCCGGTGCCTGACCTACGCCCTGGCGAGCCAACTGGTGCTCACCCTTGACGGGCCCCTGAGCGGCGACGGCATGGCCAGGCTCAACGCCCTGTGGCAGGAGATCGCGGCCTACGGCAAGGACCTGCGGAACCAGCCGCTCTCGGAGATCCAGAGCCGGCTCAGCGCGTACAAGGAACAGATCATGGCGGTCATCAAGGCCGATCCCAGTGCCACCCCGGACGGGTCCTCCGGCACGAAAGCGACGCCGGGCGCAACGCCTGGTGCCACGCCGGGGCCCAGTACCGCCGCCACACCCGGCGCAACGTCTGGCGCCACTGCCGGAGCGACCCCCGGCAGCACGCAGGCCCCGGCCCCGGGACCCACCGGATCCACGGCGCCGACTGGCGGTGCGGCGTCGTCCGGTCCCGCTCCGGGCTCCGGTGCCACGGTGCCGGCAGAGCAGCAACCGACTGCGCCGGCTCCCGCATCGGGCATGGTCTCACCAGCGCCCGCATCCACCGCGCCGCCGGCACCCTAAGCCGGGGACGCGAACGGCACCCGAATTGACGCAGATAGCCGGAATGAGGACTCCATTCCGGCCATCTGCGTCAGATCGGCGCTCCGTCAGTTCGGTACTCCAGCAGATCGGCGTTGCGTCACATCGGCGCTCCGTCACATCGGCGCTTCCCGGTGCTCCCCCGGCGCCTCCAACCGCCGGACACCTCCTACTGGGCCTTCCATTCATCCGCGACGATGGTGTACACCATTTCCGTGGCCGTTCGTCCTTTTGGTGCCACGTTGGCCTGCCACTTTCCACCTACCGAGATTCCAGGCCCATGCCGAGCCGTTGGACCCGGCACCCACCACGGAGAGGCAACACGATGAGACTAACGCTGACAGAGTTCCTCACATTGGACGGCGTGGCGCAGGGTCCTGGATCGCCCGAGGAGGACACCAGCGACGGCTTCTCACAAGGAGGTTGGTTCGTCCCCTTCCTGGACGAGGATTTCGTCCGGCGGGCGGCGGCCTGGCTCGGTGAGGCGGATGCGTTGCTGTTCGGCCGTCGGACCTACGAGAACTTTGCGAGGGACTGGCCGAGAATCACGGACCCTGATGATCCGTTCTCCGAAAAGATGAATGGGTTGCCGAAGTACGTGGCCTCGCACACCCTGGCGCAGGCTGGTTGGGCACCGACGACGATCCTGTCCGGCGACGTCCCCGCACAGGTCGCTGCGTTGAAGAGGCTGCCCGGCAGGGAATTGCAGATCCACGGGAGTGCCCGGCTGGCCCAGTCGCTGCTGGGCGCGGGGCTGATCGACGAACTGAGGCTGGTGATCGCCCCGGTGGTGGTAAGTAACGGCAGGCGGCTGTTTCCGCCGGGAGGCGCCCCGGCGGGCCTGCGTCTGGTCCGCAATGAGACGACGCCGGGCGGACTCGCGATTCTTGTCTATGAGTCGGCAGGGCTTCCGACGTACGGGACCTATGATCCTGGTTCGTCCCGTGGTTGAGCCTGTCGAACCATTGAACCTGTCGAACCATTGAACCTGTCGAACCATTGAACCTGTCGAACCATTGAACCTGTCGAACCATTGAGCCTGTCGAACCATTGAGCCTGTCGAACCCGGTGGCATCTGAAAGGTGTCTCCTCGACCTGCCTGTCAACGTCTCGGTGGGCCCGGTTAGCGGGCCTTCCATTCCTCCGCGAGGATGGCGTACACCACCTCCGTGGCCCATTCTCCCTTGTAATGCCACTTGTCCACCTGCCGTGATTCCAGGCGCATGCCGAGCCGCTCACAAAGCGCCGCCGAGTCCGTGTTCAGGGCATCGAGCTTGGCGTCGATGCGGTGGAAGCCCAGGTCCTCAAAACCGAGCTTGAGCAGCGCCCGGGCAGCCTCGCTCGCGATGCCCCGGCCCCGCGCTTCCGGGGCCAGGCTCCAGCCGATCTCGGCCTGCCCGCACCCCTCCAGCCACTTCAGCACCACCTCGCCGAGCAGCCCCGGCGAGTCCGCGGCCTCGATGGCCAGGGCCACCCAGTCGCCCTCCTTCTCGAACTCGAAGTTGGCGTACCGTCCCACCGTTTCCATCGACTGGGTGTAACTCTTGGCCTCGCGGGGCAGGAACCGGGCGGTTTCCGGGAGCGAGTGGTAGGCGTGGAAGGCATCGAGGTCGGAGGCCTCAAAGCGCCGCAGCACTAGCCGTTCGGTGCGGATGGGCAGCGGAGGGAGGGGCTTGGGTTCGGTCATGCCTCCAACGCTACCCATCGATTGCTCCGTAAGCGCCGTTTTCAGCCGCCACAAGGGCGGTTACGGAGCAACCGATGCCTGGGCGACGACGGCGGCCGTCGCCTCGGCGATCGCGCGCTCCTCGTCGGTGGGGACCACCAGGACAGGCAGGGCCGACGTCGGGGTGGAAATGACCCGGGGTTCCTTGGACCGCTCCCGGTTCAGCCCGGCATCGAGTTCGACGCCGAGCGCACCGAGCCGCTGCGCCACCAGGTTCCGGAACTGGTGCGAGTTCTCCCCGATCCCGGCCGTGAACACGAGGGCCTTCGCACCGCCAACGGCCACGTGGTAGCCGCCGATGTACTTCGCGAGCCGGTAGGACGCGACCGCCAGGGCCATGGCCGCCTTGGCGTCGCCGGCTTCCGCGGCCTCCACCACAGAGCGCATGTCGTTGTTTCCGGCCAGGCCCTTGAGCCCGGACTGCCGGTTGAGCATCGAATCCAGGTCCTCGGGAGACCAGCCGTTCCGGCCCAGGAAGACCAGAATGGACGGATCGAGGTCCCCGGAGCGGGTCCCCATGACGAGGCCCTCAAGGGGCGTGAATCCCATGGAGGTGTCGATTGAGTGGCCGCCGCGGATCGCCGTGACCGAGGCGCCGTTCCCCAGGTGGGCGATGACGGCGTCGAACTCCTCGACCGGAACATCCAGCAGCGCTGCCGCCCGGTGCGCCACGTATTCGTGCGAGGTGCCGTGGAACCCGTAGCGGCGGATCCCGTGTTGTGTGTAGAGCTCGTCCGGCACCGCGTAACGCCAGGCGTGCTCGGGCAGGGTGCGGTGGAAGGCGGTGTCGAACACTGCCACCTGCGGCAGCTCGGGCCACTTCTTCGAGATCGCGCGGATGCCAAGGACGTTGGCGGGGTTGTGCAGCGGCGCGAGCGGGTTCAGCCGTTCAATGGCCCGGGTGATCTCGTTGTTGACCAGCACCGGCTCGGCGAAGCGCTCCCCGCCGTGCACCACGCGGTGGCCCACGGCATCGAGCTCACGGTCCCCCAAGGCTTCGTGGATGGCCGAGCCCACCTGCTCCAGCGCCTCGGCGTGGTCGCGGGGGCCCTCGATCTGGCCGTCGCCCTCACCGCCGGCACCCACGCCGATCTTCTCGACCAGGCCCTCGGTGAGCACACTGCCGGCCTCGACGTCGCGCACCTGGTACTTGAGCGAGGACGAGCCGGAGTTGATGACGAGCACGAGCATGGGGCCTCCTAAGCCTTGGCTTCGACGCTACCGTCGAGGGTGCGTCGGGACTGGCATCACGCCGGAGCCTGGCCGAGCGCTCCGTCGGTTCCACTATAAATTGCCGGACCCGGCAAGGGCGCCAATCCGGTGCGAAAGCCGCGGCAGGAGCCGGGTGCCGGGCCTGACCGGCCCTTTCAAGGTGCCGCGGGGAAGGCCCGGGCCCCGCGGCGTGGGCGCCTAGACCCGTTGGACCTGCGGAGCGGCAATGGGGTAAGTTTGCCGGGGTGCTGGGGGGGCCCGCTCCGCCGAACCGGCGGAGGACGACCCCGACAGAAGGGCCTTTGGATGGATGCCGGTGGGCTGAAAAGGACTTGGTCCATGGCGGCCGCGCTCGGGGACGAAGTCCCCCTGTACTTCTACTCGCACTTATTCCTGTCCCACCCGGAGCTACGCGAAATGTTCCCGGTCTCGATGGCCGGCCAGCGGGACAAACTCTTCGCCGCCCTCGGGCACATTGTGAGCCACGCGGATCAGATTGACGAGGTGGCCGGGTTCATCGGCCAACTCGGCCGCGACCACCGCCGCTTCTCCGTAACGCCGGAGCAGTACTCGATGGTGGGGGCTTCCTTCCTGGCGACCCTGCAGAAGTACCTCGGTCCGGAATGGACCGAGGAGGTGGCGCAGTCGTGGGCCGAGGCGTACGGACTGATCGCCAAGGTCATGGTCATGGCCGCCGAGGAGGCCTCGGATACTAGTCCGCCGTGGTGGGAGGGCGAGGTCACCGCCGTCGAGCGCCGCAGCCTGGACGTCACGGTCCTGGAGGTCCGAGTCGCGGACGGCTTCACCTACTCGCCCGGCCAGTCGGCCTCGGTGGAGGTTCCCGCCCTCCCGCGGACCTGGCGCTTCCTGAGTCCTGCCAACGCCCCCCGCGCCGACGGCACAATCGAACTGCACGTCCAACTGATCCCCGGCGGCCTCTTCAGCACCGCCGCCGTCCGCCGGACCAAGGTGGGCGATACGGTGCGCATCGGCGCCCCTGTAGGGGACCAGCTCGCCCTCGAGGGTTCACGGGACCTGCTCATGGTTGCCGGCGGGACCGGGCTCGCCCCCATGGCCGCGATCGTCGACGCCGTCCGGCAGCAATGGGGCGAGTACGGGACCGGGCCGCGGGTGGACCTCTTCCACGGGGCACGGGTCCCGTGGAACCTCTACGACCAGCAGCGGCTCGCCGAGCTCGACTCGAGGGAGCCGTGGTTCAGCTACCACCCGGTCGTCTCCGACGACGCGACCTTCCCGGGCGCCCAGGGCTACGTGGGCACCGTGGCAGCGGCACACCCCGAGGCACCCAGCCGTCTGGCCCTCGTGGCCGGATCGACGGCGATGGTGGGGCACACCATCAGCGAACTCGTTGCGGCGGGCACCCCGCGCGCCGATATACGGTACGAAGACTACGCAGGTGTCGAGGACAACTCCTCTGCCACCGGCGCAGACCAGGGAGAGGTATACCATGAGCACCGCTAGCCCAGAAGGCCGCATCAGCCCTTCCGACGTCCGCAACGCCTCGTTCGAGGTGGTGGGACGCGGGTACGACCAGCAATCCGTCCACGAGTTCCTTCGCGCTGTTGCCGAGCAACTCGAGGCGGACCAGCGCCAGCCGGGCGCAGTAAGTCCCCAAGCCAAGGACGAGATGGTCAAGGTCATCACGCAGGCGCAGATTCTCGCCGAGAAGTTCGTGGCCGAGGCCGAGCAGTACTCGAAGGACCTCGTAGCCAGCGCCCGCACGCAGTACAGCGAGATCCTGCGCCGCGCCGAGGACTCCGTGGCCACGCGGGAGGCCGTTCCTGTGCCGGCGGCCACGGCGGCCGGCTACACCGACACCATTCAGGAAATCGAGTATGTCCGCACCTACACCAAGGTGGCCCAGGTCCAGCTGCGCGCCGTGATCGATGCCCTGGCCGAGCAAGTGGACCGGCTCGGGGACCTCCCCGTGGCCCGCGCCGACCGCCGCGACGGCAACGAGTAGCACCAAGCCCTAGGCTCCGGCGCGCCCCGCCTGCGCGGGCTGCGCGTCGGAGTCTAGTGCCTCGGCTGACGCGCTGTCAGTCACGGACTGCGCCTGCACGGCGGTGATGGCCACCGTGTTCACGATGTCCTCCACGGTGCACCCGCGGGAGAGGTCGTTGACCGGCTTCCGGAGCCCCTGCAGGACGGGCCCGACGGCGACCGCGCCCGAGGACTGCTGCACCGCCTTGTAGGTGTTGTTGCCGGTGTTCAGGTCCGGGAAGATGAACACGGTGGCCTGCCCGGCGACGGACGAGCCGGGCATCTTGGACTGGGCGATCGCGGCGTCCACGGCGGCGTCGTACTGGATGGGGCCTTCGACGGCGAGATCCGGGCGGCGGTCCTTCACCACTTCGGTGGCCTGCCGGACTTTGTCCACTGCCTCCCCGGTCCCGGACCCGCCGGTGGAGTAGGACAGCATGGCCACCCGCGGCTCCACGCCGAACTGGGCTGCGGTCTCGGCTGAGGCCAGCGCGATATCCGCCAGCTGCTCCGCGTTCGGGTCAGGGTTGACCGCGCAGTCGCCGTAGACCAGCACCCGGTCCGGCATCAGCATCAGGAACACCGAGGAGACGATCTTTACGCCGTCCCGCGTTTTGACGAACTCCAGCGCGGGCCGGATGGTGTGGGCCGTGGTGTGCGCGGCGCCGGACACCATGCCGTCCACCACGCCGAGCTGCACCATCATGGTGCCGAAGTAGCTGCCATCGAGCATGACTTCCAGCGCCCGGGCCAGGTCCACGCCCTTGTGCGCCCGCAGCTCCGCGTACTTCTGAGCGAACTGCTGGCGCAGCTCCGACGTCGCGGGGTCCACGATGTTCATCCCGGAGAGGTCGATGCCCTGGGTGGACGCCAGCTCCCGGACCGCCGACTCGTTGCCCAGGATCGTGAGGTCGCAGACGTCCCGCCGGTGCAGAATTTCGGCGGCCCGCAGGATCCGCACGTCGTTGCCCTCGGGCAGGACAATGTGCCGGCGCTGCAGCCGGGCCCGCTCAATGAGGTCGTGCAGGAACCGCAGCGGCGTCATCCGCTCCAGCCGCGGCAGGTGCAGCCGCTCCACCAGCTCGGCCTCGTCCACGCGCTTCGCCCACAGCCCCACGGCCGAGGCCACCTTGCGGCGGTGCCCCGACCAGATCTCGCTGCGGACCTCGGACACCCGTTTGGCGGTGGTGTAGGTATCGTCCGGGGCCGCGAACACGGGGAATGGCGCCTGCGCCAGCAGCGAGTAGATATTGGGGTCCGGGGCCAGGCCGCCGGTGAGGATGAGCGCCGACGGCACTGGAAACTCCGGCGAGAACGACGACGCGAGGCACGCGACCATCACGTCCGCACGGTCACCCGGAACGATCACCAGGGCGCCGTCGTCGAGCACGTGCAGGAAGTTGGCCACGTTCATCGCCGCCACCTTGATGGAATGGACGTCGCGTTCCATGTCCTGCCGGCCGGCCACCTGGCGGATCCCGAGGGCCGAGGCCACCTCCCCGGTGGTGGGCCGTGCGATGTCCTCCAGCTCGGGGAAGACGTAGACGGGGCGGCCGGACGCGCCGGGCTTCACGGCGGCGATGATCCCGTCCACGTCCTCCGGGTCGGCGCGGTTCACCATGATGGCCAGGAGGCTGCAGCGTTCCGCCGCCAGTTCCTTGCGGGCAACCTCGACGGCGTCGGCAGCCTCCGCGACGGTCCGCCCCTTCGCGCCGACCACGGCCACGATCGAGGCGGCCAGGTTGTTCGCCAGGCGAGCGTTGAGGTCGAATTCGACGGCGGCATCCTGGCCGGTGAGGTCCGTCCCCTCCACAATCACCACGTCGCAGTGGCGGGACATTTCGGCGAAGATCTCCACGCAGCGGGCGTCGATCTCGGCCCTGTTTCCCTCGGCCAGCAGCCCGCGGACCTCGGCAAAGGTCAGGCCGCCGCGGCAGCGCTGGTCGTCAAGATCGAACCGGGCCTTCATCAGCGCCACCATCGGGTCCGCCGCGGCGTCGTTGCCGTGAACCACAGGCTTGAAGAAGCCGATCCGGTCCGCGTGCCGGTGGAGGGTGTCCGCCAGCCCCAGCGCTATGAGGGACTTGCCGGAGCCCGGGGTGGTCGCGCTGACGTAAATTCCTTTGGCCATGATCCGCCCTTTGCTGTGCTGGTGCAGGTCCTCCTATCCTGTCACCTCCTGCGGCGACCTGGGCCAGGCAGAGCATGAGTCAACCCACTATGAATGGCTGGGGGCCACTGCTTCCGCCAGTTGACCGGCGCGACGCAGCATCAGCGCCGTCCGGCGCACAACGCAGACCAGTTCGCCGTCCTGGTTGTAGCCGCGGTGTTCGATGCCCACAATTCCGGTGTCCGGACGCGACTTCGATTCACGCTTGTCCAAGGCCTCGGTCTCCACCCGCAGCGTGTCACCGAAGAACACCGGCTTAGGGAACTCGATGTCCCGGAAGCCAAGATTTCCCAGGGTAGTGCCGAGGGTGGTGTCCTGGACGGGGATTCCCGTGACAAGACCCAGGGTGAAAATGCTGTTGACGATCTGGCGTCCAAACATGCTCTTCTTGGCGAACTCCGCATCCAGGTGCAGCGGCTGGACGTTCATGGTCAGTGCAGTGGTCAGCAGGTTGTCCGTCTCGGTGACAGTCCTGGTGACCTCGTGCCTGATGACGTCGCCGACGGTGAAGTCCTCGTAATACATTCCGGCCATGACTGGCCTCCTTTGCTTGGGTGGGTTTTGTTGAGGTAGCGGTTACGCGGCGGCGAGGGCGAGAGCCTCGCGGGCGTGGTTGGCGTGGGCCAGGTCAATGTGGTCCCCGCGGTAGGAGACGGCCCCGTGGCCGTTGCGCTGGCCTTCCTCGAAAGCCTCGATCAGGCCCTCGTAGTAGCCTTTCAGCGTCTCGGTCAGGCCGTATTCCTCGTTGGCGATCGGAGCGTGCGAAGGGTGGATCAGCACCTGCCCGGTGTAGCCCAGGCCGCTGTTGTCCTGCGCGAAGCTGCGCATCCCCTCCAGGTTCCGCACCTCCTGCCAGAGCCCCAGGACAATGGTGCGGATGCCGGCGGAACGGGCCGCCACCACCACTTTGCTCCGGAGGTACAGCGTCTCCATTCCCGCGGCGGTCCAGCGGAAGCCGACCTCCCGGGAGACGTCCGCATCTTTGGCGGCCGCTGCCATTACGCCGCCAACCCGCGGGCCGGCCAGGATCTCATCCACTTTATTGATGGAGGCGGCGGTTTCGAGGGAGGGCACCAGTTCAACGGTTCCGCGGGCAATGCCGTGATCGAGCTCCGCCGCCGTCACCAGCGCATCGAACCGGACCACGTCGTCCCGGGAGAACAGCTTGGGGAGCAGGAATGCGGTCAGGTTGCGGTGGGTCACGTCGGCCACGTCACGGCCGAAGAAGATGGTGTCCAGGGCGTTGGGCCGGACCAGGATGCCCTTTGAGCCGTCGTGGGCTTCCAGTGCTTCGCGGGCGTTGGTGCGGGCCAGTTCCTTGTCCTGCTCGGGGACGGAGTCCTCCAGGTCGATGATGATGGCGTCGGCCTCGGAGTTCAGCGCCTTGTCGATCCAGTCCCGTTTGTGCCCGGGGACAAAGAGCAGCGAACGGTATGGCTTCATGCCGCCACCTCCTCGGTGATCTTGGTCAGCAGGGTGCCGGCGGCCATGGAATCGCCCACGACGGCGGTAATCTCACCGACCACGCCGGAGGCCGGCGCGGTGATGGGGTTCTCCATCTTCATCGCTTCCAGGACAAACAGCACGTCGCCCTTGGCCACCCTCTGCCCGGCGGCCGCGTTGATCTTGATGATGGTGCCCTGCATCGGTGCCTTGACGGTTCCGTCGCTGACTTTCTCGCGCTTGGCCCGTGCCTGCCGCGTCCGGCCGGTGGCGGCCGCCGGATCTGCGGCTGACGGATCGGCCAGGGCCGGGGCGGCGTTGCCGTAGCCGCCCGCGCTGCCGTAGTCGTTGAACGTGGGGATGATGTAGAAGCGTCCGCCCACCTCCACGTTGGCGCGGTCCACGGGCTCGGGTTCCGTGAAGTCAACGGTCTCTTCCAGCCACAGGGTGCTGAAGCGAAGCTCCCGGAAATCCGGGTGCGCAACAATCGTCTGCGCTGCGGGGGCCGTGGTGGGTACGCCCTCGATCTGCAGCCGCTCCAGGCCGCCGAGCAGGCGCTTGATGGCCGTCTCGCGGTCCGGGCCGTAGGCAATCAGCTTGCCGATGAGGCTGTCGTACAGCGGCAGCACCGTGTCGCCGGACTCGTAGCCTGCGTCGAACCGCAGGCCCTCGCCAACGGGTGCGGTGAGGAGGTCCACCGGACCCGGGGCGGGCAGGAACCGGCCTTCCGCGACGTCCTCGGCGTTGATGCGTGCCTCGATGGCTGCACCCTTGGGCGTCAGGTTGCCCATGATGGACAGCTCCTCGCCCGCCGCCACGCGGATCTGCTCCGCGATGAGGTCCACGCCGTGCACCATTTCGGTGACCGGGTGTTCCACCTGGATGCGGGTGTTCATTTCGAGGAAGTAGAACTTCTCGTCCTCCACCAGGAACTCAACGGTGCCGGCGCCGACGTAGCCAACCTCGCGGGCCAGCCGGACGGCGGCCTCACCCATGTTCCGGCGCAGGGTGTCGGAGAGACCGGGGGCCGGGGACTCCTCCACCAGCTTCTGGTGGCGGCGCTGCACGGAGCAGTCGCGGTCACCCACGTAGACGGTGTTTCCGTGTGTGTCGGCGAAGACCTGGACCTCAACGTGGCGTGCGTGGGTGAGGTACCGCTCGAGGTAGACCTCGCCGTTGCCGAAGGCCGCTGTGGCTTCACGGACGGCGGCGTCGAAGGCTTCTTTGGCCTGGGGTTCGGAGTCGATGCGGCGCATGCCGCGTCCGCCCCCACCAGCTGAGGCCTTCACCAGGACGGGGTAGCCGTGCTCAGCGCCGAACGCCTCGACGGCGGCCGCGCTGGCAATGGCTCCATCGGTGCCCGGTGCCAGGGGGACCTGGACGCGGATGGCCACATCGCGGGCAGCCACTTTGCCGCCCATGGTGGTGATGGCATGCGCGGACGGTCCGATGAATGTCAGGCCCGCGTCCGCAACGGCTAACGCGAATTCCGGGTTCTCGGACAGGAAGCCGTAACCCGGGTGAATGGCCTCGGCACCCGACTCGAGCGCCGCCGCGATGATCTTGGGGATGCTCAGGTAGTTGCTGCTGGCGGGACCATCGCCGAGGTCGATGGCGGTGTCCGCCGCCCGGACGTGCATGGACGCGGCGTCCGCCGTCGAATAAACGGCAACGGACTCGACGCCGAGGGTGCGGCAGCTGCGTGCCACCCGGACGGCGATTTCACCGCGGTTGGCGATCAGGATTTTGGTGAACATGATTGTCCTTAGAGCTAGGGCGCCGAAATCAGCGCAGGATGCAGGCGTTGCGGCACTCGCCGATGCCGTCGATCGAGGTGGTGACGACGCTGCCGTCGGTGAGGAATTCCTTGGGAGTGCGGCCGTCGCCTACGCCTCCCGGCGTGCCGGTGAGAATCACATCGCCCGGATGGAGCGTGGTGATCGCGGAAATGTAGCGGACCAGGTCAACGGGGCTGAACACCAGGTCGCCGGTGTGCGCCTTTTGTTTGGCGACACCATCCACCGAGCAGGAAATCTCCAGGTCCGGCGCGTGTCCTACGTCATCGGCCGTCAGCAGGAACGGACCCAGCGGGGTAGTGGCGTCGAAGGTCTTGCCCTGCAGCCACTCGGGCGTCCGGCGCTGGAAGTCGCGGGCTGAGATGTCGTTTGCCACCGTGAAACCCGCGATCGCCGCCGCGGCTTCCTCTGCCGAAGCCCGCGAGACCCTGTTTCCGATAACGACGGCGAGCTCGGCCTCCCAGTCCACGGATTCGGAACCCGGCGGCAGGACGATGGGATCGTTGGCGCCGATCAGGGCGTCCGAGAATTTGGCGAAGAGGGTGGGGTGCTGCGGCAGTTCCCGGCCCATCTCAAGGATGTGCTCGCGGTAGTTGAGCCCAACGCACACAATCTTTCCGGGGGCGGTGACCAGCGGCGCGAAGTCGGCCCCGTCAATCGCAAGGCGTGTGCCGCCGACGTACTGGTCCACTGCCGGCGATCCGGCACGGAGCCATTCGCCGACGTCTGCAAACGGCAAGAGCGCCAGGGCACCGTCCACCTCCACGGCGGCTGCGGTGCCGCCTTCGATCCGTACGGTTGCGAGTTTCATGCGCCCCATCCCAGGTTCGATTTCAGCTGAGCCTTCACGAGCTTTCCGGCCGCGGACCGCGGCAGCTGGTCGGCACCCAGGAAGACGATCTTTTTTGGAATCTTGTAGCCTGCCAGGTGCCCGCGGAGGAAGGTGGATAGTTCTTCGCCGTTCGCCTGCAGTCCGCTGCGGAGCACGACCACGGCCCGCACCTCCTCGTCCCAGCGCGGGTCCGGGACACCAACAACAGCTGCTTCCAGGACGGCCGGGTGCAGGTACAGCGCCTGCTCGATCTCGGCGGAATAGACATTCTCACCACCGGTCTTGATCATTTCCTTCAGCCGGTCCCGGAAGAAGTAATACCCTCGCTCGTCCTGCACGGCCAGGTCTCCGGTGTGGAGCCAGCCGCCGCGGAAGGCCTCGGCGGTAGCTTCGGGCCGGCCATAGTAGCCGGTCATCAGGGACGGGCCCTTGACGCAGATCTCGCCGAGCTCACCCGGGGGAACCGGCTCGCCGAACGGATCCTGGAGCTGCGCCTCGGCCAGCAGGTACTCTGTGCCGATCGAACCGTCGACGGCGGGATCCAGCATGTCTTCCGGCTTGAGCCGGGTGACCATGGGCCCCGCCTCGGTGAGGCCATAGCGGAAGTACAGTTCGGCGTCGGGCAGCAGGTCAGTGAAAAGCTGCTTGTCCGGCATCCGTAGCAGGCCGGCGCCCGTATGGACCGCCTTGAGATGGGTCTTGATGGCCGGGTCCGCAAAGACGCCGTTTTCCATCAGCCGGCGCATCATGTTCGGGATGAGGAATGTGTTGGTGACCCGTTCCCGCCCCACCAGGTCCACGATCAATTCGTCGTGGAACTTCTCAGCTATCACGCTGGTGGCACCGGCGATGAAGTGCGGCACCAGCCAGCACAGCAGTGCCGCCGAGTGGAAGAACGGTGTGATGATCAGGCCGCGTTCCTCGCGGCGGCTGCCCATCCTGCAGTCGTACATTTCGTTGAATGCGTTGGCGGCTGCTGCCCTTTGGGACATGACCACGCCCTTGGGCGTACCAGTGCTTCCGCCCGTGTAGATGATGCAGAGCGGGCTGTCCAGTGTGGTGACATCCTCCAACGGACCGGATCCGGTGCGCAGGGCGTCGACCTCGGCACCCTGGCGGACCAGCCGCGGCAGCTCCTGCTCGGTTCGGCCCAGTATTTCCAGGGCCTCTTCCGCGTTGGGAATGAGCCGTTCCTCCACCAGGATGATCTTCGCGCCGGTCTCATTGATGCCGGCCGCGAGCTCCGCCGGCGCCCAACGCCAGTTGTAAGCAACGTATGTGCCGCCGGCGGCCGCGACCCCAAAGAAGACTTCGGCATTAAAGGTCGAGTTTCCGGCCAGCACCCCCACGGTGTTACCCACGCCGACGCCGGCGTCCCGCAGGCCCCTCCCCAGGCCCCATGCGCTCTCGGCGAGCTCGGCGAAGGTCAGCCGGCGGGCGCCGTCGACGATGGCTTCGCGCGTCGGGTAGCGCCGGTGGTTGAGTTTGATCCACTCACCAATCGTTCGCATGATTGCTCCTCGGTGTGGCTGGTGCGGGTCCGACAGGCCGGACTCCGCAGTGCTTATTCTTCAACGAACAAGCGTTCGTTCGAAAGTTTAGTATGAGTTGGCTCCCTCCGCAAGAGGGATCCGAGTCCACAGTCGAGGGCGCTGACGGATCGGCGGGCAGGTGCGGAGAGGCACCCCCGGGGGCCCTTGCGCGAGATCCACATCACACCCTACACTTCGTACGAACGCTTGTTCATGTACGAACGCTTGTTCTTCTCCATCGAACCCCCGGGTATATTGCCCCTAGGGTCCGAGCCCTCCCTGACGAAGAGGATGCGGAGTGTGGTTGCGGTTCGCTGCACACGACGGAGACCGGCGAACGCCACTGACTTTCCACCTATCCAAGGAGTGAGTTCCAATGTCGGAATTGACAAATCCTGTTCAGCCCCCGCCGCTCTTGGTGCTCGAAGCACCGACGTTCGATCCGAAGACAGCAAGGACCGCCGTGGCGAGCGGCACGTTCGGCACCGCACTGGAATGGTTCGACTTCGCTGTGTACGGCACCCTGTCGGCAACCCTCTTCCCCCAGCTCTTCTTCCCCAGCTTTGATGCGAACTCGGCGATCCTCGCGTCGTTTGCCACCTTCGGGGCCGGCATGGTGGCGCGCCCCCTCGGCGGAATCGTCTTCGGCGCCTTGGGCGACAAGATCGGCCGACGCAACGTCCTGATGTTCACCCTTATCCTCATGGGCGTGTCCTCGGTGCTGATTGGCCTGCTGCCCACCTACGCCGTGGCGGGAATTGTTGCCCCGACGCTCCTGGTGGTGCTTCGCTTCCTCCAGGGCTTCGCCCTCGGCGGCGAGGCCACCGGCGTTCAAGTGCTCGTCGTCGAGCACGCGCCCACTAACCATCGAGGYCTGTTCGGCGGGATCCTGGCCACCGGCTCTCCGCTGGCGCAGACCTTCGCCTCGATCACCCTCACCGGGCTGGCGATGTTCCTTTCCAAGGACGCTTTTGCCGCGTGGGGCTGGAGGATCCCCTTCCTGATGGGTGTGCTGTTGCTCGTGGTGGGCGTATTCATCCGCCAGCGGGTCGAAGAAACTCCGGCTTTCAAGGAGAACCAGAGGAAAGCTGCCGAGTCCGCGGTTCCCCAGGAGCGTGCCCTGGCCGTGATCGCGAAGAAGCCGGGAACCGTCATCAAGCTGGTGCTGTCCTGGGCTGCGTCCGCGGGGCTGTTCTGGATCAGCGTCACCTACGCTGTGAACTACCTGACCAAGGAACTCGGTTACGAAAACTCGATCACCTTCGGCCTGCTGCTCGTGGCCAACCTGATCTCCATCCCGGCCGCTATTTTCGGCGGCAAGCTCAGCGACCGCATCGGCCGCAAGAAGACCTTCCTCCTCGGCCTGTCCTTGCAGGGTGTAGCTGCCGGCACCATGTTCCCCATCATGAACTCCATGAACTACCCCGCAAGCGTCGCGATCATCGCCCTGGCCCTGTGCGGCATCCAGGTCACTGCCGGTACCCAGGCGGCGTTCTTCTCGGAGTCGCTCCCGACAAGCATGCGCTACACCGGCTCAGCCCTCGGCATGACCCTCGCCGGCCTGATCTTCGGCGCCCCCATCCCGTTCATTGCGGCCTGGATCTTCCAGAACACCGAGAACGGAACGGCCGCCCTGACGGCCATCGCCCTCAGCCTGGTGATCATCTCCGTCATTGCCACCCTGACGCTGCCGGAGCGGTTCAAGCAATCGCTGCAGGAGGAGCACTGACCACACTCGCCTGACGTCGCCGGCCTGACCGCACTGGCGGTCCGGCCAGTGACGCGGCAGCCAGCCTTAAGACCGGAACGCCCGGCCGGATATTCCAGCCGGGCGTTCCGGTTCTTGGCGGATTCCGACACTCTTGGGCGGTGTCCGAAAACGGCCGTTGGCGGTGTCCGAAAACGGCGCGAGGCGCTGCCTTGGCTACCTATGTGGCTGAGCTGTCCAGGACCACCCGACCGACGCGTTCGTCAGCGTCCGCGACCTTCAGCTCCCGCAGCGCCAGGCGCGTGTAGATCCGGACAATCTCCTCGAGCGAGAACCGGCCGCCGTGCTTGAACCAGCCTGCGATATGGGTGGCCTGGGCAACGAAGCTGTACACGTGGATTTTGGCGTCGATGACGTCCGCGAGTCCATCCTGCCCCGCGGCGGACACCAGGACCTCCAGGAACGCTTCGTAGTCGGCGCGCTTCTTGATGACCACATCACGTGCACCTTGGGGCAGCGAGCGCAGCTCCGCGTTGCCAATGAAGACTTCCTGGGCACGCTCCGCGTGGAACGTGATGTGCTCAGCCAGGGCAGCCTGGAGGAGATCGACACTGTCCCCTCCGTCCGCGTCAGCGACAGCTTGCCGGACGCGCTCGAGCAGGTCATCGATGATGCCCCCCATGATTTGCAGCAGGAGGTCTTCCTTGCTGTCGATGTGGTTGTAGAGGCTGCCGACCTTGAGCCCCGCGGACGAGGCCACCTGCCGCAGCGTGGTTGCATCGTAACCACGCTCGAAAAAGAGCTTGGCTGCGCCTTCCCGGATGGTCTGGGCAGTGTTTCGTTCCGCTCGGACGGTCATCTTGACCTCCCCCTCAGTGATCGTGTCGGTCATATCTCCGCTAATCCTAACAAGCGTCCGCTTTTAGGGGCGGGGATATTGACATGGCTCCCAACATCCGCAAAACTCACTTTAGTCGTACGAACGCTCGTAAGCCAGTAGGAGACATCCGTGGAACCCCAGAGCACCCTGTTTGACAGCTTCTCCCTCGGAGGCCAGCCGCTACGAAACCGCATTGTGCTGCCACCGCTGACCCGCAGCCGCGCCGATGATGACGGCGTGCCTACGCCACTCATGGAGGAGTACTACGGGCAACGTGCCGGTGCGGGCCTGGTGATCAGCGAGGGTGCCGTCATCACGCCCCAGGCTTCGGCCTACGCCCGGGTTCCCGGGCTCTACTCCCCGGACCAGGTGACGGCCTGGCGGCCGGTAGTGGAGGCCGCAAAGCGGGAGGGCGCCGTGGTCTACGCCCAGCTATGGCACGTGGGAAGGCAGTCCCATTCCAGTGTCCAGCCGGACGGCCTGCCCCCCAAGGCGCCTTCACCCGTTGCCATCACCGGTTACCAGTACCGCAGTGCGGCCGGCAGGATCCCTTACGAGACGCCCCGCGAACTGTCGGCGGCGGAGATCGCCGGGATTATCCAAGCTTACGGAGCGGCGGCCCGGAACGCGGTCCGGGCCGGATTCGACGGCGTGGAGCTGCACGCCGCCAACGGCTACCTGATCGATCAATTCCTCAACGACGGGTCCAACCGCCGGACCGACCACTACGGCGGCTCCCTCGAAAACCGTATGCGGTTCTTGCGCGAGGTAGTCACTGAGGTGGCCCGCCACCTTCCCATGGAACGCATCGGCGTCCGCCTCTCACCGTCGTCGGAATGGATGGACGCCAACGACTCGGACAAGCGCACCCTGTATTCCTCGGTGGTGCGCCTTGTCAGTGACTTGGGAATCGCCTACCTCCACTTGGTGGAACCCGAGATCGCAGGGTCCACCACCGTGGAACGGCCGGCCGCGTCCGTCCCCACGGCCGAACTCGCTGCCTTGTTCGACGGCGTCGTCATCGTCACGGGTGGACATGACCAGGCTTCCGCCGAACAACTCCTCGCTGACGGAACGGCGGACCTGGTGGGCTTCGGCCGGCTCTTCATCGCTAACCCCGACCTCCCGGACCGCTTCCTGACCCAGGCGCCACTCGAACCCCTGCGCCCCACGGGCATCTACGGTGGTGGCCCCGAGGGCTACACCGACTATCCGTCGCTGGCAACAAGCAGCACCTGACGCGGGGGCCCAACGCCGGGCGCTCCGACTCGAACTCCTGAAGGAGACACAGCATCATGAGCAGCATTTCCCTCAATGTCCTGGTGACCGGAGCGGGCGGCGGCATGTGCCGCGGCATCAATGCCCGCCTCTCCGGGTCCGGCCACACCATCGTCTGCGTGGACCTCGACGCCGGGAGCAGCGAGGCGGCCGCCCGGGCCATCCGCGACTCCGGCGGGAAGGCCGTAGCGTTTGCCGCCGACGTGGCGGACGAGGCCGCCGTCGGCAGGCTGCTGGCCGAGGTGACCGCCAAGGTGGGGCCCGTGCAGGCGCTGGTCAACGCGGCCGGCATCCTCGACCGGAAGTACCTCGCGGACAGCACCGCGGAGTCCTTCCGGCGTGCCTTGGACGTGAACCTGGTGGGTCCGTTCAACCTGATCAAGGCGTTTTCCCCCGGAATGATCGAGGCCGGCTGGGGGCGGATCGTCAACATCGCTTCGATCGCCGGCGTCACGGGCTACCCGTACCCGAGCTACGCCGCCTCAAAAGCCGGACTGGCCAACTTCACGCGCTCCCTCCTTGAGGACTTCTGGGGTACCGGAATCACTATCAACTCGATCTGCCCCGGCGTTGTGGACACCCCCATGGTCATCCAGGAGGTCCGTGACCAGGTACGCCGGCGCGTCCCCACCCAGACCATCGTTGACCCCGCCGAAATCGGCGCCATGATCGCGTACCTGCTGACGGACGACGCCCGCAACATCAACGGCGCGGACCTCCTGATCGACGGCGGTGCCACCAGACTCTTTTCGCTTTTCAATAACCATGCAGACTAAGACGATGCAGACCAACGGCATCACCATCACCGGGACCGCCCAGAAGGAGGCCTGGCAACGCCGCGTCCTCCCGCCGGTGGAGGTAGTGGCGCCCGGCGTCCACAGCGTTCCGGTTGCCTTTCCCGGAAATCCGATGCGCTACACGCTCAGCTACGTGCTGCTCGATGGCGACGAGTGCGTGGTGGTGGATCCCGGCTTTGACAGCGACGAGGGACACGGCCAGCTGATGGCTGCCCTGGGCCGTCTGGACGTGGGGCCGCGTGAAATCAGCGGGATCGTGGCCACGCATTTCCACACCGACCACCTCGGGATGGCGGCGCGCCTTGCGCGGGGCTCCGGCGCGTGGATCGCTTTGGGGCAACAGGAACGGCGGCACATCTCCGCGTTCGATGACGCCCATGCGGAATCGGAACGGGACCGCGAGCGCATGCGGACCTGGGGCGTCCCCGAGGGGCGGGTGGCCGAAGCCGCCATGAGCCCTCAGGGACTCCACGACATGCGGCGCCTCGCCGACCCCGACCGGCGGCTGGGCGATGCGGACACTCTGGCCGCGGCCGGACGTAACTGGCGCATCATGGAAACACCGGGCCACACCCCGGGGCACATCTGCCTGTGGGATGACGACGGCGAACTGGTGTTGTCCGGCGACCATGTCCTCCCCCGCATCTCCCCCAACGTGTCCCTGGAGATCCGCGGCGACACCGATCCGCTGCGGCACAATATTGAGTCGCTGCAGCGGATCGCGGGCAACGACCACTACGAGGCCTGCCCTGCACACGAATACCGGTTCCGTGGCGTGGGCCACCGCGCAAGGGTCCTCGAAAAGCACATTGCGGAGCGTTCACGGGAAGTCCTGGACGTGCTAGGCAAGGGCGCGCCCACGGTGCACGAGGTGGCCCGGCAGCTCACATGGTCCCGGGGCTGGGAGTCGCTTAGCGCGCTGCAGTTCAGGCTGGCCTTGAGCGAGACGGCCGCCCACATCCGGTATCTGGCAACCTCCGGCGTCCACGCGGGGGTGCCGGGGCTGACCCCGGTGGTTTAAGGCGGCCGTTCAGGTGCCTGGGGTCAGGTTCGGGGCATCCAGTCAGGGTCCGGTGCGCCGAACTCCTGGCCGGGGAGCTGCAGGGGTTCACCCACCAGGAGGTCAACTCTGGTCCGCACCAGCCGCATGGCAGCAATCCGCCATTGCCCGTCGAGCCGCCGGTATTCCTCCTCGTACAAGCCGTATCCCCGGATTCCGTAGAGTCCGGGGATGCTGGCGCCCCGGTAAGGCCTGCTGTCGCGGGCCCAGACCAAGTAGTCATGCATCGACCAGATCCCGCGGATGCCGCCGTCGCCCGTGACGGCCAGGCGGGGCATAAAACCCTGATGCACCGACTCGACGCCCTCGAGGAAGCCTGACACGCCGCCGATGAACCCGTCGGCGTCGTCCGCGGCGAAGGGAAATCCACGGAACCTCGCATCGGCGTGGAAGAGGGCGCGGAGGCTCGACCACCGCTTGGCATCAACGTGACGGAAATAGTCGGACTTCAGATTCCTGATGTCCTCAAAGCTCCTGGGGTCCCCGCAATCGTGGGGCGTGCTTGTGCCGCGGGGCGTGTTCACGTTGCTTCCTCCAACTCCCCGTCTGGGGCTTTCTCCGGCGCTTTCGGCCTTGACTGGGCCAGGACGATCCCGCCGATAACCACCCCAGCGCCGACCACCTGGTTCCAGCTGACTTCCTCCCGGAGCACCACCGCGCCGAGCGCCACCCCTACGAGCGGGGTGATGTAGGCGACGGTCGACGCCGCCGTGGCGCCCCACTCGGCGATGATGCGGAAGTTCCAGACATATGCCAGGCCGGTGCTGACGACACCCAGCAGCAGCATGCCGACCACCACCGGGGCCGTCAGCGAGATTTCCCCGGCTGCAATGAGCGGAGCCAGGACCAGCATCATCAGCGACGCCGCGACCATTTGGACCGCCGGGATCCCTATGGGGTCCGCCGCGTAGGGCGAAACGTACTTCTTGGTATAGGAAAAGACGACGCCAAAGCACAGCACGGCCGCGAGGCAAGCCATCTGCCCCCACAAATCGACGGCGTCCGCGGCGTAGAACCGCCACGGCGAGAGCACCACGAGGATTCCGGCGGCTCCGGCCACGATGCCGACGGTCTTCCGCGGCGTGACTTTCTCCTGCCGCAGGGCCAGCGCGGTGACAGCCGCGGTGGCCAGCGGCGTGGCGGAATTCAGGACGCTGGAGAGTCCGCTGGGAATGCGCTCGGCCGCCCACGCGAACAGCAGGAACGGCAGGACGCAGCCGACGCCGGCGGTCACCGCCAGGTGCGACCACAGCTTGCGCTGCCGCGGCCACGGCCGCCGCATCACGAGCTGAAGCAGGGTCAGCGCCAGTGCGCCGAGGACCAGCCGTCCGAGGACCACCTGGCCCGGGGAAAGCCCCTGCACCGCCAGTTTCATCAGCAGGAAGCTGGAGCCCCACGCAGCGCCGAGCAGGACGAAGCGGACCACACCGCCGACTGGCGTCATCGCAGGACCCCCATCAGATAATGACGAGTTCCTCGGCGACGCGGGTATACAATCCGGTCAGGATACCCTGGACCCCGTCCACGTGGGCCGGCAGCATGCTGGCGGCGGCACGTGCGGCCGCCTCGTCGGCGAAGCCGAAGGAGATGGCAACCTCCGGAATATGTTCCTCCCGGCGCAGCGCCGCGCGGACCAACAGATCCGCCCCGGGAACGAGCACGTTCACGGCCCGGCCGAGGGCGCCGTCGAATGTTGCAGACAGCGGCCCCGCCCAGCGGTCAACCGCGTCAAAGTCGTTGTCAGTTCCATCGCGCCAGCGTGCCAGCACCCAAAGCTTGAACGGCCACGGGGCGTGGGGCGCGCCGGCGGTCACCGGTCCCCCCGTGAGGCCACTGAGGAATTCCTGCTCATCGACCATCAGGCGGTCCGCCACCGCGGAGTCGAAGCCGGCGTGTACGACGTCGTCGGCGGCGAACCACAGTTCAACGATGCCGTCCACACGGTACAGCCCCGCCCCGAGCCCCGGCGCGGATTCCAGCAGATGGTTCTGCCGGTAGTCCGTCACACCGGGCAGGGCACGGGCAATCTCGGCGTGCGTCGTGGACCAGTGCGTGCGAAAGTCCTTCCGGGCCAGGCCGTCCCGCTTCTCCAGGTAGGTGATGCGTTTGGGCACGGGTCAGTCCTCCACGGCCAGCGGCACGTCGACTTCTTCGGCCAAGAACCATTGGACACTGTCCAAAAAGTGGTGCTCGTGGTCGAACAGCTCCTTGCCTTCAGGGCCTGCGTAGGCGGCCTTGACGTCGGCCACCGAGCAGAACCAAAGTTCTGCCATGCCGCTGTATGGCCAGGGCTTCCGGTGCTCGATTGCAGGGTTCTGCCGGTACCGGGTGATGCCTGGGAGCTTGCGCACATAGGCCGGGTGCTCCACGTTCCAGAAGTGCAGGAACTCGTCCCGGGTCAGCTCCGGCTTGGCTTTGATAACGGCCACTACCTTGATCATGTGCCGCGCGCCTTAGGCCGGGGTGACGGCCTGGCGCCGCTCCACGGGGACCATCTTGCGCTTGGAGTACAGGCCCAGCCGCCTGGTCAGATCGGCGCGCAGCTCGTTGGCGGGGACAACAGCTTCTACAGCGTTCGCGTTGGCGATCTTGAAGACGTCGATGCCTTCTGCGTACTCGGCTTGCTTAGCCAAGATGAACGCCTTGCGCTCTGCCGGATCCTCAATCTCGTGGATCTGGTTGTAGTAGATGCCGTTGACTGCGGCATCCGGACCCATCAGGGCGGGACGGGCCGTGGGCAGCGCGATGACAGCGTCCGGGTTCATGGGGGCACCGGACATAGCAAGGTAGCCGCCGCCGTAGGCCTTGCGGACCAGGACCGTGATCCTCGGAACCCGGCACTCAGAGACGGCGAAGATCATCTTGGCTCCATGCCGGATGATGCCCTGGCGCTCCACGGCAGATCCGATCATGTAGCCCGCGATGTCCACCAGGAAGACGATGGGGATGTTGTAGGCATTACAGATCCAGATAAAGCGGGCAGCCTTGTCCGAGGAGTCGGGGAAGATGGAGCCGCCCATGTGCCTGGGCTGGTTGCCCACCAGCCCCACCGGCCGGCCGTTGATGCGGGCGAAGCCGGTCAGCATCTCGGGAGCGAACAACTCCTTGTACGGGAACCAGGATCCTTCGTCCACGAGGGATTCCACGAATTCCTCCATGTCGAAGACCTCGGCCTCGCGCAGCGGAACGATTTCCTGCAGGGTGCGTCCGGGGCGCGGCTCGATTGCGGGGGCCAGCGGCGCGGGGGTTTCCCAGTTTGCGGGCAGGAAGGACAGCCAGACGCGGATTGCGTTGAGGGCTTCCTCGTCGCTTTCCACCAGGACGTCGCCCAGGCCGGAGACCGTGCAGTGCATCTCGGCGCCGCCCATTTCCTCCAGCGTCACCTTCTCGCCGGTGACCATTTCCGCCAGGCGGGGTGATCCCAGGTAGGCGGTTGCGTGCCCGCGGACCATGATGGTCATGTCGCAGAGCGCCGGAACGTAGGCCGAACCCGCAGGCGACGGGCCGAAAAGGGCACAAACCTGGGGAACACGACCGGAAATCTGGACCTGGTTGTAGAAGATGTTGCCCCAGGCGTGGCGGCCGGCGAAGCTCTCGAACTGTTCGTCGATGCGGGCACCGGCGGAGTCGAAGAGGTAAACGATGGGGATGCCGGCGGCATCCGCGTTCTTCTGCGCCTGGGTGATCTTTTCGAACGTGCGGTTGCCCCAGGTGCCGGCCTTGACGGAGTAATCGTTAGCGATGACGCACACTTCGCGCCCGTCAACGCGGCCGAACGCGATGACGACGGCGTCACCGGGCAGGCCTTCCTCATAGCGGGCGAGGAGCCCGTCCTCGATGTAGTTTTCGTCGTCGAACAGGATTGCCAGGCGTTCCCGAACGAGGAGCTTTCCTGATTCGGTGATCTTCTTGCGGTTCTTCTCTGAGCCACCGAGGCGGGCCGAAGCGAGCTTCTCGGTCAGTTGTTCGTGCACGGTTGCTGCCGGGACTTCGATGTCCGACACCGGCGCGGGGGCGACGATCGTAGCTTCACTCATGTTGGGCCTCCAGGAATTCGAGTTGCTGTCCTTTATTAGTATACGAACAAGCGTTCGCTAGTCTAGTCTTATTCCAGGTGGACTTACGATTCCCCTAGGCTCCGACCTCATTCACCCGAACAGGAGAGAGACATGCACAGCATCGATCCCCAACTGGCCGGCACCACCCTGCCGCAACCCAAAGGCCGCCCTGACCACTACTGGGAAGATCTGGTGGCAGGCGACGTGGTCCGCACGGCAGGTATGACCATCACGGATGCACATCTGGTCCAGTGGGCGGGCCTCACCGGCGACCTCGTCTCCCTGCACCTGGATGAAACCTATGCGGCAACGACGCCGTTCGGACAGCGCATCGCCCACGGGCCGCTGACCATGTCCCTGGGCCTGGGCCTGATGACCCAAACGGGGTATTTCAGCAACGTGGTCGCATGGCTGGGCCTGGATGAGGTCCGTGCCCTCGCCCCGGTGTTCATCGGGGACACCATCCATGTTGAGGCCACGGTAGCCATGGCGCGCGAGACCAAAAAGCCGGACCAGGGCATCTGGAAAATCGATTACTCCGTACTGAAACAGGACGGTTCCACCGTCATGACGTTCAGCAGCAGCTTCATCATGAAAAGGAAGTAGGCCATGACAATCCAGGACAATTTCCGCCCGGCACCGCCGGCCGAAATCTCCGAGCCCGACGAATTCGCAGCGCTGCGGACACGTGTGCGCGCCATGCTCGCCGAGCACGTCACGCCGGAGCGGCTCAACAAGTTCGACGAAGCCGAAGAATACGACGTCGAGCTATACCGCGAGATTGGCGCCGCCGGTCTGATCAAGCTCGACGGCGAGCTCCACGGCCGTGGACCCAAACACCAGGCGCAGGCGGTGGTTCTTGAGGAACTCGGCGCCGGCCCCACATCGGTGGCCGTGAGCATGGTGGTCCAGTACATGGGCGTCCAGCTCCTTCACACCTACGGCAATCGCCGGCAGCAGGAAGAGTTCCTGGCTCCGCTGCATGCCGGCAAAGCCAAGATGTCCTTCGGACTGAGCGAGCCCGACGGCGGAACTGACGTTGCCCGGGCCATGAAGACCAACGCCACCCGCTTGGAGGACGGTAGCTACTCCATCTCCGGACAGAAGAAATGGATCGGCGGTGCGATGGACGCGGACTACCTGATCCTCCTGGCCCGGACCAGCGAAACCACCCGCTCCGCCATTGACGGCATCACCATGTTCCTGCTCCCCCGCTCCACGCCCGGGATCAGGACCGAAACCATCGACACCATGGGCATCCGCGGCCTCGCGCAGTGCGACGTCTACCTCGACGACGTGCGGGTCCCGGCAGCGAACGTCTTGGGTGAACTGGACAGGGGATTCCGCCAGGTTCTGGATACGCTCAACGGCGAACGGCTCAATGGGGCCGCGGTGGCTTTGGGGATCGCCCGCGGAGCCATGGAAACCGCCGTCGGATGGGCACGTCAGCGGCACGCTTTTGGCCGCCCCGTGGGCTCCTTCCAGGGGCTCCAGCACAATCTGGTGGATGCCAGCGTGAAAATTGAATCCGCCAGGCTCCTCCTGCGCCAGGCGGCAGAAGCGTCCGACGGCGGCGAGGGAACCAATGAGACCTGGTCCGCCATGGCGAAGCTCGCAGCGTCCGACGCGGCAACCACCACCACCGATGTTGGCATGCGGGTCATGGCCGGCTGGGGCTTCTTCCGCGGCCTGCCCATGCAGCGTTACTTCCGCGATGCCCGGCTGTACACGTTCGCGCCGCTTACTGACGAGATGACGCGCAACTACATCGGCGAGAAGCACTTGGGACTTCCCCGGTCCTTCTGACCGGCACCTAGCCACGACATGGGGCGGCTACCTGCTCGGTAGCCGCCCTATATTTGGACCAACGACAACAAAAGGGCGACTACCTTTCGGTAGCCGCCCTTTTGTTGGGGGAAATCAGGACCGGTAGTCGATTTCAAGGTCCACGACGTCCTGGTCGCGCAGGTTAACGACGATGTTGTCCGGCGTGCGGGTGGTCATCCAGACCAGTTCCTCGGTCATGCTGGCGTTGCCTTCGATGTGCGGCATAAACGGCGGCACGAAGACGAAGTCACCCTCTTCCAGGTAGACGATCTGGCCGTAGCCCTCGCCGTAGCGGATAAAGCCACGGCCCTTGAGCACATAGCCTCCCGTGTTGGCCTCCCCGTGGTGATGGGCATCCGAGATCTCCCCGGGACCGGTGAAGACCTTGCCGAACCAGAGTCGCTCAACGGGACTGCTTTCCTTGCTGACGCCGGAGATGCGGCGGGCATTCAGCGTCTGTCCCGGCGCGGCGGCCAGTTCGTCTGCCCGGTTCACACGGAACAGGTCCACGTTGCGGTTGATGTCAAAGGCCACTTCAGTCATGGCAAATCCCTTCCAAGGTTCTTGAGTTGCCGCCGGTTTCGTCATTGCAGCCGGGGCCCGAATTCAGTATGTGTCCTTCACACCAGCGAGTCAAGACGTACGCTTGTTCGTTTATGCATCTCGGTCCCAGCAGTAGCACCAACGACTAYCGGCTCTTGACAGCGTGGCCCAAAATGGGATTACCTAATGAACATTCGGTAAATAAAGCTGGAGGCAACGACGCATGGCTGAACTGACGGTTTCCGGGGGCACCCACCCCATCCTGAAAGACGACTACGCCTCGGAATGGATGGGCATCGAAGTCCTCGCGCTGGACGACGGGCATGCCACGATCCGCATGACGCTCCGGCAGGAAATGCTCAACGGCTTCGGCATGGCCCACGGCGGAATGATCTTCGCCTTCGGCGACACGGCTTTCGCGCTGGCCTGCAACCCGGCCAATCCGCTCCCGGGCGAGGACTCCAACATCACCGTTGCTGCCGGCGTCGACATCAACTTCCTGAAACCCGCCTTCCGCGGACAAGTGCTGACCGCCGTCGCGAACCGCCGCGCCAGCACAGGACGCAGCGGGCTGTACGACATCCAGATCTACGCCGCCGATCCTGGCGCGGGCATCCCGACGGCGGCACCGGCCGGCGCGGCCCCCGCAGCAACCCTTCCGGGCCAGCTCCCCACCGATATCCTCCCGGGCGAACTCATCGCCGAGTTCCGCGGCCGCAGCCGCACCATCTCCAAGAAATAGAAACAGGGAACCACTGATGACCCAAGAAACTGCCGCCGCCACAACTGACGCTGTCCTGGACCGCGAGGAGACCATCTCCCGCGACGAGCTCGAGGCGCTCCAGCTCAGCCGCCTGCAGCACACGGTGGCCTACGCCTACGACCGCGTCCCCCTGTACAAGCGCAAGTTCGACGAGGCCGGCGTCCACCCGACGGACCTGCGTGAACTCTCCGACCTCGGCAAGTTCCCCTTCACCACCAAGGAGGACCTCCGCCTCGAGTACCCCTTCGGCATGTTCGCCGTGCCGCAGCACGAGGTCGCCCGGATCCACGCCAGCTCCGGCACCACGGGCCGCGCCACCGTGGTGGGCTACACCAAGAAGGACCTCGCCGACTGGGCCAAGCTGGTGGCCCGCTCGCTGCGCGCCTCCGGCGTCCGGCCGGGCATGAAAGTGCACAACGCCTACGGCTACGGCCTGTTCACCGGCGGCATGGGCGCCCACGCCGGCGCCGAGGCCCTCGGCTGCACCGTCATCCCGATCTCCGGCGGCCAGACCGAGCGCCAGATCACGCTCATCCAGGACTTCAAGCCCGACGCCATCCTGGCCACCCCCACGTACCTGCTGACCATTGCCGACGCCATGATCAAGCAGGGCATCGACCCGGCCTCAACGTCACTGAAGTACGCGGTCCTGGGTGCCGAGCCGTGGACCGAGGAAATGCGGCACGAGCTCGAAACCACCATGAACCTCAAGGCCTGCGACATCTACGGCCTCTCCGAGGTCATGGGCCCGGGCGTCGCCGGCGAAGCCGTGGAAACGCAGGACGGCAGCCACATCTGGGAGGACCACTTCCGGCCAGAGATCATTGACGCCTTCGACCCCACGGTGGTGCTGGGCGACGGCGAGCCGGGCGAGCTCGTCTTCACCTCGCTCACCAAGGAAGCGCTGCCGATCATCCGGTACCGCACCAAGGACCTCACCAGGCTGCTGCCGGGCACCGCGCGCCCGGCGCACCGCCGCATGGGCCGCATCACCGGCCGCAGCGACGACATGATCATCCTGCGCGGCGTGAACCTGTTCCCGTCACAGATCGAGGAGATCGCCCTGCGCATCCCCGAGCTCAGCCCGCACTTCCAGCTGGAGCTCACCCGGCCCGAGGGCCATCGGATGGACCAGATGACCGTCAAGATCGAGCGCCGCGACGCCGTCACGGCCGAGGGCGCGGCGGCGGCCGCCAAGGTCCTGCAGCAGCAGATCAAGATCCATGTGGGCTCCTCCTGCACGGTCGACGTCGTCGAGCCCGGCTCGCTGGAGCGGTCCAACGGCAAGCTGCGGCGGATCTACGACATGCGCCCCAAGGCCTGAGTGAGCACCCGATCGTGAGAAACTAGCCACTATGCCCAGCACAGCAATCACAACGAAGCGCGGCCGTCCCGGCTATGACCAGCAGTCCGTGCTGGTGATCGCCGTCGACGTCTTCAACCGCCACGGCTACGACGCCACCTCGATGGGCATCCTTGCCGAGAACCTGGGCATCTCCAAGTCCGCGATCTACCATCACGTGCCGTCCAAGGGCGACCTGCTCAAGCTCGCCCTGGATCACGCCCTGGGCGGGCTTGAGGCGATCCTGGACCAGCCCGGGGCCACCTCCGGCTCGGCCGATGCCCGGCTGGAGTTCGTGGTCCGCCAGACCATCTCGGTCCTGGTGGAGCGGCTGCCCTTCGTGACGCTGCTGCTGCGCCTGCGCGGGAACACGGAGATCGAGCGGGACGCGCTGGAACGGCGGCGCACCTTCGACCACAAGGTCGCCGCGCTGATTTCCGAGGCCCGGGATGAGGGCTCGTTGCGCCAGGACATCGATCCCCGCACCGTGACCCGCCTGCTGTTCGGCACCATCAACTCCATTGTCGAGTGGTACAAACCCGGCGGTTCGCTGTCGCCCGAAAAGCTGGCCGACGACGTCATCACCATGGCGTTCCACGGCCTCCACGTCCCGCGCTGACCGTCCGCCGGCGGTCATGTGGCCAGGACAGTCGTTGACGGCAGGATAACGGACGCCCACCCTGCAGTCATGGCCACGAAGTTATCTGAAGTCCTCTTCAGCGCATTCCCCGATTTGCGATACCAGCCCACCGAGAAAAGAGTCCGTGCCATGGTGGGCGGGATGGCCGTCGTCGACACTCTTCACGCGCTCCTGGTGTGGGAGCCCAAACGTGTCACCCCCGTCTACGCCGTTTCCGACGTTGACCTCCGGGCTGAACTCGCGCCGCCGGGTCAGCAGGCGGGCGACGTGACGGAACACGGCTTCAGGATGGGTCTGGAGGGGCCGCAGGCACTGGATCCGCGCACGTCGTTCGGCAGGCACACAGCGGCCGGCGAGGAGCTCGACGTCGTGACCTCCCACGGGAGGCTGCCCCGCGCTGCCTTCCGGCCAGCGGACCCCGACCTGGCCGGATATGTGGTGCTGGACTTCAACGCTTTCGACTGGCTGGAGGACGACGAGGAAATCATCGGCCATCCCCGCGACCCGTTCCACCGTGTGGACATCCGGGCGTCCTCGCTCACCGTTGAGGTAGGTCTCGACGGCGTGACGTTGGCCGCGACGAACGGCGCGCAGCTGCTTTACGAAACGATGCTGCCGGTGCGCTACTACATCCCGCCGTCGGATGTGCGGCTGGACCTGATGGAGGAAAGCCCCAAGCGGACCGTCTGCCCCTACAAGGGCCAGGCGAGCTACTGGAGCTACCCGGATTCCGCGCAGGGCCGGAACATCGCGTGGAGCTATGACCGGCGGTACCGCGACGCCGCCCAGATCCACGGCCTCATCAGTTTCTTCAATGAGCGCGTCGACGTGAGCGTCGACGGCGTGCTCCAGACCCGCCCCGTGTCGCCGTGGTCCCGCCCGGACAGATCGGACGGTCCGGGGGGAGGTCCGGACAGATCGGACGGTCCGGGGGCAGGTCCGGGGGCACGCTGACGGCCGTGCGCACGAGAAAGGCGCCCCGCTGAGCCGGAGCGCCGTGCATCTGTCCACCCTGAACTTGTCCCCCCGAATTCCAGGGCTGGACCGGATCTCAGAGCTGGTAATCAGCTGCCGTGGTGATGTTCTCGTGCACGCAGAGAATATTGTGCTCGGAGTCCATGAACCAGGCGCACTTCTCTGAATCCGTTGTACAAATGTGGTTCTCGGTCTTGAGATCCGGGAGATCGTAGTCCTGGAACAGGACGCCCTTGGCTTCCATATCCTTGACTGTGCGTTCGATCTCGCTGACTTCAAAACTCAGGGTGGTGTGCTCTGAGTGCTTTCCATCCTTCACAGGCATCAGCTGCAGCATCGGGCCGCCTTCTGAGCCGAACATTTCGCTTCCGTCGTCTGCCACGCCACGGTGCGGGAGCCCCAAAGTGTCCTCGTAGAAATGCCGGGCACGCGCTGCATCATCGACTGGCAGGACTGTTGTGGCTTTGTTCAGTACTAGTGTCATTTCGCCACCTCCTACGAGCAAGATTTTACGCCGGAGCGGGGTGGAAAGAGCCCCCTCCCCGGTTGCCMTATCACTTGTGGCGGCCATTTCGACCTTTTGGCAGCCACAAGCGATAGGGCAACGGGAGGGAGCGTCGGGTGAGGCTACTTCTCGACGAGGGTCAGGACGTCGTAGGTCGCCACGATTTCGTCGTTCTGGTTGGTCAGGACGGCGTCCCAGGCCACCTCGCCGTACTCGTCGGTCTCGCGCGGGGTGATCTTCTTGGCCGTCAGGGTCACCCGGATGGAGTCCCCCGCGGCCACCGGGGTGATGAACCGCAGGTTCTCCAGGCCGTAGTTGGCAAGGACCGGGCCCGGTGCGGGCTCCACGAACAGGCCGGCGGCCCAGCTGAGCAGGAGGTAGCCGTGCGCCACGATGCCCGGGAAGAACGGGTTGGCGGCGGCGGCTTCCTGGTTGGTGTGGGCGTAGAACGTGTCGCCGGTGGAGTTCGCGAACTTGGTGATCTCCTCCAGCGAGACCTCACGCAGCTCGGAGCGGATGGCGTCGCCGATGTGCAGCGTGGCCAGGGATTTCCGGAACGGGTGCTGGCCTTCGGTCTCGAGCGTGAAGTTGCGGTCCGCGCCGGTGTGCCAGACGCCGGTGACGGCGGTGAGCATGTTGGGCGAGCCCTGGATCGCGGTGCGCTGCATGTGGTGCATCACCGAGCGGATGCCGCCGAGCTCTTCGCCGCCGCCGGCGCGGCCGGGCCCGCCGTGGACCAGGTGCGGGACCGGGGAGCCGTGGCCGGTGGAGCTGCGGGCGTCCTCGCGGTTGAGCATGAGCACGCGGCCGTGGTGGGCCGCGATACCGGTGACCAGCTGCTGCGCCACGGCGGGGTCGTTCGTGCAGACCGAGGCGACCAGCGAGCCGCCGCCGCGGGCGGCGAGGCGGACGGCGTCGGCCAGGTCCGTGTAGCCGATCACCGAGGACACCGGGCCGAAGGCCTCGAGCGAGTGGACCTCGTCGGCCTCAGGGTTGGCCCAGCTCAGCAGGACAGGGGACATGAAGGCACCGCCGTCGACGACGCCGATGCTGCCGTCCGCGCTGGTGACCTTCGGTGCATCGAGCGTGCCGTAGGCAAGCTCCCCGCCGGCGTCGAGCATGGACTGGACGGCGGCGCGCACGTCGGCGAGCTGCTCGAGGGAGGCCAGGGCGCCCATGGTGACGCCCTCGGCCCGGGGGTCACCGAGCACGACGCGTTCGCGGATGCGTTCCCCCACGGCGGCGGTGACGTCGGCGACGAGTTCCTGCGGCACGATCGCGCGGCGGATCGAGGTGCATTTCTGGCCGGCCTTGACCGTCATCTCGGTGACGAGGGACTTGATGAAGGCATCAAATTCCGGCGTGCCCTTGACGGCGTCCGGGCCCAGGATCGCGGCGTTGAGGGAATCGGTTTCGGAAGTGAAGCGGACCCCGCCCTTGACCACGTTGGGGTGGGACTTGAGCGTGTTGGCGGTCGAGGCGGAGCCGGTGAAGGCCACGAGGTCGCGGTAGTCCAGGTGGTCCAGCAGGGTGCGGACGGAGCCGGAAATCAGCTGCAGCGAGCCCGTGGGCAGGATGCCGGATTCGTCGATCGCCTTGACCACGGCGGCGGCCACGTACCCGGTGGGGGTGGCCGGCTTGACGATGGTGGGCACGCCGGCGAGGAAGGCCGGGGCCAGCTTCTCGAGCATGCCCCACACGGGGAAGTTGAAGGCATTGATCTGCACGGCGACGCCGGGAATGCGGGTGTAGATGTGTTCACCGGCGAACGAGCCGTCGCGGGACAGCACCTCCATGGGGCCATCGACCACCACCTGGGAGTTGGGCAGTTCGCGGCGGCCCTTGGACCCGAAAGTGAACAGGACGCCGATCCCGCCGTCGATGTCGACCATTGAGTCGATTTTGGTGGCGCCGGTCTGCGCCGAGAGCGCGTAGAACTCCTCGCGGCGGCCGTTGAGGTACTGCGCCAGCTCCTTGAGCTTGAGCGCGCGCTGGTGGAAGGTCAGCGTGCCCAGTTCCGCCTGGCCGGTGGTGCGGCCGTAGTCCACGACGGCGGCGAGGTCGAGCCCCTCGGTGCTCACTTTGGCCAGAAGTTCGCCGGTGCTGGCGTCCAGGACCGGCGCTGCGCCGGCGGCGGAGGCGGCGTCGGGAGTCCACCAGGAACCCCGGATGAAGCTGGGAACGATCTCGACAGTGTCTACTGTGGGTGCGGCTGTGGTGGTCATCGTTGACGGGTCCTTCCAACGGGGGAGCAAGATCAACACGGCCGGAACATTACTGACCGTCCGTTCGGTAATATGATCTAGAGTACATGAATGAGGCCTACCGCACACTAGCAGCGGTGGCACCGACCGGGCCGCGGCCGGCCGGCAACAAAGGAGACGCTATGACGCCCGAGACCGGCAGCACCGAGATGTGGAAGATCACCCTCGGGGAACTCGACGAGAAGATGGGCGTGAAGATCGTCGAGGAGTCCGTGGACCGCGTGGTGGCGACCATGCCGGTGGAGGGCAACCGGCAGTCGTTCGGGCTCCTGCACGGCGGCGCCTCCCTGGCCGTGGGCGAGGCCGTGGGCTCCTGGGCCGCCGTCATCCACGCCAGCACCCTGGGCAAGACGGCGGTGGGCGTCGACGTCTCGGCCACGCACCATAAATCGGCCCGCGAGGGGCTGATCACGATCACGGCAACCCCGATCCATCTGGGCGGCACCCTGACCACGCACGAGGTGCTGATCACGAACGAGGCCGGCCAGCGGCTCTGCACGCTGCGGATCACCAATCTGCTGCTGGCCCGCAAGGCCTGACTCCCGAGTTCGCGGCCCGCGCCTGGGGCCCGACGCCTCGGGGTCGCCGCCTCGGGGTCGCCGGAGACCTGCGGGGTGGCCGTAGCCGTACGGCGCCCCCGCAGCTTTCCGGCGAGCCGGGGCATGGAACGGGACCTGGGCGTGGGCCTGGACGGGGGCGGGGGCGGGAAACTGGGCCCGGGCGTGAACGCCGCCTACACCGGTCGCCCCCGTCGGTGTAGGGCCGATCGACCCGGAAGGCCCGTTGCCCCGGCTGTTAGCTTGGTAGTGCTGAGTCGCCCGCCACCGACGGGTTGCACCGGTCGCACCGGAAGGGATCCACCATGCTCTCAGACACCTCACTTCCTGTCATCCAGGCAACGCTTCCCGTAGTCGGCGAGCACATCGAGGAGATCGCCAAGCGCTTCTACAAACATATGTTCGAGGCACGGCCGGACCTCCTGGACGGCCTGTTCAACAGGGGAAACCAGGCGGACGGCCGCCAGCAGCAGGCACTCGCCGGATCCATCGCGGCATTCGCCACCATGCTCGTGGAGAAACCGGATCAGGTGCCGGACCATCTGCTCTCCCGGGTGGCCCACAAACACGTCTCGCTGGGCCTGAGCCCGGACCAGTACCAGGTTGTCCACGACCACCTCATGTGGGCGATCGTGGATGTCCTGGGGGATGCCGTCACCCCCGAGGTCGCCGCCGCCTGGGACGAGGTCTACTGGCTGCTGGCGAACCTGCTCATCAACAAGGAGCGCGGGCTGTACAACGCCGTGCACCTCTCCCCCGAAACCATCTGGCGGACATGGCGGGTGGTGCAGCGGATCCAGGAGACAGACGACGTCGTCTCGTTCGTCGTCGAACGTACCGACGAGCGCGACGTCAAGCCTTCCCTGCCGGGGCAGTACGTGACGATCAAGATGCAAATGCACGACGGCGTCCACCAGCCCAGGCAGTACAGCCTGACCAAGGCCGACGACGGCCAGCACCGGCAGTTCGCGGTGAAGCGGGTCCAAGGACTCGGGACCCCCGACGGCGAGATGTCCAATCTGCTGCACAATGAGGTCCGGGTGGGCGACGAGGTGGAGCTCTCGGCACCCTTCGGCGATGTGGTGCTGGAGTACACGGACCGGGCCCTGGTCCTGGCCAGCGCGGGGATCGGGATCACCCCGATGGCCGGAATGCTGTCGCACCTCGTCAAGTCCGGTTCCCAGCGGCAGGTGATAATGCTGCATGCCGACGACAGCGAGGCGTCCTTCCCACTTCGGGGGCAGGTCACGGAGGATCTGGCTGCATTGCCGGACGGGACGTTGAGGACGTGGTTCCTGAATCCCACTGTCGGCGGAAGTGACTCCGGATCCGAGTTCTCCGGCTTCATGGACGTCGGAGCGGTGGAACTCCCCGACGACGCCGAGTACTACCTCTGCGGTCCCCTGCCGTTCCTGAAATCGGTTCGGAGCGCCTTGATCGCTGGTGGCGTACCGGCGAAGGACATTCAATACGAGGTCTTCGGCCCGGATCTCTGGCTGGCTGACTTCCAGTAGCCGCGTCTCGCGGTTCTGCCCCCGAACTCGCGGGGTCGCCCAAAAGCTGCGGGGTCGCCGTAACCGTACGGCGACCCCGCAGCTTTGCAGCGAGCCGGGCCTGGAGTCCGCCGCTAGCGGCCCGCCCGGCGCCGGCCGAACGCCACGAAGGACACGCCGAGCAGCAGGGCCCCGGCGCCAAGACCGGCGGCGGGCAGGAGCCCGCCGGCACCCGTGCTGGCCAACTGGCCCGCATCGCCTGCCGCCGTGCCGCCCGGTGCCGCACCGCCCACAATGGCGGTGGTGTCCGACGGCGGAACGGGCGCCTGAGCCGGGTTGGCCGGCTCGGCGGGAGCTCCGGCTGGGTTGACCGGCTGCTGCGGGACTGTCGGTTGGCTGGGCGTTGCCGGCGGGCTGTTTGCCGGGGTCTCGTCCGGGGTACCCGCGGAGACAGGTGCGGCGTCGACGGTGAAGGCCACGGCGGCCGGAAGCGAAGCGACACCGTCAATGGCCTGCGTAACTGTCAGCGTGTGCGCTCCGGTAGCCAGTCCGGCGGGGAACGGGACACTCCACCGGGCGCCGCCGGCCAGGTCCTGCGGAATCCGCGGCTGCAGCGCGGCCCGCGTCCCGGCACCGCCGGAACCCCCGGCACCAGCACCGCCGGAACCGGCCTGGACTGATCCAATGGCCACACCATCCACCGCCGCGGTCACGTCGGCGCCATCAATGGCCGTGCCGGAGATGCCGGCGGGCAGGGCATCCTGGCGCAGGTGTTTGCCGTCCCGCAGGTTCGACACCGCTGGAATCGGTGGAACGACGGTGTAAGCGCGGGTCACCGACGGGCTGTCCGCCTCTCCGGGAGCCGTGAGCACCGCCGTGACCGAGACCTTCCCGAAGACCGGCTGATCGGCCACCTTGATGCTCCAGCGGCCGTCTGCGGCGACCAGTCCGGTCCCGGTAAAGTCGCCGGAGAGCCGCACCGTGCGGCCGGCTTCGCCGGTGCCCTCGATTGTTTCGATGGCGGTGAGCGCCGGGCCGTCCACCGGAGAAGTGATGGCCGGAGCCGCGAGGCGGGATACGTCGACGGACAGCGAGACTGCCCCGGAGCGGCTGAATCCGTTCACAGTTTCAGCCGAGAACTTGAACTGCCCGGCCGACGACGGCGCGGGGAACTGCCAGTTTCCCGACGCGTCGATGGGCACTTCCAACGGCTGGCCGGCCTTCTGGCCGTCCTTCTGGCCTGGTTTCTGGCTTGGTTTCTGGCCTGGTTTCTGGTCCAGGACGGTGATGCGGACCTTGGAATTCGGCGCCACCACGGAGGCCGGACCGGCGCCCACGTGCCCCGTAAGCGGCTCACCGGCTGTGACGGTTCCGTTGGCGGCCGCCGCGAGCGTTGGCTTGGCCAGGAACAGCTGCAGCTGGACACCGCCGGGAACCCGGCCCGCTGCGTCCTCGAGCGTGGTCGCGATGGCCCGCGTCTGTACGCCGCCCTCGCTTTCGGCCCCGGTGTGCATGCCGACGGCGAAGTTCCCGCTGATCCACGGTCCGCCGGAGTCCCCGGGGCGGGACTTGACCGTGCTGGAGTCGAAGCCGTTCAGCGCCCGGAGATCGTTGTCAAAGTCCGGCGGCAGGGAGTTCGGTCCGGCGATGACCCATGTGCCCACTGAGTCCACGGTCCCGCACGACCAGCCGAGGCTCCGGCCGGACCGGCACACGGGCTGGCCCTGGAACGGCGCCACGGTTCCCACGATCTTCACGGACGACGGCTCCGGATCGGCGGGGTTGTCCCACCGCGTGACGGCCGGCTGGAGGTCCACGCTGCTCCGGATACCCCGGAGGACGGCGATGTCCGTGCCGACATTGGTGCCGTCCGCAGCCACTATGGAATTGTCCGGACCGCCGAACTGGCTGAACCCGAAGGTCCCCAGGGTCCCGGCGGCCGCGCCCGAACCGGCCCCGCCGGCCGCCGGCGCCCCCGCGGGATCTTCAACCTGGGCCTGCTTCGCGGCACCGTCAGCGGCGCAGTGCCCGGCGGTCAGGACCAAGGGCTCGCCCGCGGGGCTGAAGGCCCCGAATCCGGCCGAACACAGGGTGCGGCCGTCAATGATGTACCCCTGGCCGCCAAAGAAGTCCTCTTCCGTGGCGATCCGCGATCCTTGTTCCAGTGCCACGTTGGCGTAGCGGGCCACGAAATCCGCCGCGGACATCTTCGGCTTCGTGCCCGGCGCTGTCGCTGGCTGCGCATCCCCGCCGGAGGCGGGAGCGGCGCCGGAGGCGGGAATGGACTGCGCCGTGTTGGTGCCGCCGGTGCGGATGACGAAGTGGCCGTTGGTGTAGGTGACGGCCTGCAGCCCTGCGGCCCCGACCTCGCTGACGTAGGCCTCGAACAGTTGCTGGGTGCTGGAGGCAAGGAGCTCCGCGGCCGAGGGGACAACGGCGGCGGCCGGGGCGGCAAGCACGAACGTGGCCGTGCCGGACTGGTTCAGCTCGGCCACGCGGGCCCGGAGCTCGGGGCCGCTGCCTTCAACCGCGATCTTGCCGCCGGCGAGGCTGATCCCCACATAGCCGGGGAGGGCCCGCAGGGAGGGAGCGGCGTCGGCGGCCCGCCGGGCCAGCGCACCGGCGGCATCAAACTCCGCAAGGGTCATGCCAAGGTCCCGCTGCACGGCTTCGGCGAGGCCGGCGTCGCTGATGCGCGTCGCGGCGGCGGCCGTGGCTGTCGCGCCAGCCGCCGCCGTCGTATCAACCGGCGCTGCCGGGCCGGCGGTTGCCGACGGCGGGGCTGTCGGCGCGTCCGACGGCGAGACTGTCGGCGACGCTGTCGGTGCGGGTTCCGTCCCTCCTGTTACGGCGAGGGCAGGAACGGCGTAGAACGATCCCGCAAGCGCGATGGCGGCAGCCGCCACCGCCCGCACTGTCAGCTGGTACGTCGGAGTCTTCACCCGGTTACTCTAGCGCCCCAATTTGGCCAGAATGGCAGTCAGCTCCCGGTCCGTTATGCCATTGTGGCGTAAGAAATCACCGGTCTTCACGTGGCGCACGAACCGCAAGAGGCTTTCCGACCGCGTTTGGAGCAGCGGAGCCAGAACTTCCTCGGGCAGATACCGTTCGTGGGGATGCGGGACAGCCGCCTGCCTGAGGTGCTCATTGATGCCCCGCATGGAGCGCTGGTAGCCGCGCACAATGGCCTCGTCGCTGTCGCCGGCGAGGTCCTGCAGCATGGCGGCGATCATGCCGCTCCGGTCCCGCCCGGCAGAGCAGTGGATGACCACGCCGCCCTCCGCGGCCGCCACTGCCTTAAAGACGCCGGCCAGGAGGTGCGGGAACAGCCTGGCGTTGTCGCCATAACAGACAGGGTCGTTCAGGTAGGGCACACAGAGCTCGCGGAACTCGCTGTTGCCCGGGTCTTCGGTGGGGGCCAGCACGACGTCGAAACCGGCCAAGGCTGCCCCCGTCACCGGCGGGTCGGTCTCCCGGCGCCGGATTTCCGCTTCGTTGCGGAGATCCACGACCGTCCGGATGCCGCCGTCGTACACCTGCCGCCAGCCGGCCTCGGTCAGCCACTCGCGGCGTCCCATCCGGAACACGCTGCCGGCGACGTGCCAGGCGTTAACCGCTCCGTCCCACGCCATCGCTCCGGGCACGGCCGTCCTCCTGGCATGGCCTCCGGGCGCGGCAGGAATCGTCATCCAGAAAGCTAAACACACGCACCGGTGCCGATCCACGGGAGGATTCACAAAAGTTATACACAACGGGACGATTGCCATGGTGCGGGTCGACGCTTCCGCATAGGGTGGCGGTGTGCCCGGTGGCCGCCGGGCCCACTTCAGCTCGCCTGCAGCCGGGACTGAGACCTCTTCGCGGCACGCTTTCACGGCACGGGCGCTGAAACCAGCGTGCAACCGAGGAGAACACCATGGGAACTCTGAAACTTCGACGCCGGCGAACGGCTCTTGCGGCCGGTCTCGCCACCCTGGCAGTGGCGGCCAGTTTGGCGGCGGCGCCGGCGCAGGCCGTAGACAAGGCCAACTACATCGCGCTGGGAGACTCCTACGCCGCCGGGCTGGGGGCGGGGCCGTACCTGGATGACTGCTACCGCAGCGAGAACACCTATTCCGAACTCGCTGCCCACAAGAAATCCATCAAACTGGTCGCGAACGCGGCCTGCAGCGGCAAGACGACCCAAGACGTTGTGAACACCCAGCTGAGGCAGCTGAACAAGGGCACGGAACTCGTCACCATCACGGCCGGCGGCAACAACCTCCGGTTTGCGGAAATCCTCGCCTCCTGCGGCGCCGCCATGGTTAATCCCGCCGCGGGTCCGCTTTGCGACGCTGCCAGCGCCTACGCTGAGGGCCAGATCTCCAGCCATAAGCTGGCCGGTGACGTGACCGCGATGATCCAGCGCGTGAAGGCTGCCGCGCCCAACGCCAAGGTTGTGGTGACGGGCTACCCGTACCTCTACGATCCGGTCGCCCCCGGTCAGGCTGATCCGATGTCCCTGTTCATCTACAAGTCCACACTCCTGGCTGACGGCTTGAACGGCTCCATCGCCGCCGCCGCCCGGGCCACCGGAGCGGAGTACGTCGATGTCCGGGCCGCTTTCGCCGGTCACGGCGTGAACTCAGCAGCCCCGTGGATCAATCTCGACCGTTCGGCCCTGGCCAGTCCCGAAAACTTCCACCCGAACGCCCGGGGCTACGAGGCGTACTTCGCTTCGCTTAATGGGGCCAAGGCCTACTCGGCACCCTGACGCCGCTTGGCCAGCCTGGACTCAAGGGCGTTCCGGACCATCGGCCACTCGTGTTCCAGGATGGAAAACACAACTGTGTCCCGCAGCGCCCCGTCAGTGCTGCGCGTGTGGCTGCGGAGCACACCGTCCTGCTTGGCGCCCAGCCGCGCGATCGCCTCACGGGACTGGTGGTTGAGCCAGTGCGTCCGGAACTCGACGGCGGGGCAGCCCAGCGTCTCGAAGGCGTGCCGCAGCAGCAACAACTTGGAGTCCGGGTTGGTGCCGCTGCCATGTGCTGACGCCGCGTTCCAGGTGGAGCCGATCTCCACCCGGGGCGTTGCGGCGTCGATGTTCATGTAGGTGGTCATGCCGATCACCCGGCCCGCTGTGCCCGTAGCGGGGTCGAGCAGCCGCGTGGTGAAGGGCAGCATGTCGCCGCTGTCCTGCAGGGCCAGGCGCCGCTCAATCTCGGCGGCCATGTGTTGCGGCGCGGGCACACTGGTGTACCAGAGGTGCCACAGCTCACCGTCGCGGGCCGCCTCGACGAGGCCGTCGTGGTGGTCCGGGCTCAGCGGTTCAAGGACGACATATTTGCCGGTCAGGGTGATGGGGGCGATCGCGGGGCGGTCCAGGGAAGTCACCGCACCATCCTAGGGGCACGGTCACGCGCCGGTCACTTGGTCCAGTCGAAGAAGCCCTTGCCGGACTTGCGGCCCAGTTCCCCGCGGGCGACCTTGTCCCGCAGGATCTGCGGCGGAGCGAAACGATCCCCCAGCGTGGACTGCAGGTACTCCGCGATGCCGAGGCGCACATCCAGGCCCACAATGTCGGTGGTCCGCAGCGGGCCTGTGGGGTGCTTGTAGCCGAGGACCATGGCGTTGTCGATGTCTTCGGCGGTGGCCACGCCCTCTTCCACCATCCGCATCGCTTCGAGGGCGATCGCGACGCCAAGCCGGGAGGAGGCGAAGCCAGGCGCGTCGTTGACCACGACGGCGGTCTTGCCGAGCGCCTCGACCCAGYCGCGGGCGGCCTGCGCCAGGGCGTCGGAAGTCTGCTCGCCGAGGACCACCTCGATCAGCGTCGACGCCGGCACCGGGTTGAAGAAGTGCAGGCCCAGGAAGTTCTGCGGCCGCTTCAGCTCACGGGCCAGCCCGTTGACGGACAGCGACGACGTGTTTGACGCGAGGTAGGCGCCGTCGGCGAGCCGTTCCTCGATACCGCGCAGCGCGGTGACCTTCAGGTCCCAGTCCTCCGGAACAGCCTCGACCACCAGCTGCCGGCCGGCGAAGTCGTCGTAGTCCACCGTGACCGCGAGCCGGGAAGCCATCTCGTCCAGGTTGCCATCCACGGCGCCGCGCTCGAGGCTCTTGGCAGCGGCGGACTCGACCCGCTCCCGGGCGGCCTCGGCCGAAGCCTCGTCGCGCTCGACGACCACCACATTGGCTCCCTTGATCAGGAAGGCGTGGGCGATGCCTGCGCCCATGCGGCCGCCGCCGAGAACCCCGACGGAGTGGGGAAACTTGCTGCCGGGAAGGTTACTGTCGGGGAGTACGGAGTTGCCCATGTCTATTTCTGCTTCCCGGATTCTTTGGCTGACTGCTTCTCTGTTTTCTTGGCTGATTTCTTATCCAAAAAAGTCTGCATACGGTCGAACTTGGCCTGGGATTCGAAGAGGATCCCCTGCGCCAGCTGGTCAATGAGGGGATGCGCCTCGGCCGGGGCGTGGAACACGGATTTGGTGATCCGGACGGCGAGCGGGTCCTGCGAGGCGATCCGGTCGGCGAGCCCGTGGGCCGCTGCCATCAGCCCGGACGGTTCGTGGATTTCGGTGATGAGGTTGACCGCGAGGGCACGGTCTGCGCGCAGCACGGCACCGGCCAGCAGCATTTCCTTGGCGACGGGCTCCCCCACGAGTTCCTTGAGGCGCCAGCTGGCGCCGGCGGCGGCCAGGATGCCGAGTCCGGTTTCGGGATTGCCGATCCGGACGGACGGGGTGCCGATCCGGAAGTCGGCGGCGTAGGCCAGTTCGGCGCCGCCGCCGAGGCAGAAGCCGTCGAGGGCTGCGATGACGGGCATCGGCAGCTTGGCGATCCGGACGAAAATGGTGGAGTTGATGCCCTGCAGGGCATCGTCGCGGCGCCGTTCGCGCAGCTGCCCGATGTCGGCGCCAGAGGCGAAAACCCCGGCGGCGCCGGCGATGATAAGGATTTTCGGGTGCTGCTCGAGATGGGCGCAGACGGCGTGGAGTTCGTCGACCATCTGCTGGTCGATCGCGTTGCGGACCTCGGGGCGGTTGAGCACCACCACCACGCGGTCCTCGCGCTCTTCGACCAGGAGCGTGCCGAAGCCAGCCGCGTCGAGGGCCAGTGCCGGGGCCGCCACTACACGCGCTCCAGCAGCATGGCCGTGCCCTGGCCGACACCGATGCACATGGTGGCGAGGCCGATCTTCGCGTTTTCGCGTTCCATCCGCCCCAGCAGCGTGATCGCGATCCGGGAACCGGACGAACCGAGCGGGTGGCCCAGGGAGATCGCGCCGCCGTCGCGGTTCACAATCTCCGGGTCAAGGCCGAGCCGGCGCATGCTGGCCAGGGACTGGGTCGCGAACGCCTCGTTCAGTTCGACGGCGCCGAGGTCCCCGACGCTGAGGCCGGAACGGGCGAGTACCTTCTCGGTGGCCGGGACCGGTCCGATGCCCATGATTTCGGGCTCGCAGCCGGCGGAGGCGCCGTCGATAATGCGTGCCCGGGGCGTGAGGCCAAGCTTCTGGATCGCGGCTTCGGAGGCCACGATGATGGCGGAGGCGCCGTCGTTGAGGGTGGAGGAGTTGCCTGCCGTGACGATCGAGCCGCCCTTGACTACCGGCCGGAGCCCGGCGAGGACGTCCATGGTGGTGCCGGCGCGGGGGCCCTCATCGGTGTCCACCACGGTCTCGCCCTTGCGGGTCTTGACGGTCACGGGGACGATTTCCTCGGCGAAGCGGCCGGCGGCGATGGCGGCCAGGGCGCGTTCGTGGGAGCGGACGGCGAAGGCGTCGGCGTCCTCCCGCGAGATGCCGTCAACCCGGCCCACCTCTTCCGCCGTCTCGGGCATGGAGTAGGTCATCTTGCCGTCCCGGGAGAGCTCTCCCTTAGTGAACTGCGGGTTGACGAAACGCCAGCCGATGGAGGTATCGAATATTTCCCCCGGTTTGGCGAAGGCGGTCCGGGGTTTTTCCTGGACCCAGGGGGCCCGGCTCATGGATTCGACTCCGCCGGCGATCACGATGTCCGCGGCGCCGGACTTGATCATGTGGCTGGCCATGATGATGGCGCTGAGCCCGGAGGCGCAGAGCCGGTTCACGGTGATGCCGGAGATGTGGAGGGGCAACCCGGCAAGTAGGGTGGCCATGCGGGCCACGTTGCGGTTTTCTTCGCCGGCGCCGTTGGCGTTGCCGAGGATTACCTCCTCGATGCTGTCCGGATCGACGCCGGCCCGGGCCACAGCCTCACGAACCACCAGTGCGGCCAGGTCATCGGGGCGGACTGCGGAGAGGGCGCCGCCGTAGCGGCCCACCGGGGTGCGGGCGCCGCCAACAAGAAAAGCCTCGACCATGAGAACATCCTTCACCAAGAAAGCGGGGCCGGCAGCAGAGTAATTTACCGACCGTTCGTTCTATAAAGATTACACGGTGGGCCAAGGGGGTCAACCGGATGCCGGCGGATTACGCGACGACGACGCCCAGATGGGCCGCGAGCAATGGGGCGAGCAGGGTGAGCTGGTCGTCGTCGACCACGAGGCCGGCCAGGCTACCCAGGCCGCTGATCGTGCGGAAATCGGCGCCCCTGAGGTCGAAGTCCTTGAGCCGGGCCCCGGAGAAATCAAGGGTGCCGATCGTGCAGTTCTTCAAGGCGACCCGCGTGGCGGTGCAGGAGCCCAGATCCAGCTCGTTGATGATGCAGTCACTGATCTGCACGTCCGTGAGCTTGGACCCGCGCAGGTTCACATAGTCGAGTTTGCCGCCGTCGATCCGCACCGATTGCCAGCCACAATCATAGAGTTCGGCCGATCCCCAGCGGGGGTTGCTGATCTCCACATCCCGCAGACTGGTCCGGGCTGCCATCAGCACGGGGGCGTAGACCTCGGTCAGGATGCAGTCACGGAAAGTGGCACCGCGCAGCTGCGTCTCATTGAAGGAGACCCCGGCGAATTCGCACTCGGCGAAGTCCGTGGCGCCAAGGTCCAGGCCGTCTGCCGACGCGCGGCTGTACCGGACGCCGTCGTACCGAACACCCCGCCGGAATTCCGGGGCAGGATCGTCCCGCAGCTCCCCCGGCCGGACCGGCTCGAGGCGGGGTGCGGTGACCTTGGGTGCCTTGTCCGCCGCAGCGCGCCGCACCATCACAGGGACTCGGCTTTGGCGGCGATGTCCGCCAGGTCTTTGGCCAGCGCCTTGCGGGTGATGCGCATCCCGAGCGGGCCGAACACGGTGAGCATGATCTTGCTGAACCGGGTTGGTTTGATGACTTCGGCGCCGAAGGTCAGCGTGAGGTCCGTTCCGCCGTCGCGCTCCGCCAGTGCGAACCTGGAGGTGTAGTCGGCGCCGCCCTGGAGGGCTTTCACCGTGGTGCTGCCGCCCCGGCCGGTCGACGGCGCCTCGGACTGGGAAACCCACATCTCCACCGTTTCCGAGCGCCCCATCATGGTGCGGGTTTCCTTCCAGCGGGTGCCCACGGCATAAGGTCCGTCAGTGAGCATCTGGATCGAATCGACGCCGGACAGGGTCGCGGCGGATCCCGGAATGTCCGACACCACCGCCCACACCGAGTCCGCCGGAGCATTGATGTGCTGCGTGAGAGTGGTCTTGTGGTCCATGACCTCGAGCCTAGCCCGCGGGCCGGGAGAATTTCACCCTTGCGCCAACCGCCCAGGCCGCGGCCGGCGTCGACGCACCGCAGGATCATCCCGGGAGACCCTTGAATTAGTAAGCATGCTTTGTGTTATGGTGATTGGACAGTGAATTTCAACCGGAAACGAAAGGTGGCCAACACCATGGGCGTCGGAGACAAGATTCAGAACGAAGCAGAGCACCTCGGCGGCAAGGCCAAGGAAGCTGCTGGCAATGCCACTGACAACGACCAGCTTCGAGCCGAGGGCCAGCGGGACCAGGTTGTAGCCGATGCGAAGAAGGTCGGCGAAAACGTCAAGGACACCTTCAAGAAGGACTAGTCCTTAAAAAGTTTGCGGCGCCGGATTTTCCTTTGGGGGATGTCCGGCGCTGCTTTTTTGTGCCCGTTTGCGAGAATGGCCCCACACAGCCGATAAAGGGGACACCATGGCACGCACCCAAGCAGACCACGGCCAGAGCGTCAGCCGGAATCTCAGCAACGTCGACTTGAGCCGGGCCAGCGCTGCCGCCGGCGGTTCGCCGGTGCTGCGCGGCTACCTGGCGACGCCGGAGGGCGACGGGCCTTTTCCTGCGGTCCTGATGGTCCACGAAGCGTTGGGCCTGGACGACATCACCGTCCGCCACGCCAACCGCATGGCGGCCGCCGGTTACCTGACGCTGGCCGTTGACCTCTTCAGCGACGGCGGCGCCCGCCGCTGTCTCGTGGCCACCATGCGTGCGTTGGCTGCGGGCGAGGGCCGGGCCTTCACCGATCTGGCCACCGCCCGGGACTGGCTCCGGGAATCCGGCCGGACCACGGGCAAGATCGGCGTGATCGGGTTCTGCATGGGCGGCGGCTTTGCCCTGCTCCTGGCCAATGACGGCTTCGACGCCGCAGCCGTCAACTACGGCCGGCTCCCCAAGAACCCGGAGGAGGCCCTCGCCGGGGCCTGCCCGATCGTGGCCAACTTCGGCGGCAAGGACCGCACCCTGCGTGGTGGGGCCGCGAAACTCGAGTCCGTGCTCGACCGCCTGGGTGTGGCCCACGACGTCAAGGAATTCCCGCACGCCGGGCACGCCTTCCTCAACGATGTGGAGACCGGGCCGAGGCCGCTGCGACCACTGTTCCGGGTCATGGGCATCGGCCCGGACCCGGAATCGGCCCCCGAAGCCTGGCAGCGGATCGAGGACCACTTCGCCCAGCACCTGAGGCCCTGAGCCGTGCGTACACGCCGACTCAGGGACAATTGAGCCCCAGGATTGCCGCCACGTCGCGGGACCCAGTCCCGGGCTGAGCGCCCCAGCAATTCGCTACGGATCCGGGCCGGCGACGCGCAAACGGCCCGGCGCTGCTGGTATACCCGTAGCGCCGGGCCATTGCCTTGTCACGGAACGTTTTCCGTAGCGGAACCGGGCCGGTGTGTGGCGGGATGTCCGCGTTCGTCCCTGCTCCCGCCTGACGACGCTCCATCCCAGTTGCTCGGTGCCGGACCCCGCTTCACCTCTACGCACTGCCGGGGTTTCGCGGGCACGTAGAGGTGCGGTCAGCAGCAACTGGGCGGGAGCGTCACTGCGCCATCGGAAGGGTGCCCGTGGGCCGGCGCTTAGCCCGCGTGGTTCTGGAATTCACGGGCGCGGTTGCCTGCCCGCAGGAGGGGCGCGAAGAACGCGGCGAGCTCCGCCGTCGCTGTCAACGGCAGGACGTTCGCCACATACTGGTCAGGCCGCACCACCACCACCGCGCCGCCGCGGTCGATGCCGCGCAGCTCGAAGATGTCCGCCGTCGGATCCGTGGCGTAGACCTTCTCGAGGTAGGTGAGCTGGAACGGGCCCACCTGCGGCTTGAACGCCGCCGGCACGGCGCCGATGTCGAGGTTCGTGTGGTCCTGCTGGTAGATCACGTTCACGTCGAACCAAGCATCACGGTCCGCCCCCTCGGGGGTGGCGGCGAGGGGCGAGTCCGGCGAGTTCGCGATCCAGTCGGCGAACTCGGCGACGGGCGACGCCGCGCCCTGCTCGCCCGCGCCCTGCTGGCCCGTTTGCGGCGCTGCCGCGTCCGCGAAGACGTAGATGCGCCACCGACCGTCCGCCTTCGCCTGGTGGCCGAGGTGCACCGGGTTTGTGTCGCAGACCCGCACGACGGGCGCGGACTTGAAACGCTTGCCGATGGTGAACCCGGCGGCCAGGTCCTGGTGCGCCGGCCCGCCGATGAGCATGGAGGGTGCGTACTGGGTCATGAAGCCTGCCGGGAATTCGGCGGTGCTGACATAAAAGTCCTCGAGCTCGGAGGGGCTTTCGAACTCCTCGGGCTTCTTCGCCATCAGCGTCGACCACTCCTTGTCGAAGTCGATGAGGTTCTTCGCGATGACCTGGCGCTCGGCCGAGTACGTGGACAGCAGGCTCTCCGGACTGCGGCCCTCGAGCACGTGTCCGAGCTTCCAGCCCAGGTTAAAACCGTCCTGCATGGAGACGTTCATGCCCTGGCCGGCCTTGGCGCTGTGCGTGTGGCACGCGTCGCCGGTGATGAACACCCGCGGCGTGCGGGTGCCCCGCTGCTCCGGCAGGACGTCGTCGAACCGGTCGGTGAGGCGGTGTCCCACCTCGTACACGCTGTGCCAGGCGACGTTGCGCACGTCGAGCGTGTACGGGTGGAGAATTTCGTTCGCCTTGGCGATGATCTGCTCGATGGTGGTGTTGCGGACCGCGCCTTTGTCGTTGGGGTCCACCTCGCCGAGGTCGACGTACATGCGGAAGAGGTGGCCGCCTTCACGCGGGATATGCAGGATGCTGCCGCCCCGGCCGGACTGGATGGCGCATTTGAGGCGGATGTCGGGGAAGTCCGTGTTCGCGAGCACGTCCATGACACCCCAGGCATGGTTGGCCTGGTCGCCGGCGAGCGTGCAGCCGATCGATTCCCGCACCTTGCTCCGCGCGCCGTCCGCACCGACGACGTACTTGGCGCGGACAGTGCGTTCCTGGCCCTCGTAGGGGCCGGCCGTGTGCAGGAGGGTCACGGTGACGGGGTATTCGCCTTCACCGGTGACCTCGAGGCCGCGGAACTCCAGGCCGTAGTCCGGCGACATGCGGGTGGGCGAGTTCGCCATGAACTCGCCGAAGTAGTCCAGCACGCGGGCCTGGTTGACGATCAGGTGCGGGAACTCACTGATGCCGGCAGGGTCGTCCACGGCGCGGGCGCTGCGGTGAATGCGGGACGGGTCCGCGGGGTCCGGCTTCCAGAAGGCCATTTCGGTGATGCGGTAGGCCTCGGCGATGATCCGCTCGGCGAAACCGAAGGCCTGGAAGGTCTCGACACTCCGGGCCTGGATGCCGTCGGCCTGGCCGATGGCGAGCCTGCCGGCGCGGCGCTCCACGATCCGGGTCGTGACGCCCGGGAACTGGGAGAGTTGCGCGGCGGTGAGCATGCCCGCAGGCCCGGTGCCCACAATGAGCACGTCGACCTCGTCCGGAAGCTGCGTGGGACGGTCGATGCCGACGCCGGCGGCCGGCTGGACTCGCGGGTCACCGGATACGTAACCGTGGTGGTGGAAATGCACGGGCTTTCCTCACTTCGTTGTGTGGCGGTCTGTCGCCGTCGTGGTGTTCGATATTAGAACTTGACGTTCGATAATAGAATTTTGATTCCCAATCCAAAACTGTACGGCAGATATGACGCGGGTTACAAGCACTTTGGAAATTGCCGAAAAGGGGCTTGACGTTCCACGGATCCCGGACCATAGTTTTCGTATACGATTTCGTACTCGATGAGGAGTAACTCTTGGAACAGGTCACCGACCACATCCTGGCCGCGGCCCGCAAGGTCATCGCGGTGCACATCAACTACCCCAGCCGGGCAGCCCAGCGCGGCCGCACACCCGAGCAGCCTTCCTACTTCCTGAAGCCGTCGTCGTCCCTGGCAATCGGTTCGGCAGCAGCCCCCTCAAGCGTGGAGCGCCCGGCCGGCTGCGAACTCCTCGGCTACGAGGGCGAGATCGCCCTGATCATCGGCAAGCCCGCCCGTCGCGTGGGCATCGAGGACGCGTGGAGCCATGTCGAGTGGGTCACCGCCAGCAACGACCTCGGCGTCTACGACCTCCGCTACGCGGACAAGGGCTCTAACCTCCGCTCCAAAGGCGGCGACGGCTTCACGCCGGTGGGACCGGGCATGATCGCGGCAGACGCCGTCGATCCCGCCAAGCTGCGGATCCGCACCTGGCACAACGGCGAACTGGTCCAGGACGACACCACCGGGGACCTGCTCTTCCCGTTCGCCCGGCTCGTGGCCGATCTGTCCCAGCTGCTCACCCTCGAAGAGGGCGACATCATCCTCACCGGCACCCCCGCCGGGGCTTCGGTGGCCAAGCCGGGCGACGTCGTCGAGGTTGAAGTCAGCGCGACGACGGGAGGCGCCGCCGGCGCTGAATTGACCACCGGCCGGCTGGTCACCCGGGTGGCGGAAGGCACGACGCCGTTCGCAGACTTTGGCGCCCGGCCCAAGACCGACGATCTGCAGCGGGAGGAAGCCTACGGTTCCCGTGAAGCCGCCGGCCTCGCCGCCGTCGGACCTATCCTGTCCCCGGAACTGAAGGCGAAGCTGGAAAGCGTCTGCACCGCCACCCTCTCCTCCCAGCTGCGCAAGCGAGGCCTGAACAACGTCAGCATCGACGGCCTGACCTCCACCCGGCCGGAGCAGCGGATCGTGGGCCTGGCCCGGACCCTGCGCTACGTCCCCAACCGCGAGGACCTCTTCAAGGCCCACGGCGGCGGCTTCAACGCCCAGAAGAAGGCCATCGACTCCGTCAACGAGGGCGAGATCCTCGTGATGGAAGCCCGCGGCGAAAAGGGCACCGGCACCATCGGCGACATCCTGGCCCTCCGCGCCCAGGTCCGCGGCGCCGCCGCCATCATCACCGACGGCGGCGTCCGCGACTTCTCCGCCGTGGCCGCCATGGACATGCCCACCTACTATGCCAACCCGCACCCCGCAGTCCTGGGCCGCCGGCACATCCCGTGGGACACGGACATCACCATCGCCTGCGGCGGCACCACCGTGCAGCCCGGGGACATCATCGTGGCCGACGCGGACGGCATCCTGGTGATCCCGCCGGCCCTCGCCGAAGAGCTCGCGGACGACTCCATCGCCCAGGAACGCGAGGAGACCTTCATCGCCGAAATGGTGCAGCAGGGCCACAGCGTGGACGGGCTCTACCCGCTCAACGCCGCATGGCGGACCCGCTACCAGGAATGGGAAGCCGGCAAAGCCCATGACTGACACAGCTGCCACGGCCACTGCAACAGTGAGCAAATCCGAGCAGGCCTATGCGGCCATCAAGTCGCGGATCGTGGACGGGACCTACTCCCCCGGCTACCGGCTGGTGCTGGCAAAGATCGCCGAGGACCTGGGTGTCAGCGTGGTCCCGGTCCGCGAAGCCATCCGCCGGCTCGAGGCCGAGGGCCTGGTCAAGTTCGAGCGGAACGTCGGCGCCACGGTGGCCGGCATCGACCCCACCGAGTACCTCTACACAATGCAGACGCTCAGCATCGTCGAGGGCGCCGCCACAGCACTCTCGGCTCCGCTGATCGGGGAGGCGGACGTGGCCCGCGCCCGGGCCGTCAACGCTGAGATGCGCGAATGCCTGCAGCACTTCGACCCCGTCCGGTTCACCCGGCTGAACCAGGACTTTCACAGCGTCCTGTTCGAGCACTGCCCCAACCCGCACATCCTGGACCTCGTGCACCGGGGCTGGAACCGGCTGGCGTCCCTGCGCTCATCCACGTTCCGCTTCGTCCCCGGCCGCGCCCACGAATCCGTGGACGAGCACGAGGCCCTGCTGCAGCTCATCGAGTCCGGCGCCAGCCCGGATGACATCGAAAAGGCCGCCCGCCGCCACCGCAGCGCCACCCTGGACGCGTACCTCGCCCAGGCGGCGGCAATCGAGCTCCCGACCCCGCAGACCACACAGCAGTAAGGAAAAACAATGACGTTCACTGCCGAATCCACCCAGACCCACTACGTTCCGAAGGACCTTCCCACCCACATCCAGCACTACATCAACGGCGAATTCGTTGATTCGGTGGGCGGGGCGACCTTCGACGTCCTGGACCCGGTGTCCAACCAGAACTACGCCACCGCCGCCGCCGGCCAGAAGGAAGACATCGACCTCGCCGTCGCCGCCGCCCGCGACGCGTTCACCAACGGACCGTGGCCGAAGATGAAGCCCCGCGAACGGGCCCGGATCCTGAACAGGATCGCCGACGCCGTCGAGGCCCAGGAGGCACGCCTCGCCGAGCTCGAAACCTTCGACACCGGCCTGCCCATCACCCAGGCCAAGGGCCAGGCGCTGCGCGCGGCCGAGAACTTCCGCTTCTTCGCGGACCTGATCGTGGCCCAGTTCGACGACGCCATGAAGGTCCCCGGCGCCCAGATCAACTACGTCAACCGCAAGCCGATCGGCGTCGCCGGCCTCATCACCCCGTGGAACACCCCGTTCATGCTCGAATCCTGGAAGCTCGCCCCGGCCCTGGCCACCGGCAACACCGTGGTCCTCAAGCCGGCCGAATTCACTCCCCTGTCCGCCTCGCTGTGGGCGACGATCTTCAAGGACGCCGGCCTTCCCGACGGCGTGTTCAACCTCGTCAACGGCCTCGGCGAGGAAGCCGGCGACGCCCTGGTGAAGCACCCGGATGTCCCGCTGATCTCCTTCACCGGTGAAACCACCACGGGCCAGACGATCTTCCGCAACGCCGCGGCCAACCTCAAGGGCCTGTCCATGGAGCTCGGCGGCAAGTCACCGTGCGTCGTGTTCGCCGACGCCGACCTCGACGCCGCGATCGACTCCGCGCTGTTCGGCGTCTTCTCCCTCAACGGCGAACGCTGCACCGCCGGCTCCCGGATCCTGGTGGAACGCGCCGTGTACGAGGAATTCTGCGACAAGTACGCCGCCCGGGCCAAGAACATCGTGGTGGGCGACCCGCACGACCCCAAGACCGAGGTCGGTGCCCTGGTCCACCCGGAGCACTACGCCAAGGTGGCCTCCTACGTGGAGATCGGCAAGTCCGAGGGCCGGCTGCTGGCCGGCGGCGGCCGCCCGGACCACCTTCCCGAGGGCAACTACATCGCCCCCACCGTGTTCGCCGACGTCGCCCCGGACGCGCGGATCTTCCAGGAGGAGATCTTCGGCCCCGTCGTCGCCATTACCCCCTTCGATACCGACGAGGAAGCCCTCGCCCTGGCGAACAACACCAGGTACGGGCTGGCGGCCTACATCTGGACCCAGAACCTGACCCGGGCGCACAACTTCTCGCAGAACGTCGAGGCAGGCATGGTCTGGCTCAACAGCCACAACGTCCGCGACCTCCGCACCCCGTTCGGCGGCGTCAAGGCCTCCGGCCTGGGCCACGAGGGCGGCTACCGGTCCATCGACTTCTACACCGACCAGCAGGCCGTCCACATCACCCTCGGCACCGTTCACACCCCCAAATTCGGCGCCTAACAGCGCACACCACCCCCCTTTCAAAGAAGAGAGAACACCATGACCAACTTCGTCCCCACCCCCACCGTCCCGGCCCCGGACATCGTCCGCTGCGCTTACCTGGAACTCGTGGTCACGGACCTCGCCAAGTCCCGCGAGTTCTACGTGGACCTGCTGGGCCTGCACGTCACCGAGGAAGACGAGAACACCATCTACCTGCGGTCCCTGGAAGAGTTCATCCACCACAACCTGGTGCTGCGCAAGGGCCCCGTGGCCGCTGCGGCCGCCTTCGCCTACCGGGTGAAGTCCCCCGCCGAGGTGGACGCCGCCGAGGCCTACTACAAGGAACTCGGCTGCCGCACCGAGCGCCGCAAGGAAGGCTTCACCAAGGGCATCGGCGACGCCGTCCGCGTCGAGGATCCGCTCGGTTTCCCCTACGAATTTTTTTACGAGACCGAACACGTCGAGCGCCTCACCCAGCGCTACGACCTCTACTCGGCCGGCGAGCTGGTCCGGCTGGACCACTTCAACCAGGTCACCCCGGACGTCCCGCGCGGCCGCAAATACCTCGAGGACCTGGGCTTCCGCGTGTCCGAGGACATCAAGGACTCCGACGGTGTCACCTACGCCGCCTGGATGCACCGCAAGCAGACCGTGCACGACACCGCACTGACCGGCGGCAACGGCCCGCGGCTGCACCACATTGCCTTCGCCACGCACGAGAAGCACAACATCATCCAGATCTGCGACAAGATGGGTGCCCTGCGCATCTCCGACCGGATCGAACGCGGCCCCGGCCGGCACGGTGTCTCCAATGCGTTCTACCTCTACATCCTGGACCCGGACGGCCACCGCATCGAGATCTACACGCAGGACTACTACACCGGCGACCCGGACAACCCCATCATCACCTGGGACGTCCACGACAACCAGCGCCGCGACTGGTGGGGCAATCCCGTGGTCCCCTCCTGGTACACCGAGGCTTCCCTGGTCCTGGACCTCGACGGCAACCCACAGCCCGTCATTGTCCGTGAGGAAAAAAGCGAGATGGCCGTGACCGTGGGCGCGGACGGCTTCTCCTACACCCGCAAGGAAGAGGACGGCCCCGCCGGAGAAAAGACGGGCTTCAAGCTCGGAGCGCAGGTTTAGCGTGCTGGATCCCGCGACCATCGAGGCGATCGCAGACGAACTGGTGGAAGCCGGCCGGCGCCGGACCCCGGTCCCCCGTCTGACGGCCCGCTACCCGGACATGTCGGTGGAGGACTCCTACGCCGTCCAGCAGCTGTGGCGGCGCCGCAACGAGGACGCCGGACGGGCCCTGGTGGGCCGCAAGATCGGCCTCACGTCCAAGGCGATGCAGGCCGCCACCGGCATCACCGAACCGGACTATGGCGCCATCTTCGATGACATGGTCCTGGAGACCGGCTGCTCGGTGCAGTGGGACCAGTACACCCACCCGCGGGTCGAAGTGGAACTGGCGTTCGTGCTGAAGAAGGACCTGGCCGGTCCCGGCTGCACAATCTTCGACGTCCTGAATGCCACCGACTACGTGGTCCCGGCCCTGGAGATCCTGGACTCCCGGATCGAAATGGAGGGCCGGACCATCGTGGACACCATCGCCGACAACGCCGCAATGGGCGCCATGGTGGTGGGCGGAAACCCCGTCCGGCCCGACGCCGTGGACCTCCGCTGGGTTTCCGCCATCCTCTACAAGAACCAGACCGTGGAGGAAACCGGCGTGGCCGCCGGTGTCCTGGACCACCCGGCTAACGGCGTGCACTGGCTGGCCAACAAGATCGCCGCCCACGGGGACGGCATGAAGGCCGGCGACATCATCCTCGCCGGCTCCTTCACCCGGCCCCTCTGGGTGTACAAAGGTGACACCGTGCACGCCGACTACGGACCCCTGGGAGTTGTGACATGCCGCTTCGAGTAGAACCAGACCCCACCTTCCGTGACGCCCTGCGCAACCAAACGGGCGGCGCCGGCCGCCCGCTGGCCGGGATGTGGGTCTGCTCCGGCAGCCCCCTGGTGGCCGAACTGTGCGCGGGTGCCGGACTGGACTGGCTCCTGATCGACGCCGAGCACAGCCCCAACGGCCTCGAATCCATCCTGGCCCAGCTGCAGGCCGTCCACGGCTACCCGGTCCAGGCCATGGTCCGTCCGCCGGTGAACGACACGGTGCTCATCAAGCAATACCTGGACCTGGGAGTCCAGAACCTGCTGATCCCCATGGTGAACTCCGCCGCCGAGGCGGAGGCCGCCGTGGCCGCCACCCGCTACCCGCCGCACGGCGTCCGCGGCGTGGGCTCTGCCCTGGCCCGGGCCGCGCGCTGGAACCGGACCCCCGACTACCTCGCCCGCGCCTCCGACACCGTCAGCGTCACCGTGCAGATCGAATCCGAAGCCGCCGTCGCCGCCGTCGAGAACATCCTGGCGGTGGACGGCGTGGACGGCATCTTCCTGGGACCCGCCGACCTCGCCGCTTCCATGGGGCTGCTGGGCCAGCAGGAACACCCCCGGGTGCGCGCCGCCGTCGAACACTGCCTTGCCGCCGCCAAAGCGGCCGGCAAACCCGCGGGCGTGAACGCTTTCAACCCCGCCACCGCGCGCCACTACATGGCAGCCGGCGCGGCCTTCGTGCTGGTCGGGGCCGATGTGTCCATCCTCGCCCGCGGCTCCGAGGCACTCGCTGCCGACTACATCCCAGCGGACCCGGTGGTGGGGCCTGCCGACACCCCTGCCAGCTACTGAAGATCCGCGGCGTTAAACGCGACGGCGGCGGCAACCACCTGGTCGAGGTGATTGCCGCCGCCGTCGCGCTACGCGMCGGACCGGTGGGTCCTAGCTGTAGAGCTCGCTCTTGGGCGCGTTGTTCTTGACCTTCTGCCAGCCCAGCCACAGCACCAGGGCGAAGAACGGAACGGTGGCCAGGGTCCACAGGCCCAGGTGGAAGACCTCGCCGGTCTTGCTGGTCATGGTGTCGAAGCCGATCAGCACGGTGATGGCCAGCAGCGCGACCAGTCCGGCCCAGCTGGTCCAGGGCGAGCCCGGCATGGGGAGGCTGGAGACGCGGCCCTTCTGGTGGCGCAGCGCGATCTGGCTGGCGAAGATGGCGCCCCACGTGAAGATCACGCCGATGGACGCGGTGTTCAGCGCGAGGTCGAAGGCGTGCGAGCCGCCCAGCCAGATGTTCAGCAGGATGCCCACGAGGTAGAAAGCGGCGATCGCGAGGATGGCGGCGTACGGCACGTGGCGCTTGGACATCTTGGTGAGCCACTGCGGGGCATGCCCGTTGTTGGCCATGGTGCGGAAGACACGGCCAATCGAGTACAGGCCCGAGTTGCAGGAGGACAGCGCGGCGGTGATGACGATCATGTTCATCACGTCGCCCACCCAGCCGAGGCCCATCTGGCCAAACACGGTAACGAACGGGGACACGCCGGCCTTGTACTGGTCGGAGGGCAGCAGCATGGCCAGCAGCAGCACGGAACCGACGTAGAACACCACAATGCGCAGTACGACGGCACGGATCGCCTTGGGCACTTCGCGCTTGGCATTTTCCATCTCGCCTGCGGTGATGCCGACGAGTTCGATGCCGTTGTAGGCGAAGATCACGGCGTTGAGCACGAGGACCATCACGAGGGCGCCCTTGGGGAACATCCCGCCGTCGTCGGCAAAGAGGTTGGCGACTGAGGCGTGGCCATCGCCCACCTTGGCGTTGGTGACCACCATGAAGGTGCCAACGGCCAGGAAGATCAGGATGGCGCCAACCTTGAGGCAGGAAGCCCAGAATTCAAACTCGCCGAACGCCTTGACGCTGAGCAGGTTGACGGCCACCAGCAGCGCCAGGGCGGCAATCGCGGAGGCTTCCACCGGGACATTGGGGAAGAAGAACTGGAAGTACAGGCCGATCGCGATCAGTTCCGCGATCCCGGTCATGCCCCAGTTGATGAAGTACATCCAGCCGGAGAGGAAGGCGCCCTTCTTGCCGAACATTTCGCCGGCGTAGCTGACGAAGGAGCCCGAGGTCTGGCGGTACATGATGAGCTCGCCCAGTGCCCGCATGAGCAGGTAGGCGATCACGCCGGCAATGGCGTAGGAGAAGATCAGCGCCGGGCCCGTGGAGGCCAGGCGTCCGCCGGCCCCCATGAACAGGCCGACGCCGATTGCGCCACCCATCGAGATCATCGTCACGTGGCGGCCGCTCAGGGTCTTCTTATAGCCCTCGGCGCTGAGGGTCGAGTCGACGGCGGATTCCGCTGGCGCGCTCTTGAGTTCTGTGGGGGTAAGTGATGGCACAACGGTTCCTTGTAGGTCGAATTATGGCCGGGACGGGACCGGGATTCGGTTACACAGCATTCGGGTTCTGCCCGGTGGGGCAGCCTCGTGTACCGAACCTCACAAAGTCAAAGCTTCGCGCGGCTCATCCATCGTACTAGAATTCCCGGCTTGGCCGTGACGCGGGCAACACCAGATGGGTACTATCCCTAATTAATGGCGCCAAATCTGCAGAATAGCCGAACAATGTTCTATTTCGAGTCCGCAAATCCCGGCGCATCGTTCCGCTACGCCAGGGCGCCGTCCCGCATGGCGTAGCGGAGCCAGTTTCCGGCGCCGGCCCCGTGCCCGGTTTCGCTTCGCTTGGCGCACGTGTTGAACCACTCCCCCAGCGCGCGGTCGTGGCTGACCATGACCAATGTCCCGTCGAAGTCGGAAAGGGCCGCTTCAAGCTGTTCCACCAGCACGGGCGCCAGATGGTTGGTGGGCTCGTCCACCAGCATCGTTCCGAAGCCGCCCAGCAGGAGCCGGGCCAGCGCCAGCCTGCGTTGCTGCCCTGCGGACAGGCTGCCCACCGGTACGTGGAATTCGCTGGTCCGGAACAGTCCCAGGCGCAGCAGCGCCTCGGCGTGCTCATCGATGTTGCCGCCCAGGCCCGAGGCAAAAGCGGGCAAGAGACGCAACGCCGGGCGCTGCGGGAGTTCCAGCTCCTGCTGCAGGTAGCCGATCCGGCCGTGCCTCACCACGGTGCCCTTGGCCGGTTCCAGCGTGCCCGCGAGAACGGAGAGCAGCGTGGACTTGCCTGCGCCGTTGGGGCCTGTGATGAGGATTTTCTGGCCCGCTTCGACGCGGAAGTCCGTGGGTTCCAGGCGGCCGGGCACGGTCACCCCCTTCGCTTCGAGAGCGGGGCCCTCCGCAACGTCTGCCCGCAGATCCGTCGCCAGCTTCAGGGGCACCGGGGGACGGTCGACGGGGTTTGCCTCCAGCCGGCGCAGACGCTCCTGGGCATTGCGGACCTTGCTGGTGGCCGCCTTTTGCCACGTGCCGGCCTTGAAGTCGAATCCCATTTTGTCGCCGTCGCGTTGGCGGGCGTAGCCCATCTTCCCCGCGACCGTGTCCGCCTGGAGCTGCTCGGCAGCCATCGCGTCCAGCCACCCGCGGTACTGCTGGGCCCAGCGCTGGCGTTCGGCCGCCTTCTCCCGCAAGTAGCCTTCGTAGCCGTTGCCATACCGGTTGACCGTCCGGCGTTCGGCATCCACCTCAATCACGGTTGTGGCCACTTTTCGCAACAGCACGCGGTCGTGGGAGACCACCACCACGGTTCCGCGGTGCGCCGCCAGCCGCGCCTCCAGCCAGGCCGTGCCGCTGGCGTCAAGGTGGTTGGTGGGTTCGTCCAGGAGCAGGATGTCCGCGGGATCGGCGAGTACGCAGGCCAGTGCCACGCGTTCCTGTTCCCCGCCGGAGAGCGAGCCCAGTGTCCGCATCCGGTCCAGCCCGCCCAGGCCCAGCCGGTCCAGCGCCGCCTCCACCCGGGATTCCGCGGCGTAGCCTTCCCTGAGCTGGTACTGCGTCTGCAGGTTTCCGTAGCGCTCCAGTTCGCCGGTTTCCGCGTCGGCAAGCCCGCCCTCCAGGCGGTCCAGCTCGGCCTCCAGGGCGCGGAGGGATGCCAGTGCGGCGTCGATCGCGTTGCTGACGGTGAACTGATCCGGCAGGCCGTGGGTCTGGGCCAGATAGCCCACGCGGCCGTGGCTGACAGCGGTGCCCTCGTCCGGGGCCTCGAGCCCGGCCAAGATCCGGAGCAGCGTGGATTTGCCCGCGCCGTTCTCGCCGACGATCGCCACATGTTCACCGGCTGTGATGGCAATGTCGACGTCGGCAAAGAGCTGGCGGTCCCCATAGCCATGGGATACGCCCGAAAGGCGGAGATGTTCGCTCAAGGAGTCCTCGCAAGTAGTTGCCCAGCCTGCCGGCGGCGGCTTGCGTCCTCAGTATGGCACCGACGACTCCTCGTGAGGCACTGAGGCGCCTGCCGCCGTCGGCCGGGCTCAGGCCGCGAGCGCTACCGCGTTCTTGCGCCGGGCCTTCGCCAGCCGCGTCCCGATCAGGCCCTGTCGGGGGCTGAACAGGTAGACGGCGGCGAAGGCGGCCCCCTGCGTCAGGACCACCATGGCGCCGGAGGCGGTGTCGAGGTAATAGCTGAGGTAGATGCCGGCGATGGAGCACACCGCGGAAATGACCGGCGCGATCACGAGCATGCGGGAGAACCGGTCCGTCAGCAGGTAGGCCGTGGCGCCGGGGATGATCAGCATGGCCACTACCAGCACCACGCCCACGGTCTGCAGCGCCACGACGGAGGTCAGCGCCAGGAGGCCCAGCAAGAGGGCTCCGAGGCGTTTCGGGGACAGCCCGATCGCGTGGGCGTGCGTGGGGTCGAAGGCGTAGAGCGTCAGGTCGCGCCGCTTGAGGATCAGGATGGTGAAGGCGACCACGCCCAGCACAAGAACCTGGATGAGGTCCGGGATGCTGACGCCGAGCAGGTTGCCGAAGATGATGTGGTTCAGGTCCGTTTGGCTCGGTGTGACGGAGATGAGCACCAGGCCCAGGGCGAACAGTGAGGTGAAGACGATCCCGATCGCCGCGTCCTCCTTCACCCGGCTCGTGTTGCGGACCACCCCGATCAGGGTCACGGCAATGAGCGCGAATACCAGCGCTCCCAGGGCGAAGGGCGCCCCGACGATGTAGGCGAGCACCACGCCCGGCAGCACGGCGTGGGAGACGGCGTCGCCCATCAGTGACCAGCCGATCAGCACCAGCCAGCAGCTCAGCACGGCGCACACAATCGCAGCCAGCGCCGTGGTGATGATGGCACGGACCATGAAGTCATAGCTCAGCGGTTCCAGCAGGATGTCGAAGAGATCCATGGGTCAGCTCCTGCCTTGTGGTTTCGATGCGGCCCGGTAAGGGAGATCCGGGTCAGTGAGTTGCCGGTCAGCGGGATCCGGGGCGGTGAGACCGTCGTCGGGGTCGGCCGCGCCGGGGAGGTCGCGGTTGAGCACGTCGAGGCCGAATGCCATGGCCAGGTGCTCGGGTTGCAGGACGACCTCGGGCGGGCCGTGCATGAGGACTTTGCGCATCAGGAGCACGGCTTCGTCGCATAGTTGCGGCAGGGCATGAAGGTCATGGGTTGAGATCAGGATGGTGCAGCCGTCCGAGGCGAGCTCCTTGAGCAGGCGCGTGATGGTCGCCTCGGAGCGCTTGTCGACGCCGGCGAACGGCTCGTCCAGGAGCATCATGGTGGCTCCCTGGGCGATTCCCCGGGCCACGAAGGCACGCTTCTTCTGCCCGCCCGAAAGCTGGCCGATCTGCCGGCCGGCGAACTCGGAGAGTTCCACCCGGTCCAGGGCGAGGTCGACGGCGGCGCGGTCCGCCTTGGAAGCGCGGCGGGTGAACCCCTGGTGCCCGTAGCGGCCCATCATCACCACGTCGCGGACGGACAGCGGGAACTGCCAGTCCACGTCCTCGCTCTGCGGGACATAGCCGATCCCGCCGGCCTTGCGCGCCTTGGCGGGCGGTTCACCGTTGATGAGGACGCGGCCGGCGTCGGGCTTGATCATTCCCATGATCGCCTTGAACAGCGTGGATTTGCCGGAGCCGTTCATGCCCACCAGGCCGCAGATCCGGGCAGTGTCAAGGGACAGCGACGCGGCGTCGAGCGCCAGGACCTCGCCGTAGTGGACGGTGACGTTTTCCACCAGAATCGCCGGATTGCTCATGATGCCGCTCCTGTCAGGCCCTCGGTGATGATCTTGGAGTCGTGCCGGATGAGGTCCAGGTACGTGGGGACGGGCCCGTCCGATTCGGAGAGCGAATCCACGTACAGCACCCCGCCGAACGTCGAACCCGTGGCTCCCTCCACCTGGCGCATCGGTGCGTCCGACACCGTGGACTCGCAGAAGACTGCGGGGACCTTGTTGGCCTTCACGAATTCGATCGCCTTGGTGATCTGTTGCGGGGTGGCCTGCTGTTCGGCGTTGACGGCCCAGATGTAGACCTCCCGGAGGCCGGCGTCGCGCGCCAGGTAAGAGAACGCGCCCTCGCACGTCACGAGGGCCCGCTGCGCCTCGGGGACAGTCGCCAGCTTCTGGACCATTTCATCCTTCACCGACTGGAGCTTGGCCTTGTAGGCCGCGCCGTTCGCCTCAAAGACCGCAGCGTTGTCCGGGTCGAGCTTCGAGAACGCCTTCACCATGTTGTCCACATAGATCTGCACGTTGACCGGCGACATCCACGCGTGCGGGTTCGGTTTGCCCTGGTAGGAGTCTTCGCTGATGGACATCACCTCCACGCCTTCGCTCACCACGGCGTGCGGAACGTCCAGGCCTTCAACGAACTGGGCAAACCACGCTTCAAGGTTCAGGCCGTTGTCCAGGATCAGGTCCGCCTTGGCTGCCTTGCGGATATCGCCGGGGGTGGGCTCGTAGCCGTGGATCTCAGCGCCGGCCTTGGTGATGGATTCGACCTGCAGCTTGTCCCCCGCCACGTTCTGGGCCACGTCGGCAAGGACGGTGAAGGTGGTCAAGACTACGGGCTTCCCGTCCCCGGACCCCTGGCCCTGGCCGGCACTCCCGCACGCGGCCAGGGACAGGCAGAGAAGAACGGCAGCGACGGCGGCTCCGGCGGCGCGAACGGGACGGGATCGGCGGACAACTTTGGCGCACCGAAACGAAAATTTAGGCATGCCGAATATTGTACGTGACTGCGCAACCTTGCCGCGGCGCTAGGCTGGGGACATGGGCACAGCTCTCCGCACACCACCCGCGCCGCAGCCGGAACTTTACCGGTTCTCCCGGCTCGATTTCGTCACCGTTGGGCTCTATGTTGCTGTGGCCGGATTGTTCGCCGTGGCGGGCGGGCTGTTGGCGCCGCTGCTGCTGCAGATATCGCCCAATCCTGCGGTGGCGTCCTACGCGGTCAACCTGATCTTTTACGCCACTATCGGCATCCTTGCCCTGACCGCCGCGCGGCGCGTTGCCGTCCGGGACCTCCGCGTCCTGGCCACACGGCCCTGGTTCACGGCGCTCATGGTGCCGCTGGCCGTCGTGGTGATGCTTACCCTCACCGCGGTTCTCGTGGCGGTCAGCGGGCCGGTGCAGACCTCCGCCAATCAGGCCGGGCTCCAGGCGCTCATGCAGCAGGTCCCGGTCTGGCTCATGGTGCCCCTGCTGGTGATGGTGGGACCGTTCGTCGAGGAATACATTTTCCGCCATCTGCTGATCGGCAAACTGAGCCGCCGGGTCAACCTCTGGGTCTGCTGTGTCCTGTCCGTGGTCCTCTTCGGGGCCCTGCACATCGTGGGCCAGGAACAAATGACCCTGCAGGTGCTGATGCCCTACCTCGCCATGGGCGCCGTCCTGGTGTTCGTGTATGTCTGGACCGGGAAGAACGTGATGTTCTCCTACTTCGTCCACGCCTCCAAAAACCTCCTCGCGGTCATCTTCATTTACGCGATTCCGCCGGAAGTCCTCGAACAGCTGCAGCAGGTCCAGGGCTAGCCAAAGCAACGCGGGGTCACTTGCGGCCCATGCGGGGCACACTGGGTTCGTGCGTGACCCCGCGTTGTTTGGAAACAGCGGGAGATATGCCGGTCCGGACCCTTCCGGCGTGGGCGCCGACGTCGTAGGTTCTTTCCATGACACTGAACATCCAGATCGCTGTGGACTGCAAAAACCCGCACGAGCTCGCCGACTGGTGGGCTGAAACACTGGAATGGGCGGTGGAGCCACAGGATGAGGTTTTCATCCACTCCATGATCGATCAGGGCTTCGCTACCGAGGCGGACACCACGATGCACCATGGCAAGCTCGTGTGGCGCGAGGGCGCCGCCATCCGCCCGCCAGACGAACTCGACGCCAAATCGCCCGCCCGGCGCATTCTGTTCCAGATCGTCCCGGAAGAAAAAAGCGTCAAGAACCGGGTCCACTGGGACGTGAGGCTCGCGGGCGCAGACAAGGATGCCGTGCGGGCCGCCCTTGAAGCGCGCGGCGCCACATTCCTCTGGACCGCCAGCCAGGGACCGCATTCCTGGCACACCATGGCGGACCCGGAAGGCAACGAGTTCTGCATCAGCTGACGCGATTACTAGACTCGGACTGTGAGCAACGAAATCCCCGCCAAGGTATCCGACGTCTTTGACCCCACCCGGTGGCGCACCGTGTCCGGTTTCGACGACTTCCAGGACATGACCTATCACCGGCAGGTGGAGCGTGGGGCGGACGGCTCTGTGGTCCGGGACCTGCCCACCGTGCGCATCGCCTTCGACCGCCCCGAGGTCCGCAATGCCTTCAGGCCGGGCACGGTGGACGAGCTCTACCGCGCCATGGACCACGCCCGGATGACCCCGGACGTGGCCACCGTGCTGCTCACCGGAAACGGCCCCTCCCCCAAGGACGGCGGCCATTCGTTTTGCTCCGGCGGGGACCAGCGGATCCGCGGCCGTGACGGTTACCGGTACGCCAACGGGGAAACGACGGAGACCATCGACCCCGCCCGCGCCGGCCGGCTGCACATCCTGGAAGTCCAGCGGCTCATGCGCACCATGCCCAAGGTGGTCATCGCCGTCGTCAACGGCTGGGCGGCCGGCGGCGGGCACTCCCTGCACGTCGTCTCGGACCTCACCATCGCCTCCCGTGAGCACGGAAAGTTCAAGCAGACCGACGCCACCGTGGGCAGTTTCGACGCCGGCTACGGCTCGGCCCTCCTGGCCCGCCAGATCGGCCAGAAGGCCGCCCGGGAAATCTTCTTCCTGGCCCGCGAATATTCCGCCGAGGACATGGTCAGGATGGGCGCCGTGAACGAGGCCGTGGACCACGGACGCCTTGAGGAGGTCGCCCTGGAGTACGCCGCGGACATTGCCCGGCAGTCCCCGCAGGCCATCCGCATGCTCAAGTTCGCGTTCAACCTGGCGGACGACGGCCTGGCCGGCCAGCAGGTCTTCGCCGGCGAGGCGACGCGCCTGGCCTACATGACCGACGAGGCCGTGGAGGGCAAGGAGGCCTTCCTCGAGAAACGCGATCCCGACTGGTCCGCGTTCCCGTACTACTTCTAAGGCGCATTGTGACTTCCGGAGCCATGAACATCGAGCCCGCGCTCAAGGCGCTGGCTGCTGCCCTCCACGGCGAGGGTCCCGCCGTCGAACTCTCCGCCGGGCCGGACGGCTCACCGGTGCTGGGATTCCCTGACACGGCCGGCATCGAGGACGCGGCCGTCGTGGTGCGGACCTCCGGGTCCACCGGCGCGCCGAAGGCGACCGTCCTCACCGTCGAGGCCCTGGCGGCCTCGTCCGTGGCGACCGCCTTTGCGCTCAAGGGCGAAGGCCAGTGGCTGCTGGCCCTCCCCGTCCAGTACGTGGCCGGGGTACAGGTGCTGGTCCGCTCGCTCTTTGCCGGGACCCGCCCGTGGGTCATGGACCTGTCCGGCGGCTTTACGCCGGAGGCCTTCACCGCCGCGGCGCTGGAGCTCACGGACAAGATCCGTTTCACCTCGCTGGTGCCCACCCAGCTTCAGAGGCTGCTGGACGCGCCCTCAGCCGAGACGCTGGCGGTGCTGCGGCGCTTCAACGCCATCCTGCTCGGCGGCGGCCCCGCCCCTGCCGAGCTGCTCGCCGCGGCCCGGGACGCCGGAGCGCGCGTGGTGACCACCTACGGTTCGTCCGAGACCTGCGGCGGCTGCGTGTACGACGGTTTCCCGCTCGAAGACGTCCTGGTCCGCGTGGAGAACGACGGCCGCATCCTGCTGGGCGGGGCAACCGTCGCCGCCGGGTATCTTCAGGCCCCCGAGCTCTCGGCAGCGACGTTCATCGAAGAGGACGGCATCCGCTGGTACCGGACCAATGACCTCGGTGAACTGGACGCTGACGGCCGGCTCACCGTTCTCGGCCGGGCCGACGACGTCGTCATCACCGGCGGCGTCAAGGTTTCCGCCGCCTATGTCCAGGCTGAGCTGGAAAAGCTCGACGGCGTGCGGGCGGCTTTTGTCGCCGGGGTGCCCTCTGCCGAGTGGGGCCACGCCCTGGCTGCGTACGTCGCCATGGGCGACAGTTCCCCGGAAGGCATGGCGGCGTTCGCCGCCCGCCGGAACGAAACCTGGGGACCCGCGCTGGGCGCGCTGGCCCCGAAGACGGTCCTGCCCGCGGCGGAACTGCTCATGCTGCCCAACGGCAAACCGGACCGCCTGGGCATGACGGTCCTGCTGGATGCGCTCCATCAGGGAAAATAGACAAGCCGCTGGCTATTCAACCAACCAACGAGTATTCAACCAATCAACGAGGTACTGACCGTGGCCACAGCCGCACAATGGATCCAAGGCGCCCGACTGCGCACCCTGCCGGCTGCAATCGCACCGGTGCTGATCGGCAGCGCAGCCGCCTACGAGATGGATTCGTTCATCCTGCTGAACGCCGTGCTGGCGGCCCTGGTCGCCCTGCTCCTGCAGATCGGCGTCAACTACGCCAACGACTACTCGGACGGCATCCGCGGCACGGATGAGGACCGGGTGGGTCCCCTCCGGCTGGTGGGCTCGGGGACCGCGAGTCCGGAGCACGTCAAACGGGCCGCGTTCGCGGCGTTCGGGCTGGCGATGCTGTTCGGCCTGATCCTTGTGATCATCACGCAGGCCTGGTGGCTCATCCTGGTCGGCCTCGGCTGCGTGCTGGCCGCCTGGGGCTACACGGGGGGCAAGAACCCGTACGGATACCTCGGCCTGGGCGACGTCTTCGTGTTTGTGTTCTTCGGGCTCGTCGCAACGCTTGGCACCACGTACACGCAGGCGGGGCAGCTCAGCCTCGCCGCCATCATCGGGGCGATCGGCACCGGGCTGATCGCGTGTGCGCTGCTGATGGCCAACAACGTCCGCGACATCCCGACCGACAGAAAGGCGGGAAAGAAAACCCTGGCCGTCCGGCTCGGGGACAAGCACGCACGCGAAAGCTACGTGCTGATGCTCGCCGTCGCGATCCTGCTGGTCATCGTCCTGGCCCCCGCTCGGCCGTGGATGCTGATCGTGCTGCTGCTGATCCCCGCCAGCCTCATGCCGTCCTGGCTGATGATCGCCGGGCGGCGCCGAAAGAGCCTCATCCCCGTCCTGAAGCAGACCGGACTGATCAACCTCGGCTTCGCCGCGCTGTTTTCAATCGGACTCGTCCTCAGCCACGGGTTCTAAGCCGGGGGCTCTGAGCCGCGGCTTCGAGCCGCGACTTTTCAAGGACTGCTTGAAATGACGGCCGGGGCTCAGGACCCTGGCTGCTGGGAATCCTTGGGGCGGTTGTCCGTGCGGACTGCAATGTCGGGGTTCGCGTCCACGAGGCGGTCTTCGGCCTCGGCGTCAGCCACCTCGCCGGCGCTGCGCATCGGCTTGGCCTTACCCGAGAACCGGTGGTGGAGCGTCGCCGTGGCCGCGTCGCGCTGCCTCTGGAAGAACAGGAAGCTGATGGCGAAGGACATCATCCCGGCGCACAGGGCAGCCAGGAGCACCCCCAGCTGCAGGTAGAGGAAGAGCGCAAACAAGGGCGCAAACAGCGCCAGCCGAATCAGGGTGTATTTGAGGAATGCCACCCCTCAAGTTTAGCCGCCAGGACAGCGGGGCTGCTTCGGCCACCTTGCTCCCCGCCGCTGCGGCGCCGGCGGCCTGCACCGGGCCACAGTGACCTGCGCCGTCGAGGCGCCCGACGGCTAGACTGAAGGTATGCTCCGTGTAGTGGTTCCGATCGTCATATTGGCCGTATTTGTCTATGGACTGGTCGACCTCATCCGCACTGACGCGCGGCTGACCAGGGGCATCTCCAAGACCGCCTGGATCTTCGTGCAGATTCTCCTCCCCGTGGTCGGTGCCACCCTGTGGTTCCTCCTTGGGCGCCCCCGCGCCACGGACACCGCACCGGTCCCCTACAGCCACCCGGTAGCGCCCGACGACGACCCCGAATTCCTCCGCAACCTTGAAATCCGCCGCCGCCACCAGGCCGAGGCCGAGAGGCTCAAGAAGCTCAAGGAAGAACTCGACGCCAAGGATCGCAAGCCCGACGCCGGCAGCGCGGAGGCCGGCGGCCCGGAGGGCGCCGGCGATGCCCATGAACCCGGTGACGCCGGAACGCCAGGCACCGACGAAGTCAAATAGCACCTTTCCGGCTTTCCTAACTGCGGCCTTTCGCCCCAGATGGCCGGAATCCCCGCCTCAAAGCGGCCATCTCCGGCAAACGGCCGCCGCTCATCCGCCGCCCGCGCCTGCAGCTGGCCAAGTGTGTCCCCGCACCGGGCCCAGGCGTCCCGTACGTCTTCGGCCATCCCCACCACCACCGGGCATCCTAACTGCGGCCATTCGCCCCAGATGGCCGGAATCCCCGCCTCAAAGCGGCCATCTCCGGCAAACGGCCGCCGCTCATCCGCGCCCGCGCCTGCAGCTTCCACGGTCCACTCCTCCCCCACACCCTGCCCGCTCTGTGGATAACCTCCGAGCACTCTCGGCGTCGGCGCAGAATGCTCGTATGCGCCAGCCCAGTGAGCTTCCCCCACATCTTCGAAACCGGCCCTTCACCGTGGCCGAGGCCCGCAGTGCCGGGCTGGGCCGACGCCGGACCCGGGCCCGGGATCTCGTCAGCCCCTGTTACGGAGTGCGCGCCACCGCCGCCACCCCAGATAGTTTGCTGGAACGCGTGCATGCCCTGACGGCCGTGACGGGCGCAATCGTGAGTCATCTGTCTGCGGCAGTGCTGTGGGGTTTTCCTCTGCCGCAGGCCTTGGAGAATCTGGCTGTCGTCCATCTGACGAGTCGGCCGGGCCATCGGGCTGTGCGGCATAAGAATGTGGTGGGCCATCAGCAGTCACTTGAACCGGGGGAGATCGTGCCCGGGGCCAGGGTGAGCTGCACCTCCCCGCTGCGGACGTGGTTCGATCTCGCCGGCATCCTGAGCCTCGATGAATTGGTGATTGCCGGGGACTTCCTGTTGCGGCGGAGAAATCCACTGACCACCATCGATGAGCTGGACGCATTCCTCGCCGGGAAGCAAGGCAGGGCGGGCTACCGGAGCGCTATGCGTGCCCGCTCCCTGATACGCGCCGACACGGACTCCCCCAAAGAGACCGAACTCCGGCTACTTCTGATTCGACATGGCCTGCCCGAACCGGGGATCAACGTCCCCATGTTCAACGAGACCGGCGGTTGGATCCAAGACCCGGACCTCTCCTACGAGCAAGAAAAGATCGCGATTCAGTACGACGGCGGGCATCACGCCAGTCCGGCCCAGCGTCGCAGCGACATCTCTCGGGATGAGAACGCCAGGGATGCCGGGTGGCGCGTCGTCGTATTGACCCAATGGGACTTGACCCCGTTCGCCCCTGGGATGGAGCCGGCCGCGGTTACCCGCGTGCGCGCGGCGCTGACGGAGCGCGGCTGGACGCCCGGCCCGGGGCCGAAGCCGGGGCAACGTCAACGTGCCCGCCCCACGGAGCACTCACTTGACACGAATGACCGCTAAGCACGGTGGCATAGCGGCCATCCGCGGCGAATCGATGGAGAGAGTGCTGGCGGAGCCCCTGGAAGCACCGGGACGAAGTTCAAGCGCACTCGGGCAAACCACACGCCCCGGTTCCGAAGGCCCGTGCCCGGGGCCGAAGCCGGGGCAACGTCAACGTGCCCGCCCCACGGAGCACTCACTTGGCACGAATGACCGCTAAGCACGGTGGCATAGCGGCCATCTGCGACGAATCGATGGAGAGAGTGCTGGCGGAGCCCCGGAAAGAACCCGCCCCCCGGGTCCAAAGGTCCGCGGCCGAAGCCGGGGCGACGCCAACGTGCCCGCCCCACAGAGCACTCACTTGACACGAATGGCCGCTAAGCACGGTTGCATAGCGGCCATCTGCGGCAAATAGATGGAGTTCGGGCCAGCCGCAGCCCGGAAGAACCCGCCCCCGGCTCCAAAGGCCCGGGGCCGAAGCCGGGGCAACGTCAACGTGCCCGCCCCACAGCGCACTCACTTGGCACGAATGGCCGCTAAGCACGGTTGCATAGCGCCCATCTGCGGCAAATCGATGGAGTTCGAGCCAGCCCCGGAAAGAACCCGCCCCGGGGTCCAAAGGCCCGGGGCCGAAGCCCACGCAACGCAGTGCCCGCCGCGCCACCCCAACGCAGTGCCCGCCACGCCGCGCCACCCCAACGCAGTGCCCGCCACGCCGCGCCACCCCAACGCAGTGCCCGCCACGCCACGCCACCCCAACCGCACTCATCTGACACGAATGGCCGCCAAGCGCATCGGCTTAGCGGCCATCTGTGGCGAATCGTGGGCTGGGGTGCGGCTTACAGTCCCGAGTAGGAGTGCAGGCCGTTGAAGAACTGGTTCACGATCGTGAAGTTGAAGACCACGCACAGGTAGCCGACGATCGACAGCCAGGCGGCACGGGTTCCGGTCCAGCCGCGGGTGGCGCGGGCGTGCAGGTATCCGGCGTAGACCACCCAGATCACGAAGGTCCAGACTTCCTTGGTGTCCCAGCCCCAGAAGCGGCCCCAGGCCTTCTCGGCCCAGATGGCGCCGAACATGAGCGTGAACGTCCAGCCGACGAACGCGATGGCGTTGATGCGGTACGACAGGTTCTCCAGGCTCAGGGCGTTCGGGACCAGGCGCATGAACCCGAGCTTGTCGGCACCGCCGGCCGCGATGGTCTTCTGCCGGTGCGACTGCACGAGCTGCAGCGCGGACATCGCGAAAGTCAGGGTGAACAGGGCCGAGGACATCACCGCGATGGAAACGTGGATGATCAGCCAGTAGCTCTGCAGCGCCGGTACGAGGTGGCCCACGGGCGTCCAGAAGGCGATGGAAGCCGCAACCAGCATGATGATGGCCAGGCCGATCACGAACGTGCCCAGGAAGCGCAGGTCGCGGCGGATCAGCACGAGGAGGAAGACTGCCACGGCCACGAACGCGCCGGTGGTGAGGAATTCGTACATGTTGCCCCACGGCACCCGGCCTGCACCGAGGGCGCGGGTGATCACACCGGCCGCATGGATCGCAGCGCCGAGGACGGTCAGCGCGACGGCCACCCGCGCGGGGGCACGCCGCTCGCCGCCGTAGCGCATGCTGCCGTCGGCGGTCTGGCCTGCACCTGCCGCGGTGCCGCGCCCGGAGACGGCCGACGTCGGACGCTCGGCACGGCCTGCCGGGCCGCTGACGTCCGCATCGGAGCGGTCAACGTCGCCTCCGGCGGTCCCCGCACCGACGCCGACGGGCATGCGCGCTGCCTCGGTTGTCGTCGCCTGCGCGGCGAGTTCCGCGGCCTTCAGGTCCACCGCGCGCAGCATCTTGCTGCTCTTGGCCAGGTCCCAAGCGAAGGCGATGAACGCCACCGTGTACGTGCCTGCGGCCAGCAGCATGAAGAGCTCGCTGTACTGGCCCATGGTTTCGTTGATCGAGAACAACATTACTGATCCTTCTTCGACTCGGAAGAGCCGGCTGTTGACTGGATGAAGTCTTCTGCGGGTTGTTCTTCGGTGGCGTGTGTGCTGCCGGCGCCGTTCGCGGCGGAATCCGCCCGGTCATTATCCGCCGTTGTGCTGGGAGCGGGCTGGGAACCGGTCGTGGGGTCCTCGCCCAATAGCCATTCGTCGGAAAGGAGTTTGCGGATGGCTGCGGCCTCCCCGGCCAGGCGGTGGTCTTCACCGCGTGCCAGGAGACCGTACTCCACCATGGTGCGGCCGTCCTCGTGGGTGCCGGTGCGGACCCAGACGCGGCGGCGGTTGACGTAGAGCGAGGTCACCAGCCCGGCCACGGCCAGGAGCGCGAAGATCAGGGCGTAAAGCTGGCCGGGGTTGTGGTGGATGTCCACTCCGATGTAGCGCTTGACGCCGTCGAAGCTGATGGAACCCTTGCCGTTCGGCAGCGTGTAGCTGCCCCCGGGCGCCAGGACGATGCCCTTGGTGTCCAGGTTGCGGGCATTGAGCGGCGTCAGTTTCTTTACGTCGAGCTCGAAGACGTTCTGCGGGGAGCCGGCGTCCAGGCCGAGGTCGCCGAAGTAGGAGTTCAGGGTCAGCTGCGGGTTGATGAGCTCCGGATCACCGCTGAAGGACACCCCCTGGTCGGTGACAAACGCCGTCGGCAGGAAGAACCCGGCGAAGGCGAGCTGTTCCGGCTTGGCGTCCGGGACCTTGATGACCACGGAGGAGTAGTAGTTCTCGCCCTGGAGCTTGGCGACCACTGGCCCCTGCATGGCAATATTTCCGGCGCCGTCGCGGATGGTGACCACGGGAGCGTAGCCGTTACCCGTGAGGTACACGCTGGTGCCGCCGAGGCTGAGCGGGTCGTTGACCTTGAGCACTTCCTGCTTGGCGGGTGCGTCCGGGTTTTCCTTCGTGGTCACGGCGGCCGTGAAGTCGATGGGCTGACCGAACTTGCCCTGCGATTCGCGGTCGAAGGTGATGTCGAACTTGTCCAGCTGGACCGAATACGGCTGGAGCTGGCTGCTCTGGAAGTTGGTGCCGGGCGTGAACTGGTCGTAGCCGACGAGGGTGTTGACGAACGTGTCGCCCTCCACCAGGATCCGCTGCCCGCTGTAGCCGAAGAGGCCGCCGGCCGCCACGGAGACCAGCACTCCGATCAGCGAGGTGTGGAAGACGAGGTTGCCGACCTCCTTCAGGAAGCCACGCTCGGCCCCCAAAGAGGGGCGGGCGCCGTCGCGGTCCCGGACGTCGACCCGGTATCCGCGCTTCTTCAGCAGTTCTCCGGCATCGGAGATGGCCGCCGACGCCGGGATCCCGGCGTCGGCCGGAATGACCAGGGTGCCGTATTCAGGGAGCCTGGACAGGCGTGCGGGGGTGCGCGGGGGCTGGGAGCGCATCGCTTTGTAGTGCGCGATAGCGCGTGGGATCACGCAGCCGATCAGCGAGACGAACAGCAGGATGTAGATCGCGGAAAACCATGCCGAGGAGTAAACGTCGTAGAGCTGCAGCGAGTCCAGGATCGCGCCGTAGTCGGGGTGGTCCTTGATGTACTGCGTGACAATCGCCGGGTTGGCCGGGCGCTGCGGGAACAGCGAGCCGGGCACGGCGGCGACGGCAAGCAGCAGGAGCAGGAACAGGGCCGTGCGCATGCTGGTCAGCTGCGTCCACGCCCACCGGAGCATGCCCAACGCGCCCAGCGAGGGCAGGACCGCCTCGGGCTTCGAGGACTTCTTCTTCTTTTCGTTCACGCGCTCGCTCATCAGATTGGCAATTTCACATCGGTTTGGAACCAGTACTGCAACCCGGAGACCCAGGTGCCCCACACACCGCTGGCCATCAGGAGGCCGAGCAGGATCAGGATCCCGCCGCCGGTGCGCTGGATGGCGAGCCGGTGCGTGCGGAAGAAGGACATCACCCCGATGCCGCGGCGCACGGCCAGGGCGATCAGCAGGAAGGGGATTCCCAGCCCAAGGCTGTACACGAAGGCCAGAAATGCCCCCTTGGCCGCCGACGAGCCGCCGGAGAGGCTGAGCAACTGGACGGCGGAATAGGTGGGGCCGATGCACGGTGCCCAGCCCAGCCCGAAGGTGATGCCCAGCAGGGGCGCGCCCCACAGCCCGGCCGGTGGCTTGGCGTGGATCTTGGCATCGCGCTGGAGCCAGCCGAAGCCGCCCATGAACACGACGCCCATGACGATCACCATGACGCCCAGCAGCTGGGTGATCCACCTGTTCTGCGAGCCGGTGATGAGGCTGCCCAGCTGCCCGAAGGCCCCGCCGAGGAGCACGAAGATCACGGAGAAGCCCAGGACGAACAGCCCGATGCCGGCCAGCATGCGCCCGCGCCGTTGTTTTTGCAGGTCGACGCCGGTCAGTCCCGTGACGTAGCCCAGGTAGCCGGGCACCAGCGGAAGGACGCAGGGCGAGAGGAACGAGACGAGGCCGGCCAGCAGCGCGACGGGAATGGCAAGCAGGAGCGATCCGTTCAGGATGGCTTCGGCGAAGGGGCTGTTCACGGCGGGGACCGGACTACTCGGCCACGGCGGCGGCGATGAGGGACTTCAGGGTGCCCTGCTGGATTTCGCCCAGGACCCGGGAGGCGACCCGGCCCTGCTTGTCCAGCACGAGGGTGGTGGGCACAGCTCCGGGCGGCACGAGTCCGGAGACGGCCAGCAGCACGGCGCCGTCCTTGTCATTGAAGCTCGGGTACGTCAGGTTGAACGTCTTGTCGAACGCGTCGGCCGTGGCTTTCTCGTCGCGCAAATTGACCCCGAAGAACTGCACGCCCTTGGTCTTGAATTCCTGGTGCAGCGCCTCGAGGGAGGGCGCCTCGACCCGGCAGGGGGCGCAGGCGGCGAACCAGAAGTTCAGCACCGTGACTTTGCCGGGGAAGTCCGCCGACGTGACGGCTGTGCCGTCGAACAGCGTCCCCTTCAGCGCCACGGGACTCTTGCGGTCCGCTACGGCGAACTCGGTCACGGACCCGTCGCCGGCCACGTAGTTCTTGTTATCCCCGGCCTTGGCCTGCTTGGCGAGGGCATCGTCCTGGGCGCAGCCGGACAGCCCGAGCACTGCGGCCAGCGCGGCGCCGCCGACGGTCAGGACGCGGCGCCGGGACAGCGGAGTCCCTTCGGGGCGGTTCGTCGGCATCGTCAGGCTCCCGGGGTGCTGGCGGCACCAGGCAGGAGGGCGGCAGCGGGCTCGCTGTAGTCGACGCGCACCAGCTCGCCGGCGTCGTCGAACACCAGGGAGGTGAGGGACGTCAGCGTGCATTCGCGCTTGCGTGGGTCATGCCACAGCGGCCGGCCTTCGGCGCTGAGCCGCGTGGCCCAAATGGGCAGCTGGTGGCTGACCAGGATGGCTTCGGCCCCGTTGCCGCCCAGTTCGAGGGCACGGACGCGCGCGTCCTGGACGGCCGCGATGACCCGCGCGGCCTGCTCCTTGTACGACTCACCCCAGGATGGCCGGAACGGGTTGTACAGACGGGCCCAGTGCTTGGGCCGGAGCAGCTCCGCCTTGGAGACGTGGAGGCCCTCAAAGTAATTGGCGGCTTCGATGATGCGGGCTTCGGTGGCAATCTCGAGGCCCAGGGCATCGGCAATCGGCAGAGCCGTCTCCTGCGCGCGGGTCAGCGGGGACGCGGCGAGGTGGACGATCCGGGCCCCTTGTTCGGAACGCTCCCTGAAGTGTTCGGCCAGCGTGCGGGCCATCTCCCGGCCGAGTTCGGAGAGGTGGAATTCCGGCAGCCTGCCGTACAGGACACCATCGGGATTGTGGACCTCGCCGTGGCGGAGCAAATGAACAGTGGCTTGGGGCATGTCTACCAGTTTCTCAAAGATGCCGGTCGATCTGAAATCTTCTACAGGAAGTAGAACTGAAGAGTTTGGAAAAATGTTCCCCGGAGTTGGAATAAAAGATGCAAATGCATGTTTATACTGGGTGAAGCAGTTAGTTGAGAGTTCAACCAATGAGGCTTCAACTAACGATCAGACGAACCACCGCAGTACCAACCCGACTCAAGGAGCATCACCATGACACTTCCCGCAAACGTCACCACCGGCATCTGGACCCTCGACCCGTCGCACAGCGAGATCGGCTTCACCGTCCGCCACGCCGGCATCAGCAAGGTCCGCGGTCAGTTCACCGACGCCGCAGCCACCCTGGACCTGACCGAGAACGTCACCGGCTCCAAGGTCAACGCCTCGATCAAGACCGCAAGCTTCGACTCCGGCGACGCCAACCGCGACGGCCACGTCCGCGGCGGAGACTTCTTCGACGTCGAGACGTTCCCGGAGATCTCCTTTGTCTCCAGCACCATCGTCCCCAAGGGCGACGCCTACGAGCTCCAGGGCGATCTCACCATCAAGGGCATCACCCGCCCCGTGGCCCTTGAGACCGAGTTCAACGGCGTGGCCGTCGATCCCTTCGGCAACACCCGCGCCGGCCTCAGCGCCGAAACCACCATCAGCCGCAAGGACTTCGGCCTGACCTGGAACGCGGTCCTCGACGCCGGCGGCGTGCTGGTCAGCGACAAGGTTGCCATCAACCTGGAACTGGCCTTCATCGCCCCCGCAGCGTAGCCAGTACCGCCGCGGGCCGGTCCCTCCGTCCGGTCCCGGGCGGACGACGCCGGCCCGCCGGTTCCAGCGCCCTGCTTCATCTTCGCGATGAAGCAGGGCGTTGTTGTTTGTGCCGCTGCCGGGCGCCGCGACGGGCTTCGCGACGGGCCTGGGGATTCCCTAGATAACAGGGAAACGCCGGTCTACAGTGAGAGCCATGAGCAACCCGAGTGATGTACCGCCACAGCAGCCGGGCGCCCAGCCGCCGGCGTCGGGCAACGTCCCGCCAGCCGGCCCACAGCAGCCCCCAGTCAACCCGTCGCCCACTCCCGGATACCAGTCACCGCCGCCGGGGTATCAGGGTGAGCCCGGCTATCAGGCTCCCCCGCCGGGTTATCAGGCACCGCCGCCCGGGTACCAGGGTGAGCCCGGCTATCAGGCTCCCCCTCCCGGGTACCAGGGCCAGCCGGCGCCGGCGGGCGGATTCCGCTTCGAGATGCCCACCGACCGTCCCAGGAACTTCAGCGATGCACTGCCTGTAGGCGGCCTATCCGGCATGTTCAAGGTCGCTCCGATGCCCACCGAGCTGAAGGTCTCGTACTGGATCTGGCTTATCGGCGGACTGCTGGGACTCCTCGGTGGAATCATCGGGTTGTTCGGGTCCTTCGTCCTGATCGCCTTCGCGCCGCCGATCGGACTCGTGGTGCTGCTGCTCGTCATCGTGGCTCTTGCATTGGCAACCGCTCAAATCATCCTGGCCATGAAGATGAAGGAAGGCCGGGAGTGGGCCCGTTTCGCCCTCACCATTCTTGTCGGCATCTCCTTGGTGCTGACAGTCATCGGTGCCGGCGTCGCCGACGGCCGGGCGGGCGGAAACCTGCCGGGCTTCATCATCAGCCTGGTGGCTACCGTGCTTATGTGGCTGCCGAACGCCCAGGCCTGGTTTGTCGCCAACCGGGGCCGAATCTAGGCCATCCGCCCGACGGGGAACCCACCGGATCGTGGGGGCGGCGGTGCATTCCCGCCGCGGCTGCGCCGGCCTTCGAATAAGGGTTGAGAATACCTCTCCGGAATGATCCACACGGCGGCCGGGCCGCGGTACGGTTGAGCTAAACCATGCTGGGGGCAGGGCAGGATCACTGGTCCCGGTGGCCGATTCAGTGATCGACACGCAAAGGACCGCTTTCATGAGCAACCCGCCAGTCCAGCCCTCACCGCCCAACGGCTCCGAGCCGGGCGGGGAATCCACTCCGGGCTACGGCCAGAACGCCCCGCAGACGCCGCAGCACGGCCAGCAGACACCGCCGGCGTACGGCCAGAACGCTCCGCAGGCGCCACAGTACGGCCAGCAGACGCCCCCGACCTACGGCCAGAACGCCCCGCAGGCGCCACAGTACGGCCAGCAGACACCCCCGACCTACGGCCAGAACGCCCCGCAGGCGCCACAGTACGGCCAGCAGACGCCCCCGGCCTACGGCCAGAACGGTCCGCAGGCGCCGCAGTACGGCCAGCCCCCTTACGGTCAGTCCCCTTACGGTCAGTACCCGTCCGAACAGCCGCAGGCTCCGGGCACGGTTCCCCAACTGGTCAACACTTCGTTCTGGCTGATCGTCGCAGCCGGAGCCCTGTGGGTCATCTCCATGCTGGTGTCACTGGGAACCCTGGACACGCCTGCCGTCAGGGACATGTTCGAGCAGCAGATGGCGACGAGCGGCACCAAGGTCGATTTCGAATCCATCAAGGGTTTCCTGATCGGCACCATCGTGGTGTTCGCCGTGATCAGCGCCGGGCTGTACGCCCTCGTCGCATTCAATATCCGCAAGGGCAAGAACTGGGCTCGAATTCTGGGCACCGTGTTCGCCGCTTTGTCGATCTTCAACATCTTCCCGCTCAGCCTCGCCACGCTCGCGGCGCTGGTCGGCATCGCGGCCATCGTGCTGCTTTACCTGCCGGCGGCCTCGCCGTACTTCCAGAAGCGGCAGACCTTTGCCAACCCTTACGGACAGCCCGGAGCCCCTTTCGGGAAGTAGCTTCGCCAAGCACCACCCAGCAGGGAACTGCCCAGCGGGCGCGGGACCCGGAGGGTACGGCCGATCCTAGTCGGCGTCCTCCGGGTCCTGCGCCCTTTGTGCGTGATAGGCCAGAATCTGCAGTTCAGTTGCCATGTCGACCTTGCGGAGATTGACCCCCGGGGGGACCTGCAGCATCACCGGCGCGAAGCTGAGGATGCTCCGCACGCCGGCGGCAATCACCCGGTCGCAGACGCCCTGGGCCACCGCGGCGGGCAAGGCGAGGACCACCATGTTGGCCCCCGTCCGTTGCAGTACCGGCTCAAGGTCAGCGGCGTCGCTGACCCGCAGCCAGCCGACCTCGCTACCCACCACCATCTGGTCGGCGTCGAAAATCGCCACAATGTCAAAGCCCCGCGACTCGAATCCGCCGTACCGGGCCAGGGCCTTGCCCAGGTTGCCCGCACCGACGATCGCGACTTTCCAGTCATGCGTCAGCCCGAGCGCAGCCGCGATGTGTCGGTTAAGGTACTGGACCTCGTAACCGACACCGCGGGTTCCGTAGGAGCCGACATAGGAGAGGTCCTTGCGCAGCGTCGAGGAGCTAACTCCGGAGGCCTCGGCCAGCGACTCGGACGAGACCCGGTCAACCCCGTCAGCCAGCAGTGTGGTCAGGGCGCGCAGATAGATGGTCAGCCGGGCCACGGCCGCGGGTGGAATCTGTTTGGCGGCAGTCCCGGCTCCCCCGGGGACAGCCCCGGGAGATGAATCCAGCGAAGTCACTATCTGCTCCATTGCGTCGCGTTGTGCTTCCCACTCTAGAGCCCCGGCGCATCACGCAACAAAGCACCCCGCCGTCAGGACGGCTGGTCGAGGACCCGTTGCAGGGTCCGGGTCAGTCGGGCCTCGTCGATCTTCCAGAAATCCCGCTGGACCCCGTTGACCAGCACCACCGGGATCTCCTCGGCGAAGCGCTCACGCAGCCCGGCGTCGTCGTCCACCGATTTCTCCGACCAGTCGATGCCGAGCGCAGCGGTAACACGGGCGACGGCGGCGCGCGCGTCCGCGCACAGGTGGCAGTCAGCTTTGGTGATCAGTACGACATCGGGGAAGGACGCGGGTTTGGCCATGCATCCACCGTAGCCCGGCCGCCGCTTCGGCGTCGACGCGCGGCGCAGTCCGCCTGAGGCCGGGCCGTCCCGCCGTCGCGTCGCGCGCCGTGCGGGCGGTCCGGGGCCCGGTCATTGACTAGACTCGTGGCATGCCCGAGGAGAAATACGTCATTGTGGCCAGTGAGCCTGCTGCATCGATGCAGCACGGCGAGGCTGCGTTTTTCGACGTCGACAACACCCTCATGAAGGGCGCAAGCCTTTTCCATGTCGCCCGCAAGCTTCACCAGCGCGGCGCGTTCACCCTGCCGCAGGCCGCCGGGTTCGCTTGGAAGCAATTCATGTTCGTCCTGCGCGGCGAAAACATGGATGACGTCCACGCCGTCCGCGATTCCGCCCTGACGCTGGCCGCCGGCATCACAGCCAAGGACATCGAAGCTCTGGGCGAAGAGGTCTACGACGAGATGATTGAGTCGCGGATCTGGCCGGGGGCCAAGGCCCTGGCGGAGCAGCATCTCCGGGTGGGGCGCAAAGTTTGGCTCGTCACGGCGACGCCGATCGAGGTAGCCACCGTCATTGCCGCCCGGCTGGGCCTGACCGGGGCGCTGGGCACGGTGGGCGAGATTTTGGACGGCTCGTACACGGGGCGGCTCGTGGGAGAAATCCTCCACGGCCCGGCCAAAGCAGTCGCAGTCCAGCAAATTGCCGACGACCAAGGGCTGGACCTCAGCCGCTGCTGGGCCTACAGCGATTCCCACAACGACATCCCGCTGCTGAGCATGGTGGGGCACCCCGTTGCCATCAATCCCGACTCCAAGCTGCGCCGTTACGCCCGCGAGCACAACTGGCCGGTCTACGACTTCCGTGCCGGCCGGCGTGCCGCCACCCTGGGATTCAAGGCCGCGACGGTCGGCGGGGCCATCTACGGCCTGTGGCGGGGGTTCTCCCGCTTCCGCGGACCCAGCCGCTGATCCCCGCGGTTTTCCGCTGCGGTTTCGGTTCCGCGCCTTTGTTTCAGACCCGCGCGTCGCGGATCCGGGCCCGCCCGTGTCCGATTCCGCAGCCCGCGTCCAATCCGGCGCGAAATCTTCCCACCGGGCTGGAGCAAGAAAAATGCCCGCCGCCTGGAAGGCAACGGGCATTTCATGCATTTCGAAGTATGGCTACTTCTTATTGCGACGCTGGTGGCGCGTCTTGCGAAGCAGCTTGCGGTGCTTCTTCTTGGCCATACGCTTGCGACGCTTCTTAATAACTGAACCCACGAAAGTTCCTTACCGGCTAGATGCAGTACCTGCCTGTTGGGAAGGGTCCGCGGGCTAAGCAAGCAGACTGAAACAACTGACAGGTTCTTACAATGACGTAAAACGTTCCTTAACAGGGTACCGCCTCTGCGAGGCACCCCACGACCGCGGGACCCATGCGGGACCCAAAGCAGTCGATTCACGCTGTGAATGTTGCCGCTGGCTGTTCAGCCAGTTCCGGCGTGACCGTCGCTCCGGTCGACGACGGCACCCTTGAGGTACTGTTCGACGGCGTTTTCCGGCACGCGGTAGGAGCGGCCGAAGCGCACGGCCGGCATCTCCCCCGAATGCACCAGACGGTACACAGTCATCTTTGATACCCGCATAAGTTCCGCGACTTCGGCCACGGTCAAAAAACGGGCCTTGGAGAAGTTGGCCTCCGTAGACATTTCCCTATTCCTTTGCTCAAGCGAACGGCAGCCCCACCTGGTGACATGGCGGTGTGCCGATGCTGAGCCATCAAACAACCATGTGTTAGCAACACTAGTTGCTCATGGTGCCAATGTGAAAGACTTCCTCAGGAATCCCCACACGTTTTCCGCAGGAATCTCGAAAATCTCGCACTTCCCGCGCCCTCCTGTCCAACCCTCAGGCACGCGTCCGGCGCGTGCGGGCCGAGGCGGCCAGTTGGCCAAGTACCGACGCCGTCACATCCCAGTCCATGCAGGCATCCGTGACGCTCTGGCCGTAGACCAGCTCGTCCCGGCCGGCGGCTCCAGCGTTGCCTGCGGCTTTGCCTGCGGTTGTGACGGCGGCGTTGACCTCTAGGTTTTGCGCCCCGCCCACCAGGAAGCTCTCCAGCATGACGCCGGCGATGGCCCCGGCCGCGGCTCCGGGACTTTCCAGCTGGGCACCAATTTCGAGGGCGACCTCGGCCTGGCGGTGGTGGTTCTTGCCGCTGTTGGCGTGGCTGGCGTCGACGATCAGGCGGGGGTTCAGCTGCTTCGCGGCGAGTTTGGCGGAGGCCGCTTCAACGTCGGCGGCGGAGTAGTTGGGTCCCTTGCGTCCGCCGCGGAGGATGACGTGGGTGTCCGGGTTGCCGGCGGTGGCCACAAGCGCGGCCCTGCCGTCGTCGTCGATCCCGAGGAACGCCTGGGCCGCAGCGGCGGCGCTGCACGCATCCAGCGCCACCTGGAGGTCGCCGTCGGTCCCGTTCTTGAAGCCGATCGGCATGGACAGCCCGGAAGCCAGCTGGCGGTGGATCTGGCTCTCCGTGGTGCGGGCGCCGATCGCGCCCCAGGCGACCAGGTCCGCGACGTACTGGGGGCTGATGGGCTCAAGGAACTCGGTGGCGGTGGGCAGGCCGAGGGCCGTGACCTGGCGCAGGAAGGCCCGGGCCGCGCGCAGGCCCGCGGCGATGTCGTGGCTGCCGTCCAGCCGGGGGTCGTTGATCAGGCCCTTCCAGCCCACCGTGGTGCGCGGCTTTTCGAAGTACGTGCGCATGACGATCAGCAGGTCTTCGCGGTGCTTCTCGGCCTGGCTGACCAGCCGGCGGGCGTATTCCAGCCCCGCCTTGGGATCGTGGATGGAGCAGGGGCCCACGATGACGAGCAGCCGGTCGTCGACACCGTCCATGATGGCCCGGACCTCGTCCCGGCMCCGTCCAACTACCTCGGCCAGGCGGGGCTCCAGCGGCAGTTCCGCCATGAGGTCCTGCGGGGTGGGCAGCGGGGTGAACTCGCTGACGCGCAGGTTCGAGGTGGAGTGCTGGGTGCCGGGGGCTGCTTCGATGCTCATGTTCGGGTCCTGTTCCGGATGCGGAGCGGGCCCTGATCAGAACCCGCCGGAGAAATGGCGAAGGGCAGAGAATGATCTCTGCCCTGTTGGCTCTGAAGGAAAGTTGGATGCGTGTCAGTTAGACGCGGGCCCCTCCAGAGCCAACGAAAAATACGCATACCAACGGTTAGTCATAGCGTCGACCATAGCCCCGGAGCCGCGGCCGGGGCAAACACCGGGCGTAACAATTCGCCGGACCCGTCGCCCCGGGACGCCGAGAGTGCAGTTCGCGGCAGTCGTCCGCGCCAACACTGCCGCGAAGTGTCATTTCGGCGCACACCGGCACCACCTAGAGTGTGAGGGAACCCCAGCACGAGCATCCGACCCACTATGGAGACAGCCATGACGCAGACCGTTCCGCCCGGCAACCCCGAGGCTCCGATCACTCCCGGGGCCACTTCCACGGACCCCGGGGCCTCCTCGTCCGGGCAAGGCGCAGCGGCAGCGGCCGCCCGTGGGCTTCCTGCCGCGTTGAAGCGCCGTGTGCCCAAATACGCCGACCTCGCTCCCCTGATGCAGTTCAAGAAGCCGGAGTTCAGCCGGGCCGCCAGGCTGCGCCGTGCCAGCACCATCTGGGACCTGCGGGACATGGCCAAGCGCCGCACGCCCCAGGCACCGTTCGACTACACCGACGGCGCCGCCGAGGCCGAAATCTCCCTCCGCCGCGCACGCCAGGCGTTCCTGGACATCGAGTTCCGGCCCGGGGTCCTGCGTGACGTCTCCAGCATCGACCTCAGCACCGACATCCTGGGCGGGCCTTCCCGCCTGCCGGTCGGGATCGCGCCGACAGGATTCACCCGGATGATGCAGTCCGAGGGCGAATACGCCGGCTCCCAGGCCGCCGAAGCCGCCGGCATTCCATACACGCTCTCCACCATGGGCACGGCGTCCCTCGAGGACGTGGCCGCCGCCGCACCCACGGGCCGCAACTGGTTCCAGCTGTACCTGTGGACGGACCGGGACCGGTCGCTGGAACTGATCCAGCGTGCCGCCGCGGCGGGCAACGACACCCTGATGGTCACGGTGGACACCGCCGTCGCCGGCGCCAGGCTCCGCGACGTCCGCAACGGCATGACCATCCCGCCCGCCCTGACGCTCAAGACCGTGCTCGATGCGTCCTACCGGCCCGCGTGGTGGTTCAACTTCCTCACCCACGAGCCGCTGACTTTCGCGTCGCTGTCCCGGTACACGGGCACGGTCGCGGACCTGATCAACTCCATGTTCGACCCCACCCTGACCTACGCCGACCTCGACTGGCTGCGCGAGACCTGGAAGGGCAAGCTCGTGGTCAAGGGCATCCAGACGGTCGACGACGCCCGCAAGGTGGTGGACCACGGCGCGGACGGGATTGTGCTCTCCAACCACGGCGGCCGCCAGCTCGACCGGGCGCCGATCCCGTTCCACCTGCTCCCCGAGGTCGCTGCCGCGCTGAAGGCGGACCGCAGCGAGGCCGCGATCATCCTGGACACCGGCATCATGAGCGGCGCGGACATCATCGCCGCCCTCGCCCTCGGCGCCGACTTCACGCTGATCGGCCGCGCCTACCTGTACGGGCTTATGGCCGGCGGACGGGCCGGGGTGGACCGCGCCCTCCAAATCCTGGAGAAGGACATGGAACGCACCATGGCCCTGCTGGGCGTCAGCCGGATCGCGGACCTCACCCCGGACCACGTGCGGATCCTCCGGCAGTAGCCCGTCCGACATATGCCCGCGGAAATGACTGTGGCGGCAGTGTCTGTCGAAGAACACTGCCGCCACCGCTGTCCCGGCACACGGGCAACCGGAAGATCAGACCTAGATGAGGCCCTGGGCGAGCATCGCGTCGGCTACCTTCACGAAGCCGCCGATGTTCGCGCCCAGCACGTAGTTCCCAGGGTCCCCGTACTCGTCCGCGGTGGCCGCGCAGCGGTCGTGGATTCCGACCATGATCTCCGTGAGGCGTTCCTCGGTGTGCGCGAACGACCAGGAGTCGCGGCTGGCGTTCTGCTGCATTTCCAGTGCGGACGTCGTCACGCCTCCCGCGTTGGCGGCCTTGCCCGGGCCGAACAGGATGCCGGCTTCCTGGAAGACCGCGACGGCGTCACGCGTCGAGGGCATGTTGGCGCCCTCGCCCACCGCCAGCAGGCCGTTGCGGACCAGCCGGGCAGCGGCGTCGCCGTCGAGTTCGTTCTGCGTGGCGCACGGCAGCGCGACCGTCGCGTCGACGTCCCAGACTGAGCCGCCCTCCACGTAGGAGACGGCGGAGCGCCGGGCTTCGTAGTCCTTGAGCCGTCCGCGCTCGACCTCCTTGATCTGGCGCAGCAGCGCGACGTCGATCCCGGCCTCGTCCACGATGTAGCCGGAGGAATCGGAGCAGGCCACAACGGTGGCGCCGAGCGCTTGGGCCTTGGCGATCGCGTTGATGGCGACATTGCCGGAGCCGGAGACCACCACGCGCTGGCCGTCGAAGGACTGGCCGCGGGTCTTGAGCATTTCTTCGGCAAAGATCACGGTGCCGTAGCCCGTGGCTTCGGGCCTCACCAGCGAACCGCCCCAGGAGATGCCTTTGCCGGTGAGGACGCCGGATTCGTAGCGGTTGGTGATCCGCTTGTACTGTCCGAAGAGGTAGCCGATTTCGCGGCCGCCGACTCCGATGTCCCCGGCAGGGACGTCCGTGTACTCGCCGATGTGGCGGTACAGCTCCGTCATGAAGGACTGGCAGAAGCGCATGATTTCGGCGTCCGAGCGTCCGCGGGGGTCGAAGTCGGAGCCGCCCTTGCCGCCGCCGATCGGCATGCCGGTCAGGGCATTCTTGAAGATCTGCTCGAAGCCGAGGAACTTAATGATGCCAAGGTTTACCGAGGGGTGGAATCGCAGGCCACCCTTGTAGGGGCCCAGCGCTGAATTGAACTCCACCCGGAAGCCGCGGTTGATCTGGAAGCTGCCGGCGTCGTCCGTCCACGGCACGCGGAAGATGATCTGCCGTTCGGGCTCACAGAGCCGCTCGAGGACGGCCCCTTCAAGGAACTCCGGGTGGCGGTCGTGCACCGGTCCGAGGCTTTCGAAGACCTCGATGACTGCCTGGTGGAACTCCCTTTCGCCGGGATTCCGTGCCAGCACCGTGTCCCGGATGGCTTCAAGCCGTGCGTCCATTGCAACTCCCTCAACCTTGGCGCCCTTCTGCGGGCGCAACAATCCAGCCTTTCCATGGTTGCACTGGGCCGGAAAGGATTTCTATTTGAGGACCTGAGGGCGCCCCCTGTGACAAAAACGGGGTGGCGCAGGACACAAACGACCCGGGTTACTTCTTGCGGCCGAACTTGGGCAGGTTGGCCAGGAGGTCGGCGGCCCTGGTGGCGGCCCGGCCCACGGTCCGCCCGATCTGCTGGGGCCTCTTGTCCTCCCCTGCCGTTCCCACCGGGATGACGACGGCGGGGCTCAGCGGGCTGCCGGCAGGACGGGCCGCCAGTGCTGCGGCGGGCTGCGCGGCGACCGGCTGCGGGACGGCCGCTGCGGCCAGGCCATCCGGGACGGCGGCAGGACTGGGTTCGGGGTGGAGGGGCGCGGCGGCGTCCGCTGTCGCAGCGGGGCCGACGTCGAACGCCTGGAGCCAGCTGGCGATCCCGGCGAGCGGTTTGGGGTTGAGCGTGTAGTACCGCTTCTGGCCCTGGGCGCGCATGCTCACCAGGTCCGCTTCGCGGAGGACTTTGAGATGTTTGGAAATGGTGGGCTGGCTTGCTTCAAGTTCCTGGACCAGTTCCCCCACCGCTTTGTCCCCCTTGCGGAGGGCTATCAGAATGTCACGCCTGGTTGCCTCAGCAATGACGGCAAATACGTCGTCTGTCACCATGTCCTCCACACTAGCGACATATACGCCAGATGGCATCCACGAATTGCTTCCCTGGCACCGGGCCCCAACCGGGGCCTCCACCCGGGCCCGGGCCTAGTCGAACCAGGGGTCCAGTCCGTGCAGGGGAAACACTTCCTTGCGGGTGGCCATGACGCTGCGGTCCACCTCGTCGTTGGGGTCGAAACCGACTTCCCAGGACCGCCACCAGAGGTCGACGTCGTCGCCCATCGCCTCGGGGGGCTCTACACCGAACTTGGCCCCGTACTTGTCTTTGACATAGTTTCGCCAGTCCTCCGGAACCGGGGTGCGCAGCGGTACCGGGCGGCCGGCCGCGATGGCTATGAGGTGGCTCCACGACCGCGGCACCACGCTGACGACGTTGTAGCCGCCGCCGCCTGTGGAAATCCACCGGTTGTCGCAGTAGCGCGCGGCGAGGTTGCCGATGGCCGTTGCGGCCTCGCGCTGGCCGTCGACGCTGATGTTCAGGTGGGCGAGCGGGTCAAGCCGGTGCGAGTCGCAGCCGTGCTGGCTGACGATGACTTCCGGCTCGAACGCGCCAATGAGCTGGGGCACGACGGCGTGGAAGGCCCGCAGCCACCCCGCGTCCGCGGTGCCGGCCGGGAGGGCGACGTTCACCGCGCTGCCTTGCGCGTTCGGCCCACCGATCTCGTTGGCAAACCCGGTGCCCGGGAAGAGGGTCAGCCCGGACTCGTGCAGCGAAATAGTCAGCACGCGCGGATCGTCCCAGAAGATGCTCTGCGTGCCGTCGCCGTGGTGCGCATCGACGTCGACGTAGGCCACGCGCTGGACGCCGCCGTCGAGCAGCCGCTGGACCGCGAGGGCGGCGTCGTTATAGATGCAAAAACCGCTCGCACGGTCCCTGGAGGCGTGGTGCATCCCGCCGCCGAAGTTCACGGCCCGCACCGCGCTGCCGTCCAGGATGGCAGCGGCGGCCAGCAGGGAGCCGCCGGCAAGCCGGGCGCTGGCTTCGTGCATGCCGGCAAAGGCCGGATCATCCTCGGTTCCCAGGCCCCTGGCGTGGTCGGGGGTGTCCGGGTTTTCGCTCACACGCCGCACGGCGGCCACAAACTCCGGGCTGTGGACCGCGCACAGCTCCGCGTCGGCGGCGACGTCCGGTGCCGCCACCGTGACGTGGTCCAGATCCAGCAGTCCCAGGCTGCCGGCCAGCTTCGCTGTGAGCTCCATGCGCTCCGGCGCCATCGGGTGGGAGTGGCCAAAGTTGTAGGCGGTCATGGCAGGAGCCCACACTACCGTCGTCGGCAGCGCGGTCTGAGTGAGTCCGGGCAGGAATGTCATCAATCACAGGCTACCGGAGCGGTCCCCGGCTTCCCGCGCGTGTACGGGTGCTCCCCCGGCCATTACGGGACTTTAGTGGTTTACTACTTGGGGAAGCAGTTTCAACCGAGGAAAAACATGACGCAAAGCCAGTCGAGGTCCAAGAGCCCCGCCAGCTGGCAGCCAGGTATGCCGGAGCGGGAAGGCCTGTGGATCTTCACACGCCTGCGCGACTTCATTGACAGCATCGCAAACAGCTCGCCGGCCCGCCTGGCGCTTACGGCGTTCGGCGTCGTAATCCTGGTCTTCACCGCTTTGCTCTCGCTGCCCTTAGCTTCCGCGACAGGACAGGTCACACCGCTGCATCAGGCGTTCTTCACTGCGGCGTCCGCTGTCTGCGTCACGGGCCTGACCGTGGTCTCCACGGCTGTGCACTGGTCCTTCTTCGGCCAGCTCGTGATTCTGTTCGGCATTTTCGTGGGCGGCTTGGGCACCTTGACCCTCGCGTCGCTGCTGGCGCTCATGGTCAGCAAGAGACTCGGTGTCCGCGGCAAGCTGATCGCCCAGGAGGCCATGAATGCAGGCCGGCTCGGCGAAGTCGGTACGCTGCTGCGGATCGTGATCGTGACCTCCGTGGTGATCGAGGGCGCCCTGGCGCTGGCTCTTATCCCCCGCTTCCTGATCCTCGGGGAGAGCTTCCCGCAATCTGTGTGGCACGGCATCTTCTACGCCATTTCGGCTTTCAACAACGCCGGCTTCACGCCGCATTCGGACGGGATCGTCCCGTACGAAACCGATCTCTGGATCCTCGTCCCGCTCATGCTCGGGGTGTTCCTGGGCAGCCTGGGTTTCCCCGTGGTCATGGTGCTGCACCAGAACGGGCTGCGGTGGAAGAAATGGAACCTGCACACCAAGCTGACCATCCAGGTGTCCTTCATCCTCCTCGCCGCCGGTACGGTCCTCTGGGGCTTCCTGGAGTGGGACAACCTGCGCACCATCGGGGACATGGACCTCGGCGACAAGATCACGCATGCGCTGTTTGCCTCAGTCATGCTGCGCTCGGGCGGGTTCAACCTTGTGGACCAGAACCACATGGAGTCGACCACCATGCTGCTCTCCGATGCCCTCATGTTCGCCGGCGGCGGATCCGCCTCCACGGCCGGCGGCATCAAGGTCACGACCATCGCTGTGATGTTCCTGGCGATCGCCGCCGAGGCCCGCGGCGACGCGGACGTGAAGATCTATGGCCGCACCATCCCTGAGGGCACCATGCGCGTGGCCATTTCGGTGATCGTCGCCGGCGCCACCCTCGTCTCTGTCTCGGCCCTCCTGCTCCTGCACATCAGCCATGCCTCCCTTGACCGGGTCCTGTTTGAAACCATTTCCGCCTTCGCCACGGTGGGCCTAAGCACCAACCTCAGTGCAGAGTTGCCGCCGGAGGGGGTTTACGTCCTCGCTTTGCTCATGTTTGCCGGGCGCGTCGGGACGGTCACCCTTGCCGCCGGCCTGGCCCTGCGCCAGCGCAGCCAGCTGTACCACTACCCGGAAGAGAGACCGATCATTGGCTAGTTCCTCAGGCGCCGTCAACCGCCCCGCCCACAACGCCCCCGTGCTGGTGATCGGGCTGGGCCGTTTTGGCGCATCCACCGCAGAGCAGCTGGTCAAGCAGGGCCGGGAGGTCCTGGCCATTGAGCGCGACCGCACCCTCGTCCAGAAGTGGGCGAGTGTCCTGACGCACGTCGTGGAAGCCGACGCCACCAACATCGATGCCCTCCGCCAGCTCGGGGCCCAGGAATTCAGTTCCGCCGTCGTGGGCGTGGGCACCTCGATCGAATCCTCGGTGCTGATCACGGTGAACCTCGTGGACCTCGGAATCGAACACCTCTGGGTCAAGGCGATCACGCCCTCGCACGGCAAGATCCTGACCCGGATCGGCGCCAACCACGTCATCTACCCGGAGGCGGACGCGGGCGTCCGCGCCGCGCACCTGGTCTCCGGGCGGATGCTGGACTTCATCGAGTTCGACGACGACTTCGCGATCGTCAAGATGTACCCGCCACGGGAGACCGTGGGCTTCACCCTGGACGAGTCCAAGGTCCGCTCCAAGTACGGTGTCACGATTGTGGGCGTGAAGTCCCCGGGTGAGGACTTCACGTACGCGCGGCCGGAAACCAAGGTTTCCTCGCGGGACATGCTCATCGTTTCGGGCCACGTGGACCTGCTCGAACGGTTCGCCGCACGTCCCTAGGCCACAACCGGCGCCCACAGGTGCCCGGAGCCACCACGGTGGCCCTGGTGCCCGCCGGAAGCGCGTGTACGACCGGGCAGGCTCAGGCGAGCTGCCGGGTGATTTCGGCCGCGCGCGCAGCGGCCGCGCGGGCGCCGTCAGCGATGATGGCCGGCAGTCCTCGCTCGTCAAACGTGGCAATGGCCCGTTCCGTGGTGCCGTTCGGGCTCGTGACCGCCTTGCGCAGCGCGGAAGGATCCGCGCCGGGCTCGGCCAGCATGAAGCCCGCCCCGGCGACGGTCTCGCGAGCCAGCAACAGGGACAGCTCCGGATCCAGGCCCAGTTGCGCGCCGGCCTCTGCCATGGCCTCAGCCAGGTAGAAGGCGTAGGCCGGGCCCGAGCCGCTGATCGCGGACAGGGCGTCCACCTGGTCTTCGGGGATCTCCACCACCGTGCCGGCGGCTGCGAGGATGTCCTTGGCGCGCTGGAGCTGCCCGGCGGAGCAGTTGGTCCCGGGAGAGACGGAGACGACGCCGCGGCCCAGCTTCGCCGGCGTGTTCGGCATTGTGCGGATGACGGGCTGGCCGGCCGGCAGCGCCGCCTCCAGCTGCGCCAGGGACACGGCGGCCGCGACGCTGATGACGATCGTGTCCGGTGAAAGGGACTCACTGATTTCCCGCGCCAGATCGGCGATGCCCGCGGGCTTGACGCCAAGGATGACGACGCCGGAGCCGGTGGCGGCCTGCTTGTTGTTGTCGGGCTCCTCTTCGCCCGCGATGGCCGTGATCCCGTGGTGGCGTTGGGCCAGTTCGGCCGCGCGCTCGGCCCGGCGGACGGTAGCGACGATATCGGCCGGGTCGACACCGCCGTCGATCAGCCCACCCAGAATTGCCTCGTTCATTGACCCACAGCCCAGGAATGCGATTCGGTTGCTCATGTCCCCATCATTGCAGTCGGACGTGATTCCCAGCCAGCTCACACCTTTACCGCAGTCATTGCACAACTTCGGGCCCTAACGTTGGAGCTACCTCATTGAGGGTGCGAGTGATGCAGCAGGCATGCGGATGCCTGCGCGGCACCGGTGGTTTGCAGCGGATTTTCCCATTTTTCCCGCAGCGGACCGCCGGTGCCTTTGCCGTTTAATCGGTGCTTTGCCGTTCAAAGGCCCCACACCGGAGCCGGCCACAAAGCGGGGACTCCGGGATTGCCAGCGAACCCACAGGGAAATCTCGCTGTGCGCCCAAGATCGGCCATTACCTTGGAAAGTGCCTCAACAGGTGCGAGTGATGATAGTCGGTTCCCCCGGAGCCGGCGGTGCGCCGGGCGATTGGCAGCAGAGTTCCCCCAAGTCCTGCTCCAGTCGCCCGGCGCTACACATTTAACCGGCATTGACCCGCCCGCATCAGGCCCGGGTGGGCCCGCTTCTAACCGGCTCCGTCCCCGCCGAACGCCGGGCTGCGGAGCTTGCCCTCGAGGAACCGGCGTTCCGCGGCGCTTCCGGCCAGCCCCAGGGCCCGCCTGTAACCTTCGGCGGCCTCCGGATAGCGGTCCAGGCGCACCAGGAAGTCGGCGCGGACGGCGTGGAAGAGGTAGTAGTTCTCCAGACCCAGGCCCTCCACCGCGGCCAGCGCGGCAACCGGCCCGCGCAGTTCGGCAAGTGCGACGGCGCGGTTCAGCGCCACGACGGGTCCGGGCGCGACGGCCAGGAGCTGGTCATACAACTGCAGGATCTGCGCCCAGTCGGTCTCCGCGGCGGTCGTGGCGACGCTGTGGACGGCGTTGATCGCCGCCTGGAGCTGATACGGCCCAGGACGGTTCCGCCGCAGGCAGCGGCGCACCAGCTCCTGGCCTTCGGCGGCCCCGGCGCTGTCCCAGCGCCCCCTGTCCTGGACCGCGAGCAGCACGAGTCCGCCGTCGGGGGCGAACCTGGCAGCGCGGCGGGACTCAATGAGCAGCATCAGTGCCAGCAGTCCCGCCGCTTCCGGCTCGTCCGGCATGAGGGACACCAACAGCCTGCCCAGCCGGATGGCTTCAGTGCAGAGCTCCGCACGGGCCGGGCTGTCGGCGGGGCCGGCGGTGTAGCCCTCGTTGAAGATCAGGTAGACGACCGCAAGCACCGGTTGCAGCCGTTCGGGCAGTTCGGCTCCCTGCGGGACACGGTACGGGATTTTGGCATCCCGGATTTTTGCCTTCGCCCGGACCAGCCGCTGTGCCATGGTCGCCTCCGGCACCAGGAAGGCCCGGGCGATCTCCGCCGTCGTCAATCCACCCAGAAGCCGCAACGTGAGCGCCACTTGGGCAGATCTGGCCAGGGCGGGGTGGCAACAGGTGAAAATCAGCCGCAACGTGTCGTCGTCCACGTCCTCGACTCCTGACTGTTCCGCCAGGAACTGCTCTTCAGCAGCCGGTGAAGGTCCGGCCCCTGACCGCGCCGCCGCCAGCCAGGCTGCCTGCGCATGCTTGTCCTCCCGGGAGGCCTCCCTCCGCAGCCGGTCGATCGCCCGGTGCCGCGCCGTCGTGATGATCCAGCCGGCCGGGCTGGGCGGGACGCCTGCCGAGGGCCAGTGCTGGAGCGCCGCAGCAAAAGCATCCTGGACGGCGTCCTCGGCAATATCGATGTTCCCGAACGTACGCGTCAGGACGGCTACGGCGCGGCCGTATTCGAGCCGGAACACGCGGGCAATGTCCGCCTCGGTCGCGCCGTCAGTTGCGCCGTCGGTTGCGCCGGTGTCGCCCACAGCAGCCCCCTCTCGGCCGGCGGCTAGTGCTGGAAGGGACGGACTTCAACGGGAAGCGTGGTGGCGCCGGCCAGCTTCCGTGCCCAGCCAAGGGCTGCGTCTAGGTCCTCGGCCTCGATCACGGTAAATCCGCCGAGATGCTCTTTGCCTTCGGTGAATGGCCCGTCGGTCACGAGGATCTCGCCGTCACTGGGCCGGAGGACGGTCGCGGACTCTGCCGGGTGGAGTCCCGCGGCGAACACCCAGGCCCCGGCCGCCTGCATTTCATGGTTCAGGGCCGCCAGATCACGCATGATCGGTTCGAGGAACTCAGGGTCCGGGGCAGGGCCGTCCGGTTGGTAAATGCTGAGCAGGTACTGCGTCATTTCGGGTGCCTCCTTGTCGAATCAGCCGGCGGCGTGCCGGCCTCTCAGCAATTACACGATCGAGGTCCCTGCGGATCGACATCGTTGCGGCCGGGGCGGTTTCAGAAAGCTTTTCCCGGCGACAGGAGCCGCGCCGGAGGTTGCTCTGCCACGTGCGGCGCGGGATCGACCGGTCCCTCAAATACCAACTGGTCCAGGCGGCGGAGGATGAGTCCCTCACGCAGGGCCCACGGGCAGGTCACCATGCTGTCGAACTTGAACATCTCAAGGGCGGCTTCCGCGACGAGGGCGCCGGCGAGGACCTGCGGCGCGCGGGCCTCGGAGACGCCGGGCAGGTGGAGCCTGTCCCCTATCTCCATGGCCGAGATCCGCTGCGCCCAGAGCCCCAGGTCGAGGGCCAGCAGCTCCCGCTTGACGTAGGGTCCGGCGGCGCTCGGGGCGGCACCGGCGATCCTGGCGAGGGACCGGAAAGTTTTGGACGTGCCCGCCACGAGGTTGGGCGGGCCCAGCTTCTCGAATTTACGCACCGCGGGTTTGAGTGTGGAGCGGATGTAGCGGCGCAGCTCCTTGATGCTCTTGGCCGAGGGCGGGTTCTCGGGCAGCCAGTCACGCGTCAGCCGGCTGGCGCCGAGCGGAACGGACATCGCCAGCTCGGGCAGTTCGTCCTGGCCGAGGGCCATCTCGAAGGAGCCGCCGCCGATATCGAGGTTCAGGATGGGCCCGGCGCCCCAGCCGTACCAGCGCCGGACGGCGAAGAACGTCATGGATGCCTCCTCGCTGCCGCTGAGCTCACGGAGGGTGACGGTGGTTTCATGCTTGACGCGGGCCAGGACGTCAGCACCGTTGGTGGCCTCGCGGATGGCCGAGGTGCAGAACGCGAGGAGGTCGTCGGCTTTGTGCTTGGCCGCGAATTCCCACGCCTCAAGGACAAATTCGACGAGTTCATGCTGCCCCTCGTCGTTGATGTTGCCGTCGTCGTCGAGGTACTGCACGAGCGACAGCCGCCGCTTGTGCGAGGCGTAGGGGACCGGACGGGCGCCCGGATGGGCGTCAACCAGCAGCAAATGGACAGTGTTGGACCCGATGTCGAGGACGCCTAGACGCATGCTGCCATTATTCCCCCCACGGTGCGGCTGGCCTAGCTGCGACGGCGGTATTCGCGAAGAATACCGCCGTCGCCACCGCGGGCTTAGGCCGGGTCGCCGTTCTGCGCCGGCCGGTCCACGGGCCCGTCAATGGGCTCCTCAGTTGGCTTGAAGTCGCGGCGGATGTTGGCTACGCCCTCCGGGTCGATTTCAAAGCCGTAGGCGGCCCCGGGGTTGATCACCATGCCGAGCTCTGCGCCGAGGTTGCCGATGATCGCGGCGCCCTGCGTGCCCAGCACGTTCGGGGCGGCGGCGAGATATTGCTCAGTGACGCGGCTCGGGTGTGAGAAGACGGCCAGGACGGGCTTCCCGGAGGAGTTCGCGAGGACCAGCGGCTCCACCTGCGAGTCGGGGCCTTCCAGGGCGTCGGAGCTGACCACGTAGACCTCGTTGTTGAGGAAGGCGAGGATCACGTCCACCGGGTTGGCGTCCGGCTGCTCCCCCCGGGCAAGCTGCTCCTCGAGTTCGTTCAGCGGCTGGTTGTCCAGGTGTGCGGGCTGTTCAGTCATATTCCTACTCGATCACGTTGCGCCCCGGTCCGCAAACGCGAAATCGCCGGAAACCTGCGGATTCGCCGGTATTTTCCGGCGAATCCGCGCGTTTCCGGCGATTTCGGTGGGCTGGCCTACTTCTTGGCCGGGGCCTTCCGGGCGGGCGCCTTGCGGGCCGTCGTCGTGCGCTTGACCGGGCCCTTGGCCCGCTTTTCGGCCAGGAGTTCGACGGCCTGTTCCCTGGTCAACTCCTCGACCGAGGTGCTGCGCGGCACGGTGATGTTGGTGATGCCGTCGGTGATATACGGGCCGAAGCGGCCCTCCTTCACCACGATATTCTTCTCCGAGACCGGGTCCGGTCCGAATTCGGCCAGCGGGGGCACGGCGGCACGGGCGCCGCGCTGCTTGGGCTGCGAGTAGATCTCCAGCGCCGCCTCGAGCGTGATCGTGAAGATCTCCTCTTCGGAGCCGATGGAGCGGGAGTCCGTGCCCTTCTTCAGGTACGGGCCGAAGCGGCCGTTCTGCACCGTGATCGGGTTGCCGTCGGCGTCCTGGCCGAGCACGCGGGGCAGGCTCATGAGCTGCAGGGCCTCGTCCAGCGTGATCGTGTCCACGCCCATGGACGCGAACAGGGATCCGGTGCGGGGCTTGGCCTTGACGGGCTTCTTCGCCGGCTTGGGCTTGCCGTTCTTGTAGTACTCAACGGGCTGGTTGGCCAGCTGTTCCTCGGTCATCTCGGGGATGATCTCGGTGACGTAGGCGCCGTAGCGGCCGTTCTTGGCCACGATGGTGTGCCCGGTGTGGGGGTCCGCGCCGAGGACGCGCTCCTCCGGGGCGGCGGTCTCCATGAGTTCAACGGCCTTGGCGGCCGTCAGCTCATCCGGGGCCAGATCCTCCGGGACGTTGGCGCGGGCCGCTTCAACCACTTCGCCGGTCTCGGGATCCACCGTCGCGGTGGAGCTTTCCAGGTACGGGCCGAACTTGCCGACCCTGAGTGTGATCGCGTCCGTGATGGGGATGGAGTTGATCTCGCGGGCATCGATCTCACCGAGGTTGTTCACGATGCTCAGCAGGCCGGGCTCGGAGTCCTCACCGAAATAGAAGTGCTTGAGCCAGGCGGGTCCGGCCGCCTGGCCGTTGGCGATCTTGTCCAGGTCGGCTTCCATGTCGGCGGTGAACTCGTAGTCCACATAGTCGTGGAAGTGCTGCTCGAGGAGCCGGATCACCGAGAACGCGATCCAGCTCGGGACCAGCGCGGAGCCCTGCTTCCGGACGTAGCCGCGGTCCTGGATCGTGGAGATGGTGGAGGCATAGGTCGACGGGCGGCCGATGCCCTTCTTTTCCAGCTCCGCGGTCAGCGAGGCTTCGGTGTAGCGCGGCGGCGGCGAGGTCTCGTGGCCGACGGCGACAATATCGGTCGCGGTGAGAGCGTCGTCCTTGGCCACGTTGGGCAGCCGGCGTGCTTCCTCGGACTCGTCATCGCCGCGGCTTTCGTCCTTGCCTTCTTCGTAGGCGGCGAGGAAGCCGGGGAAGGTGATGACGGTGCCCGACGCCGAGAATTCGGCGTCGCGGCGATCGGCCGGGTTGCCAACAGTCACGGCGCCGAGGCGGATCGTGGCGGTGGATCCCTTGGCATCAGCCATCTGCGAGGCGACCGTGCGCTTCCAGATGAGCTCGTAGAGCCGGAATTCGTCGCCCGAGAGCTGCTTGGCCACCTGGGCCGGCGTGCGGAAGGAGTCACCGGCGGGTCGGATGGCCTCGTGAGCTTCCTGCGCGTTCGCTGCCTTGCCGCTGTAGACCCGCGGCGACTGCGGCACGTACTCGGGGCCGTACAGCTCGGAGGCCTGGCGCCGGGCGGCCGTGATGGCCTCGTTGCTCAGCGCGGACGAGTCCGTACGCATATAGGTGATGTAGCCGTTTTCGTAGAGGCGCTGGGCCACCTGCATCGTGCTCTTCGAGGAGAAGCGCAGCTTGCGGCCGGCCTCCTGCTGCAGGGTGGAGGTGGTGAACGGCGCGGCCGGGCGGCGGGTGTACGGCTTGGTGTCGACGGAGCGGACGCGGAATTCGGCGTCCTGCAGCCCCGCCGCGAGCGAGGCGGCGAGTTCCTCGTTGAGGTGGACGGCGTTGCGCGAGGTGAGCTCGCCGTTGTCGTTGAAGTCCCGGCCGCTGGCGACCTTGGCGCCGTCGACGGCGGCGAGTTTGGCTTTGAAGGAGCCGGAACCGGCGCCGAACTGCCCGGTGAGGTCCCAGTAGGAGGCGGCCTTGAAGGCCATCCGCTCGCGTTCGCGGTCCACCACCATGCGGGTGACGACAGACTGCACGCGGCCGGCGGAGAGGCCGCGGGCCACCTTGCGCCAGAGCACGGGGGAGATCTCATAGCCGTAGAGCCGGTCCAGGACCCGCCGGGTCTCCTGGGCATCCACCAGGTCCTGGTCGACGTCGCGCAGGTTGTCCATGGCGCGGTGGATGGCTTCCTTGGTGATTTCGCCGAAGGTCATCCGGTAGACGGGAACCTTGGGCTTGAGCACTTCCAGCAGGTGCCACGCGATGGCCTCGCCCTCGCGGTCCCCATCGGTTGCGAGATAGAGAGCGTCGGCATCTTTGAGCTGGGCCTTGAGCTCGGCAACCTTTTTCTTCTTGTCCGAGGACACCACGTAGTAGGGCTTGAAGTCGTTGTCAATGTCGACGGCGAACTTGCCCAGCGGGGTCTTCTTCAGTTCCGCGGGGAGCTCCGAGGGCTGCGGAAGGTCGCGGATGTGACCTATGGAGGCCTCCACGATGAAGCCTTCGCCGAGGTACTTGGCGATGGTTTTGCTCTTGGCGGGAGACTCCACAATCACGAGTTTCTTGCCGGTTTTGGCCTTGCTTGGCACGGTGCTCCTACAGAAAAAGGTGGCTCGGGCAGATGCGCCCATACCCGCCTAGTTCACCATATTTTGCAGAATCCCGCGCATCCGGCCGGAAATGGCGGCCCCGCGGAGGTGGGTTCCGGCCGCAATATGACCGCGTGTCCGGCGGCCTGTGACGACGCTCCGGCTGCAAGATCCGGCGGTGCCGGCGGCGGGCTCAGGCCTTGCCGGCGGCCGGTCCGCGGTCGTCCGGAATCATCGACCACATCGTGGCCATGCGTTCGGCGCCCTCGGGCACGTGGTCCGGATCTTCGAGTTCGTAGTCTCGCAGAAGGTCGAAGACCCGCCGCGTCAGTTCGGCCCGCTGGTCCGGCGTCAGATACAACAGGTTGCTGGCAAGGACCACCGAGGACGGACCGTCCGCGGTGTCGCCGTTCTCGCGGCGGGCGTTGCGGGCCTGGGCGTACGCACGGGCCCGGCGGCGGTAGGCGTCGAGCTCGAGATCCAGGACGGCGAGTTCCGGGCTGGCCACTCCTCCCAGCGAGTGGATGGTGAAATCGGTGCCGGCGGCCTTCCAGCGCCGCTCCCGGGCGTCCCCGGCGGTGGCTGCGGGAACCACGATGCCCCACTTCTGCAGTGCCCGCAGGTGGTAGCTCATGGCACTGGGAGTCAGGCCGGTCTGCGCAGCAAGCTCGGTGGCCGTCCGGCTCGCCTGGGTGGAATACAGTTCGGAAATGACCTCCAGCCTGGCGGCGTGGGCCAGGGCCCGGATCGCCTTCGGGTCAGTGATTTCCACTTGCTTCTCCGGACGGTGCCGGCGCCTGGCGGCCGGCGGAGCCGTGGACTCCGCCGACGGGGTTTCTGCGTTCACTCCTCCAGTGTATCCAGCCTCTCCAAACTATGAAAGAAATGCTTGACATCTATTCCAGGCCCGCGCTACTTTCCTATTTATGAAACAAACACTTCATAAGTCGTCCACTTCCGCAGCAACGGCGCAGCCCCTGTGGCGCAACCGCGACTTCCTGCTCGCCGGCACCGCCCGGTTCGTGGCAACGGCGGGGATGGGCGCCGTCGTCGTCAGCGTCATGCTGCACCTGCAAAACGCTGCCGCCGCCGGCGAAACGCCTGTCGCCGGGCCCTGGCTGGTGGCCGGGTACCTGCTGTGCTCGGCGCTGCCGCTGGTTCTGCTGGCCCCGTGGGCCGGCCGGCTCGCCGACACCATGGATTCCCGCACCTTGGCGACGGCTAGCTCCGCCGTCAGCGCCGCCGCCGTAGCCGGCATGGGGCTGGGCATGCAATACCTGGAGAACTACCTGCCTGTGCTGTTTGCCATGACGTTCCTGCTCGACGCGGCGCAGGCTGTGGCCGGACCCACCTGGCAGGCCCTGCTGCCGCGGATCGTCGGCGAGGACCGCACCCCGCGCGCCATGGGCACCATGCAGGCGACCATCATGATCGCGGGCATGGCCGGTCCCGCCGCGGGCGGCCTGCTCAGCGGCTGGGGCGGGACCGGACTGGTCTTCGCCGTGGCCAGCGGCTGCTACGTCGCTATGGGGCTGGGCGCCCTGCTGATCCGGACCCGCCGCGGCACGGCAGCCGAACGGGCCGGCAAGGCGAAGCCCGCGCTGCTCGACGGACTGCGCCTGATCCGACGGGACAGCCTGGTCTGGGCCCTGGTCCTGGGTGCGATGTTCTTCATCGTCGTCGGCGAGGCCACCAACGTGCTCGAGGTGTTCCTGGCCCGCGACGAACTTGGCGCCACCGAGACGCAGTACGGCCTCCTGTCCGCAGCCTTCGGTCTTGGCATGGCGGCCGGGGCGGCGATGGCCGGGAGGATCACGGCGCCCCGGGTCCGGCTGCGCGTGCTGCTGGCCTCCATGGCCGCAGCCTCGGCCTTCCTGGTCCTGACGGGGGTGGTCCCCAGCGTGGAACTGCTCTTTGTGGCCTACACGGGGACGGGGGTGGCCTGCGGCGTCCTCAACGCCTGTTTCGGGGCCATCGCGATCCTGCGGATTCCGGAAAGCGGGCGCGGCCAGGCGATGGCGATCGTCGGCGGGATGACGCGCGCCGTTTCCATTGGCGCGCTGGCTCTGGGCGGGCTCATGGGCGCCCTGGTTCCGGTGCGCGCCAGCTTCGTGCTCACCGGGGCGGCCGGGGTGCTGGTGGCCCTGGCCCTGACCGCGTACGTGCTGCCGCGGTTTGGCCGGGAGGACGCCGGCGAATCCGCGGCGGCGAAAGCGGTGGCGGCGGCTCAGGCGGCGGCTGAGGCGGCGGACGCCGTCTCAGCCGGGCAGCAGGAAGCCGTCGCGAACCAGGTTCCCCACATCCTCGAGGAGGCCAGCGCGGAACTGCGTGGCGTCAAACCCCTCGTAGCCTCCCAGCAGCGCCTCGAGGGCGCCGATGATCTGCCCGACGGACAGGTCGCCATCGCACGCTGAGACGAAGCCTGCCAGTTCCGTACTGAGCAGGTTGGTGCGGCGCAGCCCGGCACCCTGCCGCAGCAGGATGACGCCGGGGTGTTCCGCCCCCGGGCGCTGGTGCCGTTCTTCGGTGACGTCCTCGGCGACCAGCAGGTGGGCGGCTGCCAGATCATGGGCGGCCAGCCAGTCGGCACGCTCGACGGCGGCGCCCAGGTGCGGCCCCACCGGCTGTTCGATCGGGTACGTGATCTCCTCGAAGCGGGAAAGCACCCGCCCGGCGCCGTCGGCGGGCCGCCGCAACCAAATCATGCCAAAGCCAATCCCGGCCACATTGCGCGAGGCGAAGTCCTCGAGGTAGGCCGCGTAGGAGTCCTGGTAGAGCCGGCGGTCGCGGTTTTCCGAGGCGTCCTGCAGCCAGGTCTCGGCATACTGTTCCGGGCCCACCTGCTCGCGCTGGATGAACCAGACGTCGGCGGCCGGGCTGGCCCAGCTTTGGGGCCGCTCGGTCCAGCCGGCACCCGCCGTGATTTCCCAGTTGCCCAAGAGCTGGGCCGTTCCGCCCGGGGCAAGGACAGAGGGCAGCGCGCGGACCAGTGACGACACAATCTCGTCCCCCGGCAGGCCGCCGTCGCGATACGTGAACGGGGCCGTGGCGGCCTCGCCGAGGCTGCGCGGCGTAATGACGAACGGCGGGTTGGACACCACCAGTTCGAACTCCTCCCCTGCGACCGGTTCCAGCAGCGACCCCAGCCTCAGGCTGACGCGGGCGTCGAGGTCGGCCGGGTCCAGGTGCAGCGCGTCGGCGTTGAGCAGAAGGTTGAACCGTGTGAACGCCAGTGCGCGTTCGGAAATGTCCGTGGCGGTCACATGCTCGGCATGGTGCAGCAGGTGAAAGGTCTGGATGCCGCAGCCTGTGCCGAGATCGAGGGCCCTGGCAACATGGCGGCGGGCGGTGACCTGGACCAGAGTGGTGGAGGCCTGCCCGATCCCCAGGACGTGGTCGTGGCGGAGGACGCCTGCGCGCTGGTGGGCGGCGAGGTCGCTGGCCACCCAGAGGTCTGCTCCGCCATCACCGGCACCGTCCTCCCCCACGGTCGGGTCCCAGCCGTAGGGCCTCAGGTCCACCTTCGCCTGGACCAGGTCCCCGCCCGACGGCTCCACGAGCCCGAGTTCCATCAGCCCCTCCGTGCGGATGCCGGGGAGGGCTGCGTCGAGGGTCTGCGCGCGCTGCGGCTCGGACAGGAGCCAGAGACGCACGACGCCGGCGAGCGCCGCCGTCGCCGGCTCCCCGAGGGAGCGCCCGGTGACGATCAGTGCAGGGATGAGCTGGTCCCGGCCGAGGGCGGAGTGCGCAGCCTCGCCGAGCAGCTCCGCAACCCCGTCCACGGTGTAGCCAACGGCGCGCAGGTCCCCGGCCAGGGCCTCGAGGCGGCCTGGGAGGTCGCTCCGCGGGGCGTCCAGAGTGTTTCCGGCTGTGAAGGGGGTTGAGGGAGCCGGCGTTGAGGGAGCCGGTGCGGCGGGGCCTTGCGCTGAGGAAGTCACCGGACAAGTTTAGTCCCGGCGTTGGTTCCGGGATTGGTTCCGGGATTGGTTCCGGACAGTGCGGGTCCGGCTAGAGCTCGGTCTCCGCATAGATTTTCAGGGCGTCCCGGACGATGGCCGCTCCGTCGGCACCGCCGTAGTTCGCGGCGAACCGGGGGTCGGCCACATACATCTCGCCGAGTCCCGTCACGTACCCCCTAATTTCCGGACCTGCCCCGTTGTTGCCACCCGCGGGGCCGCCTGCGGCACGTGACGCCGCCGGGGTGCCGGGGATACCCCGGAGCCATTCGACGTGGCGCCGGGCCAGGTCCTGCGCCTGCGCGCTGTCAGCCAGGACCCCCGACTGCGCAGCGGCCGTCCAGTCGGCGCTGAGCTTCCGGGACTGCTCCGTCCAGGCAGCCTTCTCCTCGGCCCCCATGCCGCGCCACCAGGTGTCCGACGTCGCATAGGCATCCTTGCCCCACCGCTGCTGGACTTCCTCCTGGTACTTGGTGTGGTCGAAACCGTCGAACATTTCCTCCGCCATGATCTTTCCTCCCGTTTGCAATGCCTCAATGGTGTGACGGACCGAAGCAATCTGCCGCCCCAGCCTGTCCTGTTCCTGCTGCAGCCATGCCAGATGCCGGCGCAGTGCATGCTCCGCGTCCGACTCGTTGCCGAGCGCCTCTGCTATCGCCGGCAACCCGAGCCCCAACTCGCGCAGGAGCAGGATCCGCTGCAGACGGACCAGGGACTCCTGGCCGTAATACCGGTAGCCGTTATTGCCGGTACGGCTGGGCCTGAGCAGGCCAATGTCGTCGTAGTGGCGCAAAGTCCGGCCGGTGGTGCCGGCCAATTTCGCGATCTGCTGAACGGACCAGTCCATGCCTCCACCTCCCTGTTCCCTCGGGCCTGTTCGCTCGGGCCTGTTCCCATTAACTTCGGGTGTGCTGTGCCGTGCCGACCGGCGTCTGCCGGCCCGTCCTCCGACTCTAGACTTTGACGCAACGTCAAAGTCAAGGTCCGCGGGAGAAGGCGCCTGGAGGGTTCGTGCGGCCGGACGGGAGCCTGCGGGACGGTAAGTTTGAGGCATGGTTTCCCCTTCCTCCCACGCCCCGGCTTCCCGGCTGCTCCGGCGGACGCTCACAGGTGCGGCTGCCGCCGTCGTCGTACTGGCCGCGACGGCATGTTCCCCGACCGGTTCGGTTGAGAGCGCCGACGTCCCGGCGTGGAAGGCCACCGCCCTGCCCCCGGTCCCCGGGACGGTGCTGGAGGATGCCGGCAAAATCCTGAACCGGAATCCGATCGTCCGGGCCGCTTCCGGCGTGCCCGCCGGCACCTACACCCTGACCATGACGTGCGACGGCGGCGGCAAGGCGTTCTTCGCCGTGAGCCTGGACGGCAGCCAGCTGGCCGAAGCAGGAGCCGCCTGTAACGGCAGCCGCGAAACCGCCCGCATCAAGGTGCCGGCCACGGGCGAGGTCACGCTCAGCACGTCCAGTGTGGATGCCCCGCTCATCTACGCCTACCACCTGGCAGCATCCGAGTAAGAACGGCCCGCAGCCTGGGCCCCGGGGTCCGGCCCAGTGCCCCTCTGATGGGCCGGGCCGACCCGGTCCTTTGGCCTCTGGCGTTTGATCCGAGGCAGCCCTAATCTCAGGGTATGCCAACTGTGCCGGCCAGCAGGGTGCCGCGACGGCGCACCCCGGCGGCCGCCGTGGTGCTCTCAGTTGCGGTGTTTCTCGGGGCGGTCCTGTCCGGCTGCGAATACGAATACAGCGCCGACCACTGGGACGATGATTCGCCCACCGCTGCCGCGCCGCCGAGCACTGACGCCGCCCTGCCCCGGGACCCCCACCTCAACGAGCCGGTGTCGGGCGCGGAGCTGGACGCCTGGGTCCATGACGTGCTGCCCGACGCCGCGGGGCAGGTCTTCCATACCGGTTTCGGGACGCTGGAGGCCGACGAGGAGCGGATAGAGAGCACCACCCTGCTGCCCCAGGGCACCTACGCCCTGACCCTGGCTTGCCGGAGCACCCGCCGGGTGTCCTTTTCCATCGAGAACGGTGAGGACGAACTCGTGGACCTGAGTCTCCGGTGCGGGACGACCAGGGTAAACGTGGTGCATCTGGCCGCAGCTGCCTCGCTCTCGATCAAAGTCGATGCGAACGGACCGGCGAACTTCGCCTACCGGGTGAGCCGCATCTGAGCGTTCCCCGCCGGCCAAAAGCCCGGATCGTGCCCTAGGCCGCGCAGCCTTCGGGGCATCGCAGGGTTTCGGGGCTGGCGGCGCACTCGACGCAGTAGAGCGTCAAGGTCCGGCACTCCGGATTCGAGCAGTTTTCGAATTTGCTCGTGGGCGCCGAACAGCGGACGCACTCGCCGATGGTCTTGGCGTCCCCGCTGAACTCGAGGTGCATGCGCTTGTCGAACACGTACAGGGAGCCTTCCCACAGGCCCTGGTCCTTGAAGGCCTCGCCGTAGCGGACGATGCCGCCGTCGAGCTGGTAGACCTCCTTGAACCCGCGGTTCACCATGAGGCTCGAGAGCACTTCGCAGCGGATGCCTCCGGTGCAGTAGGTGACAACAGGCTTGTCCTTGAGGGCGTCGTATTTGCCCGAGTCGAGTTCTTTGATGAAGTCATGGGTAGTGGCGACGTCGGGGACCACCGCGTCTTTGAACTTGCCGATCTGGGCCTCGAAGCCGTTGCGGCCGTCGAAGAACACCACCTCGTCGCCCTGCTGCTTCTTGGCTTCAATGAGTTCGTGCAGTTCCTCGGGCTTGAGGTGCGTTCCGCCGCCCACCACTCCGCCGGCGTCGACTGTGAGCTCGCCCGGGGCGCCGAAGGATACGATCTCGTCCCGCACCTTCACGCTGAGCCGCGGGAAGTCTGCCGCACCGCCGTCGGACCACTTCACGTCGATGTCGTGGAATCCCCTGTACTCCCGCGTGGCCTTGACATACTGCTTCACGGCATTCAGTTCTCCGCCGACCGTAGCGTTGATGCCGTCCTTGGAAAGGATGATGCGGCCGGTTAGCCCGAGTTTTTCGCACAGGGCCCGCTGCCAGAGCCGGACGGCGTCCGGGTCAGCGAGGGGGGTGAATCCGTAAAAGAGCACAATCCTGTTCAAAGCCACGCTTTTAAGGGTACTGGCTGGAACGGGGGGCCGGGCGACAGTCACAATTGGATAAGCAAGCGGCCTTCCCCCGACCCGGCCACTGTTGCTTGCGGCACGGCTGGAATACGCTCATCACATGAGTCTTGACGCCATGGTTGAAGACACCACCCACCTGCTGGAAGTCTGGGTTGCCGGATGGGCCGGCTGCCGCGGATATGAGACGCGCAGGGAGGGACGGTTCCCCGCGGCCTTTCGCGCGGACACCACCCACGAATGGGAATACTTCGCCTACGATCCCTCCGATGAGGAGTTCGCGGCGCTAGCAGCGAAGGCAGCTGAAGTTCCGGCCAGAGTCCTCACGATCCTCACCAACGATGTGGCCCGGTACACATTCCTGGGACAGCGGCACGGCATCCACGTCACCTCGGCCTCCCAGACCATGATGATCGTGGACATGGAGACTCAGGATTCGGAAGACCCCTGGCTTTCGGACGATGACCTCAAGCTTGCGACGTCCCGGACGGACGGAGTCCACCACGCGRTGGTCAGCGCAGGCGAGGAGGTCGCAGCCAGCGGACGCGTTTTCGTGGTGGGACACACCGCCATCTTCGACAACATCGTGACTTCACCGGCGTACCAGCGGCGGGGGCTGGGCAGCTTCATCATGAAGGCTCTGGCGGCCCAGGCGTTCGAACACGACGTCGACTCCGGGCTGCTGCTCGCCTCGCTGGACGGCCAAAAGCTCTATTCCCACCTCGGCTGGCGCATGGTGTGCCACGTCCTGATGTTGTCGACGTCGGACGAAGGGGCGGACCTGTCCGTCGGTTGAGGCGCTGCCCGCGTTTGCCGCCCGGGAACGGGCGCCCGGGGCAATCTGCCGTCCGCTGGGCGCCCCTGCGTGCTTTCCGTGTGGCCGGACGCCGAACCGAAGCCGCAGTGGCTGCCGGGCGGGCGATTTGAGGCCGGATGAAAGAATATGTGAGTGAACCCGCATGAGTCCTTGATTCCGTTGCTGGGCCGAGGCCCGGACCCGGAACAGCTGCGTCATGTGCGGACGATCCCGGCCCGCGAGGCCGTCAATGCGCCGTGGCCGGAGTGGTCCCACCCGGATCTCGTGAACGCGTACGGTTCCCTGGGCATCCACGAGCCCTACCTTCACCAGGTCCAGGCCGCCGAGCTGGCCCACGCCGGAGAGCACGTGGTCATTGCCACCGGCACGGCGTCCGGCAAGTCACTGGCCTATCAGTTGCCTGCCCTGGACGCGATCCACCGTTCCGAGCTCAGGGTCCTGTCCGATCCCGGGAAAATCCACGACGACGGCGCCGTGACCCTCTACCTGTCCCCCACCAAGGCGCTGGCCGCCGACCAGCTAGCAGCGATCCGGGCGCTGAAGCTCCCCACCGTCCGTGCCGAAACCTACGACGGCGACACCGATCCCGCTTCCCGGCGCTGGATCCGGGACCATGCGAACTTCATCCTCGCCAACCCTGACATGCTGCACTTCGGCATCCTCCCGAACCATGCGTGGTGGGCCAGGTTCTTCAGGCGCCTCCGCTATGTGATCGTGGATGAGGCCCACAGCTACCGCGGCGTCTTCGGCTCCCACGTCGCAAACCTCATGCGCCGGCTGCGTCGAATCTGTGCCTACTACAGCCCCGGCGGCTCGCATCCCGGACCCGTGTTCATCGCGGCGTCCGCCACGGCCTCTGACCCCGAGCAGTCCTTCGGCAGGCTGATCGGCGCACCAGTTCGTGCCGTTTCCGAAGACAGCTCCCCCCACGGGTCCACCACCGTGGCGTTTTGGGAACCTGCCCTGACAGAACTCCGGGGCGAAAACGGTGCCAAGGAGCGCCGGACCGCCGTCGCCGAGACCGCCGACCTGCTGGCCAACCTGGTGTCCTCCCGCACCCGGACTATCGCATTCATCAAGTCCAGGCGCGGGGCAGAGACAATCTCCGCCATCGCCAAGCGCCTCCTCGACGAGGTGGACCCCAGCCTGCCGCAGCGAGTGGCCGCCTACCGCTCGGGCTACCTGCCCGAGGAGCGACGGGCGCTGGAAAAGGCTCTGCGCTCGGGTGAACTGCTGGGCGTCTCGAGCACGTCGGCGCTGGAACTGGGCATCGACATTTCCGGACTTGACGCCGTGCTGGTCGCAGGCTGGCCGGGCACCCGCGCGTCGTTGTTCCAACAGATCGGCCGGGCGGGCCGCGCCGGCCAGGACGCGATCGCGGCCTTCGTGGCCAGCGACGACCCGCTGGACACGTACCTGGTGAACCACCCCGAGGCGATTTTCGACGTCTCGGTGGAAGCCACGGTCTTCGATCCCTCCAATCCATATGTCCTGGGCCCGCACCTGTGCGCCGCCGCTGCGGAACTTCCCCTCGGATTCGCCGAGTTGGAGCTCTTCGGGGCCACGTCGGAAAAGCTGCTGGACCGGCTGGTTCTGCAGGGCTACCTGCGCAAACGGCCGGCAGGATGGTTTTGGACCCATCCGCAGAGTGCCGCCGCCATGGTGAACCTCCGGGCCGACGGCGGTGGGCCGGTGAGTATCGTGGATGCCGAGACGGGCTCCTTGCTCGGCACCATGGATTCGCCCCAGACCCATTACCAGGCCCACACCGGCGCCATCTACGTCCACCAGGGCGACAGCTACGTGGTGGAGGACCTGAATGAGGACGACCACTGTGTGATGGTGCGCCGGGCGAACCCCGACTACTACACCACCGCACGGGACGTGACCCAGATCGAGGTCCTCGAAACGGAACGCACCACCCAGTGGGGCGATGTGGCCGTGCATTTCGGCGACGTGAAAGTGACAACCCAGGTGGTTTCCTTCCAGCGCAAGGCATTGATTTCGAACGAGATCCTCGGCGAAGAACCCCTGGAACTGGGCGCCAGGGACCTGTTTACCAAGGCGGTCTGGTTTGTCGTGGACAACCGCTCGCTGACCGGCGCGGGGCTGATCGAGGCACAGTTCCCCGGAGCCCTGCACGCGGCCGAGCACGCGGCCATCGGCCTCCTGCCGCTCGTGGCTTCCAGCGACCGCTGGGACATCGGAGGAGTGTCCACGGCCATTCACGCCGACACCGGCGTGCCCACCATCTTTGTCTACGACGGCCATCCCGGCGGGGCCGGCTTTGCCGAACGCGGCTACGACAAGGCCAGGTTGTGGCTGACCGCCACCCGCGACGCCATCAAGGCCTGCGAATGCGAGTCCGGCTGCCCCTCCTGCGTCCAGTCACCCAAGTGCGGCAACAAGAACAACCCGCTCGACAAGGACGCTGCCGTGACACTGATCGACGTGCTGCTCAAAGACGCCAGCGAACTGATGCATGCCGGCAACCCCGGCACTACGGCGTCCGCGGCCGCGACGCCGGGAGATAAGCCCGCCCAACCGCTCCGGGCCTGAACCTCGCCCCGGCCGCACTTCGGCGGCGCACGGCGGCGGCACGCCGGCGGGGGCCAGCCGCGGGCAGATTCGCGGCTCCTGGCATCCGGCAGGGAAGGGGGCATTGCTCACGGTGCACTCCCGCTCCCCGGCGCAGGGGGCGGTCCCGCTCGGGCCAGCCCTGTGGCCACCCCGAGGAACGGTCCCGCGCTAAGCTCGGTGCGGACCTGGACTGTGGTGTCCGGGCCTTCAGAACAGGCAATCATCGCGGCGTTGTTCTTCAGAGCGACCTCCCTGGCCACTGCGCAGGGCTCGCCGGACGTGATTCCCCGTGCCGCGTCCGCGGCGGCCAGCGCCGCGAGATCGGCAGCCGCGGCAGCCCTTGACGCCGCGACGGCCGATTGGGCAAGAAGCAGCAGCAAGACCACAGCCATGATGACCACCAGCCCGAGTCCCAGGGCCAAGACGGTCCCCGAGCCCCGCTCTGATGGCAGGCAGCGGTGCGGGGCACGGACGGGAGCCGGATTTCGGGGCCGCGGCCGGTGGGCCCGGGCATGTGCGGCCGGCATCAGGTGTCCTGCCACGGGGTAGGGGATGCACCATCCAGCCGGGGCTGTTGTGCCGCGCCGGGGGCCTCCGAACGCGCCCACGCACTGGCGCTGAGTGGCCACGGAATCAGGGACCCGACTGCCCCGGGGACGCGGCCGGTAACGGTGACCCTGCGCCATTCGCCGTCGAGCGTCACCTCGGATCCTGCAGTTTCGCCGGCGAGCCGTCGGACAATCTCTCCGACTTCGGCGGCCCCGGCTCCCCTCGCCAGTGCACGGGCACCGCCGCGGGCCGCTTCCTCGACGCGGAGTTGCGTCACCCCGGCCGCCGAACCCGCGAGCAGCAGGGCGAGCAGCAGGACGACCGAGGGCAACGCCACGGCGAACTCGGCAGTGACGGCCCCGCGGCCCTCCGTGGTTGGCGGCGGCTCCCCCCTGTGCGCACTCCTTTCAGCGCGCCAGATTTCGTTCATGGCAGCGTGAGCGCTGTCCGGATGAGGTTCAGGAGGAAACCGCGGACCTCATCGCTGCGCATGATGAAGACGAGGACCCCGGCGAACCCCACGGCAGCGAGGGTTGCGATGGCATATTCGGCGGTGGCCATTCCCGCCTGCGCGGACGCCGGCCCGGAGCGTCCGTGCGGTTGAACGGGAACCACCGAGCTGGCGCCTGGATAGATTTCATACACCTCGGCACCGCCGCCCTCCCCCGAATCCATGCGATTTGCGGCGGTGCGATTTGCAGCGGGTGTGTCCTGATTGATTGACATCTGTTTTCCTTCCACGGGACACCGGCCTGATCGCCGGCTGATTCGACTCTCCCGGCTTGGGCGTTGCGCCGTAAGCCCGCGTCTGCGCCAAGTGGAAAACATGCCCGAAGGTGGCGGCGTGGCCTGCTGTGGAGGAGAACTGGCCGGCGGTCACCGGGCGGCCAACGGACCGCAAGGCACCGGCCAGGCCGTGCCCGGCTCGCCACAGCACTGAACCCGAGGGGCTGCGGTCCTTACTGCGACGACAGTCTCTCGGGTTCAGTTGGGTGTTCAGAACTTCACGTAGGCCTTGCTAGGGGAGGAAGTACCCCGCGAGGTCGGCGATGAACTGGGCGGATCCCCCGGACCGGTTGAACAACGCCACCTTTCCGTCAGGACCGAGCGGGACCGAGACCAGGTTCGGCACGGTCTGTCCGGTGGCGAAGTTCAGGTTGGACGCATTGGGCCGTGCTGAGCCGGCCGGGTAGGCGGTGGCGAAGCCGAAGGACTTGGGCGAGGTGACCGTCAGGTTGAAGACAGCAGCCAACGCACCTGCCGGTACGCCGCGGGCCCCTGCGACCTGGAAGGACACCGGCGAATCCGCTGCGACCGAGAAGGTGTTCCGGGTATCCAGGATCCGGAGCGGTCCCATCGCCTTGAACGCACCCGTAGCAGTGGGCGTTCCCGGCAGGTAGTACCCTGCCACGTCGGCGATCAGGTGAGTCGTACCGGAGGACCTGTTGAACAGCGCGACCTTTCCGTTAGCACCCACGGGCACCGTGACCAGGTTAGGCACCGTCTGGCCTGCGGAGAAGTTCAGGTTGGACGCGTTGGGCCGCGCCGTTCCGGAAGGGTAGGCGGTCACGAAGCCCAGGGAACGTGCCTGGGTCACCGTCAGGTTGAACACCACCGCAGATACTGATGCCGGGATTCCGTTGACCCCCGCGACCTGGAAGGACACCGCTGAATCCGCACCGACAGCCGATGAGTTCCTGGTGTCCAGAAGCCGGGCGGGAGAAACGCCCTTGAACGAGCCCGCCGTGCTGGGTGTTCCGGTGACGTAATAGCCCGTCACGTCGGCGATCAGCTGGGACGATCCCGAGGACCGGTTGAACAGCGTGACCTTTCCGTTGGCGCCCACGGGAACCGTGACCAGGTTGGGCACAGTCTGCCCGGCGGAGAAATTCAGGTTGGACGCGTTGGGACGCGCTGTGCCGGACGCGTAGGCGGTGATGAATCCGACGGAGCGCGGTTGCGTCACAGTGAGGTTGAAGACGACGGCGGACACTTGGGCAGGGATGCCGTTGACCCCCGCGACCTGGAACGACACGGCAGAATCCCTAGCGACAGGAGAGCCGTTCCGGGTGTCCAGGACACGGGTGGGAGCGATGGGATTGAACGTTCCCGGAAGCTGGCCACCGGCCTTGCCGGCCTTGATGACGACGTCGTCAATGTAGCTGTCGCCGGCCTGCCGTCGGTGCTCCGCGCCGAGTTGCATCTTGGTGACGGCGTTAAAGCGGGTGGCGACCTGTTTGCTGGAATAGACGGTCTTTCCGTCGAACAAGACCTCGACCGTGGAGGAGGCTCCGTTGGGAACGACGTGCATGACCAGATGATGCCACGTGCCGAGCGGGACGTTCACCTTCATCGGCGTGTATTTCAGTGTTCCGTCAGGCGCCGCCACGCGCAGCCACAGGGCGCCGGCAGCGCCGTTATCGCGGAAGACATCCACGAACCGGGTGTTCCCGTTGAAGAAGCGGAAGTAGGGGACGTTGTTGCCCGCGACGCCTGGCTTGGTGACGTTGAACCAGCCGTCGGCGTAGACGTCGTTGCTGCCGGCAGGAAGCGGCGCGGAGAAATTGGCCAGGGAACCGGCCGCCGTCGTGACGTGAACATGGGCCGAGCAGCGGCCCGAGTGTTGCTCAGCGGAGGAGACATCGGCCGTGCCGGTCCCGGCCGTGGCTGGCGCGCTGAAGCCTGCGGTCGTGAGGCTTCCCGACTCGAAGTTCGTGGCAATCACCGTTCTGCCCGGGAATTGGTTGGTCGGTTGCGGCGCTCCCGGCTGGCAGGTCGGCACGGCGGCGGACGCCGGACTGGCACCGACCACCAAACCGGCCAACACTAGTAGGTTGAGCGCTGCAATCACGCCCGTTTTTTGCAGTCGAATCATTGATCTGCCCCCCTGGCATGGCTCCCACACGGTACGAGACCCCAGTAACTCCGGGATTCGAGGCGCCATGGAAGCGCTGTGAGTAGCCGACGCACGAGACCGCTCATACTCCGACGGTGCCTGCCCCAACGGTATCCCCCAGCAACTTGAATAAACCTTGGGCCCCGGCGCTCCCCCGGGCCGGCGGCGTCAGGCCGGGAGCAGCCCCAGGAGGACGGGCACCACGCCGAGGCACACAAACGCCGGCAGGGAGCACAGGCCCAGCGGCACCACGAGTTTCACGCCGAGCGCCGCCGCACGCTGCTCGGCAGCCCTGTTGCGTTCGCGGCGAAGCCGGGCCGCCTGGGCATAGAGGAGCGCCGAGGAGGGGGCGCCGGTGAGAGCGGCGAAGCAAAGGGCGTCACGCAGGGCGAGGAGCTGGTGCGCCCGGGCACCGGAACTGCGCCATGCGGTGTCCCAGTCGGCGCCGATTGCGAGTGCCGACACAACCGGCCGAAGTTGCCGCCCGAGTTCCGGTGGCACCAGGGCGGCGACGAGTTCGAGGGACCGGCCAAGCCCGGCACCTGCATCCAGCATGGCGCCGATCAGTTCCAGCATCATGGCGGTATCCCGCAGACCTGGGAAGCTGTGACGTCCGTGCCGGCCGGCGTCGGGGGGCACCGGGCTTCGGGCGGCCGGGTCAGCCGCGGCCCGAAAATGGCGCCGGAGCCGCAGGCGGACACGGTCCGGGCGGGCGAGGACCACGATGACTGCACCGGCGAGGCTCGCGGCCACCACGAATCCGGCCAGTTCGGGCCTCACGGCAGCCGCGGCGTCACGATGGGGATTCCGCCGCGGCCCGGACGAGCCTTGAGGACCACAGCCGGCCGACGGCGGTCAGTGCCAAACCTGCGGCCAACGCCGCGAGGCCCCAGGGGTTTGTCAGCAGTGTCGCCACCGGATCCACGCCGAGCAGCAGGCCCAGAGCCAGGCCCGACAGCGGGAGCCAAGTCAGCAGACGGACAGTTGCGCGGGGCCCCGCCAAGGCGGTCTGCCGGGCGGCCTCGGCGTCGTCCTCCGTCTCAAGGTGGGCGGCAAAGCGCGCCAGGACATCGGCCAGCGGGCAACCGCTGGCCTCGGCCGTGTCAAAACATGCGGCGAGCTCGCCCCAGACGCGAACCTCGCGGCGGGCCCGCACGCCCACGGCCCCCATGCCTGCGAGGGCGGTGCCCTCACCCGCTGTTCCGCCGGAGACCTCGCGACGGATGGCCGCGGCCACGGAGGACCCGCGCAGGGCGGCCGCGCGCGCGGCCGCCAGGATCCTGAGGGACTCCTGGCCGAGGACCGCTCCGGAGCCTGCGCGGGCCCGGTCGCGGGCGGACCCGTGACCCGCCATGTGGCCCGCGGACCAGCCCCGCGCAGCGTCCCCGCCGTACAGGACCCACAGTTCGTCCCACAGCCGGGCGGGGATGCGTCCGCCCTTCAGCAGCGCGGCCAGCTGCTGGACCACGGCGGTCATTGGGACGGGTCCGGCGCCTGCGTTTCCACCGCGCACACGGCCGAATCTTTCACGGGCACCTCGCCGGCGGGATCGCGGCTGCCCGTCGGCGGCGGAACTTCCCGTGCCGGTTCCTTGCAATGCCCTGCGGGTACGCTGACCGGCCGCGCGCGGGGAGGGAAATGCCAGCCACACGGCCAGGGCCAAAGCGATGATCAGGAGGGCGGTCATGGCAGCGTCCATTACCTCGGGGGTTCCTGTCCGGAACCCGGCGGGCGCTCGGCCGGCCGCGCCTCCTCTAGCTCGGAGGGGCCGGCCCCGGCCAACCCGGGATCCAGGCCGAGACGGTGCGCCAGCTGCGGCCAGGCCCGGTCGAAGCGGAGGCGGCCCTGTTGGATCTCCAGTGCGGCGGTGACGGCCAGGCCCGAGTCGTCGGCCTCCATGATTCCAATGCTCGCGATCTGGCGCCCGGTATCCGTCCGCTCGACATGCACGACGGCGTCGATCGCACTGGCGACCTGCAGCCGTACCGCGTCCTGGCCCATGCCGGCGAGCGCGCCAAGGGCAGCCAACCGGGCAGGCACAGCCGCGGCCTCATTCGCGTGGATGGTCCCGCCGCCTCCGGTATGGCCGGTGTTCATGGCCGAGAGCAGCTCGCGGACCTCAGCGCCGCGGCATTCGCCCACCACGAGCCGGTCCGGCCGCATCCTCAAGGCCTGGCGGACCAGTTCGCCCAGGTCCACGGCACCGCCGCCTTCCAGGTTTCCGTGCCGGGATTCCAGCGAGACGACGTGCGGGTGGACCGGATTCAATTCCGCGGCGTCCTCAATCAGGACGAGCCGCTCCCCGGGGTGGCAGAGTCCGAGCAGCGTCGCCAGCAACGTGGTTTTCCCGGAGCCGGTGGCCCCGCTGATGAGGAAGCTCAGCCTGGACGCCACCATGCGCTCGAGCACGGATTGGACCAGGCCCCCGACAGTCCCGGTCCCGAACATGCCGTCGCGTCTCAGCTCGGGCAGGGAGAAGACCGTGGCGCGGCGGATGCGCACACTCAGGAGCGTTCCGGCCGTGGAAATGGGCGGCAGCACCGCATGCACCCGGTAGCCGCCGTCGAGCCGGACGTCGACGCACGGCGAACCGTCATCCAGGCGGCGGCCGCCGGCTGCCACCAGCCTCGCGGCGAGGGCCCGGATCTGCGGCTCCCCGGAAAAGACGACCGACGCCTTTTCCAGACCGCCGCCGCGGTCCAGCCACACCGAGTCCGGCGCGTTGACAAAGATGTCCGTCACGGCGGGGTCCCGGGTGAGGGGCTGCAGGGGGCCCAGGCCGTTCAGTTCGGCGCTGATGCTTTCCACCGCAGCCAGGGCGCCGGCCGTGCCGAGCAGCCGTCCGCTCGCCTGGACCGCGGCAGCGACCCGCGACGGGGTCACCGGGGAGGCATCTGCCATGACAGACTCGCGCACGGACTCCAGCAGCGTCTGGTCGAGAAATCCCTGCGAACGGCGGCGGCCCGGTGCGCGCCGGGTGGGCTGTTCGGTGTCGGCGGGTTCCGCGGCCGCATGGGCACTCATGAGTCATCTCCTCCGTTCAGGTCAAGGACTCCGGCGGCGAACCGGCGGACGGCGCGCTGCCGGCCGGCTTCCAGAAGGCGGCCGAGTTCAGTTGCTCCGGCCAGACCCCTGATGTCCGGCATGATGCCCTGAAGGACAAGCCCCACGGAGTCCGCTAGCAGCGGCGCTTCCAAGGCGGCGCCGGGACTGGCCCGGACCACGAGCGCCGTGTCCACGGGAGGCAGCTCCTGCAGCAGCCAGGCTGTGGCGACGGCGGCCCGCAGCCGGGCGGGCGCAACAACGATAATCCGGTCGCATTCCCCGGCGAAGGCCCGGAGTGCCTCCCGATCCCGGCCAATATCCAGTACGACCAGCTCGCAGCCGCGGCGGGCGGCATCGAGAACCGCGGCCACGGTGCTCGCGTCCACACCGGCGGCACGGTCCCGGGTCCCCGGCCACGACAGGAAGGAGAATCCGCCGGCGACCGGCAGCGCATCGTCCAGCTGGGCGGGGTCGATGCTGCCGCTCACCCCGGCCAGATCCGGCCAGCGGAGCCCATGGGCGTCCTCGGCGGCCAACGCCAGTTCCAGGCCGCCACCCCAGGGGTCGCCGTCGATCAGCAACACGCGGATCCCGGTTCCGGCGGCGGACTGGGCGATCCAGATGGCGGCCGTCGTGGCCCCGGCACCGCCGCAGCCGCCTGTGAGACCCAGCACGAGTCCACCGGCTTCCGGCGCGCGGGACCTGCTCAGGTGTTCCGCCAGCCAGGCGGCCGCGTCCGGCAGCACCGCGACGCGTTCGGCCCCGATGGCGGCGGCCAGATGCCACAGCCCGTCCCCGTCACCTTTGAGGCCGAGCAGCACAGCAGGGGCCCTCCGCCGGGGCGGCAACTCGCGGATGTCGCTTCCCACCAGCACGGCGGCCGCTGCGTCCCAGAACGGTGCGGCCTCGGCAACGTCCTGCACCGTCCGCAACTGGCCGCCGGCCGCAGCGACGATGCGTTCCACCTCGCTGCGCAGCACATCGACCCCGGTGACGAGCAGGGTTTCCGCAGAATCCCCGGGGATCCAGGGCCCCGGCCCAGGCGGGGGCGGCGTGCCTGGACCACGTTCCTGGTGCCTGTTCATGCTGCCACTTTGCCCGGACCGGAAGCGCAGCGTAACCGCCGTCGTGGGCTATGTGGACAAGCTTCGCGGCTTTCCTGCACCCGAGACCAGGAAATGCGCACGGACCACGCCCCGGAGCAGGGCAGAATTGACCCTATGTACCTGCTGCTCGCTGCCCACGCCGACGGCGCGGCGCTGCAGCAACTCGCGGCGGATGGTGTCCCTGAACCGTCCAATCCGGAACCCCGGGTTGTCAGGGCCGGCGACCTCGCCGCAGTTGTGCGCGGGCTCGAGGAGCGGCAGCCGCGTTGGATCTGGCACCGCACGCAGGACTGGTACCCGGCGCTGCTGGGCGCCGGGGTGGAACTCGAGCGCTGCTACGACCTCACGTTGTGCGGGTCGATCCTGGCCCACTCGGAGTTCACCGCCCACACCGGCTATGCGCAGGCGGCGGAGAAGCTGACGCAGGATGACGAGCTGCACCAGCCGCCGCGGGGCCTGCAGCCCCCCGCCCCGCCGCCGGAACAGGGTGCCTTGTTCGACGCCCCGACTCCTGGTCGGCGCCCCGGCCAGTCCCTTGAGGCTCTTCGCGCCGAGTACGCCGCCCAGCAGGAGGCGCTGAGGCAGGCGGGGTCGGCCGCGGGCACGGCGATCGTCGCCGACGCCGGCCGGCGCCAACGGCTGCAACTGCTGCTCGCTGCGGAATCCGCCGGGGCCATGATCGCGGCTGAAATGCAACACACCGGCGTCCCGTGGCGGGAGGAACTGCACGAGCGGATTCTCGCGGATCACCTCGGACCCCGCCCGGCTCCGGGCCAGCGTCCGGCCAAACTCGAATCGCTCACGGCCGAACTCCGGCTGCTGCTGAAGTCGCCGGCGCTGAACCCGGACTCCCCGCAGGAGCTCATGCGCGCCCTGCACCGCAACGGCATCGAAGTGAAGACCACCCGCCAGTGGGAGCTGAAGGAATCCAGCCACCCCGCGATCGTGCCGCTGCTGGCCTACAAGAAGCTGGCCCGTCTCCACGCTGCCAATGGCTGGGTGTGGCTGGATACGTGGGTGAAGGACGGCAGGTTCCAGCCCGAGTACGTGGTGGGCGGCGTGGTGTCCGGCCGGTGGGCGTCCCGGGGCGGCGGGGCGCTGCAGATCCCGCGCCAGGTCCGCGGCGCCGTCCACGCCGATCCCGGCCACAAACTGATCGTTGCCGACGCCTCGCAGCTGGAACCGCGGGTGCTGGTGGCGCTGGCGCAGGATTCCAAAATGGCCGAGGCAGCCCGGGACAAGGACCTCTATGCGGGCATTGCCGCACAGGGCTTCGGCGGCGACCGGGCCAAAGCCAAGGTTGCCCTCCTCGGGGCAATCTACGGGGCGACCACGGGCGAGTCCGGACGGCTAATGCCGCAACTGGCCCGCACCTACCCCCGCGCCGTGGGCTTCGTCGAGCAGGCTGCCCGCGACGGCGAAGCCGGCAGGACCGTCACCTCTCGGCTGGGCCGGAGCAGCCCGCCGCCGTCGGAACGCTGGCTGCAGAGCCAGCACTCCACCACCGCGGAAGAACAGCGCCGGGCGGACTCAATCGCACGCTCACGCGGCCGCTTCACCCGGAACTTCGTGGTCCAGGGCTCGGCCGCTGACTGGGCGGCGTGCTGGCTCGCGGAACTGCGACGCCGGCTGCGCGCCATGCGGTCGGACGGCGCAGCCGCTGGCGAACTGGTGTTCTTCCTCCACGACGAAGTCATGGTCCACTGTCCCGAATCCGCCGTCGGTGACTGCATCAAGGCGATCGAGGAGTCCGCAACTGCCGCCAAGGAGCTGTTGTTCGGCCGCATTCCGGTGGAATTTCCGGTCAGCGTGGCCGTCGTGGACTCGTACGACAACGCCAAATGAGTGACCGATATCACTGCCTGTAACGTACCGGTCGGTAGCGTTGTGTGGGCTCCGTCACCGGGCTACCCTCGAGAAGGCCGGCGAATTCCCGTACGAACCGCCGGCTATTGCAACGACGCAAGGGATATTGGGGAGGCACAGGTTTGGCTGGCACTTTTGAGATCGCGCAGGCTGGCGACAAGGCATATTTCTTCAGGCTGACGGCGGCGGATGGCACGGTAGTGGCCGTGTCCCCGCTCTTCAGCTCCATCAAAAGCGCGGCGGCGGGCATCAACGCCGTGCGCGAGAATGCCGCGACAGGCCTGGTTGTGGATCGTTCCGGTACGCACAGGCGAGTCACCGCCAGCAGGGCAGGAGGACGGGCACTCGCTCCCCTTGCGGGCAGGGCGGTGGCCACCAGCTAGCAGTGCGGTGGCCTGCGGGCTTCACACATCGATCCCGTAGAGCCGCGCACGGTCCCAGGGAACGGCCCAGCCCAGCTGTTCAAAAAGCTGGTTCAGGATCATCCCGGTAAAACCCCACACCACCACGCCGTTGACGGTGAAGGCGGGGCTCTGAAACGTCTGTCCGGCCCGGCTGACCGTTGCCATCACCCGGTTGTCCGGGTCCAGCAGGTCCCGGACAGGAACACGGAACACCTGCGCGGATTCACCGTAGTCGACCACCCGGACCGGCGATTGGGCGGCCCACCAGGCCAGGACCGGGGTGACCAGGAAATTTCCCCGGGGCAGCGCCAGTTCAGGCATCACGCCGAGCACGTCCACGCCCGCAGGGTTCAGCCCGGTCTCCTCTTCCGCCTCGCGAAGGGCCGCATCGACCACGGATTCACCCGGGTCGATCCCGCCGCCTGGAAACGCCACCTGTCCGGGATGGTCCTCCAGGGTTTGGGCCCGCTGCAGCAGCAGCACGTCCAAATCGGCGGGAGCAAGCAACTTCTCGGACAACGCCGGAACGTTGTCCAGCGCGCCAAAGAGCATGAGCACGGCGGCCCTGCGGACCCGCTCGCCGGGTTCGACGGCAAGTTCCCGCCAGCGCGGATCCGGGGCCGGCGCCGTCCCTGCCTCCACCGCGGCAACGAGGTCGGCGAGGTCCTGGCGCGCGGTCACGGCTGCTTCCTCTGCGATTCCATCCGGATTTCGGCGGCGCGGTGTGTCTCGGCCCGCAACCGGGCCAGCAGCTCCTCCTGCCCGGGGGCGAGTTCGTACTTCAGCAGCTTCTTTGCCTTCTCCGGGTCGGTCTCGCCGGCGCCGTAACTGGGGCACCAGTTGGCGACGGCGCAGGCGCCGCAGGCCGGCTTGCGTGAGTGGCAGACGCGGCGGCCGTGAAAGACGACGCGGTGCGAGAGCATGGTCCAGTCCTTCGGCTCGAACAGCTCAGCGACGTCGGACTCAATCCGGACCGGATCATCGGACTCCGTCCAGCCAAAGCGCCGCGCCAGGCGGCCGAAGTGGGTGTCCACCGTGATGCCCGGGATGCCGAAGGCATTGCCCAGCACGACGTTCGCGGTTTTCCGCCCGACGCCGGGCAGCGTCACCAGGTCCTCCAGCCGGCCCGGCACCTCGCCGTCGTACTCGTCCACAAGCCGGGTGCACAGCGCGAGGAGATTTCTGGCCTTGGCGCGATAGAAGCCGGTGGGCTTGATGATGGCCTCCAGCTCGGCCGGATCCGCCTCCGCCATCCGCCGCGCATCCGGGTAGCGCGCGAACAGCAGGGGCGTGATCTGGTTGACCAGCACGTCCGTGGTCTGCGCGGACAGCACGGTAGCTATCACGAGCTCGAACGGGCTGCGGAAGTCCAGCTCCGCGTGGGCATAGGTGTACTGTTCCGCGAGTTCCCGGTTGATCCGGCGCGCGCGGCGCTTGAGCGCCAGGACAGACTCCCCGGACGCCCCCGGCGCACGGGTCTTGGCGCTCCCAGGGTCCGGGGTGCCGGATACCGTGCTGCCGGATGCCGTGGTCACGGGGGCGGGCTAACCGCGTTCGATGTTGCTGAGGTCCCGCAAAACGCCGAGCCGGCCGTCGGTGTGCTGAACCAGGAATTCGTTGCCGCGGTCCTCAAGGGCAAGGACCCAGCCGCCGGGTTCAATGACGAACGCCGGGGCCCCGGTGCGCTCGTCGACGGCGGTGCGGGGCTGTGCGACGGCGAACCAGAACGCCTCGTGCACCGGGTGGACATCGTGCTCCGCGGGCCGGCTCGCGGGATCCACGGTGGCGCCGATGGGCTCCTGCGCCCGGACCTGCTCCTGGGGCCGGACCTGGGGGTTGACGGTGGTCGGCGCACTGCCGCCGGCAGCCGCCGGGACGCCGGCAGCCTGGGTTTGCTCAGCGGCGGGCGGGGTCTGCGCAAGGGGTGCCGCGGCACTGGCGGCAGCGGCACCGGCAGGGGCAGGGACGCCGGCAGTCCGGGTCTGTTCCGCGGCGGCCGGGGCCGGCACGGCGGACGGGGCCGACACGGCGGACGGGGCCGGCGTCGACGGCGTTGACGCGCCCGCCGGCGCTGCAGCAGCCGCGCCGGCTGCTGGTACAACGCCCGAGATCTGGGTCTCCGGCGCGCTGGGAGCCGCAGCCCCCGGGGCCGCAGCGGATGCCGCGCCCGCGGAAGGGGTCCCGGCTGAAGGTGCCCCGACTGAAGGCGCGGCCGGTGAAGTTGCCGCCGGTGCGGCTGACTGGCCGCCGGTGACCGGGCCGGCGGTGGCCGGGCCGCCGCTGGCCGGGCGCTTGGCCCAGCCCGCGGCCGCCCCGGACTCGGCCGCACCGGATACGGCTGCCCCGGATGCCGCCGCCTTGGATGCACCTGTTCCCGCGGAGTCCTTGGCTGTTTTGGGCTGCTTCGGCGTCTTGGGCGCACGGGGCTTGTGCACCGGGGCGACAGCTTCACGGGCCACGACGTGGGCAGGCGTTTCCTCGCGGCCCAGGAAGTCACCGGCAAAGAACGGGATCCAGCGGGCCAGCACCGTGGCCGCGAAGAGCCCCAAGGCGCCAAGGAGCGCTATCAGCATGCTCGGCACGAACGCCCCGGCGGCGGCAAGGAAGAAGAAGGCCAGCGTGAAGGACGCCGCGACGGACGCGAACTGGTCGATCGACAGGGAGCCGATCCGGATCTTGGTCGACGGGCTGAGGCGGCGGGCCACGAACAACGCGGTGACAATGAGCGGAAGCACGATGCCCAGGCCCAGGAAGAACAGGCTGCCCAGGTTCCACAGGTTGTAGGCGAAGGCGAACATCGGAATCAGCGAGGCGATGAAAAGAAGCAGCGTGGAGCCGAAGACGGTGAGGTCACGGATGGTGAAGGGACCGAGGACGGCTTCGTTTTTCTTCCCGGTCTTCTTGTCCACCGTGAAGCGTGGCGCATCCCCGAACCCGGCGGGCCCCGGCTGCGCCGTTCCGCCCTGGCTCTGGGCGGGCGCCCGGAGCTGCCCGTTGTCTTGCTCGTTCATTCCGTATCTCCTTAGCATGGCGGCGCTCTGGACAGCGCCGTCTAACGGCAGGCAAGGACAGTACCCAAGCGGGTCCTGTCGCCTCCATCGGATGTCACAACTTCATCTCAGCCTAGCCAAGTGGCTGGCCGATCACTAGCTGACAAGCCGAGGGCGGACACAGCAGAATTCTCCGGCTTTCCGAATCCCGGACGCTTGCGCCGGGCCGCCGTCCAGGGCCGCCAACGAACCACTCGGCGCTTAACAAACACCGCTCACGGCGCTGTTTGTGACGGGGCGCACGTTTGGTCGGACCCGCGTATTAGTGTTTATTCCAGACAGCTCCAGCGGGCACTGCCGCGGTCTGCCGCCGCCCGACGCCGCGCATGCGGCCCGGCGTGGAGGCGACGCGCACGGCCGCGCAGCCCGGATCGATGAATGATGAGGTTCACCATGTCCCAGCAGACACCAGGCTCCATGGCCACGCAGGCGGCCAACGGCGACGCTTTCGAAAACCTGTCCCAGGAGAACCGCCGGTTCGCGCCTTCGGCCGAGTTCGCGGCGAATGCGGTGGTCACCGCCGGCGAGTACGCCGAGGCCGACGCCGACCGCCCCGCGTTCTGGGCGAAGCAGGCCCGCGAACTGCTGAGCTGGTCCAAGGACTTCACCCAGGCGCTKGACTGGTCCAACCCGCCGTTCGCGAAGTGGTTCGTCGGCGGSGAGGTCAACGCCGCCTACAACGCCCTGGACCGGCACGTCGAGGCCGGCCACGGGGACCGGGTGGCGATCTACTTCGAGGGCGAGCCCGGCGAYACCCGCACCTACACCTACGCACAGCTCACCGAGGAAGTGAAGAAGGCCGCGAACGCCTTCGAGTCSCTGGGCGTGGCCAAGGGCGACCGCGTCGCGGTCTACCTGCCCATGATCCCCGAGGCCGTCATCACGCTGCTGGCCTGCGCCAGGATCGGCGCCATCCACTCCGTGGTCTTCGGCGGCTTCTCCGCCGAGGCCCTGCGTTCCCGGATTGACGACGCGGAGGCCAAGCTTGTGGTCACGGCCGACGGCACCTACCGCCGCGGCAAGCCCAGCGCCCTGAAGGCCGCCGTCGACGACGCGTTGTCCCACACGGGAAATGGCGACGGCCACACCGTGCGGAACGTCGTTGTGGTCARGCGCAACGGCCAGGACGTGGACTGGCACGAGGGCCGGGACCACTGGTGGGCGGACACCGTCGGCGCCGCGTCGGCCGAGCACACCGCCGTCGGGCACGACGCCGAACACCCGCTCTTTATCCTCTACACCTCCGGCACCACGGGAAAGCCCAAAGGCATCCTGCACACCACCGGCGGCTACCTCACCCAGACCGCCTACACGCACAAGGCGGTCTTCGACCTCCACCCGGAGACCGACGTCTACTGGTGCACCGCCGACGTCGGCTGGATCACCGGGCACTCCTACGTCGCCTATGCCCCGCTCATCAACGGCGCCACGCAGGTCATGTACGAAGGCACGCCGGACTCCCCGCACCAGGGCCGCTGGTGGGAGATCGTGGAGAAGTACAAGGTCTCCATCCTCTACACCGCCCCCACCGCGATCCGCACGTTCATGAAGTGGGGCAAGGACATCCCGGCCCGGTCCGACCTCTCCTCGATCCGCGTCCTCGGCTCCGTCGGGGAACCCATCAACCCGGAAGCCTGGATGTGGTACCGCGAGGTCATCGGCGCCAACGCCGGCAAGAACGGCGAACGGAAGGCGAACCCCGCACCGATCGTGGACACCTGGTGGCAGACCGAGACCGGGGCACAAATGATCGCCCCGCTGCCYGGCGTCACGGCCACCAAGCCCGGCTCGGCCCAAGTCCCGCTGCCCGGCATCGCCGTGGACGTCGTGGACGAGCTCGGCGAATCGGTGCCCAACGGCCACGGCGGCTTCCTGGTGATCCGCGAACCGTGGCCGGCCATGCTGCGCGGGATCTGGGGCGACCCGGAGCGGTTCAAGGAAACGTACTGGTCCCGCTTCGAGACCATGTACTTCGCCGGCGACGGCGCCAAGAAGGACGAGGACGGCGACCTCTGGCTGCTGGGCCGGGTSGATGACGTGATGAACATTTCCGGCCACCGGCTCTCCACCGCCGAAATCGAGTCCGCCCTGGTGTCCCACCCCGCGGTGGCGGAAGCCGCCGTCGTCGGAGCCGCGGACGAGACCACCGGCCAGGCCGTCGTCGCCTTCGTGATCCTTCGCGGGGATGCCGTGGACTCCGGCGACGACACCGTCCAGGAACTCCGCAACCATGTGGGCAAGGAAATCGGTCCGATCGCCAAGCCCAAGACCATCCTCGTGGTTCCCGAACTGCCCAAGACCCGGTCCGGCAAGATCATGCGCCGCCTGCTCAAGGACGTCGCGGAAGGCCGCGAGGTCGGCGACGCGACCACCCTGGCCGACAACACAGTCATGGCCCAGATCGCGCAATCGCTGAAGAAATAAGCCGCGCAACGCCGCGCACGCCCGACGAAGGCGCCGCCCACTTTTGGTGGGCGGCGCCTTCGTCGTCGTACGTGCTAGCGTCCGCTTGCGGCGGAGGCTTTGACGGGATGTTCCAGGCTGCGCATCACCCCGTCCGTGACGTCGTCGATCCCGCCCATGCCGTCAACCTTGGCCAGTATGCCGCGCTCGGCATACTTCGCAACCACAGCTTCCGTCTGCCCGTGGTACAGGTCCAGCCGGTGGCGGATCACGGCCTCGTTGTCGTCGCTCCGCCCGGTTTCCTTGGCACGGTGCAGGAGGCGGGAGACCAGTTCCTCGTCGTCGGCAGTCAACTGCAAGACGACGTCAAGAACCTGGTCGCCGGACGCCAGAATGTCGTCCAGCTCGTCAACCTGGCACGTGGTGCGCGGGTAGCCGTCCAGGAGGAAGCCTGACGTGGCGTCTTCCTGCAGCAGTCTGTCCCGCACCATCTTGTTGGTCACGCTGTCCGGGACGAAGTCGCCGTTGTCGATGTACTTCTTTGCTTCCAGCCCCAGCGGTGTTCCGCCTTTGACGTTGGCTCGGAAGATGTCGCCGGTGGAGATCGCAACGACGTCGAGGCGCTCGGAAATCCGTTGCGCCTGGGTGCCTTTGCCGGATCCGGGCGGGCCAATAATCAACATTCTCGTCATTTGTGGGTCCTTCGTGGTGCCGTCGTTGAAAGGGTGCGTCAAGGACCCGCCGCTGTGGCGGCGGGCCCTTGATCGGCTTTAGAAGAAGCCGAGCTTGTTTTCTGAGTGGCTGACCAGCAGGTTCTTGGTCTGCTGGTAGTGGTCCAGCATCATCGAGTGGTTTTCCCGTCCGATGCCGGAGGACTTGTACCCGCCGAACGCGGCCCCGGCCGGGTAGGCGTGGTAGTTGTTGACCCACACGCGGCCGGCCTGGATTTCCCGCCCGGCGCGGTAGGCGACGTTGCCGTTGCGGGACCAGACGCCGGCACCGAGGCCGTACAGGGTGTCGTTGGCGATGCTGATGGCGTCGTTGTAGTCGCTGAACCGCGCCACTGAGACGACAGGACCGAAGATTTCCTCCTGGAAGATCCGCATCTTGTTGTTGCCCTCGAAGATGGTCGGCTGCACGTAGAAGCCACCGGCCAAGTCTCCGTCGAGCTCCGTCTGGTTCCCGCCGGCGAGGATGTTGGCGCCTTCCTGGAGCCCGATGTCGATGTAGGAGAGGATCTTCTCCATCTGGCCTACGGACGCCTGAGCCCCGATCTGGGTTGTGGTGTCCAGCGGGTTGCCCTGGATGATCTGCTGCGTCCGGGCCACGGCGTCGGCCATGAAGGAATCGTAAATGCCGTCCTGGACGAGGGCGCGTGATGGGCTGCTGCAGACTTCGCCCTGGTTGAAGGCATACAGAGTGAAGCCCTCCAATGCCTTGTCGTAGAAGGCATCGTTGGTGTCGGCGACGTCGTTGAAGAAGATGTTGGGGCTCTTGCCGCCGAGCTCGAGGGTGACCGGGATCAGGTTTGCGCTGGCGTACTGGCTGATCAGTCGTCCGGTGGAGGTTTCGCCGGTGAAGGCGATCTTGCGGATACGCGGGCTGGAGGCCAGCGGCTTGCCGACCTCCGAGCCGAAGCCGTTGACGATGTTCAGCAGGCCGGCGGGCAGCAGGTCCGCGATGAGTTCGGCCAGCACCAGGATGGAGGCCGGGGTGTTGGACGCGGGCTTGAGGACGACGGCGTTGCCCGCGGCGAGGGCCGGAGCCATTTTCCAGACCGCCATGAGAATGGGGAAGTTCCAGGGAATGATCTGGCCCACGACGCCGAGCGGCTCGTGGAAGTGGTAGGCGGTGGTGTCGTCGTCAAGCTGGGACAGCGTGCCCTCCTGGGCCCGGATGGCGGAGGCGAAGTAGCGGAAGTGATCCGCCGCGAGCGGGATGTCCGCGTTGAGGGTTTCGCGGATCGGCTTGCCGTTGTCCCAGGATTCGGCGACGGCGAGCATCTCGGTGTTCGCATCGATGCGGTCGGCGATCTTGTTCAGGACGGCCGCGCGCTCGGTAGCCGAGGCCTTGCCCCAGGACGGAGCGGCTCTATGGGCGGCATCAAGCGCCAGCTCAACGTCCGCGGCTGCGCCTCGGGCAACCTCAGTGAATTGCTTGCCGTTCACCGGGGAGACGTTCTCGATGTACTGGCCGGTGGTAGGAACCACCCATTCGCCGCCGATCCAGTTCTCGTAGCGGTCCTTGAACTGGACCTTGGATCCTTCTTGGCCTGGCTGGACATAAACAGTCATGGTTACTCCTCATGGAAAACAGACGTCTTCGTCCTGGCCGCAATCCTAGAACTTCATAGGTTGCGGCCACGCTGCAGCGGGGGCTGTCAGCTGCTCCTTGGCCCTCCGCTGAGCGGCATCTGCCGGCCATCGATAAGCTCGCTGTGTCGGCACGCGTTGGCGCCCATGCATCAGAGGAGGGGACCGTGATTCTGTTTCTGACGATTGTGAGCGGCCTGGCCTGGACCGTGGTCTACGTCGATGCCATCCGGATCGGCTTCAGGGACAGGAGCTACGCGATCCCGGCCGCCGCGCTGGCGCTGAATTTCTCTTGGGAGGCCATTTACGCCGCCCGCTCCATCGCGACCGGAATTACCGCGCAGGGTGTCTTCAACATCGCGTGGGGACTCGCCGACGTCGTGATTGTGTACACCTTCCTGAAGTTCGGCCGCTCCGAGCTTCCGGCTTGGGTGACCCGGCGGCTCTTCATCGGCTGGGCGCTCCTGCTGGGCGTCACGTCCTTCGCCGTGCAGCTGCTGTTCGTCGCCGAGTTCGGCTGGGACCACGCGGCCCGCTATGCGGCCTTCCTGCAGAACCTGCTGATGTCCGGGCTGTTCATCGCGATGTTCGCCGCCCGCGGCGGCACCCGGGGGCAGACCCTGCTGATCGCAGTGGCCAAGTGGATCGGCACGCTGGCTCCCACGGTGGCGTTCGGCTGGCTGGGGAACTCGGCGCTGATCCTGGGCCTCGGCCTGTTGTGCAGCGTCTTTGATCTGGCGTACATCGGGCTTGTCTGGCGGGCCCGGCGCCCCGTGCTCCAGGCCGGGCCACAGCTGTCCAGGCGGTGACCTTCGGCCCTTTTCCGGAGCAACCGGGACCTGCCAGAGTGGCGGTTATGGCCATGGACGCTGTCGTCAAAACCGTGCACGGCACGCTGCGCGGTGCGGAGGCCGACGGCGTCCGCACCTTCCTGGGCGTCCCCTTCGCGGCACCGCCGACCGGGGCGAACAGGCTCCTCCCGCCGCAGCCGGTGGAGCCGTGGACCGGCGTCCGGGACGCCACGGGCTACGGGGATTCGCCTCCCCAGGTTGCTCCGCCCGTCAGCGCGGGTTTCGACTGGGACACCGGCCTCAGCGGAGGCGACTGCCTGAACCTGAACATCTGGACTGCCAGTGCCGGCGCGGCCGGGCTGCCCGTGATGGTTTGGATCCAGGGCGGCGCGTTCGAATTCGGATCAACGGCGGCCTATGACGGCCGGAACTTCGCCCGCGACGGAGTCGTGTGCGTCGTGATCAACTGGCGCGTGGGCGCCGACGGGTTCCTTTACCTCGACGATGGGCACGCCAACGTGGGCCTGCTCGATCAGATTGCGGCCCTTGAGTGGGTTCGGGACAACATCGCGGACTTCGGCGGCGACCCCGGAAACGTAACTGTCTTTGGCGAGTCGGCAGGAGCGATGAGCATCGGCGTCCTTCTCTCCATTCCCCGGGCCGAGGGCCTGTTCCAGCGGGCCATCCTGCAGAGCGGGGCAGCCCACCATGTGCTCCCCTCCCCGGCCGCCGAACGGATCGGACGGTCCCTCGCCGAGAAACTCGGGGTTCCGCAGACCCGCGAGGCCATTGCCGCCGTCCCGGTCAAACGGCTCCTGACGGCGCAGAGGGAGCTCAAGGCTGAACTGCTGGCGCACCCGGACCCCGGGCATTGGGGCCACGACGTGGTGGCAAGCCTGATGCCGTGGCAGCCGGTGATCGACGGAGACGTCATTCCGCGCCGTCCGATCGACCGGATCGCTGCCGGGGCCGGCGCGCACGTCGACATAATCGTAGGAACGAACACCGAGGACTGGAAACTCTTCCTGGCCATCACCGGCGTGCTCGCCAGGGTTACGGAAGAGAGCCTGGGCGGAGCGGACAACATTGAAGGGTTCCCCCCGCCCGCCGCCTACGGTCTCCCGGTCCAGGCTGCGCTTGAGGCGTATCGCGCCCATTACCCCGGCGCCGCCCCCGGCGAACTTCTGGCCGCGGTGCAGACTGACTGGTGGGTACGGATCCCGGCGATCCGCCTGGCCGAGGCTCACGCGAACGCGGCGCGCGCCGGCGCGGGAACTTACATGTACGAGTTCGCCTGGGCCGCGCCGGGCCTCGGCGCGGTCCATGCCGTGGAGGTGCCGTTTGTTTTTGACACCCTGGACACACACGCCCGGCTGTTCGGGCCGCTCCTGGGCGAGAATCCCCCGCAGGAACTGGCCGATGCCATGCACGCCGCCTGGGTGTCCTTCGCCACCACCGGCGACCCCGGTTGGCCGGAATACGAACCCGCCAGCAGGGTCGCTATGCGTTTCGACGTTGCTCAGGGCGTGGTGAATGACCCCCGGTCCTGGGAACGCGCCCTCTGGGACGGCATCCGCTAGCCGGCCGCGCCCGTGTGCCCGGCCTCGCCTGTGACTGCTGCCGGGCCGTCGTAGGAGAGGTTTTCGTAGTCGGTGTCGTCCGCCTCGTCGAGCATGTCGTCGAGTTCCTTCAGCAGCCACGGATTGATTCGGGCCAGGATTTTCCGGGTTTCCTCGACAGGGACGGCGGCGTAGAGCACCGGCCGGGCGTCGTCGTAGCGGGTGACCGGGGGCTTGTCCGGCCACTTTTCGGCCAGCGCCTTGACCCGTTCGGGCAGCGAATTGTGCGCGTTGTCGGCAATCTTCACCAGCGTGGCGTCGTGGTCCTCGGCGATGTACCGGATGCCGGCCTGGTAGTCGTCCGGGTTCTCATGCAGGCGCTTCGTGACCCGTTCGATGATGTCCACGGCGCGCTCGGAGACACCCATGTCCAGCAGTGCCTGCCGTGTCACAGGGGTGTCCTCGGCGATGTCGTGGAGGTAACCGGCGATCCGGATGTCGTCGTCGAAGTCCGCCAGGGCATCCCCGACGGCGAGCACATGATCCCGATAGGGCCGCTTGAGCTTGTCCTTCTGCCGGTTGTGGGCCACCTCGGCCAGGACCTTGGCTGTCTCGACAGTGAAGCGGGGCTGGGGGTGTGCGGGCTCGGTCATGAATCCAGCCTACGCGCCGCGGCTGTCCGTCCGGGCCCCGATGCCGGTTCCCGGACGTGTTCCCGGATGCGCTCCCGGCATGCCGGGCCACACCCAGGGTTCGCGTGGCAGGGCGGCCGGGTCGAAGACGGCCAGCGCATGTTCCAGTGGGCCGGGCGGGAGGCCGACGGATGCCAGCAGCGTGTCCCGGACCTGGTCCGCGGTCACGCCGGCCAGCGCGAGGTCGGCGAGGGTGACGGCGCCGTCGCGCTTGGCCAGCCGGGCGCCGTCGGCGTTCAGTACCAGCGGCACGTGCGCATATTCCGGAACAGGCATATTCAAAAGCGACGCCAAATACGCCTGCCGCGGCGTGGACGGCAGCAGATCGTCGCCGCGGACCACCTGGTCGATGCCCTGGGCGGCATCGTCCACCACCACGGCCAGGTTGTAGGCGGTCACGCCGTCGTTACGCCGGAGCACGAAATCGTCAACCACCCCCGTGTAATTGCCGTGGAGCATGTCCCGCACAGTCGCCTCAGCGACGGCGGAACGGAGCCGGACAGCCGGCGGCCGGGCGTCCCGTTTGGCCTCCCGTTCGGCGCCGGTGAGGTTCCGGCACGTCCCCGGGTAGGCGCCCAGCGGAGCGTGCGGCGCGGACGGTGCTTCCTGGATTTCGCGGCGGGTGCAAAAGCACTCGTAGGTCAGACCGGCCGCCGTCAGCTGCGCGATCGCCTCGGCATACAGGTGCTCGCGGTCCGTCTGGCGCACAACGCCGCCGTCCCAGCTCACGCCGACCGCCGCAAGGTCGCGGAGCTGCTCGGCCTCGGCGCCGGCCCGGGCACGGTCCAGGTCCTCCACGCGCATCAGGAACCGCCGCCCCGAGGACCGGGCGAAGAGCCACGCCAGGATGGCCGTCCGGAGGTTGCCCACGTGCAGTTCGCCGGAGGGACTGGGGGCGAAGCGGCCAGCTGAGGTCATGGGACAAGCCTATGCGGAACAGCACAAGAGCCCCTCAGCTACCGATGACTTCGGGAAATCCGACGTCGGTGGCTCAGGGGCTCTTGCCGCGTGGTGGCGCGTTGTGCGGAGTGACGATGCGTGAACAAGAGTCAGTCAGCGGCGGGTTCCTTGCGGGAGCCTCATCCAGGGTCCGGGTGGTGTGCCGGGGTGTCCGTAGCCTTCGGGATCGTGGCGGTGGTCTCGTTCCCTTTGTTGTCACCATTTGAGCAGAAGCCCTACAGTTGGTGCAACGGACCGGCGCTGGAGTAGCCAATCTGATCAACTACGCCCGGGACAGTGAACAGGAAGTGGTCATTTTGCAAGAACTCGACGCGACGGACCGGCGGATCCTCGCCGCGCTGGACGACGATCCCCGCGTGCCGGTCATGGTGCTGGCGCAGAAGCTGGGCTTGGCCCGCGGAACGGTCCAGTCCCGCCTGGAGCGGATGTCGGCGTCGGGCGCGCTCCGTCCGAACAGCAGCCGGGTGCTGCCGTCCGCCCTGGGCAGGGGCGTGGCGGCCGCGGTGAGCGCGGAACTGGATCAGAGCCACCTCAACGAGGCGATCGCTGCCCTGCGCAATATCCCGGAAGTGCTCGAATGCCACGCCCCGGCCGGCGACACCGATCTCCTGATCCGGGTGGTGGCCAAGAGCCCGGACGATCTCTACCGCGTGTCCGAGGAAATCCGGCTGTGCCCCGGGATCGTCCGGACCTCAACGAGCATGTTCCTGCGCGAGGTTATTCCCTACCGGACCACGGGACTACTCGGCGCCTGAACGCCTCGTCGGGTCCGGCACCCCCGGCCTACCAGTCTTGGTTTAGACCGGCGGCCCGGCGTTGGCCTTCAGGTTCTTCATGACCAGCGTTGACGTCAGGCGTTCGACGCCGGGCAGTGAGGTCAGTTCGCTGTCGTAGAAACGCTGGTAAGAAGGGAGGTCCTCCGCTATGACCTTGAGCAGGTAGTCCGGTGATCCGAAGAGCCGCTGGGCCTCCACGATGTTGGGATTGTCGGCCACCCGGTTCTCGAAGATCTCCATCGTGGAACGGTCCACCTGCCGCAGGGTCACGAACACGATCGCCTCGAAGCCGAGCCCCACGGCGGCCGGATCAATGTCCGCCCGGTAGCCCCGGATGATCCCGGCGGCCTCCAGATCCCGCAGCCGGCGATGGCACGGCGCCACGGTCAGCCCGACCTTGGCCGCCAGGGCCGTAGCAGTCATTCGGCCATCCGATCGGAGGTAACGCAAAATACTTCTGTCAATGTTGTCGATCACGCAATTATCTTACCCAAAAGCCGCGATTCTTCAGTAAATACGCGAACACTTCCGGGCCAAAATTGCCTAGAGTTTTCCTTGTACCCGCTACGAGGTGCCGCACCCCTGGAGCCCGCCATGAACCCCCAGCTTTTCCTCGCCTTCCTGGTTGTCGCCGTCGCACTGGCATGCACCCCCGGCGTCGACTGGGCCTATTCGATCGCGGCCGGGCTCAGGCAGCGCAGCTTCGCACCCGCCGTCGCCGGGCTCTGCGGCGGCTACGCTGTCCACACGGCGCTCCTGGTGCTGGGACTGGCGGCATTGCTGGCCGGGATGCCCGGCGTGCTCGGCTGGCTGACGGCCGCGGGCGCCCTCTACCTGCTCTGGCTGGGCTTCAGCACCCTACGGTCCTGGCGTGGCGCCAGCTTCAGCACCGGCACGGCTGCCTCCGGTGCGGCCGCGCCGGCGAGCCAGTTCCGGATCTTCCTCCAGGGCATGGGCATCAGCGGGATCAATCCCAAGGGCCTGTTGTTCTTCGTGGCCTTGGTGCCGCAGTTCGTCAGCCCTGACGCCGCGTTGCCGGTTCCGGTCCAGTCGGGGCTTCTCGGGCTGACTTTCGTCCTGCTCGTGGGCGTCATCTACAGCTGCGTGGCACTCCTGGCGCGGAAATTGCTGCAGGCCAGGCCGGGCGCAGCACGCCAGGTGACGCTGGCCAGCGGAATCATCATGCTGATCCTGGGCGCCCTGCTGCTCGGCGAACAGATCGTGCCCGCCGTCAGCGCAGCCATGAACCGAGCGTGACGGCAGGAATCCCGGCTACTTGCGCTGCATGTACCACTCGGTGAAGGACGACGCGCGGCCGTCCGCGGTCAACTGGATGACCCACAGGTTGTCGTAGCTTCGGCTGTTGCCCCGGTAGGTTGTCAGGCCCTGCACGAACGCCCGGCCGCCGTCGACCCCCAGCAGCTTCCACTCAAACGTCCAGTCATCCGGCTCATCGCGCCCGGCAAGCCAGTGCTCGACAATATCGTCCCGGCCCCGCCACGGTTCGGCTTCCTGGGGGCTGGTTGCATAGACGGCATCCTCGGTGAACAGGGCCCGGATGTCCTCGGGATCGTTCGTCGTCCACGCCGTGATGTAGTGCTGCATCCAGCGCTCCACCGCATCTCTCATGCCTCGGTTGTACTCCCCGCCAAAGGGGCCCGCAAGAGTAGTCGATACGTGTATTTGGCCACGATCGGGCGCGGAACATTGTCAGTGGTCGTCAGTGCGACCGTATTCGCGGTCCCAGAGTTCGTGCATTTCCGCGTCCTTGCGGATGGCCTTCACGGCCTCCAGCTGAGCCGGTTTGTGGCGCTGCCATTCCCGGGACCCGAGGGTTTTGCGGCCCGCGTCCAGGAGGAGCAGGGCAGTGTCCGTCAGCGCGTCACTGCGGAGGGTGAAGTCTGTCTTCCTGCGCCGCAGGACTTCCTGCAGGGCTGAACGGGAAGCGGTGTAGGCTCCGAGCCTGCGCAGGGAACGCGCGCGGACCAGCAGCAGCGCGGCGGCCAGATCGTCCGCGTTCAGCAGCCCCTCGGTCTCCGCCACTACGTCAACGTCGCGTCCCAGCTCAGCCTCAAGAGAACAGCGGGCCAGGGCCAGCGGCAGCGACGGCGGCAGGCCGGCAAGTGCCGCAAGCGCCGCCTCCGCCTGGCCGGTCTCGCGCAGTGAATGTGACAGGGCCAGGAACACGGCCTCCTCGCTGAAGAGCACCGGAACCTCGATCCGCTCCGCCACCTCCACCCTCGTGACGACGCCGGCCAGGTACGCGGCGGCATAGCGGTTGGCGTCCTCGTCGTTCCGCAGGCTCAGGCCATGCTGCAGCAGCTCGGACGCGCGCAGATGCCCGCCGTGGGAGTACGCCAGCAGCCCGGCCATGAGGTAACAGACTCCGGCCCAGCCGGGGTAGGCGCGGGCCAGGGTGATCAGGCGGTCCGGATCGGTGCTGCCGAAGACGGCGGAGTGCACGGCTTTCAGTCTCTTGGCGGACGCCCGGCCTCCCACCCTGCCCAGGCGGGGCACCCCACCCTCGGCGGCCAGCGTCCCTGGGGCCCGGCCCGCCATGAGTCCGGTCACCACTGAGCCCACGTTGCCGGCCAGGCCGCGGACGGGCGTCCGGACCACTGCCTTGCGGAAGGGCGTCAGGTCGCGGGTGTCCGTGTACGGCCTCCGCTGGTGGTCGGGAATTTGGTCGTCGGGAATTTGGCCGATGGGAATGCGGCCGTCGGGAATGCGGGGGGCGGATTCGCCAGGTCTGGCGCTCATGCCCCCATGGTAGTAGGCTCCGGCGGGCCGCTGCTAGGCGGCCGCAGCCACCCAGAGGCCGATCACCCAAGTGCTCGCGGCGAGGCACGCGAGGCCGAATTCCACGATCATGCCAAAGCCCGTGGCCTTCAGCGCGGCCCAGCTCGAGGCCACCGCCGTGCCGAACACGCGGGTGCGCTGCAGCTCGCTGAGCAGGAGTCCGGCGGCGAAGCCCACGAAGAGCCCCACCACGGGGATGATGAACATGCCGGCCACGCCCAGCACCAGGCCCACCACCACGGAACGGCTGGGGATGCTGTGCTCTTTTAGCTTCCGGCCGGTCAGGACGGCGCTGGCGGCCATGCCGGCCAGGACGAACACCAGTCCGATCCCAAAGACCACCCAGCCGGTGGTTCCGGCGCCGCCCCACAGTGCCCAGGCCAGCAGGCTCGCCCCGATCAGCATGCTGCCGGGCAGGACGGGAATGATGGTCCCGGCCACGCCCACCAGGATGGCGAGGCCGCAGAGCACAGTCACCAGAGTCTCGGGGTTCATTTGCCCAGTCTAGGCGGGGAACGGACCCCACCAGGTTCGCCAACGGCGGCGCTCCCCCAAGGGCAGCGCCGCCGTCACCGTGTGGGCCGCAGTGTGCGGATCTACTCGGCTTCGACCGCCGCGGCGACTGCAGCGGAGACTGCGGGGGCCACGCGCGGATCCAGCGGGCTGGGCACGATGTAGTCCGCGGAAAGGTCGTCCTCGGCCAGTTCTGCGATGGCCCGGGCCGCGGCGAGCTTCATGGCCGGCGTGATCCGGCGGGCGCCGGCGTCGAGGGCGCCGCGGAAAATGCCGGGGAACGCCAGGACGTTGTTGATCTGGTTCGGGAAGTCGCTGCGCCCGGTGGCGACCACAGCCGCGTACTTGCTCGCGACCTCCGGCAGGACTTCCGGGTCCGGGTTGGACAGGGCGAACACGATCGAGCTGTGGTTCATCAGCTTCAAGTGCTCTTCGTCCAGCTTTGCGGAGGAGACACCGACGAATACGTCGGCCCCGAGCAGCGCCTCACCCGGTCCGCCGACCACTCCCCGCGGATTGCTGCGGGCTGCGAGCTGGGCCTTCTTGCTTGCCGGATCGGCGGCGATGTCCGCGCGGTCCTTGCTGATCGTGCCGCGGGAGTCCAGGAGGACGACGTCGCCGATCCCGGCCGTCAGCAGGATTTCGGCGACGGCGATCCCGGCCGCCCCGGCACCGGAGACCACCACGCGCAGGCTGTCGAGCGTCCTACCTGTCACCTTGGCGGCATTGGTCAGGGCGGCGAGGACCACGACGGCGGTGCCGTGCTGGTCATCGTGCATGACCGGGCAGTCCAGTGCCTCGATGAGTTTTTCCTCGAGTTCGAAGCAGCGGGGCGCGGCGATGTCCTCGAGGTTGACGGCGCCGAAGCTGGGGCGGAGCCGGACAAGTGTCTCGATGATTTCATCGACGTCGGTGGTGTTGAGGACCAGCGGGATGGAGTCGAGTTCTCCGAAGGCCTTGAAGAGCGCGGACTTGCCCTCCATCACGGGCAGCGAGGCGCTGGCGCCGATGTTGCCCAGACCCAGCACGGCCGTGCCGTCGCTGACCACCACCACAAGGCGCTGGGCCCACGTGAGCGTCTTGGCGAGCTCCGGGTTGGCGTGGATGGCGCGGCTGACCTGGGCGACGCCGGGCGTGTAGGCAATGGAGAGATCGCGCTTGCTGGCGAGCGGGACGGTGCTGGAAATCGAAAGCTTGCCGCCCTCGTGGGATGCGAAGATTTCCTCGTCGCTGAGCACGGCTACTGCCTCAGCCGGGGAGGTGGAATCGGCGGGAATGATCGTTTCAGTGGACACGTCGTTGTCTCCTGGGACTCACCGTGGGCGCACGGCTCATGGAAGCTCAAGCAGGGGTGCTCAAGTTGGTCTGGCTGGGGCGGCGGCGACCAGAGGTGGCGGTCGCCGGTGGAGCCCCCCGATTTGCTGGCGTCAGCCGAATCCGGTCCAGCAATCGTAAACAAGGCATCGTGCCGGTTACGCCGCGCGGCAGACGTGATGCGCCGTGATGAAACGTTTCCCCACAGCTTTAAGTGACCCACATCACGCGCAAGAGGGACTTTTTCGGGTCAATGGTCTAGACCGGTTACGCGGCTTGCGGGGTTCGCTGCAGAAGCGAGCAGGCCTTCTTCAGGTCCCCCTCCGCTTCGAAGAGGGACAGCCGGCGGCAGCGGACGGCCTGGACCAGTCCCGTAACCGTCAGCAGCAGCACCCGGGCCACTGCGGCGTCGCCGCACGCTGCCGTCACTGCCTTCTCGGCTGTCGCATCGATCTCACGGAGCAGCCGCGTGGTGTCGGTGTCCTTGACGTAGACCGCGCGGTTAAGCGCCTGCTCCACGGCGGGCTGCATCAGGCGCATATGGAAGATCTCCATCACCACTCCGGCGAGGGCCTGGGCCGCCACTTTTCCCGCCTCCGGCGAACTCGCCGCGAGCAGTTCGCCCAATTGTTTGCGGTATAGCGCCAGAACCAGCTGGGTGGAGGACGGGAAATAGCGGTACAGCGTCCCCAGCGGCACGTCCGCTTTGGCGGCCACCTCGGAAAGGACCACGGATTCCAGGCCCTTGCGGGCAAACCCCGCGGCAACGTCAAGGATCCGCACGTACCGGAGCCGTTGCCGGGGCAGAGTAGGGGGAGGGGCCATCGGTGGAAGATCTGAGTGTAAATCAGGCATCAGCAGCGTTCCGGGGGGTCGTTTTTCTCGGCAGCCGGGCGCGATCCGCCCACCGCGCTGCCGCGGCAATTCCCGTCCACTATACGCCACGAAACCGGGCGTCCGGCTAGTCGGCCGGGGCCCCGGAAGCCCCTTGAGCGGGGACCCGCGGCTCAGTCCACGCCCTTGATCTTCACCACGAACACGGCGCCGAGAAGCCCAATCACGGCGGCCGCGACATACAGCGCAACATAGCCGCCCCAGAGGGCCACAAAGGGATACGCGATCAGCGGGGCAAGCACTTGCGGCAGCGAATTGGCGATGTTGATGACGCCCAGGTCCTTGCCCCGGTTCAGGGCAGTGGGCAGCACTTGGGTGATGAGGGCGAAGTCCACCGCGAGATAGCAGCCGAAGCCGATGCCGAGCACAGACGCGCCGATCAGCGCGCCCGGCCAGGTGGGGGCGAACGCAAGAATGAGGGAGGCCGCTGCGATCACTGCGGAGGAGATGACGACCAGCGGCTTCCGGCGGCCCATCCGGTCGCTCACCCGGCCGCCGATCACGCTGGTGACGATCACCATGACCGCATACAGGCCCGTGAGGATCAGGACGCCAAACTCGGGCTCGATGCCCTGGGTTTCGCGGACCCGGACGGCGTCGTTGAGGAAGAACAGCAGGTAGAGGGTGACCATGTGGTTGCCGATGTTCACCAGCAGCCGCGTCAGCCAGGCCCAGGCAAAATCCGGGTGGCGGGCCGGGGAAATCCAAAAGCCCCGCACAAAACCGGCCAGGCCGAACCGCGGACGGGCCTGCGCGGGCAGAGGAATGTCGTCGTTCTTGAAGTAATAGAGCACGACGCCGGCCAGCAGCGCCACCGCGCACACCACGTATCCGGCGGCGAAGTTTCCCGTGACGGCGGCGGCGATCACCGCGCCGATGAGTATCCCGACCGTCTGGCCCATGGCGGCCAGTCCACCCACCGTGCCGCGCTGCGGGACCGGCACCCGGTCCGGGATGGCGGCGGTGATGGCGGCGTAGGCACCGTTGCAGCCGGCCTGCACGAGGCACCAGAGCAGCGTCATGATGGCGACGTTCGGCGCCCCGGCCAGCGCGATAAGGGCTGCGGCGCCAAGGACCGCCCCGAACAGCACCCACGGCACGCGGCGGCCCATCCGGGAGGTGGTGCGGTCGCTGAAGGCGCCGAAGAGGGGGTTGGCCACGAGCGATACCGCGGCGCCGGCGCCCGTCACAAGGGCGAGGATGGCTTCCTTGTCCCCTTCACTGAACGCGGCCGCCTGTTGGCCGAGCAGCACCTGGATCGGGCCGAAGAACGCCGCATTGATGCCCAGGTTGACCAGGACCACGCCGGCGGTCCAGACCGGGCGGACACGCCGTTCCGGCTCGGCAAGCGCCGCCGACGTCGGAGCTGCGCTCGGTAGGTCGGACAAGCTCATGTGGTTCCCCCCGGAACTGGCGACTCAGGCTGATGATCTGTCTGGGGCCAGACTATCGTGGGGATCAAGATCCGCCGTCTACGTTTCAGCCAGGGAGAACCAGTGAACGCATCCGCCGTCAACACCGCCGACCTCTACGATGAGCGCGGCGAGGAGCTCAGCTCCTTGGCCATGCAGTTCCAGTCCCTCGGCGGCCGGTCGCACTTCAGCGGGCCGGTCCGGACCATTCGGTGCTTCGAGGACAACGCGCTGGTCAAGTCGGTGCTGGCCACTGCCGGCAACGGCTCCGTGCTGGTGGTCGACGGCGCCGGCTCCCTCCGCACGGCGTTGATGGGGGACATGATCGCGGCGAGTGCCGTCGCAAACGGCTGGGCCGGCGTCGTTATCAACGGCGCCATTCGGGACCGGCTCGCTATCGCGGGGCTGCCGCTCGGGGTCAAGGCGCTGGGCAGCAACCCGCGCAAGAGCGCCAAGGAAGGCGCCGGGGCCATCGACGTGCCCCTGGAGATCGACGGCGTGGCCATCCGCCCCGGTGCGATGATCTGGTGCGACCCGGACGGAATCCTGGTCGAACGCTGAGGCTTTCTTCTCTGAGGTCATTTTTCGCCGGGGACATTTTTCGCAGGCGAGGTAGTGGCGGGAACATTTGAGCCAGTAACATAGTTACTGAAAGCAACTATCCGCTTGATCCCCACCCTTCACCTTGGAGCAGTCATGTCCAAAGCCACCTCCGCGCGCGCCGCTGGAGAGGTCCTGACCCACCGTCAGACCATCACCGTCATGGTGGGACTCATGCTCGGCATGTTCCTGTCCTCGCTGGACCAGACGATCGTGTCCACCTCGATCTACACGATCGCCAACGACCTCGACGGCCTTTCCCTGCAGGCCTGGGCCACCACCGCGTACCTCATCACCTCCACGGTGAGCACGCCGCTTTACGGCAAGCTCAGCGACATCTTCGGACGCCGCCCGTTGTACCTCATCGCCATCCTGATCTTCCTCGTCGGCTCGCTCTACGCCGGCTCGGTCCACTCCATGACGGAGCTCGCCATCGCCCGCGGCATCCAGGGCATGGGCGCCGGCGGCCTGCTGGCCCTCGCCCTGACCATCATCGGCGACATCGTGGCACTCAAGGACCGCGCCAAGTACCAGGGCTACTTCATGTCGGTCTTCGGCATCTCCTCGGTCCTGGGCCCCGTGATCGGCGGCGCCTTCGCCGGCACCGAGACCATCCTCGGAATCGACGGCTGGCGCTGGGTGTTCCTGATCAACATCCCGATCGGCCTGGCCGCCCTGACGGTGGTCTTCATGTACCTGCACCTCCCGGCCAAGCATGTGAAGCAGAAGATCGACTACTGGGGCGCGGCCGCCATCACGCTGGCGATCGTTCCGCTCCTTCTCGTCGCCGAACAGGGACGCAGCTGGGGCTGGAGCTCCGCCAACTCCTACCTCTGCTACGGCCTGGGCGTCGTAGGCATCATCGCGTTCCTGCTGGCCGAACGGCATGCCGCCGACTACGCGCTGATCCCGCTCCGGCTGTTCCAGAACATGACGTTCGGCCTGTCCTCGCTGCTGAACTTCATCATCGGCATCGGCATGTTCGGCGCCATCGCAATGCTTCCCATGTACCTGCAGCTAGTCAAGGGCCTGACGCCCACGGAGGCCGGCCTCATGATGATCACCTTCACGGTGGGCATCCTTACGGGCTCCATCACGGCCGGCCGGACCATCTCGGCGTCGGGCACGTACCGGATCTTCCCGATCCTTGGCACGGCGGTCCTGACCGCGGCCGCCGTCGTGATGGGCCTTTCCCTCGGCGTCGACACGCCGCTGTGGGTACCGGGCGCCATCGCCGTGTTCTTCGGTCTGGGCCTGGGCTTCTGCATGCAGCCGCTGACGCTGGCCATGCAGGTCTCCGTTCCGTCGAAGGACATGGGTGTGGGCACCTCCTCCGCCGCGTTCTTCCGCTCCATGGGCGGTGCGGTGGGCACGGCCGTGTTCATCTCCATGCTCTTCAGCCTCGCGGCGGACAAGATCGCCACGGGCATGAAGGACGCCGCGCAGAGTGCGGACTACCTCAAGGTGCTCAAGGACCCGGCCGTGGCTGCAGACCCTGCCAACGCAAAGCTTTACGAGTTCTTCAAAAACGGTGCCAGCAACGATTCGCTGAACGACACCAGCTGGTTGCACACCGCCAACCCGACACTGACCCGCCCCATCACCGAGGGCTTCGCGCAGTCGATCGACGCCGTCATGCTCACGGCCGCCGTACTGACCGGCATCGCCTTCCTGATCACCTTCGCCCTGCCGAACAAGAAACTCACGGACCCGAAAGTGGCCGCCAGGGAAGTCGCCACGGCCGCAGCCCACTAGGGCGGTTCCGACCGCTGGAACACGAACACGGCAGTACACGTCACGGCAGGCAGTCTTCTGGACTGCCTGCCGCCGTCGTCTGCCGTAAAACCGGGCCGCCAGACCGGGCCGCCGGACGGGGTGCCCGACGCCGAAAGCCTGCTCTGCGTGACGCCTTCGGTTCCGGCCCGGCAGGCGCAGCCGACGGCACCGGCAAAGTGTATGTTTCGTCTCACTTTCCGGTGGTTGTGACAGGCGGCACGCCGGGTCCGGTGTAAGACTGGGTAGTTGCGGCGAAGGCCGTGGACCGCGAACTGCCAAGGGAGCCGTATGACCATCACCCAGGACCAGACCGCCGCCAAGATCCCGAAACGGGTCATTTGGCTGGCCGTGGCGGGCGCCGTCGGCGGCTTCCTCTTCGGCTTTGACTCCTCCGTCGTCAACGGCGCCGTCGACGCGATCAAGGACGAATTCGCCCTCAGCGAGGCCGTGACCGGCTTCGCCGTCGCCGTGGCCCTCCTCGGCTGCGCGGCAGGCGCCTACCTGGCCGGCAAGGTAGCCGACCGCTACGGCCGGATCCCGGCCATGAAGCTGGGCGCGCTGCTGTTCCTCGTCAGCGCCATCGGCACGGGGTTCGCGTTCGGCGTCTGGGACCTGATCTTCTGGCGCCTGGTGGGCGGGCTCGGCATCGGCCTGGCCTCCGTGATCGCTCCGGCCTACATTTCCGAGATCTCCCCCCGCCACGTCCGTGGCCGCCTGGCCTCGCTGCAGCAGCTGGCGATCACCACCGGCATCTTCGCCGCCCTCCTCTCCGACGCCCTGTTCGCGACGTCGGCCGGCGGCGCCGACCAGGCCCTCTGGTTTGGTTTGGAAGCGTGGCGCTGGATGTTCATGGCCGCCGCCGTCCCCGCCGTCGCTTACGGCTGGATCGCGTACACCCTGCCCGAATCGCCGCGCTTCCTGGTCTTCCAGGGCAAGAACGAGGAAGCCCTCAAGGTCTTCAAGTCGATCGCCCCGAACGAGGACTCGGACCGGCACCTGCGCGACATCAAGAAGGCGATCGACGAGGACAAGCTCGCCGGCCAGAAGGGATCCCTGCGCGGCAAGGCCCTGGGCCTGCAGCCGGTGGTCTGGATCGGCATCATCTTGTCCGTGCTGCAGCAGTTCGTCGGCATCAACGTGATCTTCTACTACTCCACCACCCTGTGGAAGGCCGTGGGCTTCCAGGAAAAGGATTCGCTCACCATCTCCGTGGCCACCGCCATCACCAACATCCTGGTGACGCTCGTCGCGATCGCCCTGGTGGACCGGATCGGCCGCCGTCCCATCATGCTGGCCGGCTCCATCGGCATGGCCCTCTCGCTGGGCACCATGGCCCTCGCTTTCAGCTCGGCCACCGGGTCCGGGGACGCGATCTCGCTGCCCGGCGCGTGGGGTCCGGCCGCGCTGGTCGCCGCCAACGTCTTCGTCATCAGCTTCGGCGCCTCCTGGGGCCCGCTGGTGTGGGTGCTGCTGGGCGAGATCTTCCCGGCCCGCATCCGCGGCCGCGCCCTGGGCCTGGCCGCGGCCGCACAGTGGACCGCCAACTTCGCCATCACCCTGAGCTTCCCCGTCATGGCCGCGGCCTCGCTGCCGTTGACGTACGCCATGTACGCGCTGTTCGCGGCCGCGTCGTTCTTCTTCGTGATGTTCAAGGTGCCGGAGACCAACGGCATGTCCTTGGAACAGGCCGAAACCCTGTTCGTCCCGAAGGGTTCAGCCAAGGAGTCCGCCCAAGACTCCGCGAAGGAGTCCGCCAGGGCCTGAGCCGGCGCCGTGTGAGGTCGCCGCTGCACTCAGCGACGTGAGGTAGCGGCGGCCGCCGAAGACCACGGCAATCGCGGCAACCATGGCCAGCGCGCCGGCGAAGAAGGGCACCTGCGGGCCGAAGTGCTCGCCCAGCTGCGCGGCGGCAAAGGGTGCCAGGGCGCCGCCCATCCAGCGCACGAAGTTGTAGCCGGCGGAGGCCACCGGCCGCGGCGAATCGGAAACGCCCATGGCCAGCTCCGTGTAGATGGTGTTGTTGACGCCTAGGAGCGCACCGGAAATGACCACGAGGACGACGACGGCGGGCACCGAGTGCCCGGCGGCCAGGCCCAGTCCCACGAGGTCCAGCATCAGCAGGACCAGTGTGCCGATGAGGACCCGGACTGCTCCGAAGCGGTTCTGCAGCACGGGGGCGGCAAACACCGAGAAGACAGCGACGGCGACACCCCAGCCGAAGAACACGCCGCCGATTCCGTAGGCGTCCATGCCCAGGATGAAGGGCGTGAAGGCGAGGACGGTGAAGAAGCCGTAATTGTAGAACAGGCCGCTGGCCGCCGTCGTCCGCAGACCCCTGTGACCCAGGGCCAGCAGCGGATCCCGGAGCCGGACCTTCCGCTCGGGCAGCGGGGTCTTGGGCAGCAGCGCAATGAGCGCGATGAAGGCGGAGGCCATCAGCACGGCGGTGCCGAAGAACGGGGCGCGCCACTGCCAGCCGCCAAGCAAAGCACCCAGGAGCGGGCCGAGGGAAATTCCCAGGCCAAGGGCGGCCTCGTACAGGATGATCGCCGTGCCGGGACCACCGCTGGCGACGCCGACTATCACCGCCAGTGCCGTGGCCACGAACAAGGCGTTGCCCAGTCCCCAGCCGGCCCGGAAGCCGATGAGCTCAGCCACACTGCCCGACGTGCCGGACAGCGAGGCGAACACGACAATCACCGCCAGGCCAATCAGCAGCGTCCGCTTCCCGCCGATCCGGGAGGAGACGTAGCCGGTGATCAGCATGGCGACGGCGGTGACCAGGAAATAGCTCGTAAAGAGCAGCGAAACCTGGCTCGGGGAGGCGTCCAGGTTTTTGGCGATCGCCGGCAGGATGGGGTCCACCAGCCCGATGCCCATGAAGGCGAACACCGCCGCGAGGGCCGTCGCCCACACCGCCTTGGGCTGTTTGAGCAGCGAGGCCTTCTCGGCCTCGAGGGTAACTTCGGCTGCCGGCAAGGTGTCGGCGGGGTGGCCGTACATGGGGGCACTCCTCAATGATGGGAAGTTCGGTGGAATATCAGGCCTGGAGCGTCGCGTTGATCCTGCCGATGACCGGAAGGGCGGCGGCGAGGGCGGCACGGTCGTCGTCCGAAAGGCACGAGAGGACGCCGGCCATGACGGAGTTGCGGCGCTCATTGGCGGCGGCGACGGCGGCGAGGCCGGCTTCCGTGAGGGTCACGCGGACGGCGCGGGAGTCGTTGGGGTCCGGTTCCCGGCGGGCGAGGCCGGCACGCTCGAGCTTGATGATCTGTTCGGTGGCGCTGGGCACCTTAACGCCGAGGTTTCGGGCGATTTCGCCCACGCGCACTCCACTGGCGGAGGAAGCACGGCCGCCTGTTGCGGGTCCGGCGTCCATCAGCATCTTGAGCAGGCTGAGCTGGGCGGCACTGAGTTCGCCGTCGGCATCCAGACGGCGGACGAGGTAGATGCTGTGGCGGAGGGCCTCGCGGAAGTCCTGGGCGAGAGCAAGAAGGCCGGGGTCAGCCGGTTCACTGGCGTTCATAGTTAGGTAGCCTAACAGTTAGGCTACCTAATGGTCAAGGAAGACGAGTTGCCCTATCACTCTTGGTCGTTAAAACCGGCGAATGGGAACCATAAGTGATAGGGCAACGGAAACACGCCGACGCCGGAACTCACGTGAGTTCCGGCGTCGGCCCAGCTAGGGCGTTGATCAGACGACGGCCTTGGCCTCCTCGATAAGGGAGGAGACAGCGGCGAAGAGCGGATGGTCCGCTGCCAGGCCGGTGATCGTCTCCGTGGCCTCGTCCGGCGTGGACGCGGAGAGGATTTTCGCCAGCTCCACGGCCTCGGCGTCGGCCGGATCGTTGAAGCGCAGGGCCGCAGCAATCGCCCCGAGCAGCGCTTCGGGGACAATTCCGCGTTCGGCCAGCTCGGCAGCGGGGCCGATGAAGCGTTCGTGCCGGCTGAGTTTGCGCAGCGGGGCGCGGCCCACCCGGTTGACGGTGTCCGGCAGGTGCGGGTTGGAGAAGCGGCCCAGGATCTTCTCCACGTACGCCTCCTGATCCCCGCGGTTGAAGCCGTGCTTGGCCACCAGCAGCTCCTTGGTTTCGTCCAGGACGGCGCGCACGTCGGCTGCGACGTCCTGATCGGCCATGGCCTCGGAAATCTTGCCCAGGCCGGCCTCGAAACCGAAGTAGGCTGCAGCCGCGTGCCCCGTGTTGACGGTGAACAGCTTCCGCTCGATGTACGGCTCCAGATCGTCCACGAAGGTCGCGCCCGGTATCACCGGTTCCTTCCCGGCGAACGGCGTACGGTCGATCACCCATTCATAGAACGTCTCCACCGTGACGTCCAGGCCCTGCCCGGCTTCCTGGTTGGGCACAATCCGGTCCACCGCCGTGTTGGCAAACACGGCGGCAGCGTCCAAGGACCCGGCGGCCGGATCCCACTGGGCAGCAACTTCGGACTTGAGGATGTCGGTCGCGTTGATCGCGTTCTCGCAAGCCATCACCTGCAGCGGCGCCAGCCCGGGGGCGCGGGCCGCGATCCCCTTGGCGATCGCAGGCGCCACAAACTTCAGGATGTGCGGCCCGACGGCGGTGGTGACGATGTCCGCCGTGGCGATTTCGGCGACGACGGCGGCTTCCTGGATGCCGGAGTTCAGCGCACGGAAGTTATCGACGGTACGGACTGCGGGATTCTCTCCCACTTCGTGGACCTGGTAGCTGTCCGCGGCGGCCAGCTCGGTGATGAGGGCGTCCGCGACATCGGCGAACACCACCTCATACCCGGCCTCGTGCAGCAGCAGGCCCACGAATCCGCGCCCGATGTTTCCGGCTCCGAAATGAACAGCCTTCACTAGTCGTTGACCTTTCCAAAGAGGGCCAGCACTTCGTCAACCGTGGTGGCCGCCTCAAGCTGGGCCACCTGGGCCTTGTTGGTGAAGACCTTGGCGATCGAGGACAGGATGTGCAGGTGTTCGTTGTTGACGCCGGCCACGCCGACCACGAACTTCACTTCCTTGCCGTTCCAATCAATGCCGTTCGGGTAGCGGATCACCGACACCGCGGACTTCATGATGTGGTCCTTCGCGGCGTTGGTGCCGTGCGGGATCGCAAGGAAGCTGCCCATGTAGGTGGAGACGGATTCCTCCCGTTCGTGCATGGCGTCCACATAACCGGAGTCGACGGCGCCGCGGTCCAGCAGGAGCTGCCCGGCCTCGTCGATCGCGGCGTCCCGCGTGGTGGCGGTGCCGTTGAGGACCACGCTTTCGGCCACCAGGATGCCTGCGGGACCCGTCTCGGCGTCCGGCTCGGCCCCTGCGGGGGTTTCCGGCGTTTCGACGGCGGCAGCAGGGGCCGGGGCGCCGGCCGGGGCCGCTTCGCCGCTCGTGTTGCTTGCCTCGACCAACTCCACGATCTCGTCGTACCGCGGGCTGTTCATGAAGTTGTCCACGGAGACATGCACGGCGCTGGCGGTCGCGGGCTTGGCCCGCTCGGTCAGGTCCTGGTGGGTAATGACGACGTCGTACGTGTCGGTGAGGTTGGCGATGGCGGAGTTCGTGACCTTGACGTCCGGGAAACCGGCGGCCTTGATCTTGTTGCGGAGCACCGAGGCGCCCATCGCACTGGAGCCCATGCCGGCGTCGCACGCAAAGACGATGTTCTTGATCGGGGTTGCGAGGACAGCGACGCCGCTGGCACCCACGCCCTCACCGATCAGGGCCGCGGAAACCGAGCTCTTCTTGCCCTTCAGGGCCTCCATCCGGTGCGTGGCCTGGTCGAGGTCGTCTTCCGCGGGCGCCTTGCTGGCCTTCAGGATCACCGAGGCGATGAGGAAGGACACCGTGGTGGCGAACAGCACGGAGAGCGTCACGCCGACGTAGCTGTCGCGGGCTGTTGAGGCGTAGACCGCGATAATGCTGCCCGGGGCTGCCGGGGACCGGAGTCCGGCGCCGGTGACCACGAGCGTGAAGATGCCGGTCATGCCGCCGCCGATTGCTGCGAAGATCGTCATCGGCTTCATCAGGACGTACGGGAAGTAGATCTCATGGATGCCGCCGACGAACTGGATGACCGCCGCGCCCGGCGCGGACGCCTTGGCCAGACCCTTGCCGAAGATTGAAAAGGCGAGCAGGATGCCGAAGCCCGGACCGGGGTTGGCTTCGAGCAGGAACAGGATGGACTTGCCCTGCTCGAGTGCCTGCTGCGTGCCCAGCGGGGTGAGGATGCCGTGGTTGACGGCGTTGTTGAGGAACAGGACCTTCGCGGGCTCGATGAAGATGCTCGTGAACGGCAGGAGGCCGTTGAGGACGAGGAATTCGACCACGGCGCTGGCACCATTGCTGAATGCCTTCACCACCGGGCCGACCACCAGCATGCCGACGACCGCCATGGCGGCGGCAAGGATGCCTGCCGAGAAGTTGTCGATCAGCATTTCGAAGCCGGGCTTCACGCGGCCTTCCCAGATCTTGTCCAGCTTCATCATGATCCAGGCGGTGAGCGGGCCAAGAATCATGGCGCCGATGAACATCGGGATGTCGGTACCGACGATGACGCCCATGGTGGCCACCGCACCCACCACGCCGCCGCGCACGCCGTAGACCATCCGGCCGCCCGTGTAGCCGATCAGGAGCGGGAGCATGTACGTGATCATCGGCCCCACAAGCTTGCCGAGCTCCGCATTGGGGAAGAAGCCCGCCGGGATGAACAGTGCCGTGATGAAGCCCCAGGCGATGAAGGCGGCGATGTTGGGCATGATCATTCCTGAGAGGAACGTCCCGAATTTCTGGACGTGTACCCGCACGCTGGTGCGTGGTTTCGCAACTGTCTCTGTTGCCATGTGAATTCCTAACCGTCGTTCCCGCTGCTTTGCAGGATGGTCCGATAATTTCGCCGAGCTAGCTGGTGGAGATCCGGTGGAGCCATTCGAGGAAGAGCTTGAGTTCTGAGCTGGAGAGCTGGTCCGAGTGGGACGCCTGGAGTGCTGCGTTCAATGCGATGGCCGCCACAACCACTGAGGATTTTCCGCTGTCAACAGAGCCGTTGTCCCGGGCCTGCTCGGTGGAAACCGCAAAGATCATGGCGTCGCGGGTCATGGAGGAGAGCTCGAGGTTGCGCTCCGGCACCTTTTCCGCGATCAGCATGAGGGTCACGCCCACGTTGGCCGCCAGGATGGACCTGGCCGCCTCTTTGGGCGGGACGTTGAGCTGGCCGGAGACTGCCGCCTTGTTGAGCATCTCCTCCATGAGGGCCTCGGCATCGGCGACGATCGCCGGACGGCTCTCAGGGCGGATATTGCCAAACATGACGAGGTACAGTTCCGGCTGTTTCAGCCCGAACTGGACGTGGTTGTCCCACATCCGGCGGATGTCCTCCAGCGGCTGGCCAGAGGGCGCGAAGTCACGTTCGCCCGCGACATATTCGTCAAAACCTGCTGCGACGACGGCGTCGAACAGCCCTTCCTTGTCACCAAAGTGGTGGTACAGGGTCGGTGCCGTAACACCGGCCAGCTGTGTGATCTGGCGGGTCGAGACTGCGGATCCGCCTGAGTTGGCCAGCAGCTCGGCGGCCGCGCGCAGCAGCCGGGCCTTGGGTGGTAGCTGGCCATCGATACTCATAACCGCTACCCTAGCACCTATAGCAACGCTATATGAACTGCATCACATACAATTTTTGCAGGTGCCGTGGCCCGCCCGTTGACGTAGCCGTCAGCCGCAGGCACAAATGATCCCCAGGGTCAGCGGCACCTGGTTTACCGGCTTAGTGGCCACTGGCCTACGACAGAGAATGAGGACCTTCAGTGCAGAACTTCCCAGGAGTAGGCGTTAGCCCCGGCCGCATCATCGGCACCATCCGGCAGATGCCCAAACCGATCAGCGAACCGCCCGCCGGAGAGCAGCTTCCCGCCGGCGTCACGGCGGAAGACGCGACGGCGGCACTGAAGGCCGCGGCGAAATCCGTCCACGACGAACTCAAGGCCCGCTCCGAGACCGTCACCGGCGACGGCAAGGCCGTCCTCGAGGCCACGGCCCTCATGGCCACCGACACCATGCTGCTCAAATCCGCCGCCAAACTGATCGTCCGCGGCACGTCCGGGCAGCGGGCGATCTGGGAAGCCGGCGCCTCCGTCTCGGAAATGCTGCACAACCTCGGCGGCTACATGGCCGAGCGCGCCACGGACGTCCTGGATGTCCGGTCCCGGATCGTGGCGGAACTGCGCGGAGTTCCCGCGCCGGGAATTCCCGTGTCCTCCGCTCCGTTCATCCTCATCGCCGAGGACCTGGCCCCGGCCGACACCGCCACCCTGGATCCGGAAAAGGTCCTGGCCCTGGTCACCGCCGGCGGCGGACCGCAGTCCCACACCGCGATCATTGCCCGCTCGCTCGGCCTGCCGGCCGTGGTCGCCGCCGTCGGGGTCGACGAACTCGCCGACGGCACGGAGGTGTACGTGGACGGCGCGGCCGGCCTCATCACCGCGAACCCGGATGAGTCCCAGCGGGCGGCAGCAGCCCACTGGGCCGCCACGGCGTCGCTGCTGTCCGCTTTTGACGGGACGGGCACGACGTCGGACGGCCACCTCGTTCCGCTCCTCGCCAACGTCGGCGGCGCCAAAGACGCCGTGGTCGCGGCCGGCCTGAACGCCCAGGGAGTGGGTTTGTTCCGGACCGAGTTCTGTTTCCTCGAGCGGGACACCGAACCGACCGTGGAGGAACAGGCCGCCGCCTACAAGGGCGTCTTCGACGCCTTCCCAGGCAAGAAAGTGGTGCTCCGCACGCTCGACGCCGGCGCGGACAAGCCGCTGCCGTTCCTGACCGACGCCACCGAGCCCAACCCCGCCCTGGGTGTCCGCGGCTACCGGACCGATTTCACCACGCCCGGGGTCCTCGAGCGCCAGCTGCAGGCGATTGCGCAGGCCGAGAAGGCGTCCGAGGCCGATGTCTGGGTGATGGCCCCGATGATTTCCACCGCGGAGGAGGCGGCCCGTTTTGCCTCGCTGTGCGCCACGGCAGGGATCAGGACCCCCGGCGTCATGGTGGAGGTCCCCTCGGCCGCCCTGACGGCAGAGGCCATCCTCCGCGAAGTCGGCTTCGCAAGCCTGGGCACCAACGACCTCACCCAGTACGCCATGGCCGCCGACCGCCAGCTCGGCCCCCTGGCCGCCCTGAACACCCCGTGGCAGCCGGCCGTGCTGCGGCTCGTGGGCCTGACAGTGGAGGGTTCGGCGGCCGAGGGGCACAACAAGCCGGTGGGCGTGTGTGGCGAGGCCGCCGCGGACCCGGCCCTCGCCGTCGTCCTCACGGGGCTGGGCGTCACCACACTGTCCATGACCGCGCGGTCCATCGCGGCCGTCGCCGCCGTGCTGAAGACCGTCACCTTGGCCGAAACGCAGGAGCTGGCCAAGCTGGCCTTGTCGGCGCCGAGCGCAACCGAGGCCCGGGCATGGGTCCGGGCAAAACTGCCGGTCCTGGAGGACCTTGGGCTGTAACCGCTGGTCCGCAGGAGGGGCCGCGGGTGGGCCCACCGGCGGGCCCACCCGCTGCGATGCAGCCGCTAGGATGCACTCATGGCACTGATAGCTCCCCGGGTGACGGCCGGCCTCCCGGCCGAGGACGCGCAGAAACTCCGGTACGCCCTCGACGGCAGCGACGACATCACGGTGTTCGTCGACGGCACCGTCCACCGGCTGCCGCCCGCGGCCCGGGACGCCGTCGTTGATTTGCTGGGCCGCTTCAGCCGCGGCGAGTCCGTGACCGTCAGCAGCGTCGAGGAGATGCTGACGACGTCCCGGGCCGCGGAGCTTGCGGGGATCTCGCACACGTACCTGCGGAACATGACCGATCGCGGCGAGATCCCCGTCGAATACCGCGGAACGCACCGACGGATCCGGCTGGCCGACATCATGGCGTGGCTGGAAACGCAGAAGAAGAATAGTACGGACGCCGGGACACCGGCCGGCCATGATGGCGAGGGCGCCGGTGTTTAAGGAACAGATGCTTCATGAACGGATGCTTCATGAAGCGGTGATAAGGATCAAGCAACGATCCCGCTTCTGGGCGGAAACACTTATATGCCGCGGGTTACGCTTGAATTGTGGGTAAATTCAGAGGGTGGCACATCATGGCAGGGATCGCCGCCATGCTGCTCGCTGGCATCCTCGGAACCGCGATGGGCCTGAACAACACCGCCACTTATTTGGCCAGCGGCGTCGCTTTCGTTGCGGTGTCACTCTGGGTGGACAGCCGGATTTCCCGCCACCGCAGCGCCGTCCGCAAGACCGGTCCCGACGCCGGCCAGGACGCGAAACTGGCCCTCGACGATTCCTCCAAGCGCGAGGGCTGACCCGAGGGCTACAGCGCGCCGCTAGATTCTGGGCCGGCCCGCCCAGCGCCGCGCCTTGAGCGCAGCATGCAGTTCCAACCGCACCATTCCCTTCAACGGGTCCACGCCCAGCAGCTGGCGGATCCGGCCCAGCCGGTTGTAAATGCTGCTCCGGTGCAGGTGCAGCTTGGCCGCGACTTCCTGGACCGAACCGTCGTTGTCGTAGAACAGCTCCAGCACCGGCAGCAGCTCGCGGTTGCGGTCATGGTCCTCGAGGATGCGGAAATACACCGATCCCGCGTCCGCCCAGGCCCCCGCGCCGCCGCCGGCCGAGGCCAGCAGCTGGTAGACGCCGGTGGCCCGGCAGTCGACAAGCTCGCCCAGCTGCGGATCCACTGCCGCGGCCTGGGCCGCCTGCCGTGACTGCCGGTAGGCCTCGGCGAGTTCCCGCGGCTTGGCAAATCCCTCGCTCGTACCCAGGATGATCCGCCGGACCGTGCGCCCGGAACGTTTGGCGAGTTCCAGCTGGTAGTGGACCAGCACCTGGGCGTGGTCCGCGCGTCCTGTGGATTCCTTGAAGAGCACCACCGCGTGGGTCTCGGTACCGGCGCTGAACAGGGCGGCGTCCACGCCGATAGTGGCCTGCAGCGCCGCGGAGCGGTGAATGAGTGTGTCGGCGAAGGGATCCGAGCCCCCGGCCCAGCCGTCCGCGTCCAGGACGGTCACCAGCTGCCAGGGCCCCTTGCCCTGGACCTCTTTCCAGCCCGCCACGGCCGCCGCCGCGTTGGCCTCGCCGGCGCAGGCGGCCAGGAACTCCTGCTCACGGCGGCGGCGGAACTCGGACTCAGCCGTGTTGGAATCCAGCAGCAGGGAGGACAGCTGCTCCAGCTCCGGCGCCACGTCCTGCAGCTGGGTGAGGACGGTCGCGGCACTTGGTTCCTCGGCGTCGAGCTGGACCCACAGGTACCCCACCCGGAAGCCGCGCACCAGCAGCGGCACGCACACGCGGCCCAGCATGCCGAGATCTTCGTTGGCCGGCACGACGACCGGCCGGACCGCCGTCGCAATCCCGTGGGAGAGCTGCCATGCGATGACGTCCACGGGGACCCGCTTGCTGAGCAGGAAGTTCACCCGGACGCGGTCCGCATGCGATTGGTTCGAGCTGTAGGCGAGGAGCAGCCCGTCGAGGTCCTCGAGGGAGAGACCGCGGCCCAGCCGCTGCGCCACCTGCTCCACGAGCTGCTCCACGTCCTGCTGCTGCATCCTGCCAGACTACTGCCCCGGCCGGCCGCACTGCGAATGCATCCGCACGGACACGAGCCGACACCTGACGCCCGCCACCTCGACAAATGTCTATCCCCGGATTTGAAAAACCCCGGAATAACGCGGCCAGTGCCCGGCGCCCGGTAGCGGCACCTGTCGCGTGCCTCACAGCGGGATTTATTCTGGAAGTACGAATCCCCCGCTCATCCAGGCCCACAGGCCTACACCCACTGGAGCTAACAAATGATCATCGGCGTACCCAAAGAGATCAAGAACAACGAGTTCCGCGTCGCCATCACCGCGGCCGGCGTCCACGAATTCCGCACCCACGGCCACGTGGTCCTCGTCGAGCGCGGCGCGGGCCTGGGCTCCGGCATCACGGACGAGGAATACGCGATCGCCGGCGCCGAGATCGTCGCCGAAGCCGACGACGTCTGGGGCCGCTCCGACATGGTGATGAAGGTCAAGGAACCGGTCAAGGCCGAATACCACCGCTTCCGCAAGGGCCTGATCCTCTTCACTTACCTGCACCTGGCCGCCGAGCCGGAACTGACCCAGGCGCTCATCAACTCCGGCGTCACCGCCATCGCCTACGAGACCGTCCAGGAAGGCCGGACCCTGCCGCTGCTGGCCCCGATGTCCGAGGTTGCCGGCCGGCTGTCCGTGCAGGTGGGCGCCACCTCCCTGATGGCCCCCGCAGGCGGCAAGGGCGTGCTGCTCGGCGGCGTCCCGGGCGTCCGTCCGGCCAAGGTTGTTGTCCTGGGCGCCGGTGTTGCCGGCACCAACGCCGCCGCCATGGCCCTGGGCCTGGGCGCCGACGTCACCATCCTGGACATCAACATCAACCGTCTCCGCGAACTGGACGCCCAGTACCAGGGCCGCCTGAAGACGGTCGCGTCCAATAAGTACGAGATCGAGAAGTCCGTGGTCGACGCCGACCTCGTCATCGGTTCAGTCCTGATCCCCGGCGCCAAGGCCCCGAAGCTCGTCACCAACGAGCTCGTGTCCCGGATGAAGCCCGGCTCCGTGCTGGTGGACATCGCCGTGGACCAGGGCGGCTGCTTCGAGGACACCCACCCCACCACGCACCAGGAACCGACGTACAAGGTCCACAACACGATCTTCTACTGCGTCGCCAACATGCCCGGCGCCGTCCCGAACACCTCCACGTACGCGCTGACCAACGTCACCCTGCGCTACGCCGTCTCGCTGGCGAACCTGGGCGTCAAGGCTGCGTTCGAGCGCGATGCAGCCCTGGCCGCCGGCCTGAACATCGCCGGTGGCAAGGTTGCGCACCGCTCGGTCTCCGAGGCGCATAACCTGCCCCTCGTCGCCGACTGGCACGAGCTGGTCTCCGCGTAACCAGCTGGTCTCCGCGTAGGCGCCACCGCATCGGCTGCCCCGTAACCGCCCTTTTGGACCCCCAAAACGGCGGTATCGGAGCAGCCGACTGCGTTTAACCCCCGATGGCGCGGAGGGCGTTCACCTGGCCACTGCCGTAGAAGCCGTTGTTGCCCGTGCCGCCCTGGCAGAGCTGCGGTGCACCGTTGGACGCAGACGGGAACGGCGCGTACATCGTGGTGTCGGGGCAGGCCATGCCGTCGGCGGTGGTGGTGATCCGCGCCGAAACGGCTCCCGGGTTGCTCACACCGCTGCTGACCACGAGAGCAGCAACCCCGGCGACGTGCGGGGAGGCCATCGAGGTGCCCTGCAGGTAGCAGTACGCGGCACCGGCGTCGACCACCTTGAGCGATGCGGCGCAGGGTGCGGACGCCGGCCAGGTGGACAGGACTCGACCGTTCACTGCGGCGGGGTGAGCTGCAGACGGCGGTCTCCGCCGGGGGCCACGACATCGGCAGTGCCGACTCCGTAACTTGAATAGTAGGACTTGTTGCCCTTATTGCCGTTGGCAGTCACACCGATGACGCCCGGCAGTTCGACCGGGACCACGGCACAGGCGTTGGTGATCTCCCGCGATACCGGCGTGGAGTCGTCCGGGCTCATGACGTCCCGGGAGGGGTGGGCGAGGTCGTCCGAGAAATTACCCTGGGCTGCAACGACGGTGGTGCCGCTCTGCTGGGCGAAGCGGATGGCACGGCGTTCCGCCTCCCAGATGGCGCGCTGCTCCGGGTCGTTCTTGCAGTTGAAGAGATACGGGTCCGCGAAGTAGCTGTTGTTCGTGACCTGGATCCCCTTGGCGGCTGCCCACATGAAGGAGCAAACGATAGCCTCGGGGTAAAAGAAGCCGCCGGCGTTGCCGGCCTTGATCCCGGCAACCTTCACGTTGGGCGCCACGCCGACCATGCCGATGCCGTTCTTGGCGGCCGCGATGGTCCCCGCAGTGTGGGTGCCGTGGCCGTTGTCGTCCATCCAGGCGGACGGGGACTGGTCCGGGACGCCGCCGACGCAGGAGACACTCTTGGCAAAGTCGACGTTGGGGGCCAGGTCAGGGTGGGTGTAGTCGAGGCCGGTGTCGATGTCGCCGACCACCACGGAAGCGCTTCCGCCGTTGAGGGTGCGGGCGGCGGGTGCCTGGATCTGGTCCATGTCCCACTGCAGGGCTGACAGGTTATCGCTTCCGGGGGCGGGGGTGCCCGCCGTGACGGGCGCCTGGGCGTCGGTGTTGTCCGCGGCGCTGTCGCCGATGGCGACCCCAAAGGCAGCGGTGGAGGCCGCTCCCTGGACTGCCCCGTCCCGGGCCTTCAGCGCGGAGCCGAAACCGACGCGGTCCGACTTCACGATCGCCACCCCGATTTCCGGATAGCTGTGGACCACGGTTCCGCCGGCTGTCGTGACCGATTTCAACGAGGAATCCGACACACTGTTGGCCTTGTACAGGACCACGTAGTTCTGCATTGAGCCCGTTGGGGCATCGGCTGACGCGGCAGGATATGCCGCACCGGCCAACAAGCCCACTGCAAGGCCTACTGTGCTCAGCGGTGCAATGAGCCTTTTGAGTTTTTGCATCGTGCTGCTCCATTTCTGCCAGGGCGGCAGCACACGATAGCGGCCGGCCGCACTGGATTCGCTCTCCAATCGACCGTCGGCGTCTTTGCCGAAGACCGCTCCCGGGGTTCACCCGACCAAGATAGGTGAAGACCCACGACTTAGACCATAGTGACGCAAGTTACAGTTGTGAAGCCTCATCGGTGGATGAATTTGGCCAATCCGCGGCTAAGCCAGCTCCCGGGCCTGCTCGATCAGCTGCAGCACCTGAAGCGGGCCCGCTGGGTCGACGGGGACGGGCAGCGCCGAGGCGGCACCGCCGTCGGCGATCTTTGCAGCCAGGATCCGGTAGAACTCCGGGTAGGCGCCCCGCTCGGTGGGCAGCCGGTCCAGATGCCCGTCGCGTCCCAGGAGCCCAGCCCAGTCCGGATCTTCCACGCCGTAGTCGGCGTCCAGCGGGCTTCCGCCGGCCACGATGTAGGGCTCCTGCGGGTCCACGCCGTGCTTGGTGAAGCCGCCCTCGCTGCCCAGGATGCGGTAGCGCGGACCTTGCTGGGCGCACAGCATGTTCATCCAGAGGTGGCTGGTTACCCCGGAGCTGTGCCGCAGGGCCACGAAGACGTCGTCGTCAGCCCTCTCGCCGGGCCGCCGGGCCGCCAGTTCAGCATGGATCACCGTGGCCGGGCCGAAGAGCTGCACGGCCTGGTCCAGCAGGTGGGTGCCGAGGTCAAACAGCACGCCGCCGCCGTCGTCCGCCGTGGCGGCCGCCTTCCACGCCTTGGGGACGTCCGGTGACCACCGCTCGAAGCGGGACTCAAAGCGGGTCACGGTACCGAAGGCTCCCGCGTCCATGAGGGCTTTCACGGTGAGGAAGTCGCCGTCCCAGCGCCGGTTCTGGAACACGGTGAGCACCCGGCCCAGCCGCGCGGCGAGGTCGATGAGTTCCTGCCCCTCGGCGCTGCGCACGGCGAACGGCTTGTCGACGACGACGTCGAGTCCGGCTTCCAGCGCCGCTTTCGCCAGCGGGTAGTGGGTGGCGGGCGGCGTGCCGAGCACCAGCAGGTCCAGTCCGCCGGCGAGCTCCAGGATGTCGGCCGGGGTGTCGACGAGCCTGGCGTCCGGGTAGCTGGACGCGGCGGCGGACTGCCGGCCGGCGTCGGAGGTGGAGATGGCATCCAGCGAATAGGCAGGGTTTGCGGCGATGAAGGGAGCGTGGAAGACGCTGCCCGAGAGGCCGAAACCGGCGACGGCGGTGCGGATAGGCCTGGCTGAATCGTTGCTCATGGTGCCTAGGCTACCGCCCTGCGCGCCTGCAGGACCCGGCAGGTTGCTGCGCGGGCGGCCGGTCAAGCGAACGAGGCCGGCGCCGCCCGGATGCTTCCAGAGGCGCCGGCCTCGGCCGTGCTGGTTGTTAATGCCTAGTGTTACTCAGTATTGCTTAGTCAGCAGGGGTTACTTCTTGTCCCAGCCGACGACGCTCCAGTCCGGCGTCTGGAACAGGCTGGCGCCGTAGTTGGCCAGGCCCGTGCGGGCGAAGTAGATCTGCGGGCCGTTCATGACCACGCCCATGGAGAAGTACTTTTCCATGTGCTTCTTCTCGACGTCCATGGCGGCCTCGTTGCGCTGGGCGTCATCCTGGATGGAGGAGAGGTCCTTGATGGCCTTGTCCAGCTCGGCATCGCCGAGTTCGTTCTCGTTGGTGGCGGAGTCGTAGTACTGCTTCACCGCAGAGGTGGCGTCGGCGCCGACGGAGTAGCCGCTGATGGTGAGCTGGAAGTCGCGGCTGCCAACCACCTTGCCGAAGTCGGCGTCGCCGCGCTGGTCAATGCCAACTTCCATGCCGGCCGCCTGCAGCTGCTTCTGCAGGGTCTGCACGGTGGCGAGGGCGGTGGGGTCGTCACCGAAGTTGGTGATCTTGAACGACGCTGGGACGCCGTCCTTTTCCATGATGCCCTTGGCGTTGGCCTTGTAGCCGGCCTCGGTCAGAACCTTCTTGGCCGCGTCGGCGCCCGTCTCCTTGACCGGGTAGTTGTCCTGGTAGTACTTCGAGAACGGCATCAGCATCATCGAGCCCGAGCTGTTCTCCTCCCAGTTCAGGCCACCGAAACGGACGGCGCGGATGGCCGGACGGTCAACGGCGGTGAAGATCGCCTTGCGGACGGCGACGTCGGTGAGCGGTGCCTTCAGGGCGTTGAGGTTCAGGCCGCCCGCGAAGAGTCGCTGACCGCGGCGGACCTCGGAGTTCTTGGTGCCTTCAAGCTGCTTGTACTTGGTCAGCGTGCGGCCGTCGGCCATGTCGACCTCGCCGTTCTTGAAGGCGGCGATCTCCGCGCTTGCCTCCAGCTGGCGGAAGATCACCTTGTCCAGGACCGCCTTCTCGCCCCACCACTTGTCGTTCGGAACCAAGGAGACAGTCTTCGCGGCAGAGTCGAACTTGTCGACCTTGAACGGGCCGGCCATCCACTCGGGGTGCATTTCACCGGTGAACCCGGTGTTGAAGATTTCCGGGGTGTTGACGGTCTGCGGGATGAATCCGCCGAAGATGTCGCTGAGCGGGTACACCGGCTGCGTGGTGGTCACAACGACTTCCTTGTCGCTGGTTCCGGCTTTGACGGAGTCGATGAACTCGTAGGCGCCGGACGTGACGATGTCGATGTCCTTGTTCTGGCCGTTGAGCATCTTCCACGTGTTTTCGAACGTGGCGGCGTTGATCGGAGTGCCGTCGTTGTAGGCGGCCTTCGGGTTGACCTTGATGGTGATGGTCTGCTTGCCGTCTTTGACTTCGCTCTTGAAGTCTTCGCAGAAGTTCTTGTTGAGGCTGGCGGTGCCGTCGAAGTCCAGCTTCCAGCAGCCGACGTAGCCGGCCTCGTCGATCGGGTAGTGCAATTCAGTGTTGTCCGCTGAGTTGCCCGCGTTGGAGAAGCCGTTGAAGTCCGGTCCGATGTTGCCCAGGGGCAGCGTCACGGTGCCGCCCTGCTGCAGGTCGGCGGCGTTCTTGGCGTTGACGCTGATGAGCTTGCTGAGATCGCCGGAGGCATCCTGTGCCTTGGCGCTCTGAGCTGTGGTGGAGGCGCCACCGCTGCCGCAGGCAGTCAGCGCAAGCGCCGCCACGACGGCGGTGATGCCACCGATTTTGGTGCGATTCTTCATGAGATCCCCTTCATTTTTTGTGCGAGTGTGATGCATGGGAGGTCTGCCGGACTGCTGGTCCGGATGTTGCTGGCCGGGATGTCTGCTGGTCGGGTCAGTCAGTGGTCTTCGTGGACAACGACCATGTCTGCGTCCAGTTCGCCGTCCGGGTAGAAGCAGGCGAACTGCTGGTCGGTGGCGGCTGGTTCCAGGGCGGGCTCGAGGGTCAGGCACTTCTCCTGCCTGGCCGGCGGCAGGGCCGCAAACACGGGGCAGCGGGTGGCGAAGTTGCAGCCTGCCGGCGCCTCCAGCGGTGAGGGCAGGTCGCCCTGGAGGATGATCCGTTCGCGGGTGCGCTCCAGCTCCGGATCCGGTACCGGGATCGCGGAGAGCAGGGCCCGGGTGTAGGGGTGGCGGGGGTTGTCGAAGACGGCGTCGACGTCTCCGATCTCCACGATCTTGCCCAGGTACATGACAGCAACGCGGTTGGAGATGTGCCGGACCACGGAGAGGTCGTGCGCCACCATGAGGTAGCTCAGGCCGAGTTCGGCACGGAGCTTGTCCAGGAGGTTGATGACGCCTGCCTGCACTGACACGTCGAGGGCGGAGACAGGTTCGTCCAGGACAACCAGCCGGGGGTTCACGGCGAGGGCGCGGGCAATGCCGATGCGCTGGCGCTGGCCGCCGGAGAACTGGTTGGGGAAACGGTTGACGTGGTCCGCCTGCAGGCCCACCAGCTCCATGAGCTCCATGATCCGCTTCCGGATGGCCGGCTTGGGCATGCCCAGGTTTTCCATCGGCTCGGCCAGGACCTCGTAGACGGTGAAGCGCGGATCCAGCGCCCCGGTGGGATCCTGGAACACCATCTGCAGTTCCCTGCGCATTCCAGCCTTGGCCCTGGCGTCGGCGGACTGCTTGTTGCTCAGCCCGCCAATGACCACCTCGCCGTCCTGGTCCTTGTGGAATTCCATGATTTCCAGCAGGGTGGTGGTCTTTCCGCAGCCGGACTCCCCCACGATCGAGAAGCACTCGCCTTCGCGGATATCGAAGCTCAGCCCGTCCACGGCTTTCACCGTGCCGATCCTGCGCTTGAGCAGGGCGCCCTTCATCAGGGGAAAGTGCTTCTTTACGTCGCGGAGCTCCAGGACAGTCTTACGCTCGTGCCGCGGAAGGCGGTCGAAGCGGGAGACCGGCACGGCCGGGGCGGCGAAAATGGCGTGGGCGTCGACGTCGGCGAGTGCCTCGGTCTTGATGCACGCGGCACTGTGTCCCGTGCCGGGCTCCACCGTCCGAAGGTCCGGTTCGCCGTCGAGGCAGGCCTCGCTGGCCAGCGGGCAACGCGGCGCGAACGAGCAGCCGGTGGGCGGGTGGGCGAGGTTCGGGGGGATGCCGTCGATCGGGACCAGTGAGGTCTTTTCCGCGATGTCCACGCGCGGTACGGCCCCGAGCAGGCCCATGGTGTAGGGCATCCGCGGGCTGTAGTAGATGTCGTCGACGCTGCCGGTCTCCACCGGCCTGCCGGCGTACATCACCATGATGTCGTCCGCCATGCCGGCGACCACGCCGAGGTCGTGCGTGATCATCACGACGGCGGCGCCGGTCTCCTCCTGCGCGGCGTGGAGCACCTCCAGGACCTGCGCCTGGATGGTGACGTCCAGCGCCGTCGTCGGCTCATCGGCGATCAGAACCCGCGGGTTGTTGGCGATCGCGATCGCGATCATGACGCGCTGGCGCATGCCGCCGGAGAACTCGTGCGGGAAGGCCTTGAGTCGGTCCTTCGGGCTGGGGATGCCGACCAACCCCAGGAGTTCGACGGCGCGGGCCTCCTTGGCCCGCTTGCTCATGGTCGGGTTGTGGACGGTCAGGGCCTCGATAATCTGGGTGCCGACGGTATAGACAGGGGTCAGGGAGGACAGCGGGTCCTGGAACACCATCGCGAGGTCGTTGCCGCGGTACTGGCACATGGCCTTGTCGCTGAGACCCAGCAGTTCCTTGCCGTTGAGCCGGACGGAACCGCTGATTTCCGCCGTCGGAGGCAGCAGGCCCATGATCGCCATGGACGTGACCGATTTGCCGGAGCCGGACTCGCCCACGATGCCCAGCGTCTTGCCGGGCAGCACGTCGAAGTCGATGCCGCGCACCGCGTGCACCACACCGTTTTCGGTGTTGAAGCGGACGTTGAGGTCCCGGACGGAGAGAATCGCGCCGGTGGGGGCATGCAGCCCCGCGACGCGGAGGCGCTCGGCGGTGCCCTGGGTGATGGTATTGGCGGTGGTATTGCTGGTCATTTGTTCTTCTTCTGTGTTTTGCCAGTCGGCGTCTCGCCAGTCGGCGTCTCGCCAGTCGGCGTCTCGCCGAGCTGTGTCTTGCCAATACTGGCGCTGCCTCGCTTCGCGCGGCCAACGGAGCTGGAGCTGGGATCGAACGCGTCGCGGAGGCCATCGTTCATCATCGCCAGCGAGCCGGTGAGCAGGAACATCACGATCAACGGAGCCCAGAACATCCACGGAAAGGTGGAGACCTGCGAGGTGGACTGGCCGATCAGCACGCCCAGGCTTACGTCCGGGACCTTGATGCCGATGCCGATAAAGGAAAACGCGACCTCGGCGAGGATGGCGCCGGTGACCCCGCGGGTGACTTCCAGGACCAGCAGGGAGCCGATGTTCGGCACGAGGTGCCGCCAGACGATCCGGCGCGGCGGGATGCCCATGTACTGCGCGGCCTTGACGAAGTCACGCTGCATGAGCGACAGCGACAGGGACCTGATCAGGCGCGCGGTGCCCATCCAGCTGAAGACCAGCAGCACGATGATCAGCAGCAGCCAGCTCGGGATGGTGTTCTTCAGGCCGTTGGCGCCGCCGCTTGTGGCCACCGCGACCACCAGCAGGGCCGGCATCATGATCAGGGCTTCGAGGATGAACAGCATGACCTTGTCCACCTTGCGGCCGAAGTACGCCATGGTGCAGCCGTAGACAGCGGCGATCAGCACGGAGACGACGCCGACGACGACGCCAATCAGGATGGAGACCCTGGTGCCCTCGACGGTCAGGGCGTAGAGGTCGATCCCGGCTTGGGAGGTGCCCAGCAGATGCTCCGCGGAAGGCGGCATGCCGATGTTGAAGGGGTCGATGGCCTCCTTGTCCCAACTGCTGAAGAAGCCGCCGATGAAGGACAGGAGCGTCAGGGTCAGGAAGATGACCAGGCCGGCGACGGCTGTCCGGTTGCGCAGGAAGCGCCGCAGGATGATCCGCGACTTGCCGATCACGACGTCGTCTTTTTCCATCTTTCCTTCGTCGAGGACGGCGGCCGGGTCAATCGTGTTGAGGTTGGTCATGATTACTGCACCCGCACTCTCGGGTCGACGAGCGTGGTGGCGAAGTCAGCGAGGATCGCCCCGACCGCGAAGATGACGGAGCCGTAGGCGAGGGTAGCGGTGGCCGCGTTGACGTCCTGGAGCGCGATCGAATCGATGGACCAGGAACCGACGCCGTGCCAGGCGAAGATCTTCTCCGCGAAGAAACCGCCGGCAAAGATGGCCGGGATGGTGAACGCAATGCTCTGCGCCACGGGGATGAAGGACACCCGCAGGGCGTGGCGGCTGATGGCCTGGTTGCGGGTCAGGCCCTTGGCCCGTGCCGTCCGCACGAAGTCGGCGTTGACGTTGTCCAGCAGATACTGGCGCTGGGCGATCTGGTAGGCGCCCCAGCCCACAATCGTGATGGCGAAGGTGGGCACGGCGTAGTGGGCGAGCATGTCGATGAACTGGTCCCAGCCGCCGCCGTCGAGGCCCGGAGTGGAGATGCCGGTGACGAAGAAGACGCGCTCCCCGACCGTCTCGTTGATGTTGATGGCGCCCAGCTGCACCAGGAAGTAGGCGATCGGGGCGGGAACGATGTACATGAGGTAGCTGTACGAGGTGATGACCCTGTCCGAGGCCTTGTACTGGCGGGCGGCGGTGTAGACGCCGAGGGCGACGCCGATCACCAGGGTCAGGATGATCGAGGCCAGGAACAGCCGGGTTGAGATCCAGACGCGGTCGCCGAACTCGGCGTTGATGAAGGCGCCGTTGGGGCTCCGCCCCCAGTCCCAGCGGGTGAGAATGGCCGTGAGCCAGTCGACGTAGCGCTCCCACGGGTTGAGCGTCGGATCGAGCCCCTTAAGCCGGAAGGAGTTGACCACCTGTTCGGGGGTGGGCCGCGGAATCCGTTCCTGCTCGAGCAGCGCCGGCTGCAGTGTGCTCACCGCCAGGAGATAGCCGGCACTGGTGGTCAGGAAGATCATGAAGACATACGTGAAGGCACGTTTGGCGAGATATCGAAACATGGAGCGGCTAGTTCTGGATCGCCGTTGCCTGAGCGGATTTGGGCGCCAAGGCGGCGGCTGCACGAGCCGGTCTGCCTGCCGGGATGACAAGATTATTCACAACTTCGGTCCTTCCGTAGTCCCCCATCCGGCAGCGGGTTCCGCCGCCGGTTCGGGATCATGGGCCAGCTGGTTTCCGGCCGCCCGCAGGCCTTGCGGCTGAGTCCTGGTGGACTATGTTGCGGGTCACATTCCAGAGGAAGCTATCACATCTGCCGGGCCGGACCGCGCTCCCGGCGGCCGCGACACGGCGGCTTCGCCGCAGATCGTTATGAATAACTCCGTGGAATGGATTTGGACTCGCGGAAGTGGCAAGGCCGCGCTAGTGTCCGCCCACAATGCGCGTGACAAGTTCCCGCCAGGTTTCCGCCAGCCGCTCGGGCGCAATCCCGTGCACGCCGACGGAGTGGAGCAACAGTTCCGGCTCCAGCGCCGCCCCCAGGGCCGACGCCATGAGCCGCGGGTCCGCCGTCACGCCGGCGTCGCGCAGCAGCATCTCAAGGTGGCGATGCCAGAGGACGGCCGGGGGCACATCGAACCTGTTGTAGGCCGAGGCATCGGCGGCCCGGGCCAGCTCCCCGAACTCCAGGGTCCAGGCAATGCGGGCGGCACCTACGGCGATCAGCCGCTCCAGGGGTGGCGCGCCGGGACCCACCGGTGGCGGACCGAACATGAACCGGCCCTGGAATTCGGCCTCGGCGTCGCTGAGGAGGGCCATCATCAGCCCGGCACGGCTGCCGAACCGCCGGAAGACTGTCCCTTTTCCAACTCCGGCGCGCTGCGCCAGCCGGTCCATGGTGAGGGCGTCGACGCTGGATTCCCCAACGATTTCCCGGGCGGCGCAGAGGAGCAGTTCCCTGTTGCGCGCCGCGTCACGGCGCCCGGTTTCTGCGGCGGGCGCGGCGGGGCGCCCTCCCCCGGACTGGGCGCCGGGACGGATCGGGATGAGGCTCACACCGCTGAGTCTAGCGCCTCGGAATATAAACGGACCGCAGTCCGTTTAGCATGGGTGAAGGCCCCCAAAGCCCCACGATCCACCAGCCGCCGGAACCATCCTGCGGCGTGATGCACAGGAGTACATATGTCCAAGAAGACCATCCTCACCCTCGTCGGCAGCCTTCGCGCCGGCTCCACCAACCTTCAGCTGGCCGAGGCCATCGCGCTCAACGCCCCCGAACAGGTGGACGTAGTCATCCACGAGAGCCTGGGCAACATCCCGTTCTACAACGAGGACATCGACGTCGAAGGCCAGGTGCCCGCGGCCGCCGCCGCCCTGCGTGCCGCCGCCAACGACGCCGACACCATCCTGCTGGTCACGCCGGAACACAACGGCACCGTCCCGGCGTCGCTGAAGAACGCCATCGACTGGCTGTCGCGCCCGTTCGGCGCCGGCGCCCTCTCCGGCAAGCCCACCGCAGTTGTCGGAACCGCCTTTGGCCAGTTCGGCGGCGTTTGGGCCCAGGACGAGGCCCGCAAGGCCGTCGGCATCGCCGGCGCCCAGGTCCTCGAGAACGTCAAGCTGGCAGTCCCCGGCTCGATGGTCCGCTTCGCCGAGGTCCACCCCAAGGATGACGCCGAAGTTGTCGAGCAGATCAAGGGCGTGTTCGACGCGCTGGCCGAGGTCCCCGCCGCAGAAGCGGCCTAGGCTTTCCGCACTCCGCTCAACAACACCCCGAGGCCCCCGGCAGCATGCAGCTGCCGGGGGCCTCGGGGATCCCGGCCAGTTGCGGCGGGTGAGGCCGGGTGATGGCCTGGAAACAGTCGTTCGAAAACAATCGTTTCCCCCCGTGCAACATGGGTAGTATCCTTGGGACTGTGACCCACGAAACACTTGATGCCGCCGCAGCAGTACTTCCGGCCGAGGCCATTGACGCAATCGAACGTGCGGCTACGTCCGCCCACCGCCACGAGATCCTGTTCTCGGAGCGCGCAGCAAATATCAAGCAGTCGGCAGTCCGGGACGTTTTCGACATCTCGATGCGCCCCGGCCTCGTTTCCCTCGCCGGCGGAAGCCCGTACCTGCAGTCCCTGCCGCTGGAACGCCTTGGCCAGACCGCCGCGAAGATCATCGCCGAGCAGGGAATGACCGCCCTGCAGTACGGCAGCGGCCAGGGTACCGAGGAACTCCGCGCCCAGATCTGCGAGGTCATGGCAGCTGAGGGAATTCTCGACGCTGACCCCGCGAACATCGTGATTACCGCCGGTTCGCAGTCCGCGCAGGATGTGGCCACCAAGGTCTTTTGCAACCCAGGCGACGTGGTGCTCGTGGAGGATCCCACCTATGTGGGCGCCCTCAACACGTTCGAGGCCTACCAGGTGGAAGTCGAAGCCGTGCCGATGGACGGCGACGGCATCGTCCCGGACCTGCTGGAGGCGAAAATAGCCGCCCTCCAGACCGCCGGCAGAAACATCAAGTTCCTCTACACCATCCCCAGTTTCAACAACCCGTCCGGCATCACCCTGGCCGCAGAACGCCGGCAAGCGGTGGTGGATATATGCCGAAACGCGAATATTTTGGTGCTGGAGGACAACCCCTACGGCCTGCTCCGCTTCGACGGCAAGCCGCTGACCCCTTTGCGGGCAGCCAACCCGGATGACGTCATCTACATGGGGTCCTTTTCAAAGATCTTCGCACCGGGCCTGCGGATCGGCTGGGCCCTCGTCCCGGCCCACCTGCAGCGCCGGTATTACCTGGCATCAGAGGCCGTCACCCTGTGCCCGCCGACCCTGAACCAGATGCTGGTATCGGCCTATCTGCGCGACTACGACTGGCGCGGCCAGATCGAGACGTACCGCGGGCTGTACAGGGAACGCTGCGAGGCAATGCTTGCCGCCCTGGCCGAATACATGCCGGACGGACTGAGCTGGACACAGCCCGACGGCGGCTTTTTCGTGTGGGTGACCTTGCCCGAAGGCGTGGACACCTACCCGCTGCTGAAGAAGGCCATCGACGCCGGCGTCGTCTTCATCCCGGGGGCGGCCTTCACCTCGTCGGACGACACGTCGAACAAGATCCGGCTGGCGTTCAGCGCGGTGCCGCCCGAGTCGATCCGTGAGGGCGTGCGGCGGCTCGCGCCGGTCCTGCGGGAAGCGTTGGCCGCACTGTAGCGTGAACAGCGGCAGGGTTCGCTGCGGCGCATGAACAGCGCTAGCCGTCGAACAGCAGGGCCGATCGAACAGGCGCATTGAACAGCATTACTCGTTGAAAGAGGAGCAGTCCATGACCGGAATTATCGTTGTCGGCGTCGACGGCAGTGAAACTGCCCTGCGGGCGGCGCACACCGCGCGCGACCTCGCAGTTTCCGTGGGGGCGACACTTCATGTGGTCAGCGCCTTTGACAGCGACAGGACCCAGGTCTTCGGCAGCGGCAGTGACCAGTGGATCGTTTCCGACGCCGGCAACGCGGAAACGGTGGCGCGGACGGTGGCGGACGGCCTGCGCCGCCCGGACATCGCCGTCACCTACGCCGCCGCCCGGGGCAAGCCCGCCGAGGCCCTGATCCGGGAAGCCGAACGGACCGGTGCCCTGATGATTGTGGTTGGCAACCGACGCATGAGCGGGATCGGCCGGGTCTTGGGGAGCGTTGCGAACAGCGTGGCCCACAACGCCCCCTGCGACGTCTACATCGCCAAGACCGACGCCGACTAAGGCGCTACCGCTTCTCCGGCACCGCGGCCGGCACCGCGGCCGGCTCCTCGGCCGGAACAGTGCCCCGTTCCGCGGGCTGGAGCATCCGGCGCAGGATTTTTCCTGACGCGGACTTCGGCACGGCTTCGATGAACTCCACGCGGCGGATCTTCTTGAACGGCGCCACCTTGGCCGCCACGAAGTCCATGACGCCCGCCACGTCCAGGGCATCGCCGTCCGCTCCGGGCTGGCGGACGACGAACGCCTTAGGCACTTCCTGGCCGTCGGCGTCGAGGGATCCGATCACCGCGGAGTCGGCAATGCCGGGGTGCGTGAGGAGCAGGGCCTCCAGCTCCGCCGGGGCGATCTGGTAGCCGTTGTATTTGATCAGTTCCTTGAGCCGGTCCACGATCGTCACCACCCCGTCCGCCCGCACCGTGGCGATGTCCCCGGTGTGCAGGAAGCCGTCCGCGTCCAGGGTGTCCGTGGTTTCCTGCGGCCGGTTGAGATAGCCGAGCATCACGTTCGGCCCGCGGCACAGGAGATGTCCCGGCGCGCTGGTGCCGTCCGCGGGAACCGGAATATCCTCCCCCGTGGCCGGGTCCACGAGGCGGCACTGCATATTCGGCACGGTGTAGCCCACGGAGCTGACGGGGGCGTCGCCCGCTTCGCGCGGAATAAGGTGAGATACCGGGCTCATCTCGGTCATGCCATAGCCCTGCAGGACCCGGCATCCGAGGCGTTCGGCCAAGCGGGTGCCGAGCTCTCCGTCCAGCGGCGCCGCGCCCGAGAGGGCGGTGTGCACCGAGCCGAGGTCGTACTCGGCAACCAGCGGGTGCTTGGAGAGCGCCACGGCCACGGGTGGGGCGATGAACAGGTAGCTGCACCGGTGATCCTGGATGATCCGCAGGAACTCGGGCAGATCGAATCTGGGCATCGTGACGAGCCTGGCCCGCTGGCGCAGGGCGAGGTTCAGCAGCACGGTCAGCCCGTAGATGTGGAAAAACGGCAGCAGCGCCAGGAGCCGGTCCTCGGGGACCACGCCGAGCAGCCCCCTGGCCTGTTCCACGTTGGCGACCAGATTTCGGTGGCTGAGCATGACGCCCTTCGGCCGGCCCGTGGTGCCGGACGAGTAGGGCAGCACGGCCACATGCGTGGCCGGATCGAACGAGACGCGGGGCGCCGGCGCGCCCATGGCGAGCAAGTCACCCAGCGAGGGGTGGCCGTCGGCGCCGTCGAGCACCACGAGCCGCGAGGCCGGGATCCCGGTCCTTTCGGCCGCCTCCCGGGCGGCCGGCAGCAGCGCCGAGACGGTGAAGAGCCAGCTGGCGCCGGCGTCGGTGAGCTGGGTGGCGATCTCGTCCACGGTGTACAGCGAGTTGATGGTGGTGACCGTGGCGCCTGCCCGGAGCAGGCCGTGGAAGACGGTCGCAAAGGCGGGGACGTTGGGGCACAGGATGGCTGCCACGCCGTGCACCCCGAGGCCTTGGGCGGCCACGGCGCCGGCAAGGGCATCGATTTGCCCGCGGAGCGCCCGGTACGTGGTCTCCGCACCGCTGGCGCCGTCGACGATGGCGACCCGGTCCAGGCCCTCCTCTGCCAGAGCGCCGAAGAGGTAGTCGTAAATGCCGAGATTGGGAACTTCGACGTCGGGGTACGGGCTTGAAAACACGCAACATCTCCTTTGATCCGCGTCCGCCCGGGCTGTCGGCGGCTGGTGTCACTCTAATACCGGGGCGCATCGCCGGGACAGGACGGCGCGGACTTGGCTGTGTTCCGGCTTGACTGTGTTCCGACGTGACTGTGACTTGACGAGGATCACCCCCTCCCGTGGGCAGCCTCACCGCCCAGTGGGCCTGCCGGAACGGACCGGCTCGATAAAATGGGAAGTGCCCTGCGATGGTGCGGACATCCAAGAACCCACCTACCGAGGGAGCCCCATGATCACTCTTCAGCGCCGCCAGCTGGTTGGCCACGACATCCTGCTGGCCCGGCACGGCAACCACATCAGCGCCATGCGCCTGGACCGCAGCACCGGCCGCGTTGTCGCGTTCCTGGACGACGGATCAACCGACAGCGCCCCGAACTTGATTGCCCCGGGTCTGCGTATGCCCGACACCGTGCGCAGCGTGCTCCGTCAGGACTGGAAGTTCCTCACCGGGATCAGCGCAGGCAGCGTGGTGCTCGCGGGCCTGATGTTTGCCGCCTCGGCCGCCGTCGCAGGCATGAGCGGCGATCCCGCACTGGTCCAGATGCTGACCGCGTACTCGGGAAACTGAGCCGCCCGGGCCAATTGGCCTGATACTGACCGAACCCCGCCGCTGAATAGTTCAGCGGCGGGGTTCCGTCGTTTCGGCGCTTCCGGCCGTTTGGGGCTCCGGCAGATTCGGGGTCAGTCCAGCAGTAGTGCCGGCTCTTCCAGGATGGCGGCGACGTCCGCCATGAAACGGGCTGAAAGGTCACCGTCCACCACCCGGTGGTCGAAGGAGCCGCCGAGGGTGGTGATCCAGCGCGGAATGACTTCGCCGTCCAGGACCCAGGGCTTTTGCTTGATGGTGCCGAACGCCACGATCGCGACTTCGCCCGGGTTGATGATCGGCGTGCCGGTGTCGATGCCGAGGGCGCCGATGTTGGTCACGGTGAGCGTGCCGCCGCGCATCTGGGCGGGCTGGGTCTTGCCGGCCCGCGCCGTAGTGGCGAGATCGTTCAGGGCCAGGGCCAGCTGCTTGAGCGAGAGGTCCTGGGCGTTCTTGATGTTCGGCACCATCAGTCCGCGGGGCGTGGCGGCGGCGATGCCCAGGTTCATGAAGTGCTTGACGTGGATTTCCGCGGAATCGCTGCCGTCCGGGTTGTCCACCCACGTCGCGTTGACACTCGGGTTCCGCGCCGCGGCCCAAATGACCGCCTTGGCCAGGATCAGCAGCGGGGAAACCCTGATGCCTTCGAAGTCGCGGGAGGCCTTCAGGCGCTTGACGAATTCCATGGTGCGGCTGGCGTCGACGTCGACAAAGATGCTGACGTGCGGCGCCGCGAAAGCCGATTCGACCATGGCTTTCGCGGTGGCCTTGCGGACCCCCTTGACCGGGATCCGCTCGATCCGCTGGTCCTGCGGGCGGCCGGACTTGCCCCAGAACGAGTCCGCCTTGTCCACCTCGGCGTCACGCTGGGCCTGGTAGCTCACCAGGTCCTCACGGGTCACTTCACCGCGGGCGCCGGTGGGCACGACGTCGGCCAGGTTGATCCCGAGGTCCCGGGCGATCTTGCGGACCGGGGGCTTGGCCAGCACCTTGCCGACCAGGCCGCTAATGGCGCCGCCCAACGTGGGGCGCGGGTCAATGGACTCGGCCGGGCCAGCAGCCTCGGCAGCCGGGTGGCCGACGGCGTCCGGGCTGATCCAGATGTCGTGGGCCTCAATCCCCACCCGCTCCCCAGCCTCGCTAGCTCGGCCAGGGAACCCGGCGGGCGTGGCCCCCGGCTCGACCACCGGGGCGGCAGCGCCGGCGCCGGCCGAAGTGGCCGCCGGGGCGGAAATCCGCCGCCGGCGCTTGACGGCGTCGGCCTTGGGACCGGAGCCCACAAGCGGGCCGCCGGCCGGCCTCCCGGCTGCTTCGCCGGCGTCGGACGTGTCAGCCTGCAGCGTGCCGTACATGGGAGCCGCCAGGGCGGGAGATGCCTGGGCAGCAGGCGCCGGGGCGGCCTGCTCCGGGGCGGCGACGGCGTCGCTCACGCTGATGATCGGCGTGCCGACCTCCACCGTGACTCCCTCGGGAACCAGCAGTTCGGTGACGGTCCCCGCGAAGGGTGAGGGCAGTTCCACCAGGGACTTGGCCGTCTCGATCTCGCACAGGACCTCGTTGATGGCCACGGTATCGCCGGGCTTGACCTTCCAGGCGACGATTTCTGCCTCCGTTAGCCCTTCGCCGACGTCGGGGAGGTTGAACTTGTTGAGCGTCATGGGTCCTCGTCAGTACGCCAGGGCGCGGTCCAGCGCCTCAAGAATGCGGTCGATGTCCGGCAAGTAGTCTTCTTCGACCTTGGCCACGGGATAGGGCATGTGGAATCCTCCGACGCGGATGACGGGGGCCTCCAGTGAATGGAAGGCCCGTTCGCTGATCCGCGCGGCAATTTCGCCGCCGATGCCGCCGAAAGTGGGGGCCTCGTGGGCCACGATCAGCCGGCCGGTCTTCTGGACCGATGCCGTGACGGTGTCGAAGTCGATCGGCGAGATGGAACGGAGGTCGATTACCTCGACGCTGTGGCCGTCCTCGGCCGCGGCCTCCGCCGCTGCGAGGGCCACGGGCACGAGCGGTCCGTAGACAACGACGGTAGCGTCGGTGCCCTCGCGGAGCACATGCGCCTTAAAGGGGTCCGCGGACGCGCCGGGGGTCTCGGTATCGACCTCGCCCTTGAGCCAGTAGCGGCGCTTGGGCTCGAACACGATGACGGGATCCTGGCAGTCGACGGCCTGCTGGATCATCCAATAGGCATCGTGCGGATTGGACGGCGTGATGATGCGCAGGCCGGCCGTGTGGGCGAACAGGGCCTCCGGTGATTCGGAGTGGTGCTCGATCGAGCCGATGCCGCCGCCGTATGGGATCCGGATGACGACGGGAACGGTCAGGTTGCCGTTGCTGCGGGAATGCATCTTGGCCAGCTGGGTGGTGATCTGGTTGAACCCCGGGAACACGAAGCCGTCGAACTGGATCTCGCAGACCGGCTGGTAGCCGCGCAGGGACAGGCCGATGGCGGTGCCGATTATGCCGGACTCGGCCAGCGGGGTATCCACCACGCGGTCGGCGCCGAATTCGGCGATCAGCCCGTCAGTGACCCGGTAGACGCCGCCGAGGGCCCCGATGTCCTCGCCCATCAGCAGCGAGCGGGGGTTGTTGCTCAACGTGGCCCGCAGGCCCTCGTTGATGGCCTTCGCAATGGTCATGGTGGTCATTACTGGGCCGCCCCGTCTGTCTGCCCAGCCTGTGCCGGACCTGATTTTGCCTGTACGGTTTCGGCGTCGGCGAACCCTGCGCTGTATTCCTCGAACCAGGCCAGTTCCTCGGCCACCAGCGGATGGGCCTCCACGTAGGTGTTGGCGAAGGCAGTCCGGATGTCCGGGGTTTCGAGGTCGTAGGTGGTCTTGCGGACATAGGCGGCGAGCTCGTCGCCGTCGGCCTTGACCTGCTCGAAGAAGGAGTCGTCCGCGAGGCCCTCGGCCCGGAGATACTTCTCCAGCCGCGCCAGCGGGTCCTTGGCCCGCCACAGGCCCTCCTCGGCGGACCCACGGTACTTGGTGGGGTCATCGGCTGTGGTGTGCGCCCCGACCCGGTAGGTGAACGCCTCGATCAGGACCGGACCGTTGCCCTCACGGGCCTGCTCCAGCGCCCACTCCGTGACGGCGTGGACGGCGATCACGTCATTGCCGTCCACCCGGATGCCGGGGAAACCGTAGCCCTTGGCGCGGTTAGCGAGCGGGATGCGGGTCTGCACGGAGCTCGGCACGGAGATCGCCCAGTGGTTGTTCTGGCAGAAGAAGACCACGGGCGCCTGGTAGGACGAGGCGAACACCATGGATTCATGGACATCCCCTTCGGAGCTGGCTCCGTCGCCGAAGTACACCATGACGGCAGCGTTGGGCTCCACGGCCTGTCCCGCATCCCCACCGCCGGCGGCGTTGGCGGCCGCCAGCTTCTGGTCCCGCTGGATGCCCATGGCGTAACCCACGGCGTGCGGGGTCTGGGCGGCCAGGACCAGCGTGTAGAGGTGGAAGTTCGTGTCCTTCGGGTTCCAGCCGCCGTTGGAGACGCCACGGAACTGACGCAGGAGCTCGGCCAGGTCCACGTTCCGGGTCAGGGCCACGCCGTGCTCGCGGTAGGTCGGGAAGATGTAGTCCTGCGGCTGGCTGGCCCGGCCGGAGCCGATCTGCGCGGCTTCCTGTCCCGTGAGCGGCACCCACAAGGCCAGCTGGCCCTGCCGCTGCAGGGCGGTGGCTTCCACATCGAAGCGGCGGATCTTGGCCATGTCAGCGTAAAAGCCGCGCAGCGTGTCCGAATCCAGCTTCTCAGCGTACTTTGAGAAAACCGGGTCCGAGCCCAGGGTGCCGTCAGGGCCCAGCAACTGCACCATCGGCTCTGCCGGGGCGCCCAGTTGGGCCTCGGCCTCCGCCTCGAGCTGGTCATCCATCTCGGTTCCGTCGAACTCGGTAGAGGGCAGATGTGTGGCGCCCATACCGTCTCCTTGCTTGCCGCATCCGAATGCGCCGCAATCGCTGGGATATATGCCGGACAGGGAATACATTCCCCGTCCGGCATATATTTTGGCTTACTGGTCCTTACTTTAGCCGCACAGGGCGGACTGAACGCGCCGTGTTAAGCGCTAGGAACGCCGCGGCGGTTTTGTATAGATCGCACAGAGCTCCAGGAACCGGGTGTTGGCTTCCGGTTCGCCGATGCTGACCCGGACGCCCTCGTTGCCGAAGGCGCGCACGGACAGCGCCCGCTCGGCCGCCAGGGCGGCGAATTCCGCGCTGTTTGCGCCCAGATTGAGCCAGACGAAGTTGCCTTGGGCCTCCGGAACGAACCATCCGAGCTCCCGCAGTCCGGCCGTGACCCGGTCCCGTTCGTCCACCAGGCTTTGTACCCTTTCTACAACGTCAGCGAAGTGCTCGATCGACGTGACGGCAGCCGTTTCCGCGATTTGGGACACCGCGAAGGGTGTGGCGGCGACCCGCAGGTGCTGCGTCAGGTCGGGGCGGGAGACGCTGTAGCCCACGCGGAGACCGGCGAGGCCGTGCGCCTTCGAGAACGTCCGCAGGACGACGACGTTGGGGTACTTGCGGTACATGGCGATGCCGTCCACAGCGTCGCCGGCGCGCACGAATTCCTGGTAGGCCTCGTCGATGACCACCACGACGTCGGCCGGAACGGCATTGATGAAGCGCTCCGTTTCCTCCGTGGTCAAGATGGGTCCGGTCGGGTTGTTGGGCGTGCACAGCAGGATCATCCTGGTCCGCGCGGTCACTGCGGCAGCCATGGCGTCCAGGTCGTGCCGCCCGTCGGCCGTCAGCGGGATCCGGACGCTCTCGGCGCCCGCCAGTCCAACGCAGATCGGGTAGGCCTCAAACGAGCGCCAGGCGTAGATGACTTCGTCGGCCTTGCCGTCGTCGTTCTGGCCGGCGAAGGTGGTCAGCAGCTGGTTCAGGGCGCCCAGGCTGCCGGCGCCCGTGACGATGTCCTCGGCGGGAACATCCAGGAAGCGGGCGAGCGATTCGCGCAGCTTGCTGCTGAGCGGATCGGGGTAGCGGTTGAAGTCGGTCTGCGCCGCGATGGCCTGCTGCACTGCAGGGATCGGGGGCAACGGGTTTTCATTGGAGGACAGCTTGTAGCTGACCAGGCCTTCCACGGGGGCGGGCGGTTTTCCGGCCGCGTAGCGGGGGAGGAGGTCTACCACCGGACGGGGCTTGATGCCCCCGGCCGGGTTCTCTGATGAAGTCATGCCAACTAGCCTACTTCGGGTCGCTGCCGCTGTTGGGGGATGCTCGTTGCCGCCAGGGGGAATATGGTCCCTGCCGCTGCCGCCGGGCGTATGACAGCATGGGGCCATGCGCTCATTCATCGTACGAGTCATCATCAACGGGCTGGCCCTGGCAATCGCCTGCTGGATCCTCACCGGGCTGGATATTTCCACCCAGGGCGACGGCACCATCAACGTCATCCTGGGATACCTGTTTATCGGCCTGATCTTCGGCCTGGTTAATGCATTCGTCAAGCCGATCGTCAGCCTTCTGTCGCTGCCGATCACCATCCTCACCCTGGGCCTGTTCACGGTGGTCATCAACGCAGCGATGCTCTACCTGACGTCCTGGATCAGCAGCTACACCGTTGTGCACTTCACCATCGACTCGTTCTTCTGGACTGCCGTGTTCGCAGCCATCATCATCAGCGCGGTGTCCCTCGTGGCCAGCTTCCTTCCCGCCCTCGATCGCTAGGGGCTCCCGGGCCGTTCCGCGGCCCCGAAGCCGTGGGAGGGCCCGGCGCCGCCGGCGTTCCCCGCGGTGCCGGCCGGGCCTCGCGCCGGAGCGAGAACCGGGTGACCGTCGCCGCCCCGCCGGTCCCTACTACTGCGGCCAGCGCAGCCGTGGAGTCCTGCAGCGTGTTGTCCCGGCTCGCCGAGACGAGCGCGGCCCCGTCCGCGTAATTCCCCAGCCGGTGCCCCGGACCCAGGCCGAAGTCCTGCAGCGGCGGCACGGCCAGCGGGTTGGTGAGGGTCACGGTCACCCTGTCCCTGGTGTCCGGGTTGGCCAGTCCGTCTGCTCCCGGCACCCAGTCCTGCTCGTGTTCCAGGTGCAGGCTGCGGATCCCCGGCGCCGGGCTGATGCCGCCAACGGGCGAGCCCGCCGTCAGCACGAATTTGAGATCGTACTCGGCCAGGACGGCCCGGTCCTTGCTGAGGTTCATCGCGTGGATCCCACCCTGGCTGTAGCCGACAGCCACGAGCTGATCGCCGGCCTCGGCTCCGGCCTGCTGCAAGGCCTGCCGGACAGCGCCCGCCGTCGATGCCGAGTCGTAGCCCAGGGCCTCGGCGATGCCGGCGGGGTCAAAGGGGTTGGTGCCTTCCGGCAGGCCGCCCTGCTGGGTTCCCGGGATGACCACCACCCACGCTTTGCGGGTCCCGCCGTCGACCTCTATCACCTCGATCCGGCCACCCTGCTCCCCCACCGCTCCGGCCCGCCGCAACAGCCCGGCCGGTGAGAGGTCGACGTCGGCCGAAAACGTCTCCCGGCCCACGATGTTGACGGGCCTGGGCTTGAGGAACATGAGCCCCGGCGCGTCCGAAACGTCCCGGACCAGGCGACGGATGTCAGTGGGCCCACTCAGGGCTCCGGCGACGGCAGCCAGGGGCCCGGGAAGGCCAAGGAGCGCGGCAAGATTCCGGGGCGCCATGGCGATCCAGTCTTCGGCGATGCTGCGCACCCCCGGTAGGGCGAACGGCTCCGGCGCTGCGCCGTACTCGGAGCCGTGAAGCCCCATCCGCAGCAGCAGGGCATTCCGGGCTTCGGCGTATTCGTACTCGCGGTGGCTGGCGCGGACGTCGTCGCCAATGCGCTGAAGTTGTGACCGGACGCGGCCGACGTCCCGGCCAGCCTCCCCCACGGCGATGATGGCGTTGCTGCCGCTGGAGTAGGAGTCGGATTGATAGGGGAAAAGGGCGCGCCGGGCGGCGTCGGCTTCCATTTCAACCGATTGCAGCTGCCGGACCAGCCCGTCCAGTGCCGCGGCACCGGCCAGCAACTCCTCAAACTGGAAGCTCACCCCGCCGATGCCACCCCGGATTCTCAGACTGCCGTCTGCCGGCGGCGCTGAAACCCCGGGGGTGCCTCCGGAGCCTGCCGGAGTCGCCTCGGCCATCAGGGGCCTATCCGGTCCGCAGGCTGCGCCACGTTCCGGGCGTGCCGGAGCACCACAGCAACAGCATCGAGCAGGGAGTCCCGGCCCCTGCGCAGCGCCGCCGCGTGCAGGGACAAGGCAAGCCGATAGGCGCGGCCGGCCGGTGACTGCCACGTCTGTAGCTCAAGCCGGGCGAGCGCGGCGAGTACCGCGTCCGCCTCATCGGCGCACCTCGCTACGCGCCCAGCGAGCTGCTGGACTTCATAGCTGCGTGACGCGCACTCGAGGGCATCGGCGGCCGTCACGCCAAAAACAGCCACGCTGCCCGCCGGTCCGGGCGCCATCCCACTGGTCGGCGTCATCCCACTGCCCTGAGTCATCCCGCTGCCCTGAGATGACTGCTCTGCGACATCCAACTACTCATGAACCGACGCTAACGGGCGGCCAGGGCCGGCTGAAGTGCGCCGCCCGGCTATGTGGACAACGCCCCGGACGGCCGGCTGGTACCGGCCGGGCAAAGTCACGCGGCAAAGTCATAACGACGGGCGCGCTTAAGGGCCGGCGGCACTTCGTGAAAGAATCGGCACATGCCTGAAACTGCCGCCACAGCTGATACCCGCACGCCGTCCGGACGCCTGGCCCTCGCCGCGTCCGACCACCAGATCGCGCTCGGCCCGCTGGATGGCCGCTACCAGTCCGCCGTCGCGCCGCTGGTGGACTACCTTTCCGAAGCGGCCCTGAACCGCGACCGCGTGGCTGTGGAGGTCGAGTGGCTGATCCACCTGACCGGCAACAGCGTCCTGCCCGGGGCCGGCCCGCTCACTGCGGAACAGCAGCAGCAACTGCGCGCGATCGTCACGGAGTTCGACGCCGGATCCGTCACCGAACTGGCCGAGATCGAGGCGGTGACGGTGCACGACGTCAAGGCCGTCGAATACTACATCGGCCGCCGCCTGCCCGGCATCGGGATCGATCACCTGACCGCCATGGTGCACTTCGGCTGCACGTCCGAGGACATCAACAACCTCTCCTACGCCCTGGGCGTCAAGGGGGCCGTGGAGGACGTGTGGCTGCCCGCGGCCCGCGCCCTCGTTGCCCAGATCAGCGCCATGGCCGAGGACAACCGCGCCGTGCCGATGCTCTCCCGCACCCACGGCCAGCCCGCCACGCCCACCACGCTGGGCAAGGAACTGGCTGTGATTGCGCACCGGCTCAACCGGCAACTGGACCGGATTGCCCGGACCGAATACCTCGGCAAGATCAACGGCGCCACCGGCACCTACGCCGCCCACGTTGCCTCCGTCCCGGGCGCCGACTGGGAGCATGTCTCCAAGAGCTTCGTCGAAGGCCTCGGCCTGGCCTGGAACCCGCTCACCACCCAGATCGAAAGTCACGACTGGCAGGCCGAACTCTATGCCGACGTCGCGCGGTTCAACCGCATCCTGCACAACGTCTGCACCGACATCTGGAGCTACATCTCGATCGGCTACTTCGTGCAGATCCCGGTGGCAGGCGCCACCGGCTCCTCGACCATGCCGCACAAGGTGAACCCGATCCGTTTCGAAAACGCCGAGGCCAACCTTGAGATCTCCTCCGGCCTGCTGGACGTGCTGGGCTCCACCCTGGTCACCTCCCGCTGGCAGCGCGACCTCACCGACTCCTCCTCGCAGCGCAACATCGGGGTGGCGTTCGGCCACTCGCTGCTCGCCATCTCGAACGTCGCCAAGGGCCTGGACCGGCTCAAAGTTGCCGAGAACGTGCTGGCCGCTGACCTGGACACAAACTGGGAAGTCCTCGGCGAGGCCATCCAGATGGTCATGCGCGCCGAGGCCATCGCCGGCGTCGAAGGCATGGAGAATCCGTACGAGCGGCTCAAGGACCTGACCCGCGGACAGCGCGTGGATGCTGCCCGGATGCAGGAATTCGTCCAGGGGCTCGGCCTGTCCGCCGACGCCGAAGCCCGGCTGCTGGCCCTGACCCCGGGCAAGTACACGGGCATCGCGGACCAGCTGGTGGACCACCTCAAGTGAGGCTCCTGCTCATCCGGCATGGACAGACGCCCGGGAACGTCCTCGGCCAGCTGGACACCGCCCACCCGGGGCCCGGGCTGACCGAGCTCGGGGAGCGGCAGGCTGAGGCCTTGTCGCGCGCCCTGGCGAACGAGCGGATCCATGCCCTCTACGCGTCCACCCTGATCCGGACGCAGATCACGGCCGCACCGCTTGCCCGGGTGCACGGGCTGGAAACCGAGGTGCTGCAGGGCATTCACGAGATCGAAGCCGGGGCGCTGGAGAAGCTGACGGACCACGAATCACACAAGCGGTACATCGGCACCATTTTTTCCTGGACGGACGGCGACCTGGACCGCCGGATGCCTGCCGGCCCCAGCGGCCGGGACTTCTTCGAGCGCTACGACGCCGCGATCGCCACAATAGCGGCACGGACCAACGGCGGGGGCGGTTCAGGATCCGTGGCCGTGGTCAGCCACGGCGCAGCCATCCGGGTGTGGGCCGGCCTGCGGGCAGGCAACATCGAACCGGACTTTGCCATCAAGCACGTGCTGGACAACACCGGAATCGTGGCGCTGGAAGGCGATCCCGATGGCGGCTGGGAGCTCATCCACTGGGACGACAGCCCTGTCGGCGGCCTGGCGCTGGCGGATCCGACGGCGGAGGACCCCACCGGCCGTCCGGCGTAGCGGGCCGGCCAGTCACCGGCGGGCGAAACCGGCTTGCCGGGACTGGACTGCTCACCTCAACGCGGCGATGATGAAATGAGGCGTGGGGACAGGATGGTCGGCCGCGGCATGCGGTTGATCCCGCGCCGTGGAGGCGCAGAATCATGTCAGGCAAATCGGTACACCCGGGGCATGCGCCCGGAAGCGTTTTCCCCGGCTTCGATAAACAGTTCCTCGCGGCGTACTACGAGCACACGGCGCCCGAGGACCTTCAAGGCTACAGTCCCGAAAACCTGGAGCAGCGGGCCCGGCACCATGCGGAACTGGCGGAGAGCCGCCCGGCAGGCACGGCGGCCGTCGGCATCCTGAACGAAGGCGAAGCCAGCGTCCTGCTGGTCGTTGCCGACGCCTTACCGCACTTGCTCCATTCGCTCACTGCGGAGCTGACCCGCCGCAACGAGTCCATCCGGTTGCTGGTGCATCCCAATTTCCTGGTGCGGCGGGAACCACAAACGGACCGCTTGTTGGAAGTACAGCCCGGGTCCCCGCAGACCGGATCGACGGGCCGAATCATCGGCACAGCGCCGCCCGGCACGGCGGCGCCCGGCTCCGCCCAGTACCCGCCGGATTGGTCGTCCGAAACCTGGATCGCGGCGGAAATAGGCCGCCTGCCGGGGTCGCGTGCCACCGAGGAGCTCACGGACAACGTGCGGCGTGTCCTGGCGGACGTCCAGTTGGTTGCTGATGACGCCCCCGCCATCCACGCCAGTCTCGCCCGCGCCATCAGCTCCCTGGACCGGCTGCCCGCTGGCACGGTTCCTACTCCGGAGCAGCTCGGTGAGCTCCTGGACTGGCTGGACCGCGGCAACTTCACGTTTTTGGGATACGGCGAATATGAATACCCGACGACGGAGGGCACGGATGTAGTGACGGTGCGTCCCGGCACGGGGCTGGGCCTGCTCAGGGACGGGCGGCCGGAGGCCCGCCAGCCCGTTACGGGGCTGCCGCATCCGCAGGTTCTCACGCTCTCCATTTCGGATCTGAGATCGTCCGTCCCGCGCCCGGCTTACCTGGATGAAATCCTCGTCCGGACCTTCGGCAGCGCCGGCACGGCCACGGGAGAAGTCCGGTTTGTGGGCCTCTTCGCCCCGGGCGCCACGGGCCGGTCTGTGCGGCGCATCCCGGTCATCCGGGACAAAGTGCGCGCCGTCCAGGAGCGCTTCGGCTTCACCGAGGCGTCCCATCCCGGCAAACAGCTTCTCGCCGTCCTCGAATCCTTCCCCTTGGACGAGCTGTTCCACCGGGACCTCGACGAACTTTCCGGGCTTGCCCGCGAGATCCTGCTCCTGCAGGCACACCACCAGACACGGGTGTTCCTGCGCGCTGACAGCTACGGCCGCTTCATGACCGCCCTGGTGTTCCTCCCCCGGCACAGGTACAGCACGGCCGTCCGCCTCCGGATCGAACACGAGCTCAAACAGGCGTTCGGCTCCTCCTCGCTCGAATTCGAAGTCCGGCTGAGCGAATCCCCAATGGCCCGCGTGTTCTTCCGGATACTGCTGCCTGCCGGCGGGATGCCCGACGTCGATCCCGCTGCAGTGGAGCGGAGCATTATCAGCGCAACGCGGACCTGGGCCGAGGGCCTGGACGAGGCGCTCCGTAACAGGTTGCCGGCCGGGGAGGCGAGCCGGTTGTCGGCTCTTTGGTCCGCCGCCTTCCCGGCCAGCTACAAGGCTGATTTCGAAGTCGAGGATGCCGTCGAAGATATCCTGCAGTTCGAGCAGTTCGATCTCGACGGCGCCGGTGGACGACCGCTGAACGATCCGCAACTGTCCGTTTATGTGCGCACTGCCGCGTCCGCGAACCTGGCCGAAGACGCACGGATCCGGCTCTACCTGACCACCGCTTATAGCTTGACGCGCATCCTGCCGTTCTTCCATAACCTCGGACTCGAGGTGCTGAACCAACGGCCCTTCGATGTGGTGCGCGGGAACGACTGGCCTTTGTTCCTCTATGACCTTGGCGTCCGGTATCCGGCCGGCGTGGATCCCGCCCGGACCAGCGCCCTGCTGGGGGACGCCTTCGGAGCCGCCATGCGCGGGGACTCGGAATCGGACCGCTTTGACGGCCTTGTCCTTCGCGAAGGCATTCCATGGCGCGAGGCGGCGGTCCTGCGCAGCTATGCCAAGTACCTGCAGCAACTGGGCACCATGACTTCATACGGTTTCATGGCCGATACGCTGCTGGCCAACGTCCGGGCAACCCACGGGCTTCTGGCACTGTTCCGGGCCAAGTTTGACCCCGATCTTCGGGCCCCAGGCCGGTTGGGAGACACCGAGGCAGCCCGGAAGGAATTGCTGGCCGCGATCGAGGAAATTCCCGTCCTCGACGCCGACCGGCTGCTGCGCACCTTCATGAACCTGGTGGAATCCACGCTCCGCACCAACTACTACCAGAACAGGCCCCACCTGAGCTTCAAACTGAGCCCCTCCGCTATTGCGAGTGCGCCATTTCCCCGTCCCAAGTATGAAATTTGGGTGTACGCACCCCGCGTGGAAGGCGTCCACCTGCGCTTCGGGGAACTGGCCCGCGGCGGGCTGCGCTGGTCGGACCGAAGCGAGGATTTCCGCACCGAAGTCCTTGGCCTGGTCAAGGCGCAGAACGTGAAGAACTCGGTGATCGTGCCCACCGGCGCCAAGGGCGGTTTTTATCCCAAACAGTTGCCTGACCCGTCCTTGGACCGCGACGCCTGGCTGACGGAGGGCCTGGAATGCTACCGGATCTTCGTCCGCGGGCTGCTGGACGTGACCGACAACCTGGTCACCACCGCACACGGCGAAACAGTGGTGCCTCCGGCGCGCGTGGTGCGGCACGACGTCGACGACTACTACCTTGTGGTGGCGGCGGACAAGGGAACAGCGTCATTTTCCGACGCTGCGAACGCGGTGGCCGAGGAGTACGGCTTCTGGCTGGGCGATGCCTTCGCTTCCGGCGGGACCGTGGGCTATGACCATAAGCAGATGGGCATCACGGCACGCGGGGCCTGGGAATCGGTGAAACACCATTTCCGCGAACTCGGGATGGACTGCCAGGAAGAGGACTTCACAGTTGCCGGCATCGGCGATATGAGCGGCGACGTCTTCGGAAACGGAATGCTTCTGTCCCGCCACATCCGGCTCGTGGCTGCATTCGATCACAGGCACATCTTCCTTGACCCGACGCCGGAGGCGGAGTCCTCGTTCGAGGAGCGGAGGCGGCTCTTTGCCCTCCCCCGCTCATCCTGGGCGGATTACGATCCAACCCTGATCAGCGCGGGCGGTGGTGTCCACTCCCGCCGGGCGAAGGCCATCAGCATCACCGAACAGGTCCGGAGCTCTCTCGGCCTGGACCCTGGCACCGTGTCCCTGCCACCCCACGCGCTGCTTCAGGCCATCCTCCGGGCGCCCGTGGACCTGCTGTACAACGGCGGCATCGGAACCTACATCAAGGCATCGTCAGAGGGCAACGCCGAGGTTGGCGACAAAGCGAACGACCCCATCAGGGTCAACGGCAATGAGGTGCGGGCAAAGATCGTCGTCGAGGGCGGGAACCTGGGAATCACGCAGCTCGGGCGGATTGAGGCCGCCCTGTCCGGCGTCCAGCTCAATACCGATGCGATCGACAACTCAGCCGGAGTTGACTGCTCGGATCATGAGGTCAACATCAAGATCTTCGTGGACCGGATGATCGCGGCGGGAAAGATGCCGACGGCGGAACGCGCCGATTTCCTGCATTCCCTCACGGACGAGGTGGCCCGCCTTGTTCTGGCCAATAACGTGGACCAGAACGTCTTGCTCTTCAACGACCGGCACCTGGGACTGGAGTGGAGCCCGGGCTTCGAGCGGACCATGGACTGGCTCGAGAACGCCACCGACCTCGACCGCAGGCTGGAGGGCCTGCCAAGCAGCAAACAGCTCCGGGCACGGCTGAAGTCAGGTGAGGCCCTGACCGCGCCGGAACTGTCGGTGCTGGCCGCCTACGCCAAGATCGAACTGGCAGCCGAGCTCAACGCCAGCGACCTTGCCGACGACCCATGGTTCCGGCGCGTCCTCCGCGGCTATTTCCCGCGCCAGCTGTCCGAACGCTTTGAAGCAGAACTGGAGGACCATCCGCTGCGCCGACAGATCGTGTGCACAGTAGTGGCCAACGACATGATCAACCTCGGCGGAATCACGTTCGCCTTCCGCGCCATCGAGGAAACCACGGCGACGGCCCCCAGTGTTGCCAAGGCCTTTGTGGTGGCGCGGGAAGCCTACGACCTGCCGTGGATCGTCAACCGGCTGGCGGCACTCCCCGCCGGATATCCCAACGAACACGTCGCCGAAGCGACCCTGCACATGCGCAGGGTCCTCGACCGGGCCACGCGGTGGTACGTGACGCACGACCATCGCGACCAGCCCGTGGACGCGGCCTTGGGTCGGATCATGCCCACCATGGAACTACTGCGGACCTGCACCGTGGACTACCTCCGCGGCTCGGACCTGGATCGTGTGCAAGGAAGGCTCGCGCACTGGGACGCCGTGGGGATGCCCCGTGAGCTGGGCCTGCGTGCCTCCGACCTGCTGGAGAGTTTCGGGCTGCTGGACATCTCCCTGATCTCCGAACAAGTGCGCGAACCGATCGCCACCATCGCCGATCTGTATTGGGCGGTTTTCCAGCGGATCGGCGCCGCGAACCTCCTGCTCAGCATCACCGACCTGCCGCGGCAGAGCCGCTGGGAGGCCCTCGCGCGGGCCGCCCTGCGCGATGATGTCTATTCCGCAGTGGCGGACATGACCGTCTCGGTGATGGAAACCACCCAGGGCCTTGGCGCCGCAGACGCCGGCACATCCGATACCGTGGAGCGCATCGTAGAGTGGGAACGCGGGCACCAGGAGCAGCTCGCACGGATCAAGGACACCTTCGCGGAAGTGACCAAACCGGGGCAGGTCGATATCGCCTCAATCTCCGTGGCGCTGAAACTCCTGCGGACACTGGTGCGGCGCTAAGCTGTGGCCGCCGCCAGGTCCGCCGGGAAGTCGAGCCGTAGGCAGCAACCGCAGGCCCTCCATCCACAGTTCTCCCGAACCTTACCGGCAGGAAACACGGCCGAAACCGCCGGCGCCTAGCCTTAGACTGCATAACACTTCGGCGAATCGAGGCAGTCATGCAGACCAATCCGCGGCTCAACATCCGTCAGGTCACCTGGGCGAACCCCGTCGGCGCGGACCTGAGGGCCGCCCAGCAGGCAGAACTCGAGGCCCGCTTCGGCCGGCCCGACCACGAGCCCGGGCCGCCGCCGTCGGAAGCGGACACGGCGGTGTTCCTGGTGGCGCACGACAAAGCCTCAGGCCAGCCGGTCGGCTGCGGCGGCCTTCGCATGCTGGACGCCCAGACCGCCGAAATCAAGCGCCTCTATGTGCTGCCCTACACCCGCGGCTCAGGGGTGGCGAGCTCCATCCTCGCGGCCCTCGAAGCCCACGCCCACGCCCTGGGGATCACCACGCTGACGGCGGAAGCCGGCTCGGTGCAAACCGACGGGCGGCAGTTCTACGAGAACTCGGGCTTTGTGTCCGTGCCGAACTTCGGGCCGTATGTCGGCGTGGTGCACTCGTACTGCTACGCGAAGCCGATCGATTCGCACAGCGCCGCGCACACCGCCATGGCCTGAGGCCGTCACACAACGCCGCCCGTCACGGAGTCGGCTAACCTCGCACTATGGAATCGGCCGACATCACTTTCCGCACCCGCAAATGGGTGCGGCCCGAGGACCTCAACGCCAACGGCACCCTGTTCGGCGGGAGCCTGCTGAAGTGGATCGACGAAGAGGCGGCCATTTACGCCATCCTGCAGCTGGGCAACGGCCGGGCCGTCACCAAGTACATCTCCGAAATCAACTTCGTCAGCTCCGCCGTCCAGGGCGACCTGATCGAAATGGGCCTGACCGCGACCCGCTTCGGCCGGACATCGCTGACCATGCGGGCCGAAGTCCGGAACATGATCACGCGCCGGAGCATCCTCACCATTGATGAGATCGTCTTCGTGAACCTGAGCCCGTCGGGGAAGCCCGAGCCGCACGGCTACACCGAAATCACCTATGACCGGGACCGGATTCCGACGCACCACCTGACCGAGACCCTGGACCAGGACTAGCCAAGCCCAGCAGCGCGTCCCGTACAGGCTGACCACGTTCGGCCAGGGCCAGCCGCATCACCCCCGACGACGCCGCCCGCAGCGCCTGCGTGCGCAGGAGGCGCGCCCGGTTATAGGCCCTCAGTGCCTCGTCCACGGGCCGGGTGTTGAGAAGCTCCGCAAGGGTCACGGCATCGACCAGCGCTTCACAGGCCCCCCGGCCAAGATTCGGGGTCATCGCGTGGGCGGCATCGCCGACGAGGGCTACCCTTCGGCGGACGTAGCTGCAAAGCGGCGGCGTCGTCCAGACCCGCTGCACCAGGGATGTCTGCGGTACTGCCGCGGCCAGGACCTCGAGGATCCCCGGTGAGTAGCCTGCGTAGCGGGCGCGTGTTTCTGCCAGGGCGGCGGCGACATCCAGGCTCCCGGGACGTGCCCCGGAGCGGAACGCCGCGTACCAGTTGGTCCCGGCCGCCGCGGGACCAATCCCGAACAGCTGCCCGCGGCCCCAGTATTCGCCCGTGTGCCCGCACCACAGCCGCCCGGGAACCACGCCGCGGACCGCGAGATACGGTGTGGGCCGCGCCCCGGAGCGGGCGCCCCAGCAGCTGCGGCGGACCGAGCTGTGGACGCCGTCGGAGCCCACCACAAGGCCGGCGGGGCCGGGCCGGACGATGTCGATGCGGCCGGATGCCCGGCCCACGCTGACCGGAACGGCGGCGTCCAGCAGCCGGATGAGGTCAACCCGGGAAACGCCGATCAGTCCTGGCGCCTGTGCCGCTGTCCATGGCTTGCCGGAAGCCGCACGGACACTCATGCCCTCGATCACCGGGCTGGCCTCCCGGACCGCGTCCAGGATTCCCAGGCGGCCAAGGGCCCGCTGGGCCGCGGGCCACACCGCAAGGGAAGTTCCGACGGTCGGGAGTCCGTCGCGTTGCTCGTGGACGGTGACGTCGAACCGTGCGGGATCGAGGCGGGCTGCCAGGGCCAGCCCGGCGATGCCGCCGCCGATGACGGAAACCGCCTGCCGGCCGGGATCAGGCGGCGCCGGTTCGGTCACGTCCAGAATTCGTCTGCCTTGGCCGTGTCCTCGAAGAATTCCCGCCCTTCGGTGATCTTTCCGTCGCGGACCACAAACGTGATGACGGTGGCCAGGTCCAGGGTCTTGCCGTTGTTCTCCCCGCGGGTTTGCTGGATCGCGACGGTGTGGTTTTCCCCGCCCACGATGTCCTCGAGGTCCGCTTGGAAGTTACCGTGGGTGCGCGCTCCCAACTCGCCGAAGTACGCCAGGATCGCGTCCCTGCCCTGTTTGGTTCCGGAAAGCACGCCGCTTCCGGGAACGTACCAGACAGCGTCCTCCGCGAACATGTCGCTGAGGGTAGCCATATCCCCTGCGTTGAACGCCGTGTACCCTCGCCGGACCAGTTCAACATTCTCTGCGGTTCCCATGATCGGACACCTCTCCGTCATCCTTGTCGGGCCATGCTGGGACGGTTAAAGGCTAGCCCTGGCCCCGGCACGTGTCGACGGAAATCTGTCTTCAGACCAGGGCTTCTGCCGGAGCCCTAGCGGGCTCCGGGCCAGCCGGTGTAGGCCTCCGCGAGGTAGGCGCGGCCGTGGCGGGAGGACACCACGGAATGAAGTTCGCCGAGCTGGCGGGCGCGGGAGAAGTCGTCGGCGTCGGCGGAGGTGTGCAGCATGGAGGTCATCCAGTATGAGAACTGCTGGGCCTTCCACACCCGGTTCAGGGCGCGGTCGCTGTAGGCGTCCAGGAGCACGGTGGAGCCGGTGGAGTAGAAGCTGTCGAAGCCCTCAAACAGGACCTTGACATCGTTCAGCGCCAGGTTCAGGCCCTTGGCCCCAGTGGGCGGCACGGTGTGCGCGGCGTCGCCGGCGAGGAACAGGTTGCCGTGCCGCATGGGGGCGTGGACAAAGCTGCGGAACTTCAGGACCGTCTTGTCGATCACCGGTCCTTCCTTGACCTCGAAGCCGTTGCCGTTGACGCGGCTGCGGAAGGCGTCCCAGATGCGGTCGTCATCCCAGTTGTTGACGTCCTCGTTGGGGTCGCACTGGAAGTACATCCGCTGGACCGACTCGGTGCGCTGGCTGATCAGGGCGAAGCCGTTTTCCGAGTTGGCGTAGATCAGCTCGTCGGAGCTGCGCGGCGCCTCGGCCAGGATGCCGAACCAGGCGAAGGGGTATTCGTGGAAGTACCACTTGCGCTGCGCCTCCGGAATCTGGAAGCGGCAGTGGCTGCGCGAACCGTCGGCACCGGCGATGAAATCGGCCTGGAGTTCGTACTCGACGCCGTCAGCATCCGTAAACCAGACCTTGGGCTTGGCTTCGATGTCATGAATGGTGGTGTCCGTGACGGCGTACCGGACGTCCCCACCGTCGGCCTTCCGGCGTGCGGAGAGGTCCAGGAACACGTCCGTCTGCGGGTAGAGCCACACCGATTCCCCAACCAGGTCCTGGAAGTCGATCCGGTGGCTTTCGCCGTTGAAGCGCAGTTCGATTCCGTCATGCCGGTCGCCGTCGCGCAGCACCCGGTCGGAGACGCCGCTGTCGACGAGCATGTTGACCGAGCCGTGCTCCAGGATGCCGGCCCGCACCGTCTCGGAAATCTCCTGGTGGGTGCGGATCTCGAGGACGGTGGATTCAATGCCGGCCTTGGCCAGCAGGTGGGACAGCATGAGCCCGGCCGGGCCGGCACCCATGATCGCTACCTGGGTGTTGATGACTTTTCGCTGTGCCATGTTCATCTCGCTTCGTTGCGGGGTTGGGGCGGTCAGGGACCGGGGGCCGTTTTGGTCTTCCGGCTAACAGTGTGCTCCCCAAGGCGTGATGGGCGTTACATCAATTCCGCTGAATGGAATGAGAGGCTCTCGCGGGACTCGCCGAGCCGCCGCCCGATCCCGCGGGCCGCGGTCTGCAGGGCGGGAACGAGCGCCTGCAGGCGCACCTCGCGAAGGGGAACGACGACGCCGAGGGCCGCCACGGCGAGCCTCCTGCGGTCCAGTACGGGCACGGCGATCCCCCACGTGTCCGGGTCGACGACGCCGGCCAGCTGCGCATAGCCCTGATGGGCCGCTTCGCCCAGGAGGGCGCGGAGGTCCGCCAGGGCCAGCCGGCCGGTCGGATCGCTAAACCCTTCGAGGTACTCGGCCTGGACGTTGCGGGGCTGGTTGGCCATGAGCACCAGCCCGGCGGAGGACACGTGCACGGGCATCCGGCCGGCCACCTGCGCACGGTTGGCGACCGAGCCGCGGCGGGACAGCCGCTCCACAAAGAGCACTTCCTGGCCGTCCAGCACGGCGAGGTTCACGTTTTGGTTGAGCACCTGCTGGATGTCCTCCATGAGCGGCAGGGCGGCCTGGCGGAGTTCAAGCGTGGGGGAACTGCGGTTAGCGAGCTCCCAGAGCCGCAGGCCCAGGCTGACTGAGCCACCGGGAGCGACTTCAAGCAGGCCGTGCCCGGCCAGCTGCCGGACGAGCCTGTGCGCGGTGGTCAGCGGGAGTTCCGCCCGCGCGGCCAGCTCCGAGAGCTGCAAAGCCGTGACACCCTCCGGGAAGGCGGCAATCAGCCGCAGGATCCGGTCCACCACCGAATCGCCGGAGTTTGAATTGGCCACGCCCCTCCTTCCATTGAACGGTTTTTAGTGTCCCACGCAACACTCCCGGGTGATAGAACTCTCACAATAGGAAGAGTCCGACCTACACCGCCGGGCACGCGGAATCACGTAAATACTAGCGCTGAGGTAGCAATGTCAATGTCGTCATTGGGAAACAAATCACGGTGGCCCGTGTGGCTCTGCTGGCTGGCCATGGTGCTGGACGGCTTTGATCTGGTGGTGCTTGGCACGGTCATCCCGACCCTGATTAAGTCGCAGGAACTTGGCTTCGACGCAGTCGGGGCGACGTTCGCGGCGACCATCTCCCTGGTGGGCGTGGGGCTCGGCGCGCTCTTCATCGCGCCGCTCTCGGACCGCCTCGGCCGGCGAAACCTGCTGGTGGCCTGCGTGACGTGGTTTTCCATCTTTACGATTGCGGTCGTCTTCGCACCGAACGTGGCATGGTTCAGCGCGTTCCGGCTGCTCGCCGGCCTTGGCCTGGGCGCCTGCCTGCCCGCCGCACTGGCCTACATGAACGACTACGCGCCTGCCGGGACGGCTGGAAAGTCCACCACCCGGACCATGACGGGATATCACGTCGGCGCCGTGGCCACGGCGTTCCTGGCCATCATGGTCATTCCAAGCTGGCGGACCATGTTCGTGGTGGGTGGCCTGGCAGGCTTTGCCCTGGTCCCCTTCCTGTGGTTCAAGCTTCCGGAGACCCTGCCGCCGGTCCACCACATCCCCGCAGCCGCAAAGTCCCCGGCCGCCACGTCCCCGGCCGTCAACCCGGCGCTTACCCCGGACAGCGCTGTGGCCGCCCCGGTGGAGGAACGCGCCAGCTTCCGGGACCTTGGCCGCAAGCCCTACCCGCGGATCGCCGCCGGCGTGGCCGTGGCGTCCTTCATGGGGCTGCTGCTGGTCTACGGCCTGAACACCTGGCTGCCGCAGCTCATGGCCTCCGCCGGCTACAGCCTGAACGCCGGCCTCGCCCTGCTCCTGGTCCTGAACGTGGGCGCTGTGGTGGGCCTCCTGATCGCCGGGGTCCTGGCGGACCGGCACGGCACCAAGAGGATCGTCCTGCTCTGGTTTGGCCTCTCCGCCGTGTTCCTCGCCGCGCTCAGCATCCAGATCCAGAACGAAGTCGTGCTCTATGCCGCCGTCTTTGTCACCGGCGTGTTCGTCTTTAGCTCCCAGGTCCTGGTCTATGCCTGGGTCAGCCAGCTCTTCCCGGTCCGGCTCCGCGGCACCGCGCTGGGCTTCGCCGCCGGCGTGGGCAGGCTGGGAGCCATTTTGGGCCCCGCCGTCACCGGCGCGCTGGTCGCCGCCGGCATCGCCTACCCGTGGGGCTTCTACGTTTTCGCCGCCGCCGCACTCCTGGCGGTCCTCGCCCTCGCCTTCGTCCCGCAGACCGTGCCGGCAGTGTCCCGCACCGGCGCCGGCGTCGGGCACTCCTAGGAGACGCGCCCGGGGGTCCTCGCCCCGCGGCGGCCCCTGAGGCCGCGCCACGCGCCGGGCGCCAGCACGACGGCGATGCCGACGGCGGCACCGATGACGGTCTCCACGATTCTGTCGCGGAGCAGGATGCCGGGCGGCACGGGTGCCACGAGAAGCGTGGAGATCAGCGCCAGCGGCGTGACGAAAACCTGCGCCAGCATGTACTGCCGCGCGATGAACATCTCGGCGCCGAACTGGCACGCGGCAATCACCAGCACCGTCTGCCAGGGCGTCGGCTGCAGGAGCAGGATTCCGGCGAGCAGCACCAACCCCAAGGCAGTGCCCGCGATCCGTTGCAGGCCACGGCTCACGCGGTGCCGGGTGGTATGGCCCACGAGCGGAACGACGGCGGCCACCATCGCCCAGTAATTGTGGCCAATTCCAAGCCATTCCCCGGCCAGGGTACCCAGCGTTCCCGCCACGCCTGCCGCCACGAGGTAGCCCACGCTTTCGTGCCAGGCGACGCGTTTCTCCTGCGGTGTAAGGGCCGCAGGCCTCGGATTCACCCACGGGGTCCGGTGGCTCCGCGCCACCCGCGAGGACTGGCCGAGCAGCAGGGAGAAAGCGACCGTGAGTACCGCCACGAGCATGCACTGCCACAGCGGCGGCTGGTTGGGGATCGACGCGATGGCCGCGAACGCAAAGATATGGAACAGCGAACCCGCGGGACGCAGGCGCCACCACGCGACAACCAGGGAGCAGCCCCAGGCGATCACCGTGGTAGTCCCGACCAGGACCCAGGCGGTGCCTGCCGCGGAAAGCCCGGCAAGAGCGTCCACACGCGCTGTGAGGGCGGCCAGGAACATCACCAGGAGCATCAGCCCACCGCCCCGCACCTGAAGAGTCAGCCGCCTGGCATGCGGCTCATTCCGGCCGTAAATCCCGGTGAAGGCGCCGAAGGAAGCGAAGATTGCCAGATCCAGGCGGTCAAGCAGCACCAGCGTGATCAGCGGAACAAAGACCCCCACGGCGCAGCGGAGGGCGACCTGGTGGTCCTTGTTGGCCGGGGCGATGGTGAACATCTCGGAGAACAGCTTCACAGCGCAGGCCTTACAGCCTCAGGCGCACAGCGAAATGCTTTCATGGGCGTGTTCTTCATGGGCAGGCTCTCACGGGTCGGGCGCCTCTCGTTGCAGTCGGAGTATTACGACGGCGGCGTTGGCATCCACCACGGAGTTTACGCCGGAACGGTGCGGCGGCGGCATCGGAATCCGTTGATCGGGATCTGCTGGGCGCCCAGCGAAGTGGTAGCGTCTATCGGTTGAATCAAGCCAGCAACGCACACCGGAGGTTCCCCATGCTCAAAGGATTCAAGGATTTCATCCTGCGCGGCAACGTGATCGAACTGTCCATCGCCGTCGTGGTCGGCACGGCCTTCACCGCCCTGGTCAGCGCCTTCACTTCCAACATCGTCAACCCGATCCTCGCTGCCGCCGGCGGCGTCGAGACCCAGGGTCTGGGCTTCCACGTTTGGCCGGGCAACGACAAGACCTTCGTGAACATCGGCGCCGTGGTGACCGCCTTCCTGACCTTCCTCATCACTGCTGCGGTGGTGTACTTCATCTTCGTGGCCCCGATGAACCGGATCAACCGGATGGTCAAGAACCGACTCAGCGCCGCTGAGCCCGAGGAAGAACCGATCCCGGCCGACACTGCGCTGCTGGCCGAGATCCGCGACTTGCTGGCCACGTTGGCCGGTCCGGAATCCGACGGCGGCCGCACCGGGGCCGGGGAGCACCCGGACGGGAACACGTCGGCTGTCCCTGCCGGCGTCGCAGCCCGCCGTCAGGCTTAGGACTCGCCCTATGGCGGGCGGGAGGTCCGGAGTACTTTGATGTAGACACCCCCGCCGCTCGGGCCTGGATGCCGAGGAGGAACATCGTGCCGGATGTTAGCTGGAACCACGAGCTAGTGGATCAACTGGACTGGCATTTTGCCAATCAGGCCCGCCCGAGGCTGGACGGGTTGACTGACGACGAGTATTTTTGGGAGCCGGTTCCGGGCTGGAGTGTCCGGCGCAAGGACGCATCAACGCCCCCGACCGCGCCGGGTACGGGTGATTTCACCATTGATTTCAGCTACCCGGAGCCCGTTCCTGCTCCGGTGACGACCATTGCCTGGCGCCTGTGCCATATTCTGGTCGGCGTGCTGGGCGCGCGGACAGCATCACACTTTGGCGGTCCTGCCGTGGATTACCAGAATTTCGCCTACCCAGGCACGGCGGCCCTGGCACTGGCCCAAGTGGACGAGTATTACGCCCGGTGGATCCAGGGCGTGAAGAGCCTCAATGAGGCCGGTTTGGGGGCAGCCTGCGGTCCGTCCGAAGGTCCGTTCGCCGAGGCCCCCATGGCGGCACTGGTCCTGCACATCAACCGCGAGATGATCCACCACTTGGCAGAGGTCGCCCTGCTCCGCGACCTCTATGCGCACCGCCACTTGCTCTAACGCAGCCCCTAGGGCGCGTTGCTGCGAGCCTCCCTCCTGCCCGTCCGGTCCGAAACCGTCACCCGGCGGCAACCGGGCCGAAACAGCTGGCCGGAATCATAGGTGTATGACGCGCAAAGCCCATGGCAAAGCCCAGTCCCCTGCCACCTCCGAGTTGAGCTGCGAAGTGTGCGGCCAGATGCCCGAACCGACCAAGGCGCGGCTGACGCTGGCCAATGTGGCCGTGATGCTTCCGATCGAATTGCTGGTGCACGCGGCGGTGGTGGAAACCCACCTGCCTTATGTTGCCAAGGTCCTGGTCCTGACCATGACCGCGACCATCCTGGTGATCTGGGTCGCCGAGCCCTCGGCGGCCCGGATGCTCAGGGGCTGGCTGCATGCCCCGGCCCTGCGCCACCGCAAACGGCTCGTCGCCGCGCCTGCCCTTTGGCGGGCGCGGACCGTCCTGAAAGACAAACCCGGGTCGCTGCAGAAACTGACGCAGGCCCTGGCCGGGTTGAACACGAACATCCTCAGCATTCATGTTCACCCCGTGGCCGGCGGTGTGCTGGACGAGTTCGTGCTCTCGGCACCGGGTGATGTCCGCGAAGCCGAGCTGCTCCGGGCGCTGCGGGCGGGCGGCGGAGCGGATCCGCACGTCTGGCCGACCACCGCCCTGGCCATGGCCGACGGGCAAACCGGCGCGCTGAGCCTGGCTGCCCGGATCGCCGCCAGTCCGGAGGAGCTGCCGCTGGCCGTCGCGGAACTGCTGCGGGCACGGATCATCCCCGGACCGGCGGCTGGCAACGCCGAGGTGCCACCCCGGACGGGCGGGGACGGGACGGTCCTGAAAATCCCTACAGCGTGGCATGGGCCCATCACGTTTTCCCGGCCCGGCGAGCCGTTCACGCCTGCCGAATCCGCCCGCGCGCACCGGCTGGCCGAACTCGCTGAGATCCTGGCACACCGGCCGGCGGCGCGCTAGCCAGCCCGGGAAGCGGCCAGCCCGGGTCAGATGCCCGTCATCCGGATGGTGAGAGCGTCGTGCTCCACAGTGACGTTGAGGTGTTTGGCCTTGCCGAGGGGGTCACCGTCGAGCTGGAATTCCTGCTCGTGGGCGAGTTCGATTTCGGCTGACTTTCCGGCGAAGTATTCGACCGACGTGTTCTTGGCGTTCTTCCGGCCGAAGACGCCGGACAGCACATCCAGCCAGCCGAACCGGCCATGAGGGGCCAAAATCACGACGTCCAGGATGCCGTCGTCGACCTTGGCATCGGGGAAGATCTCCACGCCCCCCATGATCTTGCCGCAGTTGCCCACCATGACGCTGCGGATCCGGCGCCGCACGGCATGCTGGCCGTCAATGCTGATCTTCGCCCTGATCGGCTTGCCCGGCAGGTGCCGGATGCCAGCCTCGACATAGGCGAGCCAGCCCACGCGGTCCTTGAGTTCGTCCACGGTGTTGGCCATGATGGCGGCGTCATAGCCGAGACCGGCCATGACAAGGAAGATGTGCTCCTTCTCGGCATGGTCCAGCCTGGCCTTGACCACGTCTACCTTGGTATCCGCGCCGCTGAGGACGTCGTAGCTGGCGGCCACGGGGTCGGTGATGTCGACGCCGAGGTTGCGGGCCAGCAGGTTGCCGGTCCCCAGGGGGACCAGTCCCATCGGCGTTCCGGTGCCGGCGAGGACCTCCGCCACGCAGCGGACCGTTCCGTCCCCGCCCGCCGCGATCACGACGTCGACTCCGGCATCCAGCGCCTCGCGGGCCTGGCCAATCCCGGTGTCCTCCTTCGTGGTCTCCAGCCACAGCGGCTCGGCCCAGCCCTGGGTCTCGCACAGGCGGAAGAACGAGGCACGGAAGCTTTTACCGGGAGATTTCATGGGGTTGATAACCACGGCGGCGCGCCGGGACGCTGCGTTGTCCGGGGTCTCCGGAGTCGCGGTGTTGTTCTCTGTCATGGCGTCCTTAGGGCAATGGGGCGAAAGAGTACCCGAACTGAAATCCTAGCCGCAGTGCCCGCGTAACCTCCGCAGGGCCGGCGCAAATCGTGGACGCGCGCTCCGCCACCTCACTAGACTGGGCTTCGTGATGTTCCGGAGGCTGCGCTCCGGACGCCGAAAGCGGGGGCAGATGACTGAACCAGAGAAGTATTCAGCAACGGCTGAATCATCCAGTATGGATCCTCACGACTGGGGCCGGGCCATGGCACTGGCGCTCACGCGGCTGGCCGAGCAGGTAGCGCCCGGAGACAGCGACGACATCCATGCCCTGGTGGTGGGCAGGAACTTTCACCTGAAAATCAGTGACGAGCCCGGGGGCGTCAAGATCACGGTTTCCACCGAACCCATCCCAGACCCCGCTCCCTGACGGTCCCCTTCCCGGGCGTCACGTCAGGACAGTGTTTCACCGTCCCGAGGTCAGGTCCTCGGAGATGACTTCCGCCGTGGCTACCGTCGCCTCGCGCACGGCCTTGAGGTAGGCCTCGGGGTCGGCCTGCGTGGACACCGTCTGGGCCTGCAGCGAGACGTTGATCGCCGCTACCACCTTGGGCCCGTCATGGACCGGCGCCGCAATGGACATCAGCCCCAGCTCCAGTTCCTGGTCCAGCAGGCACCAGCCCTGGGCGCGGACCGTATCCAGCTCCGCCAGAAGGGCAGCCCGCGTTCCGATGGCTCCCGGCGTGAGGGGCCGGATCTCTGTGGCCGCGAGATAGTCTTCCAGCTTCGCCGGCGGCAGGGCCGCGAGCAGCACCCTGCCCATGGACGTCGCGTAGGCCGGGAAACGGGTGCCCACCGTAATGCCGACCGTCATGATCCGCCGGGTGGACACCCGGGCGATGTAGGCGATGTCGGTGCCCTCGAGCACCGCGGCCGACGTCGACTCCCCCAGTTCGAGCGAGAGCTCCTCCAGGTGCGGCTGGGCCAGCTGCGGCAGGGACAGCCCGGACAGGTAGGCGTAGCCGAGCTGAAGTACCTTGGCGGTCAGGGCGAAGATCTTGCCGTCCGTGCGGACATAGCCCAACTCCGCGAGCGTGTGCAGGAACCGCCTGGCCGTGGCCCGGGTCAGTTCGGTCCGGGCCGCCACCTCGGTCAGGGTCATCTTGGGGTGCTCCGTGTCAAAGGCACGGATCACGGCGAGCCCGCGCGCCAGCGACTGCACGTACTGGTCGCTGGCCGCGGGCGCGCCGCCGCTCTTGGCTGGCTCAATCATTTCTCGCCTCTCGGTCCCGCATCACTTTAGCGGGGCGCAGGTTATCCGGCCGCAGGACTGTCAGCTTGGGTCCGCCGCCCGGAGGGGTACCGGGACCATGGCCTGAAGTTCCTCGAGCGTGCAGCCGAACGTCTCGCGCACCTGGACGCCGTCGGGTCCGGTGAGGAAGACGGCCTTGTCGGTGTAGACGCGGGTCACGCAGCCGATCCCGGTGAGCGGGTAGGTGCACGCCTCGACGAGTTTGGACGCGCCGTCGCGGGTCAGCAGCGTCATCATGACGAAGACGTCCTTGGCGCCGGTGGCGAGGTCCATGGCGCCGCCGACGGCGGGGATCGCGTCCGGGGCGCCGGTGTGCCAGTTGGCGAGGTCCCCGGTGGCCGAGACCTGGAAGGCGCCGAGCACGCAGATGTCCAGGTGCCCGCCGCGCATGATCGCGAAGGAGTCCGCATGGTGGAAGTAGGACGCCCCGGGAAGCTCCGTCACGGGGATCTTGCCGGCGTTGATGAGGTCGCCGTCGATCTGGTCTCCGGTGGCTTCCGGGCCCATGCCGAGCATGCCGTTTTCGGTGTGGAGCGTGATGTTCTGCTCCGGCTCGAGATAGTTGGAGACCAGGGTGGGCTGGCCGATGCCGAGGTTCACGAAGGATCCGGGCTGGATGTCGCGGGCCACGAGGCGGGCGAGGTCGTCGCGGCCCAGCGGCTTGTCGGATGCCTGGATGCCGGTCCGGACACCCGGCTGGTCATTGGCGGGGATGCTCATCTCAGGCCACGCTTTCTGTCTTGCCTGCGGCTGCAGCTCCGCTGGAATCAATACGGACGATGCTGTTGACGTAGATTCCGGGGGTCACGATGACTTCCGGGTCCAGGCCGCCGGTGGGCACGATCCCGGAGACCTGGACGATGGTGTGTTTCGCGGCGGCGGCCATGATGGGACCGAAGTTCCGTGCGGTCTTGCGGTAGACGAGATTGCCCCTGCCGTCCGCCGTGAGGGCCTTGATGAGGGCGACGTCGGCGTGGATGGGGGTCTCGAACACCTGCCACTTGCCGTCCAGGTAGCGGGTTTCCTTGCCCTCGGCGAGCATGGTGCCATAGCCGGTGGGCGTGAAGAAGCCGCCGATCCCGGCGCCGGCGGCACGGATCCGCTCAGCGAGGTTCCCCTGCGGGACGAGCTCGAGTTCGATCTCGCCGGCACGGTATTTGGCGTCGAAGTGCCAGGAGTCGGACTGCCGCGGGAAAGAGCAGATCACTTTCTTCACCCGGCCTTCCTTGATGAGCAGGGCAAGGCCCTGGTCGCCCTGGCCGGCGTTGTTGTTCACCACGGTAAGGTCGGTGGCGCCGCCGTCCAGCAGCGCGTCGATCAGTTCGAAGGGCTGGCCGGCGTTGCCGAAGCCCCCGATCATCACGGTGGAGCCGTCCTTGATGCCGGCGACGGCCTCACCGACCGTGTCAATAAAATTCAGCATCTCGCTTAACCCTTCACGCCAGAAGTTACGTTTTCGAGCACGACGGCGAGGCCCTGGCCGACGCCGATGCAGATCGCGGCGACGCCCCAGCGCTGCCCGGAGGCCTGCAGGGACCGGGCCAGGGTGCCGAGGATCCGGCCGCCGGAGGCGCCGAGCGGGTGGCCCATCGCGATCGCGCCGCCGTGCCGGTTCACGATTCCGGGGTCGATGCCCCAGGCGTTGATGCAGGCCAGGGACTGCGCGGCGAAGGCCTCGTTCAGTTCGACGGCGCCGACCTGGTCCCAGCCGATGCCGGCCTTGGCGAGGGCCTTGTTCGCGGCCTCCACGGGGGCGTAGCCGAAGTACTGGGGATCGTTCGCGTGCGCGCCGCGCCCGGCGATCCGGGCCAGCGGCTCCATCCCCAGGATCCCGGCAGCAGCCTCGGAGCCCAGCCACGCCGCGGAGGCGCCGTCGGAGAGCGGGGAGGCGTTCCCGGCGGTGACGGTGCCGTTCTCGGTGCGGAAGACGGTCTTGAGCCCGGCGAGCTTCTGGGCCGAGGACCCGGCCCGGATGCCCTCGTCGCGGACCAGGTCCGTGCCCGGGACCGGGGCGACGAGGGTGTCGTAGAAGCCCTCGTCCCACGCCGCGGCGGCCAGGTTGTGCGAGCTGGCGGCGAATTCGTCCTGCGCCTGGCGGCCCACGCCGTACTTCCCGGCCAGCCGTTCGGTGGCCTCGCCCAGGGAAATGGTCCAGTCCGTCGGCATGGCCTGGTTCACCAGCCGCCAGCCCAGCGTGGTGGAGGCCAGGGTGAGGTCCCCGGCCGGGTACGGCTTCTCGGTCTTGGGCAGCACCCAGGGGGCGCGGGACATCGATTCGGCGCCACCGACCAGCATCAGCTCGGCATCGCCGGTGTTGATCTGCCGGGAGGCGATGATCGTCGCGTCCAGCGAGGAGCCGCAGAGCCGGTTGACCGTGGTGCCCGGGACCGAGACCGGCAGCCCGGCCAGCAGGGTGCCCATCCGGGCGATGTTGCGGTTTTCCTCCCCGGCGCCGTTGGCGTTGCCGAACACCACCTCATCGATCCGCTCCACGTCCAGCGCGGGGGCGCGTTTCACCGCTTCCCGGATCACGTGCGCAGCGAGATCGTCCGGCCGGACCCCGGCCAGGCCGGAACCGAACTTCCCGAACGGGGTCCTCACGGCGTCGTACAAAAAAGCCTGATTCATGGGTTCTTGTCCATTTCTGCCTCGCCCATGGCTGTGTTGTCCATCGATTGGAACACCTGCTGGGCGGTCTTGAAGGCGGTGTTGGCGGAGGGGACCCCGCAGTAGATGGCGGTCTGGAGCAGGATTTCCTTGATCTCGTCCCGGCTCAGGCCGTTGGTGATGGCCGCGCGGATGTGCATGGCCAGTTCTTCCCAGTGCCCGTGTGCCACCATGGCGGTAAGGGTGACGGCTGAGCGCATCTGGCGGCTGATCCCGGGCCGGGTCCAGATGCCGCCCCAGGCGATCCGGGTGATCATGTCCTGGAAGTCCTCGGTGAAGGAATCCTTGTTGGCGTTGGCGCGGTCCACGTGCGCGGCGCCAAGCACCTCGCGGCGGACTTTCATGCCGCCGTCGTAGATTTCCTGGCTGGTCGCGCCGGGCTGGACCACACCATTGCGTTCGGGCCCGTTGCGTTCGGAGCCGGTCATGCGCCCGCTCCCTGGGTCTCGGTCCAGGCGATGAGGCCCTTCAGCAGCTCGGCGATGTGGCCCGGCGCCTCGAAGGGCGCCAGGTGTGCCACGCCCTCCAGGCTGACGGCCGTGGCCGTGCCGCCGCCGGAGGTGATGCCCGCGGCGACTTCCTCGGCCATGGACGGCGGGGCGACGGCGTCCATGGCACCGGCAACCACCTGCGTGGGGACGCGGATGGTGCCGAGCTGGTCCCGCACGTCGAAGCCGGCCAGGGCCTCACAGCAGAAGGCGTAGCTGAAGCGGTCGGCGTCCCGGAGGGTGTGCAGGAGCCGGCTGCTGAGTTCGGGCTGGCTCTCCATGAACCCCGGGGCGAACCAGCGCTCCGCGGACCCTTGGATCATCACCGGGGTTCCCTGCGTGCGGACGGTTTCGGCTCGCTCCAGCCAGCCCTCTGGCGTGCCGAGCTTCGCGCCGGAGCACTGCACGGACAGGCTCTTGAGCCGGTCGCCGTGCTTGATGGCCAGTTGCAGGCCGGTGGCCCCGCCGAGGGACACGCCGGCATAGTGGAAGCGCGCGCCAGGGGCGATCGAATCGACCAGTCCGATCACGGCGTCGGCCAGGTCGGCGACCGTGAAGTTCTCCTGCGCCGCGGGCGAGACGCCGTGGCCGGGCAGATCCCAGGCGACGACGTCGACGTCGGCGCCCAGTATGGTGCCGGCCTGGCTCCAGAGCAGCGAGGACGTCCCGAGCGAGGGGCCCACGACGAGGAGGGGCTTGTCGCCGAGCGGACGCTGGGGCGAGAGCAGGACTGCTTTGACGGTGGGTCTAGCCACGGGAGGCTCCGTTCTGGAGTTGGTGGGCGGTGGCGCCGGCCGGGGCGGCGGCGTGGGCGGTGGCGTATTCCGGGTACGCCGCGAGGATGCGGCGGGAGATCTCAACGGCCTGGCCGAGGTAGTTGGCCGGGTCCAAAAGCTCCTCAAGCCGGGCGTCGGTGAGCAGATATTCCGGGACGGCCGCGCGGAGCAGTGTCCGGTAGGTGGCCGCCTGCTCCGCGGCCGGGGCCCGGAGCGTTTCGTCCACGACGGCCTGCAGGCGCTGCTTCCCGGTCCGGCCCGATCCCGTCTCGGCGCTGCGCACGTCCAAAAGCGGCGCGACGGCGGCGTTGACGGCTTCAGAGAGCAGCAGCGGGCCGGCGAGGTCCAGGTTGCGGCGCATCGCTGCGGGGAAGACCTGCAGCCCTTCGGCCAATTCGCGCATCTGCGCCGCGGCGCCGAGGGCCAGACGCAGCAGCTGGCGCAGGGCCACCCATTCGCTGTGCCAGGCGCCGTCGGGGCGTTCGTCGTTGAAATTGGCGGCCGCGAGGTGCAGCTGTGCGGCCAGGGCCGGAGCCTGCAGGGCGGCGCTGCGGATCAGCACGGAGAGCACGGGGTTCTGCTTTTGCGGCATGGCCGAGGACACGCCCCGTCCGGCGGCGCGCGGTTCGGCGAGCTCGGCCACTTCCGGCCGGCTCAGGAACAGGATGTCGGCGGCCATCTTTCCGGCCGCGTCCGTCACGGCCGCCAGCGCGTCGCCGAGCCCGGTCACGGCCAACCGGTTGGTGTGCCAGGGGGCAGGAACCGTGGCGAGACCCAGGCGGGCGGCGAGCCGGTCGGCGAGGTCAAACGGGGACAGCCGCCCGGCGGTCAACACGCCGTCAGTCAGCACAGTGCCTTCAGTCAGCACCGTGCCTGCGGCGAGGGTCCCGGCGGCGCCGCCGGTCTGGACCGGCAGGTCGAGGGCCTCGAGCCGGCTGGCCGCGGCAGCGAGCCCGTTGAACCACTGCGCGGCCCGCAGCCCGAAGCTGTAGGGCAGCGAGTGCTGGGTCAGGCTGCGGGCAACACAAAGCGTGGCCGCATGGGCTTCGGCAAGCACCGCGAGGGCGGACGTGGCCGCCTTGAGCTCGGCCTTCAGCTCGCGCACGGCCCCGGCAGCCAGCACCATCAGTGCCGAGTCGAGCACGTCCTGGCTGGTCAGCGAGGTGTGAACGGCCTGTACCGCGCCAATACCGCCGGTGTCCAGGTTCCTGACCTGTTCCCGGAGGTCGGCGAGCAGCGGGATGACGGGGTTGCCGCCGCCCTGGGCGCGGACAGCGATGCCAGCGACGTCGTACCGCTGCACGTCCGCGGCGGCGGCCACCACTGCGGCGGACCCGGCCGGGGCGAGGCCCGCCTCGTCCAGGACCGTCGCCCAGGCTTCCTCCACGGTCAGGATGGCGGCGAGCACTGCACGGTCCCCGGTCAGCGCCGCCACAAGCGGCGACGCCGACACGGGATTCAGCAGGCCAAAGTCGCCATGCAGGCCAACGTCGCCGTCGGTCTCGAAGAAGGTCACTTCGAGGCACCCTCGGCGTCGCTGAAATCCAGGAACACCGTCTCGCCCTCGCCCTGGAGGCGGATGTCCCAGGTCAGTCCGCCGTCGGGATCCCGGCGCGCGATCAGGGACCGGCGGCGGTCCGGCTCGAGCGAGCTGAGCAGCGGATCCTTGGCCAGGGCTTCCTCGTCCTCCGGCAGGTAGACGCGGGTGAACAGGCGGTTCATCAGGCCCCGGGCAAAGACGGCGACGGCGATGAACGGCGCCGCGCCCTCCTCGGTGGGGCCGGGATTCACCGTGGTGAAGGTGAAGACGCCGGTGTTGCCCACGGCGCTGCGGCCGAAGCCGGTGAAGGTGTAGCCGTCGCGGACCAGGGAGCCCGTGCGGTGCGGAACGTTGCCGTCCGCGTCGGCCTGCCAGATCTCCAGGATCGCGTCCGGGATCGGGTGCCCGGCGCCGTCATAGACGGTGCCCTGGAGCCGGATGGAGCCCGGGGAGCCGGGGGCCAGGAGCTCGCGGTCCTTGGTGTAGGGCAGGGCGTAGCCGTAGAACGGCCCCACAGTCTGGCCCGGCGTCGGGGTGAGTTTACTCATGGCGCTCCTATTCATTCTCGTCGCCTCCTGCGCCCAATGCCTGGTTTTCGGTCCAGGTCCGCTTGGACCCGGTCAGGACAATGTCCCAGTTGTAGGCCAGAGCCCATTCGGGTTTGGTCTGCTCGTGGTTGTAGGTGGCCACGAGCCGGTCGCGGGCGTCCTGGTCCACGATCGACTGGTAGATCGGGTCCAGCGGGAACAGCTGGTCACCGGGGAAGTACATCTGGGTGACGATCCGCTGGGTGAACTCCTGCCCGAACAGGGAGAAGTGGATGTGGGCCGGGCGCCAGGCATTGAGGTGGTTCTTCCACGGGTAGGCGCCGGGCTTGATGGTGGTGAAGCTGTAGGAGCCGTCGGCGCCCGTGATGCAGCGGCCGACGCCGGTGAAGTTGGGGTCCAGCGGTGCCGGGTGCTGGTCCCGCTTGTGGATGTAGCGGCCGGCGGAGTTCGCCTGCCAAATCTCCACAAGCTGGCCGGCCACGGGGCGGCCGTCGCCGTCGAGCACGCGGCCGGAGACCACGATGCGTTCGCCCAGCGGCTCGCCGTTGTGCGCGATGGTCAGGTCCGCTTCCAGCGCGTGGACGTCCATGTGCCCGAACGCCGGCGAGTAGAGTTCGATGGTTTCCGGGTCCGCGTGGTGCAGGTCCTTGGTGGGGTGGCGCAGGACGCTGCTGCGGTACGGCGCGTAGTCGAGCCGCGGCTGGGTTTCGGCCGGGGCTCCGTTTTTGAGGGCCTGCGCGTAGGCCTCGCCGATCGCCTTCATCTCGGCGCTGAGGTCCGCCTGCGACTCAGCGGCGGCGTCGAGCGGCGCATACGTCTTTGGTGCGGCCTCCGTGGCTTCGTCGGACACGTCCTCGGTGATCGGGTCGGCATTGTAGATGTCGAGGTTGATTTCTTCAGGCACAGCAGCCTCCTTTCCTTGGTGTGTTTGTTGTTCGGATGGGGTCAGGAAGTGCGGGTCAGGTGGTGCAGATGGTCGTACTGGACGGCGTGCCGCACCGGGGCGTTCGGGGCGCCGTAGCCGTCGTAGGCGCCGCGGCGTTCCACCATTTCGAAGAACACGCTGCCCACCGTGGCCGTGTAGAAATGCAGGAATTCGCCGTCGGCATCGCGGTCATAGAGCAGGTTGAGCTCGCGGAGCGTGGCCAGGAATTCCGGCTCCAGCTCGAACCGGGCATCGAGGTCCTCGTAGTAGTTCGCCGGGATCCGCAGGAAGTCCAGTCCGCGGTCCCGTGCCGCCCGGGCAGTGGCCACGAGGTCATCCACGGCGAACGCCACGTGCTCCTGGTAGGTGCGGCGGTGGCCGGTCCCGGACGCGCCGGGTTCCGACGCGCCGGTGGGGCCCTCCTGCTGCAGCAGCGGCGCCAGGTTCAGCACCAGGCGGACGCCCCGGTCCTGCGTGAGCATCACCTGGGACCGGACCAGCCCGGTGGGGCTGGCCACCTCGGCGAACGGCTGCGGCTCCAGCGCAAGCGCGCTGGTGTAGAAGAGCACGGCCTCGTCGAAGTGCTGCCACGGCTGGGCGAGGTTGACGTGGTCGATCACGGCGCCCGGGTTGCCGGCCCGATCCTCCGCGGGGACGCCCGGTCCGTCGCCGAATTCCCGGGTCCACGCGGCGGTGCCGTCCGGGCTGCCCTGGCAGAGGAAGATTTCGGTGGAGTCCGGCGCGGCGAAGCCCTGGAAGACTTCCTCATTGGCCTGGCTCTTGCGCGGCACCGCGGGAGCCTTGAGCTGCTGGGCGCGGGCGGCGGCGATGACGGGAGAGTCGACGTCAAAGCCCACGGCAGAAATGGCAGCGGAAATGGCAGCGGCGGCGGGAGCCTGCTGGAGGGCAGCACCGGCGGCGGTGGCCGGTTCTTCATTGATGATCACGCGGGCGTGGCCCATGGTCCACAATTGCACGTCCTTGGTCCGATGCCGCCCGTTAAACGCAAACCCCAGCTGGCCGAGCAGGGTTTCCAGGCCGGCGGTGTCCCCTGCGCGGACCTCGGCGAAGTTGAAGCCGGCCGGCTCGGCCACCCGGGGCAGCGTGGCGAGCTCCATGGGGTAGCGGCGCCGGGCCGCGGGGCCGGCCGCCTTGCTGGCCTCCTCGCCTTCGGCGGGGGCCGGGTTTGCCTCTAGCCAGGCGGCGCTTTGCTCTTCGAGCCAGATCAGCGACCGCATGGCATCGACGGCGGTGCGTTCGACGTCGGACTGGCGGAAGACGTCGTTGAACACCTCCAGCGACACCGGCCCGGTGTAGCCGGCGCGGACCACGTGGCCCATGAACTTGGCGAGCTCGAACTGGCCCTCACCCGGAAACACCCGGTAGTGCCGGCTCCAGGACAGCACGTCCATGGACAGCTTGGGGGCATCGGCGACCTGCACGAAGAAGATCTTCTCCGGGTTGAAGGCCTCGATCGGCGCGGTGTCCCAGTCCCGGGAGAGGATGTGGAAGGAGTCCAGGCAGGTGCCCAGGTTGGGGTGGTCCACCATGTCGACCAGCCGGTGGGCGTGCTCGTAGTCGTTGACGTACTTGCCCCAGGCGAGGGCCTCATAGGCGACCTTGACGCCGTGTTCACCCGCGAGGTGCGCGAGCCGGGAGAGCTGGGTTGCCCGGAGATCGTCGTCGTCGATCGTGGCCGTGCCGACGTTGGAACAGAGCAGCATGGTGTCCATGCCCAGGCGGGACATGAGCCTGAACTTGGCATCCGCGCGGCGAAGGTTGGCGGCGAGCAAGTCCTCGGGAACACTGTCGAAGTCGCGGAAGGGCTGGTAGAGGTCCAGGTTCAGGCCGAGGTCGGCGGCCAGTTTCCGGACGTCCTCCGGGCTCAGCGGGGACGTCACGAGGTCCTGTTCGAAGATTTCGATCCCGTCGAAGCCGGCCACGGCGCAGGCCTGCATTTTTTCCCGCAGGGTGCCGGCGAGGCAGACGGTGGCGATTCCGGTGCGCATCAGGCGGCCACTTCTTCCGCGGCCACAAGTTCCAGGAAGTGGGAGCGCATGCGGTCGGCATCGGCCTGGCGCCCGGTGAAGATCCGGAAGGCGTCCGCCGCCTGGCCCACGGCCATCCGGCCGCCGTCGAGCACGTCGCAGCCCTTGGCGCGCGCCTCGCGGACAAGCTCGGTTTCGATCGGCCGGTACACGATGTCGGCCACCCAGTGCCGGGACTCCACGAGGGACATGTCCAGCGGAACGCCCGGGTGGGCGGCCATGCCCACGGGGGTGCAGTGCACCAGGCCGTCGGCCTGCGGCATGAGCTGCGGGAGCTCCGCCGTCGTCCGGGCAGTGACGGTCCGGTCCGGGAAGAATCCGGCGAGCTCGGCCGCCCGGGCGGCGCAGCGCGCCGCGTCGGTGTCCACGAGGTCCAGTTCGCGGACTCCCGCGGTGAGCAAGGCGTAGGCGACGGCGGAACCGGCGCCGCCGGCGCCCAGCTGCACCACGCGGTCCAGGGTGGCGCCGGGGAGCCCGGAGGCCAGCGCCGCCGCGAAGCCGGAAAAGTCGGTGTTGTAGCCAATGAAGCGGCCCTCGCGGATGACCACGGTGTTGACGGCGCCGAGGCGCCGGGCGTCTGCGGAGACTTCGTCGAGGTAGTCGAGCACGAGCTGCTTGCAGGGGTGCGTGATGTTCAATCCGTTGAACCCGAGGCTCCGGGCGCCGGCGAGCAGCCCCCCCACGGCCTGGCCGGGCAGGCCGAGTTCGGTGAGGTCGATGGGGCGGTAGAGGTACCGGAGGCCCTGCACGTCGCCTTCGCGTTCGTGCATGTAGGGCGTGAGGGAGGGCATGACGCCGTCTCCCACGAGGCCCACGAGGAAGGACTCTGCTCGATTGCTCATCCGGTTAGCTCCTTTGACAACGGCACTCGGCGGGCTGGGACGCTTGCGGCATCTCCGGCGGCCCGGGTGACAGGGATTACATTACAGACTTTGTTCACATGTTGCACTGTTGTTCGAATGACGAACTTATTATTACGGCGGTGGCTCCGGCGTCGGGCCGTCACCGCTGGGGCAGCCGGGCCGACAGCTCGGCGGCCGCCGCCTGAAGCAACGGCACAAGGGCCACCAGGGACTCCATGCTGAGGCGGAACACCGGAACTGCCGTGGCAAGGGAGGCGAAGGCGTGCCCCTGGGCGTTGAAGACCGGGACGGCGACGGCGCGCATGCCGAGCTCGTTTTCCTCGTCCATGGTCGCGTAGCCCTGGCGCCGGACCTGCTCGATTTCCGCCCGGAAAGCCTCGCGGTCGGTGATGGAGAGCGCCGTCAGTGGTTCCAGGGGCAGCTCGTCGACGAGCTGGACGCGGGTGGCGTCATCGGCGAACGCCACCAGCGCCTTGCCCACCGAGGTGGTGTGCAGGGCCCCGAGATGCCCGGGGTCGCTCGTGACCCGGAAGGTCTGCGGGCCGTCCACCTTGTTCACCGTCAGGTGGTGGAGGCCGTCGCGCACGGAGAGGATGGTCGCCTCGCCCGTTTCCTCGGTGACCCGCCGCAGGATGGGCAGGGCCGTGCCCGCGAAGCCGTGATGGTTGGAAACGCGCTGGCCGAGCTGGAACACCCGCAGCCCCAGGTGGTAGCGGCGGCCGTCCGGCTCATAGTCCACGAAGCCGTCCCGCGTCAGGGACCCGAGCAGGCGGTAGGTGGTGCTGAACGGCAGATCCGCCCGGCGGGAAATGTCCGCGGCACTGGCGCCGCGCGGCTCGTCGCCCAGGAGGACCAGCAGGCCCAGCGCCTTGCCCACCATGTCCGTCCTCGAGTCCTCCCTGGCGGCTTTGGCCGGCTTTGCAGGGGCTTCCCCGGGATACCCGGAAGCGGCGGGCGTATCTGTGGCTTGATTCACACTCATGTACTGATATTCCCACATAGTGAGAGCTATTTCTAGATGGTGATTATTTTTCTTGACAAGTGACTGTGCTCACAGTCATGATTGCTATATCGCAAAAGTAGCTTCCACCATGTGGCTACTAATCCTGGTCTTTCCACGGACCTCCGGCTGCACCACACTTAAGCAAGCGGCAGTCGAGACCTTCCTGATCCATCCGCGACAACGTCGTCACACCAAAGGAACACCATGAGCCACACTGTCCCGTCCACGACGCCGGGTACCGTCACAGGAGGGACGCCGAAGAAGGCGGCCCTTGCCAGCTTCCTGGGCAGCGCCGTCGAGTATTACGACTTCTTCATCTTCGGTTCCGCAGCGGCACTGATCTTCCCGCACGTTTTCTTCCCCGATGCGGACACCAATGCGGCCATCATGTCCTTCGCGACCTTCGGCTTCGCCTACGTGGCCCGTCCGGTCGGCGCGGTCATCCTCGGCCACTTCGGCGACAGGATTGGACGCCGGAAGGTCCTCATGTTCACGCTGCTGCTGATGGGTGCCGCCACTTTCGTTATCGGCTGTCTCCCGGACTTCGACACGGTCGGCTGGTGGGCCCCGGCACTTCTGGTGCTGGCACGGCTCTGCCAGGGCCTGTCCGCAGCCGGCGAGCAGGCCGGCGCCTCCTCCATGACGCTCGAGCACGCCCCGGACAACCGCCGCTCGTTCTTCACCTCCTGGACCCTGACCGGAACCCAGGGCGGCCAGATCCTCGCCGCCCTCGTGTTCATCCCCGTACTGGCCCTGCCCGATGAGATCAAATACACCATCGGCTGGCGCATCCCGTTCTGGCTCAGCGCCGTGGTTGTGCTGATCGCGTTCTTCATCCGCCGCACCCTGCACGAGCCCCCGGCGTTCGAGGAAGCCCAGAAGACCAAGCAGATCTCCAAGCTCCCGGTGGCCGACCTCCTCAAGGACCACTGGCGCGATGTCCTCCGCGTCATCGCCTGCGCCTTCATCGCCGCCGTGTCCACCGTCTTCGGCACCCTGGCCATCAGCTACGCCAAGAACGTCGCCGGCGTGGACGGCACCACCACCCTCTGGCTCGTGGTGGGCGCCAACTTCATGGCCCTGGGCACCCAGCCGCTGTTCGGCATGCTCGCGGACAAGATCGGCCGCAAACCGGTCTTCATCTATGGCGCACTGTCCAGCGCGGTCCTGACCCCGGTCTTCCTGCTGAGCCTCGAATCCGGCAGTGTCCCTCTGATGTTCCTCGCGGCAATCGGGTTCTTCTCGTTCGGCTACGCTGCGGCCAACGCGGTCTGGCCCTCCTTCTACGCCGAGATGTTCACCACCAACGTCCGCTTCTCCGGCCTCGCGATCGGTACGCAGCTTGGCTTCCTGATGGCCGGTTTCGCCCCGGCGATCGTCGCGGCCATGGGCGGCATCCAGTCCGGCGGCTGGGTCCAGATCAGCATCTTCACCGGCATCATCTGCCTGATCGCCACCGTCGCGGCACTGACGGCCAAGGAGACGTTCAAGGTCCCCACCCGGGAGCTCGGCCAGCAGCACTAGGTTCCCGCCCGGCGCTCGGCCGGCAGTTCCGCACCGCACGACGGCGGCCCGTCCCTTTGGGGGCGGGCCGCGTCGTTAAAGGCGCTATTGCGTCGTCTCAGGTTAGGTTTGGGCCTTAGCGTACGGCGCCCAGCACCGCGGCGAGATCGAACTTCACCGGCTCCTCCAGCTGGTCATAGGTGCAGGAGTGCGGATCCCGGTCCGGACGCCAGCGCACGAACTGGGCAGTGTGTCGGAACCGTTCGCCCTCCATGTGGTCGTACTTCACTTCCACCACGCGCTCGGGCCGGAGCGGGGTGAAGGACAGGTCCTTGCCGCCGCTCCACCGGCTTCCCTGGGCATTCCGCGGGGTCCGCGCCCCCTCCTCCTGCCGGGCCCAGGCCCAGGGGTGGTCCTCGAAACCGGTGACCAGCTCCTGCAGCTCGGCAAACAGCTCCTGGCGCCGTGCCATCGGGAAGGCGCCCACCACGCCGACATTCGCCAGCACCCCGGCGTCGTCGTAGAGCCCCAGCAACAGCGAGCCGATCCGGTCCGGACCGGAGGTGTGCACGCGGTATCCGGCGAGCACGCAGTCCGCCGTCCGCTCATGCTTGACCTTGACCATCGCGCGCTTGTCCGGCTGGTAGGTGCCCTCCAGCGTCTTGGCCACGATGCCGTCAAGTCCGGCGCCCTCGAACTGCCGGAACCAGCGCTGCGCCGTGTCCCGGTCGGAAGTCGCGGCCGTCAGGTGGACCGGGGCCGCGCTGGCCGCGAGTGCGCGTTCGAGCTCCCGCCGGCGCTCGGCGAAGGGTTTTCCGGTGAGGTCCTCGTCGCCGAGGGCGAGCAGGTCGAACGCCACGAAACGCGCCGGGGTCTGTCCCGCGAGCAGCTTCACCCGGCTGGCGGCCGGATGGATGCGCTGCTGGAGCGCATCGAAGTCGAGCCGGTCCCCCGAGGCCGCCACCAGGATGATCTCGCCGTCCACCACGCAGCGTTCCGGCAGCTCCGTCTTCAGCGCCTCGACGAGCTCGGGGAAGTAGCGCGTCATCGGCTTGCCGTTCCGGCTGCCGATCTCCACCTCGTCGCCGTCGCGGAAGATGATGGAGCGGAACCCGTCCCACTTCGGTTCAAAGAGCCAGCCCTTTCCAGTGTCCGGCACCGGCAGGGCAGGGAGTGCTTTGGCCAGCATGGGCGCAATGGGTGGCATCAACGGCAGTCGCATAGCGCCCATTCTTGCGCCGCGGACCCGGCACCGCCAGCCCCGCCGCAGGGCTTTCCCCAACGAGGGTTTCCTCGACACGGCCCCGCCCCCACGGTAGACATGGGTGATGGCTACCATTGGGTTCCACGCCTCGCATGAACAGATCAGCCCCGGCCGCCTCCTCAAGGACGTGCAGCTGGCCGAGCAGGCCGGCTTCGATGCCGCGATGTGCTCGGACCATATTGAGCCGTGGTCCGCCCGGCAGGGCCACTCCGGCTTCGCCTGGTCCTGGCTCGGGGCCGCGCTGGCCACCACCGGGCTGCGTTTCGGGGTGGTGACGGCGCCCGGGCAGCGCTACCACCCGGCGATCATCGCGCACGCCTCGGCCACCTTGGCGGACATGTTTCCCGGCCGCTTCTGGATGGCGCCGGGCAGCGGTGAGTACATGAACGAGCACGTCACCGGCGAGCACTGGCCGCAGAAGGAGACGCGGCAGCGCCGGCTGGAGGAGTGCGTCGACATCATCCGCCGGCTCCACGCCGGCGACGTGGTCACGCACCACGGCCTCGTCACGGTGGAGCAAGCCCGGATCTGGGACGTCCCGGAGACCAAGCCGCCGCTCATTGCCCCGGCCGTGAGCGTGAAAACAGCGCGCCGGGCGGCGGCCTGGGCGGACGGACTCGTCACCGTGAACCAGCCGCCGGAAAAGCTGAAGGACATGCTGGCGGCCTACCGGGACGCCGGTGGCCGCGGGAACGCTGCCCTCCAGGTCCACCTGTCCTGGGCACCGACAGAGGCCGAGGCCGTCGCGATCGCTATGGACCAGTGGCGCACCAACGTCTTTGCGCCGCCGATTCCCTGGGACCTGCCCACGGCGGCCCATTTCGACGGCGTCAGCGCCGGTGTCCAGGAGGACCAGGTGCGGGCGGCCGTCAACGTTTCCGCCGATGCCGGGCAGCACGCCCAATGGCTCGCGTCCTATCTGGACCTCGGATTCGACGAGCTGTACCTGCACTTCGTGGGCCAGGAGCAGGCTCCGTTTATCGACGTCTTCGCCGAACACGTCCTCCCCCAGCTCCGCCCGGCCGGACAAGCCCTGACCGGACCGGACGGTGCGCTGTGAGAATCGCCGAAACCTCTGACCTCTGGTGGAAAAACGCGGTGATCTACTGCCTGGACCCGGAGACTTTCTTCGACGGCGACGGCGACGGCACCGGAGACTTCGGCGGGCTGATCCAGCGCGTTGACTATCTTGCCGCGCTCGGAATTACCTGCATCTGGCTCATGCCCTTCTACCCCTCCCCGGACCGGGACGACGGCTACGATGTCACCGACATGTACGGCGTGGACCCCCGGCTGGGGAGCCCGGGGGACCTGGTGGAATTCATCCGCACCGCCAACGATCGCGGCATCCGGGTGATCGCGGACTTTGTCATCAACCACACCTCCGACCGGCACCCGTGGTTCGTCCAGGCCCGGAAGTCCGTGGACAACCCGTACCGCGACTACTACGTCTGGCGGAAGGACACGCCGCCGGACACCTCGGACCAGGTGGTGTTTCCCGGCGAGGAGACCTCCATCTGGACCCAGGACAAGGCCACCGGTGAGTGGTATCTGCACATGTTCGCCAAACACCAGCCGGACTTGAACGTGATGAATTCCAAGGTGCGGGACGAGATCGCGAAGTCCATGGGATTCTGGCTGCAGCTGGGCCTGGACGGCTTCCGGCTGGATGCGGTGCCCTTCTTTCTGGAGTTGCTCGGCGAGCCCAAGGACGAGGCCGCGAGAATCGATCCGCACCAATACCTGAGCGCCCTGCGCAGCTTCCTCAACCGCCGCCAGGGCAGTGCCGTGCTGCTCGGCGAGGTCAATCTCCCGTACAAGGAACAGCTGAAGTACTTCGGCGGCCCGGCCGGCAACGAGCTGAACATGCAGTTTGATTTTCTCTCGATGCAGAACATGTACCTGTCACTGGCCCGGCAGGACGCCCGGCCGCTGGCCCGGACGCTGAGCAGCCGTCCGAAAATCAATCCTGACAACCAATGGGCCATGTTCGTCCGGAACCACGATGAACTCACGCTGGACAAACTCAGCGATGCCGAACGCGACGAGGTCTTCGCAGCCTTCGGCCCAGATCCCGACATGCAGATGTACGGCCGCGGACTGCGGCGGCGGCTGCCCACCATGCTCGGCGGCGACCCGGCCAGGATCCGCATGGTCTACTCCCTGATGTTCTCGCTGCCGGGCACCCCGGTGCTCTTCTACGGCGAAGAGATCGGGATGGGCGAGGACCTGCGGGCGAAGGGCCGCTCGGCCGTCCGCTCCCCCATGCAGTGGGACAACACCACGAACGGCGGCTTCTCGACCGCCCCGTCCGGGGACCTCGTGGCCCAGCCGGTGGAGGGACCCTTCGGCCCGGCACATATCAACGCCGCGGCCGCGAAACGGGATCCCGATTCGCTGTGGAACTTCGTCGCGACGCTGATCCAGCGCTACCGGGAATGTCCCGAGCTCGGCTGGGGCAGGTTCGAACTCATCAAGCAGGGCTCGCCGGCGGTGCTGCTGCAGCGCTGCACGTGGGACGGTTCCACGGTGATTGTCGCCCACAACTTCGGCGCGGAGTCGGTGTCCGTGACGGGCGCGATGGCGGCGGCATCGCCGCAGGAGGGCGAGGAAAGCGGGCCAGCGGGTCCGGACGCGACGGGCGGCGAGGTGCGGTCGTACGCCGGGGCCGTGCTCCGGGACCTGCTCGGCGGCGAGGACATCCCGCTCTCCGACGACGGCGCCTTCGAGCTTCCGCTGGACCGCTACGGATACCGGTGGTTCCGGGTCCAGCGCCCGGGGGAACGACAACTCCCCTGAGCGCGCCCGCCGGCAGTGCGGCGGCCGGCAAACTAAGGGGGCCGGCGAAAAAGAGGGCCGGTAACCGCCGCGCCGTCGAAAACTAACCGGCCCCTTACCGTGCTGAAACGCGGACGCAACATTGGCGCAGGACACTGGAAGTGCCGGCAAGAGCAGGCACCAGCTCCAGTCAGGAGGCCCCGCCATGTTGAAGGAAGCCAAAGCCCATGTAACCCGTATCCGCACCCTCGACCAGCTGCACCGCGGCGATGAGATCGAGGCCCGCCTGAGCGTGGGCCCGAACTACGACGACGTCGTGATCCGCCGCGGCAGCGTCCAGGAAACGGCCCCCGGAATCGGCGTCGTCTGGATCATGGACCGCCAATCGGGCATGCGCAAGGCCATCAACGCGGACGAATGCACCGTCTGGCGGGTCGCCTGAGGCTCAGCCTCCCGCCACTGACTGGATGATGAGGACTTCCTGGCCTGGTGCCACGGCAGTCACCAGGCCCTGCAGCCGCCGGATTTCATTCCCGTTGACGTATATATTCACGTAACGGCGGACAGCTCCGGTCTCGTCCCGCAACCGCCGCGACAACGCCGGATAGTCCCCGGTCACCGCATCCAGCAACCGCTCCACCGTCACCGCCGCCTCCGCGGGCGTAGTCAGGATGGACTGCCCGCCAGCGAGCGGCTGGAGCACGCTGGGCAGGACCACACTGATCGCGGACTCGGCCGGCATGGAGTCGCCGTCGACCATGGCGCCGTTCATGCGCTTGTTCGTCCCCTCACGGCTGCGCCGGCACCAAAGCCGCGGAAACCACGGCCGCCCGCACGCACAGCACGTCCGGCAGGTGCGAGGCGATTTCGGTGAAGTGTTCGCCCTCGTCGGCGCTGGCGTAGACACTGCCACCCCGCGTCCCGAAGTAGACGCCCGTGGGCTCCGCGCCGTCCACGCTGGCAGCATCGCGCAGCACTGCGTTGTACTCGGCATCCGGGAGCCCGGCGTCGAGCCGTTTCCAGCTGGCGCCGGCGTCATCCGTCCGGTGCACGGCCAACTTCCCGTCCGGCGGAATCCGTTCGCCGTCAGCCTTCAGCGGGATCACCCAGGCCGTACCGGCCCGGCGCGGATGCGTCAGCATCACAAAACCGAAGTCCGCCGGCAGCCCCTCGGCGATCGACTCCCACGATTCGGCGTCGTCGTCGCTGCGGTACACGCCGTGGTGGTTTTGCGCGTACAGCCGGCCGTCGACGGCGGCGTCGGCCGCGATCTTGTGGACGCACTGGCCGAATTCCGGGTTGGGGTCTGGCATGAAGTAGGCGGAAATCCCCTTGTTGCGCGGCTCCCAGGAGGTGCCGCCGTCGAGCGAGCGGTAGACCCCTCCCGTGCTCATGGCAACGTGGACTTTCTCGCCCGTGGGGTCAACGACGATCGAGTGCGCCGCGGCGCCGCCATAACCTGCGCCCCATTCGCTGCGGTGCGGATGGTCCCAGAGGCCGCGGTTGAGCTCGAAATGCTCGCCGCCGTCGGTCGATTTCCAGACGGAGATCGGTTCACATCCTGCCCACACGACGCCCGGGCGGGAGTCGGCGTCCGGGTGGATCTGCCAGATCCGTTCCAAGGCGGCCTCGGTGCCGTCGGGGAACGTGATGGCGCCGTTTTCGGGTTCGCTCCAAGTTCCGCCCAGGTCATCGGAGTGAAAAACCGTGGGACCCCAGTGCTCGGAGCGGACCCCCACCAGGATCCGGGTCCTGCCATCGCGGGTATCGATGCCGATGCTGGGCACCTCACTCATCAGAAAATGCGGCCCGGACAAGGACCAGTGCCTCCGGTCCGGGCTGGTCGCCAGCCAAAGGCCCTTCTTGGTCCCGATCGCCAGGACATAACTCTCTGCAGTAGCCATGCGTCCCATGCAACCATCCCCGCCGGAAGGCCGCAATGGTTTTCTCCCGGCGCCGACGGGGGTACCGTGGCGCGTGTCAGTCGACGAACTCCGACTGCGTCTCGATGAAGTCCCAGTCCGCAGCCGTCAAAACTGCGGCGCCGCCGGCGGACGATTCAGCGGGACTGGGGCCGCCGGCGGCGGCTATCCCCCGCTGCACGGCCTCGGGCAGTTCGACGGTCCGGAGATTTTCCCGAAGCCATTCTTTGCTCGCCAAATCCAGATCCAACCACCACATGTAGATCTCCACGGCGGCCACCTCCTCCTGTGTTCTTCAACCGTAGGCCCCGTCCCCGGGCTGTTCAAGGGATTCCCCGGCAAACTGCGTCAGCGCCGTCCCGAGCTGCGGGAACGGGAAGTAAGCCCCTATTCAGGGCGGCACCCCGGCGCCAGAATGAAGTATGTCTGACGACTCCGCCGACGGCCCGGCGCCCCTCGTGGTGGGCGTGGTTCCGGGGCAGCATCCCGAGGTGCTGCAGCTGGCGGCATCCCTTGCGAAGACCCTGGCCGCGCCCATGATCTGCGCCTACGTGGATGAGGCAAGCTACCTCGTGGAGTGGGATCCGGCGCGGTCCGCGCACCGCCTGTCGCTGCATCCGGACGCGGACGACGCCCGGATCCGGGAGACCACCCAGGAGTTGCGTTCGGCCATTGAGGCACACTGCGCAGGCCTGGGGATCGACTGGACACTGCGCACCCTGGCCGGGGACCCCGCCCGGGCGATTGGCAGGCTGGCCGCGGACGCCAACGCGCGCATGATTGTGGTGGGGACCCCCGAACGCGGCATCGGCCACCGCATTTCCGCGGCGCTCAACGGCTCTGTGGCGGCATGGCTGAGCCACCATCAGGAACGTCCGATCCTCATCGTTCCGGCGGGTAGAAAATAAAGCGAAAGTACTTATTCGGAGTGCTGGTGTTATCCCACTACCGCCAAGTAAGCTCGATGTGTAGGCCGGACGAACCGCCTACCCTATAGCTGCTCCGGAGTGCGTATCCCCCAATAACGCACTCCGGAGCTCTTTAATTTGCGCAACGTTCCAGATTCCGCGCAAGCCTGCACGCAGGCTTGAAACATACCCCTAGGGGGTATATGTTGGGGGCATGAGCGAGTCAGAAGTCCCCGGCACGGCGCGCCCGGACCCGTCGAGCTTGGACCCGTTGAGCTTGGACACAGCGCCCCACGAGCAGCACGGCTACACGGCCAACAAGGATGCCTACCTTCGCCGGCTCAGGCGGATCGAAGGGCAGGTCCGCGGCATCGCCCGGATGGTTGACGAGGACAAGTACTGCATCGACATCCTCACCCAGGTCGCCGCCGTCACCAAGGCCCTGCACGCGGTGAGCCTGGGGCTCGTCGAGGAGCACATCGGGCACTGCGTTGTCGGCGCCGCCGCCGAGCCGGATCCGGAGCTTCGGGCCGAGGCCATCGATTTCAAAGTCAAGGAAGCCACCGATGCAATCGGACGCCTCCTGCGCTAGGACCTGCACCACCCACCACACCACCGGGCCGGGGAACCACCACCTGCCCAGCGACAAGGAGCACGCCATGGCCACCGTTTCCACTACCGTCAACGTTTCCGGCATGACCTGCGGCCACTGCGTGTCCTCCGTCAGCGAAGAACTTGAGGCGCTCTCCGGCGTCGAAAAGGTCGACGTCGATCTCAAGGCCGGGGGCATCTCCACCGTCACGATCACCTCCAGCGAGACACTGTCGTCCTCCGAGATCGGCGAGGCCGTCGCCGAGGCCGGCTACCTCATGGTCGCCAGCGAAGCCTGAGTGACGTTCGCGCCGGCAGACGCAGGCCAACGGCAGACAGGGCATCGACGGGAAAGAAGGGCGCCGTGAGCAGCGAGCAGTTGTTGGACCAGGCCGGAAGCCGGGTCATTGATCTCGATATCGAGGGCATGACCTGCGCCTCCTGCGTCAACCGGGTCGAGCGCAGGCTCGGAAAGCTCGACGGCGTCGAGGCCAGCGTCAACCTGCCCCTCGAGTCCGCCCGTGTCAGCGTCCCGGCGGACATTACCGACGACCAAATCACCGCCACGGTCGCGGCCGCTGGCTACAAGGCCACGATCCGGTCCCCCAAGTACCCGGGCACACCGGTTGAGCCCGCAGAACTCCCGGCCACCACCGGGGTTCCGACTGGCTCAGCCGCACCCTCACTCCGCCCGCGGCTCGCCGCGGCAGCCGCGCTCACCGTGCCGGTGTTCGCGATCTCGATGATCCCGGCGCTGCAGTTCCCGAACTGGGGCTGGACAGCCGCCGTCCTTGCCCTGCCGGTGGTCACCTGGGCGGCGTGGCCGTTTCACCGCGCCGCGGCAGCCAACGCCCGGCACCTGGCCTCGACCATGGACACCCTGGTATCAATCGGCGTGATTGCTGCCTACGCGTTCTCGGCCGGCCAGCTCCTAGCCGACCCGCGCATGACCGCACACCCGGCAGCGGAGGGCATGGGCTCCGGCGGCCTGTATTTCGAGGTCGCATCCGTGGTCACCACGTTCCTGCTCCTTGGCCGCTACCTCGAGGCCAATGCCAAACGGAAGGCCGGCGACGCCCTCAGGGCCCTGCTGGACCTGGGGGCAAAGGTCGCGACGATCCTGCGCCACGGCACCGAGCACAAGATCCCGGCCGACCAGCTGGCCGTCGGAGATGTGATGGTGGTCCGCCCCGGCGAGAAGATCGCCACCGACGGCGTGGTCATCGACGGCTCCTCGGCCGTGGACGCCTCCCTTGTGACCGGCGAATCCGTACCGGTGGAAGTTGGCCCGGACAGCCAAGTCACCGGGGCCACCATCAACACCTCCGGCCGGCTGCTGGTCCGCGCCACCCGCGTCGGGTCCGAAACCACACTGGCCCAAATGGGGCGCCTCGTCTCTGCGGCGCAGACCGGAAAAGCACCCATCGCCCGGCTCGCAGACCGCATCAGCGCCGTCTTCGTACCGGTCGTCCTGGCCATCGCCGCCCTCACCTTCGGGGCCTGGCTGATGGCGGCCGCACCGGCCATGGGCCCCGACGAGGTCCGGGCCGCCTTCACCGCCGCCGTCGCTGTGCTGGTCATCGCCTGCCCCTGCGCCCTGGGGCTGGCCACACCGGTGGGGCTGCTCACGGGAACCGGCCGCGGCGCCCAGCTCGGCATCCTGATCAAGGGGCCGCAGGTCCTCGAGGACACCCGGACGGTGGACACGATCCTGCTGGACAAGACCGGAACCGTCACCACCGGCCGGCTCGCCGTGGACGGCATCCACAGCTTCGGACCGCACAGCGAAGCCGAGGTCCTGCGCCTCGCGGGGGCAGTGGAAAACGCCTCCGAGCACCCGATCGCCCGGGCCATCGCCGCTGCGGCTCTGGCCGCGGAGGGCTTGAACAACGACGGCGCCGGCCACCCCGCCGTCGCCGGCTTCCGTTCCGCGCCCGGCGGCGGCGTCCAGGGCACCGTAGACGGACGGCGGGTAACCGCGGGGCGCACCGGCTGGCTGCTGGAGCTCGGCATCGCCCCGGCCCCGGCGCAGCGGGAGGCGCTGGGCGCTGCCGAAGACTCGGGCGCCACAGCCATCTGGGTTGCCGTTGACGGCGAAACCGCCGGCATCATCCGCCTGCGGGACACCCTCAAGCCCGGCTCCGCAGCCGCGGTCGCCCGGCTCCGGGAACTCGGGCTCCGGCCGATCCTGCTGACCGGTGACAACGCCGCCGTGGCCGCGCAGGTGGCGGCCGCCGTCGGGATCAGCCCGGACGACGTCTTCGCGGGTGTACTCCCCGAGGGCAAGGTCGACGCCGTGCGGAAGCTGCAAGCGGCGGGCGCCACTGTGGCGATGGCCGGGGACGGCGTCAACGACGCCGCGGCGCTGGCTCAGGCGGACCTGGGCATCGCTATGGGCTCCGGCACCGACGTCGCCATCGAGGCCGCCGATCTGACGGTGATGGGCAACGACCTCGGGCAGGTGGCGCAGGCGATCGAGCTCTCCCGCCGGACGCTGGGCACCATCAAGACGAACCTTTTCTGGGCGTTCTTCTACAACGCCGTGGGCATTCCGGTGGCAGCCCTGGGCCTGCTCAACCCGATGATCGCCGGCGCCGCAATGGCCGCCAGTTCGGTGCTGGTGGTAGCCAACTCGCTGCGGCTGCGCAGCTTCGGCCGCTAAGCAGGCCCCGCCCCTGGCGCCACTGCCTCAGGCCGCGCCGTAGCGGACGGCAGCCCGGGCTTTGGCCTTGGCGGCTTCCTCCCCGCGGTCCTTTGCCGGGGCGTGGGTCACGAGGGAGTCGAGCAGGTGCTGCGTCGCGTGGGCAACCTCATGCACAGCCCGGTTGAAGGCCTCTTCGTTGGCCTTGGACGGCTTCGTGCTGCCACTGATCTTGCGCACGTATTGCAGCGCTGCGGCCTCCACCTCGGCGGTGGTCGCGTGGGGCTCAAAATTGTGGAGGGTCCGGATGTTTCGGCACATATCTCCATGCTAGGTGCCTTCGCGCCCGGGAACGAGGACCCCGGCGTGAATGCTGGCACCCGGCAGGCACCTGAGAGGTAACGCTGGTGGTGGCTTACGGCACGGGCTCGCAGTCGTTCGCGTGATCCAGTGCTGCCGCACCGGTGCCGGCCGGTGCCCGGAGCTCGTCCAGCCGGACCAGGACCACGCCCCCGACGATCAGGAGCCCGCCCAGGAGCTGGATGGGTCCGGGCAGTTCGCCCAGCAGCAGCCACGCCCAGATGACGGCGAACAGCACCTCGGTGAGCGAGACAAAGGACGCGACTTTCGATCCGAGCGCCCGCGCGGCGACAATTCCGGACACGTACGCCACCACCGTGGCCAGGACGACGAGGCCGCCCAGCGCCACCCACCACGGGGTGACCCAGGGTCCCAGGCGGGTGTCGGCGGTGCTGAAGGCCATCGGCAACAGCCCGGTTGCCGCGGTCAGCCACATGACAATGGCGCCCACCATGAGCCCGCCGGAGGCCAGGACGATGGGCGGGAGGGTGTCGTTTTCCTTGGCGGTGATGAAGAAGTAGATGGCGAGGCAGACGGCGGCCGCGATCCCCCACAGCACGCCGATGAAGTCGACCTTCACGGCTCCCGTGAGGTCCAGGACCAGGACCAGCCCGCCGAGGGACAGGAGCGTGCCGGCAATGGTCAGTGGCCGCGGCCGTTTCCGGCTGACGGCCCACAGCCAGAGCACGATCAGGACCGGCGCAAGGTACTCCAGCAGCAGGGCGACGCCGACCGAGAGCCGGGACACGGCGTTGAAGTAAAACAGTTGGCAGGCCGCGACGCCGATGAATCCAAACAGCACGACGGTCAGCCAGTTGTCCCGGAGCTGGTGCCACCGCCCGCGCAGGGCGGGAATGGCGGGGATGGCCAGAATCAGGGCCGCGCCCGTGAGCCGGGCCGTGACGGCCGCGCCGGGTGTCCAGCCCGTTTCCAGGAGCGCCTTGGCGAATGATCCGGAGAGCCCGAAGACGGCGGACGAAAACAGGGCGACGCCCAGGCCGGAGGCCATGAAGCCTGATGCCGCTCCGGCCCGATTGGCAGCCTGTGTGGCACCCTGGCTCGCGCCCTGCGCGGCGCTGCCCGGTTCGGAGGCAGGCCGCTGGGCGGCAAGGTCTCGTACCGGGGCGGCGACGGGGCGTTGGGGGGCAGACACGGCAATCTCCTGTCAGGAGTAAAATAGGGTTATGCTCATGACATTACGCCCGGACAAGGTAAGGAGTCAAGATGGTTTTTGCCCCTGACACGGAAGTTGCCCTGCGTTCTGTGGTCAACCTCATCAACACCGCGGCCAACGGTGAGGAACATCTGGCCACCGCCAAGGATCTGGACGACTTCCTGGAGGCCGAGGGCTTCACCGGTTCCCGGACCCGGGACGAGGCCGAGCTGGCAAGCGTGCGGCACCTGCGCGGCGAGCTCGCCGAGCTCTGGCTGGCGGACGAGGCCACTGCCGCGGAGACCGTGAACCGGTTGCTCCGGGAGGCCCGGGCGCTGCCCCAGCTGGTCAAGCATGTTCCGTGGGACTGGCACTTGCACGCCACCACCCCGGAGGCTCCGCTGGCCGACCGGATGAGTACGGAGGCGGCCATGGCGATCGTTGACGTGATCCGCAGCAAGGAAATGGACCGCCTGCTGGTGTGCGCCGCGGACGACTGCGACGCCGTCGTGCTGGATCTGAGCCGCAACCGCTCGAAGCGCTACTGCGACACGGGCAACTGTGCCAACCGCGCCCACGTGGCCGCGTACCGGGCCCGGAAAGCCGCGTCCTGACGGCGGCGGCCGCGGGCCGCGGCCTTCTGTTAAAAACTGCGCTGTGAGGCCTGCGGTGTTAGGCCTGCGGGCCACCGTCACGGGAATCGCCGGGGCCGGCCTCGGGGCGGGGCCGCGCTGACGGGCCGCCGTGGCCGGAGGACGGGTGCTTGGAACTGAGGTTGACGCCGGAGCCCTTGCCCAGGTCCTCGGGGTTGTCCTTGTGGCTCATCGCGAGCATGGCGGCCACCACCAGGATCACAATGAAGGCGATCCCGGCGCCGATGAACGCGAGGTCGAACCGGGGTGAGCGGGCGCTGCCGCCCGAGGCGAAGATCAGGACGCCAAAGAACATCACCACGGCCCAGAACGCGGAGAACATGAGCGGCCCCTTGACCGAGGTCCGCAGGCTGCGGGGCGCTCCGGGTTTCTGCTGTGCCAAGGTGTCTTCCTCCTGCAGCCCGCGCGGGGAAGCGTGGCTGTCTTGTTACCGCAATTGTTCTACGCCGGGTAGAACCTGTCGGTACTAGTTTACGGCCTCCGCGGAATCGCCCCGAGCATCATGCCGCAGGGTCAGGCCGGACAGCATCCACAGGACGCCGCTGATGATGGCCCCGCCGCCCGCAACGCCGAGGAGTGCGTGCGGGCCGAGGCCGATGAAGAACGGCAGCGCGATCGCGGTGCCCAGCCCGATCACGCCGGAGGCGATCCAGTCGCGGGCCAGTACGGACCGGCCGCGGGCGAGAATGCCCGCGGACAGTTCCGCGGCGCCGGCCACGCCCAGGCCAAGGGCCGCGATCGTTCCGAAGACGAGTGGGGCGGGGATCAGGGCCACGGCCGCGCCGGCTCCAGCCAGGGCTGCTCCGCCGGCGGAGAGGATCCTGCCGGCGCCTTCCCGGGGGCGGAACCCGGTCTTGGGCAGGCCCCAGATCATGACCACACCGGTGGCCAGCAGGTAGAGGCCGCCGGCCCAGCCCATGCCGGCCTCGGACGGCGCGGCCCAGAACACGGTCACGGCACCAAACACGAGCGCAACGGCCGCCCTGAGAAGCACGGGCTTCCAGAGGTCGGCCGCGGCGCGGATGGCAGGGGTCGCGTCAGGCGCTGCGGGAAGAGTCACCCGTCCAGTTTAGTGCGAAGCCGCCACTGCCCGCGCGTCTGCTGGCCGGGCCGGCTCAGTGCGCCCGCCCGCGGTTCCTGCTCAGCGCACTCAGCGCGCGCCGAGGACCATCCACTTCTCCGTCCGGGCCCGGAGGCCGAGCGTCAGCGCCCGCGCCGCCATGTAGCCCAGGGAGAAGGCGGCCCACAGCCAGAGCAATCCCGCGCCGGCGCCGGCGCCGGAATACCCGACGGCCAGCAGCAGCGGCAGGTAGGCCGCGAGATTGACGACGCCGGCGATCGCCAGATAGCGGGCGTCGCCCGCGCCGATGAGGACGCCGTCGAGGACAAAGACGTAACCGGCCAGCGGCTGCCCGGCGGCGAGCACCCAAAGGGCGAGGGTCAGCGCCGCCCGGACGTCGGCGTCGGACGTGAAGAGGGCGCCTGCCCATGGCGCCGCGGCAGCCAGGAGGATCCCGGTCAGTGCGCCGAAGCCGAGCCCCCACCGCGTCATGGTGCGCGTCAGCGCGCGTGCCGCCACCGGCCGGGCCGCACCGAGTTCCTTGCCGATCAGGGCCTGGGCGGCGATCGCGAGGGCGTCCAGCGCGAAGGCGAAGAACGTGAAGATGGTCATGGCCAGTTGGTGCGCGGCGAGATTGACGGGACCCTGGGCGGTGACCACCACCACCGTGGCGAGAATCGCGATGCGAAGGCTGAGCGTGCGCAGCATCAGCCAGGAGCCCACCCTGGTCAGGGCCCGGATGCCGCGCCAGTCCGGCCGCAGGGACACCCCGTTGTTGCGGGCGTTGCGCCGGACGATCAGCACATAGACGGTTGCCATGGCCCACTGCGCGATGCTCGTGCCCACGGCCGAGCCGGTCACGGACCAGCCCATCCCGTAGACGAGGACCAGGTTCAGCGCGATGTTCAGTGTGAAACCGGCGGCGGCGACGATCAGCGGGGTCCGGGTGTCCTGGAGTCCGCGCAGCACCCCGGTGCCCGCGAAGATGAGCAGCATCGCCACGAGGCCCGGCATGGACCCGCGCAGGTAGTCCACGGCAAACCCATGCACCTCACCGCGGGCGCCCATCAGGTCCAGGAGCGGCCCGGCGGCCAGGAACCCGGCGGCCGCCAGGACGAATCCCAGCAGGAGCGCCAGCCAGACGCCGTCGCGTCCAACGGCGAGGGCTTTCGCCAGCTGGCCGTTGCCGATGGCCCGCGCCACGGCCGGCGTCGTGGAGTATGCCAGGAACACCATGAGTCCAACTGCCGTGTGAAGGACCGCCGATGCCAGCCCCACGCCGGCCAGCTCGGCCACGCCGAGCTGGCCCACAATTGCCGAATCCGCGAGCAGGAACAACGGCTCGGCGATCAGCGCGCCGAAGGCCGGCACGGCCAGGCGCAGGATTTCCCGCCGGTGCCCTGTAGCCGGCGGCAGGGTCGTGGACAGCGGCGGGGAAGGATGCACGGCTTAACCCTAGCCGGGCACAAGAATAGCCACAGAACGTCATTTGGTTGACATTTCAAGTAAATGACGGAACCATAAGAGTTGAACATACAACTTTTGCGCTGCTGCGGCCCGCCCGCCGCAGCACCCAGACTCTAGAAAAGGCACGTAATGAACCAGCCCGCACTGACCACCTCCGCCCGGACCATCCTGCGCGTCATCACGGGCTTCCTGTTCGCCGCCCACGGCTGGCAGAAGTTCAACGAATTCACCATCGCCGGCACCCAGGCGGCTTTCTCCCAGATGGGCGTCCCGGCAGCCCAGGCGGTGGCCCCCTTCGTCGCCACCCTCGAACTCGTCGGCGGGGTCGCACTGATCCTGGGCGTCCTCACCCGGGTCTTCGCCGCCCTCCTTGCGCTGGACATGCTCGGCGCCCTGTTCCTGGTCCACGCCTCCGCCGGCGTCTTTGTCGCCACCGGCGGCTACGAGCTGGTCCTGATCCTGGCCGCCGCCGCCCTGGCCGTGGCCCTTGTCGGCGCGGGCAAGCTCTCCGCTGACCGGGCCCTCTTCGGCCGCAGCAACTCGAAGCTCAGCGTCCTCGCCTAAGGCTTCGCCAAAGGCAATCAGCGAACGACGGCGGGCAGTCACCCTTGGTGACTGCCCGCCGTCGTTCGTGCCACCGCCTGACACTGTCCCGGTTATGGCGTCCCGGACAGCGATTGTGTCGCCTGCCGGCGGCTCCTGCCGGGCCTTTCAGTAAACTCGCAGCATGAGCGAGAACGCGCCCAATTCCGTGACCCTGCGCTTCCTGGCGGCCCCCACCGATGTCGGCCACAGTGGCTCGGTCGACGCCGGCACCGTGCTCGAGTGGGTGGACAAGGCGGCCTATGCCGCCGCCGTCGGCTGGGCAAAGTCGTACTGCGTGACGGCCTACGTGGGAAACATCCACTTCGCGGACCCGGTCAACAGCGGCGACATGGTGGAGGTCGAGGCCACGATCGTGTACACCGGGCGCTCTTCGATGCATATCCGCACCGTGGTGTCCTCAGGGGACCCCAAGGGCGGAGCTGCCACCATGCGCAGCCAGTGCATCGTGATCTTCGTGGCAGTGGGCGCAGACGGCAAGCCCATCCCGGTGCCTCAGTTTGAACCCGTGACGCCGGAAGAAATCGAGCAGCGGGACGACGCTCTGGCCCGGATCAAGGTCCGCGAGGACATCGTCCAGGCCATGAGCGGACAGGAATATACCGACGCCGGCACGGCCGAGCGGGTGGTGCTGCGGTTCATGGCGGCGCCCACGGACGTGAACTGGGGCGGCAAGGTCCACGGCGGCATCGTCATGAAGTGGATCGACGAGGCCGCTTACGTCTGCGCGTCCCGCTACTGCGGGAAGGATACCGTGGCCGTGTTCTCCGGCGGCGTGCGGTTCTACCGGCCGCTGCTGATCGGCCACGTCGTGGAGGTCGAGGCCCGGCTGGTCTACACCGGCACCAAGGGCATGCACATCGCTGTCCATGTCCGGTCCGGAGATCCCAAGGGGCGCGAGCTGAACCTCACCACCTACTGCCTGACAGTCATGGTCGCCCGCGACGAGACCGGCACCTCGGTCCCGATTCCGCAGTGGGTACCGGTGTCCGGGGAAGACGTCCGGCTCCACGCCCATGCCCGCGAACTGCTGGAAATCCGCGGCCGGGCGCCGGGAAACCGGCTGCCCAACCACCTGCTCGCGGCAGGCGGGGCCTAGGGCCGGCTAGAAGCCGCCGCCACCGCCGGCGTCGGCCGCCATGTTGGCAAACCGCGAGTAGTGGCCCTGGAAGGCCACCACAATGTCCTTTGTGGGGCCGTTACGGTGCTTGGCGATCAGGATGTCCGCCTCGCCGGCGCGGGGGGACTCCTTGTCATAGACGTCTTCGCGGTGCAGCAGGATCACCATGTCGGCATCCTGCTCGATTGAGCCGGATTCGCGCAGGTCCGAGACCATGGGCCGCTTGTCCTGGCGCTGCTCGGAGCCACGGTTCAGCTGCGACAGCGCGATCACCGGCACCTGGAGTTCCTTGGCCAGGAGCTTGAGGGCGCGGGAGAACTCGGAGACTTCCTGCTGGCGGGATTCCACCTTCTTGCCCGAGCTCATGAGCTGCAGGTAGTCCAGGATCACGAGCTTGAGATCATGCTGCTGCTTCAGGCGCCGGCATTTGGCCCGGATTTCCATCAGCGACATGTTGGGGCTGTCATCGATGAACAGCGGGGCATCGTTCATGCGGCCCATGGTGGTGGCGATCTTGGACCACTGCTCGTCTTTGATGGTGCCCTTGCGGAGGTCCTGGAGACCAATGGTTGCCTCGGCGGACAGCAGGCGCATGGCGATCTCGTTGCGGCCCATTTCGAGGGAAAACATGACGGTTGCGAGGTTGTTCTTGATGGCTGCCGAGCGGGCGAAGTCCAGCGCGAACGTGGATTTGCCGACTGCCGGGCGGGCGGCGATAACGATCATCTGGCCCGGATGCAGGCCGTGGGTCAGTTCGTCGAGCTCATAGAAGCCGGTGGGGACGCCCACCATGCCCTCGCCCCGGTGGCCCGAGGCCTCGATCTCGTCAACGGTGGATTCCATGACGTCCTTGAGGACCACATAGTCCTCGGCGGTCCGGCGTTCGGCGACGGCGTAGACCTCGGCCTGGGCCTGGTTGACCAGGTCTTCGACCTCGCCGTCCTGTCCGTAGCCGAGCTGGACAATCTTGGTGCCGGCATTGACGAGGCGGCGCAGGACCGCGCGTTCGCCCACGATTTCGGCGTAATAACCGGCGTTCGCGGCCGTGGGGACGGTCTGGATGAGTTCGTGCAGGTAGGCGGGGCCGCCGATCCTGTTGATTTCGCCGCGCTTGGTCAGCTCGTCCGAGACCGTCACGGCGTCAGCCGGTTCGCCCCGGCCGTAGAGGTCGATGATGGCCTCGTAAATGGTTTCGTGGGCCGGACGGTAGAAGTCCTGGCCACGCAGGATCTCGACGACGTCGGCGATGGCGTCCTTGGACAGCATCATGCCGCCCAGGACTGACTGCTCCGCGGGGATGTCCTGCGGGGGCTTGCGGCTGCCCTCGCCTCCCCGCGTACCCTCGACTGAGTCCAGATGCGTAACTGACAAAACTGCCGTCCTTCATTGTGTGCCGTGGCGGATATCCGTTCGCCGCAGCGCGTGTGCCCAGTGCCTTAATGCCCTGCGCCTTAATGCCCTGTGCCTTGATGCCCAACAGCCGTGATGCCCAACTGCTGTGATGCCCGATGCTGTGATGCTGTGATGCCCAGCGGCAAAGCCCGGCACATGCCGGCCGCTCAATTCTTATCAGTCAGCTCCGACAGTTCGCGCCGATCCGACACCGCCGTTATCCACAGCGTTGGTGCGGCTTGTGTGCCACCGGGATCCGGGGGCTGGGCCCCGGTTGACATCACCTGGCTACCGCAGGATTTCCGCTTCCCAGGCCCGATATCCTGCAACGTTATCCGCCGATCGGTCAGGCACCAACCCGGCAGCCCCGCTCCCCTGTGGATAACCTGTGTACTAGTGCCAGATGCTTGTGCACAGTCTGTGGGTAGAGCTGTGGATAGAAAGAAATTTAAGCCCGAAATCCGTACTTGACCTGCGGAAACATTGGATTCATCTTGTGGACACAAAACATTTTTCGCCAAGCTTCATCCACAGCCTGCACCTTGCAGCTGGGGATAGACTGCGGCGCCGGAGGCCACATTTGCCGCCCAATGTGCACATTTTGTGACCGGACTCATGCCGCCGCACCGAATTGACGCCAGCCGCGGCGCACTGTACGCGCGGTGCGGAACATGCTGTGGATAACCGCAATCTGGCATAAGCTCTAAACATGGGCGATGTACTGATAGTCATGTTGCCTGCCCTCATTCTGGCGGCGGTGCTGTGGGCGGTGACCACAGCCCTGAAGCCGCGGAATTTCGGCATCTCCGACGCCGAGCGCTATCAGCGGGAACTGGCGGTAAAGTCCCTGGCCCACTACGCGGCACAGGTCCAGGCTGCCGAGGCTGCCCGCGCCCGGGTTGAAGCCACCACGCGCCCCAGCCAGAACTCCCAGCAGCAGACGCAGCAGGCCGACAACGCCCGCTCCGCCCTGCTGGCCAAGATCGGCTCCGCCCCCTCGCGGAGCCGCCACGGCCACGAGGACGCCCTGCTCGCCGTCGGACACCTGAGTCCCCAACTCCTCCTGCAACTCCAGTCACTGGCCCGCGACGGCCAGAAGACGAAGGCCGCCCGGCTCCTGCGGCAGTCGACCCACTCGGACTTCAAGACCGCAAAGAATTACGTAGAACGGCTGTAGCACATGGACTCCCTGCTCATTCCCGTACTGATCCTGGTGCTCGTGGCCGCCGGCGTGCTGATCGCGGTCCGCGCCTGGAGCCGCCGCGGCGAACGCTCCAGGCCGGCACCCATGCCACAGCAGGACCCCGGCTCGGCGGAGCTGGCGCGTGCGGCGGCCGCCAGGCTCACCCAGGAGCAGCACCGGCGGCTATACGCTCTGATCGCGCAGGGGCAGGCGATGGCCGCCATCAAGGTGTACCTCGAGGCCACAGGCGAGGGCCTGCGGGCGTCGCGCGACGCCGTCGCGGCGCTGGCGGCGCACCCCCAGCCGTTCCGCGCCCCGGAGCCCGCGCCGGAGGACGTTCCGGACGAGGACGACGTGCCGCAGCGGTTCGCGTACCGCTACCGCGCGATCGCCAGCAAGGGTGATGTCACGCGCGAGGTGAGCAGCAACATGCTCAATGATGAGATCTACGGGAGGATCCGCACCCTGGCCAAGAGCGGCGATACCGAGGCCGCAGCGACAGCCCTGACCCGCCACTCGGATATTTCCATGAAGCAGGCCAGGGAATTTATTGCGTTGCTGGGCGACTGAGCGCCATAGGGCCCTGGCCCCGTTCATCCATCCCGCTGGCCCTACCCGGTAGATTCCGCGCTGGCAGGTAGTTTTCCTCGCCTAGAAGTCGAACAGGTCCCCCAGCCAGCTTTCCTTTTTCTTGGGACGGCGGCGGTCGTCGTAACGCGGCTGCTCATACCGCGACTGATCTGGGCGCGACTGATCTGGGCGCGGACGGTCGCGGCGCTCATCGTACCTGCGGTCGTCATAGCGGCGGTCATCCGGGCGCCGGTCATCCCGGCGCGGGTCGAAGTTGTACAGCGGAGGCGGAATGTGGCCAGGCGCCGTAGGGGGGAAGGCAGCAGGCGGGAGCGCAGTCGGCGGCAGCGGCGCGGCGGGGACGGCTGCTGCCGGGCCCAGGGACTCCGCCGCACGGTCGATGATCTTGTCCAGCTCCCCCCGGTCCAGCCACACTCCCCGGCATTTGGGGCAGTAGTCGATCTCCACGCCGCTGCGTTCACTCATGATCAGGTCAATAGAATCCACGGGACACTTCATGTCCCGGACAACGAGCGGGCCGCCGAAAAGGTTCGGGCGGCCCGGTGTGCAGAGCCTACCGCTGGCCGGTGATCCCGGCGAGAAGCTGCTCAAACGGCAGGGATTCCAGCGCGGCCGGCTTCTGCTGCGGCCCTGAGTCCTGCAGCAGGCCGACAAACTCCTCCGCCGCCCGGTCCACGCGCACCGAGAGCGGTGAGCCGCCGTCGTCGTCGTTGTTTCCCCAGTCCTGCGGTCCGGCGAAGACCGCGGTGGCGGCGATCCGGGTGCGCAGGTAGGTGAAGAGCGGCCGCATCGCGAAGTCCAGCACCATCTGGTGCCGGTCCGTGCCGGCGGTGGCCCCGAGCAGAACGGCCTTGCCTTCCAGCGCCTTGGGATCGAGCACGTCGATGAAGGACTTGAAAAGCCCGCTGTAGGAGGCGCTGAACACGGGGCTGACGGCGATCACGCCGTCGGAGGCCTCGACGCCGGCGATCACTTCGGCCAGCCGCGGAGCCGCGTAGCCGGTCACGAAGTTGTTGGCGATGTCCACGGCCAGGTCCCGCAGCTCCACGACGTCGATGTCCACGGCGTAGCCGGCCGCGGCGAGCTGCCGTTCAGCCGACGCCGCCAGCTGGTCCGCCAGCAGGCGGCTCGAGGAGGGGACGCCGAGTCCGGCGGAGATAACGGTAATACGGCGGGTTTCCACGGAGTGCTCCTAAGTTGAATCCTGGTAGCAACGCTGTTACATGCGTTTGCATCTACCTCTAGAAGCGGCGGATGCCTGGATTTATTCCCGGACACACGCCTTGCCTGACAGGAGTGCCGCGCTCTGCCAGACTGCCCTCATGGCTGAAAACAAAACGCAGGCCACCGGCGCCTCGGTGGAGGAGTTCCTGGCCGCCGTCGAGCATCCGGTCCGGCGCGGCGACGGGTTCCGCCTGCTGGCGCTGATGTCCGGAATCACGGGGGAACCGGCGCAGATGTGGGGTCCGACAATTGTGGGGTTCGGCCGCTACCACTACAAGTACGCGAGCGGCCGGGAGGGCGACGCCGCGGCGGTCGGATTCTCCCCCAGGAAATCCAGCCTGTCGCTCTACGGCCTCACGTACGGACCGGAGGCCGCCGAACTGCTCGGCAGGCTGGGCAAGCACAAGGTCGGCGCCGGCTGCCTGTACGTCAACAAGCTCGACGACGTCGACGAGGCCGTGCTGGCGGAACTGATCCGGCTCGGCTACCGGCATGTCAGCACGATGCTGCACCACGCCTAGTTTTTTAAAGCAGAAGGCCCCCGCCTTCGGTCCCTCAGAGGGAACCGGAGGCGGGGGCCTTCCCGCAGTTCAGGACTGCAGCCGGTGAGGGCTACTTGCCTGCGATTACGTCGAGTTCGATCACAGCGGAAACGTCGTCGTGCAGACGGACGTTTGCCTGGTAGGAACCGGTCGACTTGATGTGTGCCGGCAGTTCAACCTTGCGCTTGTCGATGCGGCCCAGGCCAGCGGCCTCAACAGCGTCGGCGACGTCGCCCTGCTTGACGGTGCCGAACAGGCGACCGGTTGCGCCGGCCTTGACGATCAGCTTGACCGGCTTGGCGGAGAGTGCAGCGGCCTGCTTCTGAGCGTCTTCCAGGGAAGCGTGCTCGCGGGCAACGCGGGCAGCCTTGATGGACTCAACCTGCTTCTCGCCACCCTTGGACCAGGTCAGGGCGAAGTTGCGGGGCAGCAGGTAGTTACGTGCGTAACCGTCCTTGACCTCGACAACATCGCCAGCAGCACCGAGACCGGTTACTTCGTGGGTCAGAATGAGCTTTGCCATGTTAGTTAATCCCTTCCTTAGCCGCGGCCAGCGCCGGAGTAAGGCAGCAGAGCAACTTCGCGGGCGTTCTTGATTGCCTGGGCGATCTTGCGCTGTTCCTGCACCGTGACGCCAGTGACGCGACGGGCGCGGATCTTTCCGCGGTCGGAGATGAACTTGCGCAGCAATGCTACGTCCTTGTAGTCGATGACAGTGATGTCAGCGGCCTTCAAGGGGTTGGACTTTGGTTTGGGCTTACGGAGTTCAGCCTTAGCCATCGTGGAGCTCCTATTCGATGGAGCCCGTGGATATTGATCCACGGGATGGTGGTGATCCGGCGCGGTCTGCACCCGGCCGCCTTGCGGCGTCCAGGCGGTTTTCGTTGCCGGACCTTAGATGTTGTTTAGAAGGGAGGTTCGGAATCCGGGCCGTTGCCCCAGCCGCCACCGGCATTGCTGACCCCGGGCGTGGCCCACGGGTCTTCCTGCGCGGCGGGCTGGTTGCCGCCCCATGTTCCACCGGTGTTGCCGCCCTGGTTTGCACCCTGGCCGCCACCGAAGCCACCGCCGCTGTTGCCGCCGCCGAAGCCACCCTGTCCACCCTGACCGCCGGAGCGCTGGGTGCGGTTGACCTTGGCATTGGCGTAGCGCAGGCTCGGGCCGATTTCATCGACCTCAAGCTCGATAACGGTGCGCTTCTCGCCTTCTTTTGTTTCGTAGGAACGGCTCTTCAGGCGGCCGGAGACGATCACGCGCATGCCCTTGGTCAGGGATTCGGCGACGTTTTCGGCTGCTTCGCGCCAGACCGACGCGCGGAGGAACAGGGTTTCCCCGTCCTTCCACTCATTGGACTGCCGGTCGAAGGTGCGGGGAGTAGACGCGATGGTGAAATTCGCTACGGCCGAACCGGACGGTGTGAACCTGAGTTCGGGGTCATTGGTGAGGTTACCGACAACCGTGATAGTGGTTTCGCCTGCCATCTACTGCCTCCTTGTGCGTTCCTGCGGGGATGAAGATTGAAGGTTGGCTGCTGAATTACTCAGCAACAACTTTCTGCTCTTCGGGGCGGGTGATCTTGGTGCGCATGATGGTCTCGTTGAGACTCAGCTGGCGGTCAAGTTCCTTGGCGGTAGCCGGCTCAGAGGTGAAGTTCACCACGGCGTAGATACCTTCGGACTTCTTCTGGATTTCGTAAGCCAGGCGACGACGGCCCCAGATGTCAACCTTTTCGATGGTTCCACCATCGTTGGTGATGACGTTCAGGAACTTCTGAAGCGACGGCTCAACGGCACGCTCTTCGACCTCGGGGTCGATGATTACCATCAATTCGTAAGGACGCATATGTGAACCCACCTCCTTTGGGCTAAGCGGTTACGGCATTTCCGTAACAGGAGGTTCATTTGCGGTGTCATGCAATGCCCGGCCGCCGGAACGGTGGCAGGGCGCAGCACAGACTTCAATATCTTAGTGCATTGGGGCTGGTTTCGGCGATTCCTGATGGAGCCACGCTAGCCCGGGCTTGCCGGGGGCGGAACCGGGCAGGGCGCTCATGTGGAAAACCGCCGCACGGCCGGCGGTCGGGGAGCCGGCGTGCGCTCTGTGCCATGATCTGAAAATGGACACCGACACCGATGCCACCGCCGTGCCCCCACCGATCCGCCGCAGCCGGCTGCGCTTTGCGGTCATGATGCTGGTCGGCGTGCTCGCTGCGACGGTCACCGGGCTGGCAGGGTACTGGGTGGAGGCCCCGGCGGTCGGCTGGTCCTGCGCCGCGGCATGCTACGTGATCTGGGTCTGGCTGGTGATCGGCCGGCTGGACCCCATCGAAACCATGGCCCATGCCACGGCGGAGGACCCGTCCCGCAGCGTCACCGACCTGCTGATCCTGGCCACGAATGCGGCGAGCCTCGTCGCGGTGGCCGCCGTCGTTATCGATTCGCACAGCACCGACACCTGGGCGCGCTTCGGCGGCGGGCTTTTGGTGCTGTCCTCGGTGGCGCTGTCCTGGCTGCTGGTCCAGACCCTGTTTACGCTGCGCTATGCCGAGCTTTACTACAGCACCGACGCCCATGCGGGGGCGGCGGTTGGCGGGATCAACTTCAACCAGGCCGGCCCCCCGCAGTACACGGATTTCGCCTACCTCGCCACGAGCCTGGGAATGACGTACCAGGTCTCCGACACCGCCCTGGAAAACCATGGTGTGCGGGCCGAGGCGCTCAAGCACAGCCTGTTGTCATATATTTTCGGGACCATCATCCTGGCCGCCACACTCAACCTTGTGGTCGGGCTGACCGTCTAGGGCCGCTAGGCCCTTTCAGGGCCGTCTAGGGCCGGCCATGGCGCTTCAACCCCTCATTGACCTGCGGTTACACCGCCGTCCGGAAAAACGTCCGGGTGACCGTGGCCAGCCAGTGCGGGTCCTGGACTCCGCAGAGCTCGCGCGCCGAGTGCATCGACAGCAGGGGCACGCCGACGTCGACCGTCCGGATTCCCAGCCGGGTGGCCGTCAGCGGACCGATCGTCGAGCCGCACGGCATCACGTTATTGGAGACGAATTCCTGGTACGGAATCCCGGCGTCCGTGCACAGCCGCGCCCAGAGGGCGGCCCCGGCGGCGTCGGTCGCGTAGCGCTGGTTGGCATTGATCTTTAGCAGCGGCCCGCCGTTGAGGACCGGCCGGTTGGCGGGATCGTGCCGCTCCGGATAGTTCGGGTGCACGGCATGGCCGGCGTCCGCCGAAACGCAGAACGACGCCGCGAACGCCTGCCGCCGCTGGCTCGCCGAGGCTCCGAGTCCGTCGGATATCCGCACGAGGACGTCTTCGAGGAGGGGCCCGCACGCGCCGGATCGGGACGCTGATCCGATTTCCTCATGGTCGAAGGCGGCCAGCACGGCGATCGGCGCACCGTTTGGCAGCGGCGTGGCGGCGTGCGCGATCAACGCCGTGAGTCCGGCATGGGTCGCTGAGAGGTTGTCGAGCCGGCCGGAGGCGAAGAATTCACCCCGCGCGCCGAACACCGCCGGGGCCTGGGTGTCCGCAATGACGACGTCGTACCCGCCGATCTGCGCCGGATCCACCGCAGCATCGCTGACCCTGTCCGCGAGGAGCCCGAGCAGGTCCTCGCCGGCGGGATCGCCCAGGCCAAAGACCGGGTTCATGTGCTGCTGCTTGTCCAGGGCGAGGCCTTCATTTACGGCCCGGTCAAGGTGGATGGCGAGCTGGGGGAAGCGCAGTAGCGGGCCTGTGGCCGTGAGGTGCTGTCTGCCGTCGCGCATGACGAGCCGGCCGGCGAGCTGGAGTTCGCGGTCCAGCCAGGAGTTCAGGAGGGGCCCGCCGTAGACCTCAACGCCGGCCTGCAGCCAGCCGAACTTGCCCGTAGTGGGTTTCGGCTTGAGTTTGAAGGACGGCGAGTCCGTGTGGGCGCCGAGGATGTTGAAGCCCGTGGTCGGTCCGGCGCCTGACGGCACCACCCAGGCGATGAGGGCGCCGTCGCGGATCACATAGAACTTGCTGGCAGCGGCGGCTTGCGGCTCCGGCCAGGCCTGCAGTTCTTCCAGGCCCGTGAAGCCCGCCGCCTCCAGCCGGCGCGCGGCTTCGTGGACGGCGTGGAAACTCGACGGCGACGCGCTGACGTACGCGCCGAGGTCCTGGATGTGCTCTACGGCAGTGCTCGGTGTTGGCATGGCTCCGAGTCTAGCCCGGCACGCACAGGGCCCCGGGCGTGCCGGGCGCCGCCTTGCCTAGACGGTGACGTTGAGGCCGGCGGCGTAGCCCGCGGCTACCGAGCCGCTCATCGTGGCCAGCTGGTATATACCGCCGTCGTTGCCGAAGACGTTGTCGGATTTCAGCGTGGTGCGGGGGAAATTCTGTGCACTGGATTCGTAGCCGGCCGACGCGTAGACCTCCTTGCAGGCTGCCTCGGTCAGCGCGATCTGCGACACCGCCAGAACCTGGCCGGCCGCCGTCGCCTTGTTCATGGACTCGAACACTTCGAAGTGGATGTGCGGCCAACGGCCGCTGTAGGCGCCGGGGTAGATGGTCGTGAACGTGACCTGCCCGTTGGCGTCGGCCTCCTGGACGCCGCGGAGGTAGTTCTCGTTCTGGAGCCCGGAATCGTACATGGAGTATCTGCCCTCGCGGTCACAGTGCCAGGCGTAAACGGCGGCGCCGGCCAGCGGGGTGCAGCCGTTGGCGTTGTCCAGCAGGGTCAGCGTGACGGTCAGCGGAATGCCCTCGGCCGTGCTGGTGGAGGTCCCGAAGCTGGACGTCATGTCCTGGCGGACCACGCCGGAAGCCTCGAGGACGTTGGGCCCGTTGGATCCGTCACCGGGGTAGGGGCCGGCGGTTTCCTGCGGGATTTCAATGCCGCATTCGGCGATCGCACGGGTCAGGGCCGGAGTGGCCGATGACGAGGCGGACGCCGCTGCCGCGGCCGACGTCGTTGCTGTCGCGGGCGCTGCTGCCGCCGAAGTCGCTGCGGCCGGGGCCGACGTCGAACTGCCGCTGGTGCCGCCAGGGGTGCAGGCCGCCAGGGCGGCAGCCGTGCCCGCGCCGAGGAACATGCCCAGGGATCGGCGGCTCATGAGGGTGGAGAGATCGAATTCCAGGCCGCGGTCATGGTTGGGGTGCGGCTCGTGCGGGGGCTGGGGCCTATTTGTCATAACCCCATCGAACCCGGCAGCGCTATGGGCTGGCTAGTCCCTTCCTGTGAAACGGCTGTGCCGCGGCTGGACATGCCCTCCTTTCGGGCCGGGGAATGGACATGTCCCCGCGGCAGGCATGGGCATGCCCTCCCCTCGCGCCGAGCAGTGGACATGGTGGCGCTATGTCCACTCGTGGGAGCAGAGGGAGGGCATGTCCGGATTTCAGACCTCAGAAAAGGCTCTCTGACCACGGCCAAGAACGGACATGTCCCTTCTCGGTACCGCCGGACATGCCCTCCCCTCCGCCAGGGGAATGGACATGTCCCCGCGGCAGGCATGGGCATGCCCTCCCCTCGGGCCAAGGCATGGACATAATGCCACTATGTCCGCTGGTTGGCGCCGGGGGAGGGCATGTCCGGTGGTCCGGGGTCGCCGAGCGAGTCCTGGAAGCTATGCCCCCGGTCGGGCGCCCACCGTGGCGTCCTCGGCACGAGCCACAGTGGCGTCCTCGGCAGCTTCAGCCTGAGCCTCAGCAGCTTCGGCGCTCCCGGCAGGAGCCTCGGCGACACCTGCTGCGGGAACGGTGGCCTTGGAGCCGTTCCTGCGGTAGCGGAAGACCCCGATCCCCACCACGACGGCGGCGAGAGCCAGCGAGAGCAGGAGTGATTCCCGCGTGGATTCCAGGATCACCATGCCGATCAGCAGGGCCACGATGCTGACGATCGACACCCAGGTCAGGTACGGGAAGAGCCACATTTTCAGCTGGAGATCCTTGGCGGCGGCGCCCATGCGGCGGCGCAGGATCAGCTGGGAGGCGGCGATCACGAGCCACACGAACAGGGCGATAGCGCCGGAAGTGTTGACCAGGAACAGGAAGACGGTGTCCGGGGCGATGTAGTTCAGGCCGACGGTGATGAAGCCGACCACCGTGGAGGCCAGTACCGCGGAAGAAGGCACGCCGCGCTTGGAAATCCGCATCCATGACTTGGGGGCATCGCCGCGGCGGGAGAGCGAGAACAGCATGCGGCTGGCGGTGTAGAGGCCCGAGTTCAGGCAGGAGAGCACAGAGGTCAGCACCACAATGTCCATGATGGTTCCGGCGCCGGGGATGCCGAACAGCTCGATGACCGCAACGTAGGGGCTCTTGGCGACGGAGGCGGAGTTCCAGGGCAGCAGGGTGACCACAATGGCGATGGAGCCGATGTAGAAGACGAGGATGCGCCAGACGGTGGACTTCACGGCCTTCTTGACGGCGTCGACAGGGTTTTCGGATTCACCGGCGGCGATGGTGGCAATCTCCGCGCCGAAGAAGGAGAACACGACAACGAGGATGCCGGCCAGGACGGCGCCGGGACCGTTGGGCATGAACCCTCCGTTGCCGATCAGGTTGTCCAGACCGGGTGCCGGAACGCCGGGGATGAGGCCGAGGATCGCGGCGGCGCCAAAGAGCAGGAAGAGCACGATTGCCGCCACCTTGATGGAAGCGAACCAGAACTCGAACTCGCCGTACGACTTCACGGACCCGAGGTTGGTCAGCGTCAGCAGTATCATCAGGGCAAGCGCCCACACCCACTGGTCAATGCCGGGGACCCAGCGGTGCATGATCGCAGCCCCGGCCGTGGCCTCGATGCCGAGGACAATGATCCAGAACCATGCGTAGAGCCAGCCGATGCTGAACCCGGCCCAGCGGCCCAGGGCCTTGTCCGCGTAGGTGGAGAATGAGCCGGTTTCCGGGTTGGCCGCAGCCATCTCGCCCAGCATTCTCATGACGAGGATGACGACGAGTCCCGCCGCGGCGTAGGCAACCAGGATGCCCGGGCCGGCCTGCTGGATCGCCGCACCGGAACCGACAAACAGTCCGGCGCCGATCACGCCGGCGATGGCGATCATGGACAGATGCCTGGGTTTCAGGGATTTTGAGAGCTGCTGGTCAGCGGGCATGGAAGCGCCGTCCTTTGTGGGGGTTCAGGCCCGCTCTTTGCCGGCACGGAATCGAATCCCTGCTGTGCGGCGGACCACAATGTCGTTTCACACTAGACCGCGCGGCACAGGCCCCGTCTTGTGCAGTCCCACAAATGACGGCCCGCGAGACCGGGCCATCCCCCAACAGGGAGGGCTTCAGCGCAACTAAAGTTGCCTCATAGACAACTCGGCAATGTGCCTGAAACCACTGCTTCAGGCCTACCCGCCGGTAGCCGGCTCCCACGGCCGGCGGGCCGTTCCCGTCAGTAGTCCGCGTTGCTCGGCACCACGAGGCCGGTCTCGTACGCGTACACGACGGCCTGGACACGGTCGCGGAGGTGGAGCTTGGTCAGGATCCGGCGCACGTGCGTCTTGACGGTGGCCTCGGACAGGAAGTACCTGTGCGCGATTTCGGCGTTGGAGAGCCCCTCCGCCATCGCCCCGAGCATCTCGTTTTCGCGGGGCGTCAGGTCCGCCAGCAACGGATCCCTCGCCGGGCGTGCCGGGCTGGCGGCGCGCTGTCCGCCGCCGTCCTCCGCCCCGGCGCGCTGTCCGCCGCCGTCCGCCCCGGCATGATCCATGCCGGCTCCGGCGCCGCGGACGTAGGTCTCCAGCAGCCGCTGCGTAACGCGCGGGGCCACCACTGCGTCGCCGCTGGCCACCACCCGCACCGCGCTGATCAGTTCCGCCGGCGCCACGTCCTTGAGCAGAAAGGCCGAGGCCCCGGCCCGCAGCCCGGCAAAGGCGTATTCATCGAGGTCAAAGGTGGTCAGGATGATGATCTTGGCGTCCGAATCCGAGGCCGCGATGGCCCGGGTGGCCTCGATCCCGTCCAGCACCGGCATCCGCACGTCCATCAGGACGACGTCGGGCGCGAGCTCCCGGACGTGGCTGACCGCTTCGGCACCATTGGATGCCTCGCCCACGATGCACAAATCATCTTCGCCCTCCAGGATGAGCCGGAAGCCCATCCGAAGCAGCGGCTGGTCATCCACCAGCAGAACGCGTACCGGTCCTTTGTCGAGCATTGTTCCCCCCTGTATCCGTGGCATTCTCGCCATTGCAGTTCAGTTCCGTGTGCACGCGCCAGCCGCGCTCACCAGTGCGCCCGGCGTGTACAGTGCCTGCGTAAATCCTGGCCCGCTCCCGCATCCCGGCGATTCCATGCCCGGTGCCGAAGGTATCCAGTGAGTCGGGCTTCGCCTGCGCGGCGGCCCCGGCACTGCCGGGGTCAACGGTGCCCCTGCCGTCGTCGACCACTTCGATGGTGACGCGTGAACCGTTGCGGACAATGCTGACGTCCACGCGGCTGAGCGCACGGCCGTAGCGCAGCACATTGGTCAGCGACTCCTGCACAATCCTGTACACGGTCAGCTGGAACGCCGCATCGGAGGGCAGGGACGGGCCGGTGTGCGTGTAGTGCAGCGGCAGTCCCGCGGTGCGGAAACCCTCAAGCAGTGTGGCCAGGCTGCCTCCGGCCACCAGCGGCTCGCGCGGGGCGTGCCCTGCGGCGGCGTCCTCGCGCAGCACGCCGAGCACCCGGCGCATGTCGGCCAGCGCGGTGCGTCCCGTCCGGGAGAGTTCGGCCAGGACGCCGGCGGCGCGCGCCGGATCCTTCTTGACCACGACGGCGGCGCCGTCCGAAAGGCTGATCATGACCGTCAGCGAGTGCGCCACGACGTCGTGCATTTCGCGCGCGATCCGGTTCCGTTCCGTGACCGAACCGAGCTGCTGGGCGCGGGCGGCCCATGCGGCGATCTCGTACTCGTGCTCGCGCCGCTGCCGCACCGAGATCCCGATCCCCGTGGCGATCACGTTGGAGAGCGTGATGCCGATGCCCGCCGCGATGCCCGTGAGCAGCTGGAAATTCTCCGGCGTGCGGACCGCCATGTCCGGGAGCCGCCCGTCCAGCGGACCAACGGCCAGCAGGAAGTACAGGAGCAGGAGCGGGGCGGTGGTCAGGGCAAGTGTTGCAAGGGCGAACCGCCGCGTGCGGACGACGGCGACGGCGTACAGCGAAAACCAGAGCCCGGCGGAGACATTGGATCCCCACGGATGCAGGAAGGTGACGGCCAGCTCCAGTGCCGCCACGGCGGCCGCCACCCGCACGGGATAGGCCCGCCGGAACAGCAGGACGGGCGCGGCCGCGGCGAGCAGGACGGCCACCGGCCAGTCGCCATGCAGGATCGACTCGATGGCCGTCGGCGTGACCAGGACCAGGTAGCAGAGCACCACCAGGACATCCATGACTCGCGGATTGGCCAGCAAGTAGCGCCGGAGCCGGCCGCGGCGGCGGGCGGTGAGTTCGGCGAGGGACGCGTCGGCCGGTCCGGCCGACGCGTCCCTCACAGGTACTGCATCGATCATGCTCTGAGCCTAGACGCTGGGCCTGTGCGCCCGGCTTAGACGTCCCGCTTCTTGAGCAGGATGGCGGCCAGGAGCACCGGGACCACAACCCAGGCGCCCAGCACCAGGCCGGCCTGCCAGGCCTCGAGCGTGTCCGGGACGTGCTCCACGGCGGTCAGGGGATCCACGGTGTTGCCGGGCAGGTACTTGCGGGCCTCCACGAAGAAGTCGCCCGGAATGAGCTGGAAGGCGATGGGCGCCACGAAGAACAGGCCGACCAGGCTCATGATGCCGCCCGCCGAGTTGCGGATCAGGGTGCCCAGCGCCATGCCGATCGCCGCGACCGCCGCCACATAGATGCTGTTGACAACGAGCAGCTTGACCGACTGCGAGCTGCCCAGGTCCAGGCCGAGGCCGTAGTTATCCAGGATCGGCACCGACACCAACCCGGCCACCAGGGTGGAGGCGGCGGTGATGACGAAGGAGGTCAGCACTACCACCACGAGCTTGGCCGCGAACGCCGGAATCCGTTTGGGCACTGCCGCGAACGTGGACCGGGCCATGCCCGTGGTGAACTCGGAGCTCATCAGCAGCACACCGAGGGAGCCCAGGATCAGCTGGGCAAACGCGATGCCGGAAGTCGGCACGCTGACGGCGATGTCGCCGCCCTGCGCCGCGAGCCTGGCCGCCACCTCCGGGTCCTGGGCCGCCGCCTCGGAGAACTGGCCCGTCCCCCAGGCCGAAAGCGCCCCGAACCCGACCATGACGACCACTGTGGAGCCGAGCAGGATCAGCGTGGAGAGCAGGGTGCGGAACTTGATGAATTCGGAGTTGAGGACCCGCAGGAAGCTGGGGCCGGGGCCGGAACTGCTGCCGTTTCCGGACCGCTGCGCGCGGGATTCGGCGCCGCGGGGCGATGGCGTGGATTCAACGGTTGTGGAGCTCATGGCTTAGTTGCCTCCGGCTTCGACGGGAACAGCGCCCGTGGTGATCAGCGAGTGGTATTCGACCTCATCCTTGGTCAGCTCCATATAGGCCTCCTCGAGGCTGGCCTGCAGCGGGGTGAGTTCGTAGATCATGACGTGGTTCTCCAGCGCTGCGGTGGCGATCTGCCGCGGGTCCAGGCCTGTGACTTCGAGGAGCTCACGCTCCTGGGCCTCCACGGAGACGCCGGTTCCGGCCAGCAACTGCATGAGCCGGTCCGGCTGGTCTGTGCGGACCCGCGTGCGGCCCTGGCCCTTGCCGGTGATGATTTCCTGGATCGGGGCGTCCGCAATGATCCTCCCGCGGCCAATCACGATCAGGTGGTCCGCCGTGACGGCCATTTCACTCATGAGGTGGCTGGAGAGGAAGACCGTGCGGCCCTCGGAGGCCAGATACTTCACCAGGTTCCGGACCCACACCACCCCTTCCGGGTCGAGACCGTTGACGGGCTCGTCCAGGATGACGGTCTGCGGGTCGCCCAGGAGCGCGGCGGCGATGCCCAGCCGCTGGCCCATGCCCAGTGAGAAGCCGCCGACCTTCTTGCGGGCCACCTCGGCCAGCCCGGTCATCTCAATGACTTCGTGGACCCGCTTCTTGGGGATGCTGTGGGTCGCGGCCATGGCCAGCAGGTGGTTGTAGGCGGAGCGGCTCGTGTGGACGGCCTTGGCGTCGAGCAGCGCACCGACATCGCGCAGCGGCGCGGCGTGCCCGGTCAGCGGCGACCCGTTGACGGTCACTGAGCCCGACGTCGGCCGGTCCAGTCCCATGATCATGCGCATGGTGGTGGATTTTCCGGCCCCGTTCGGACCCAGGAAGCCGGTGACCCGGCCGGCTTCGACGGTGAAGTTGACGCCGGCGACGGCGGTCTTGTCGCCGTAAACCTTGGTCAGGCCTCGTGCTTCGATCATGGAAGCTTTCCTTTGCGTAGCGGGAGATTATCCGGGGCTCCGCAGTCACGGGCCCGTCTGCACACCACGCTACCGAGGCCGGCGGCGTATTTCGCCGGTCTCAGGGATGATTCAGGGGCCAATCAGGGTAGTCCGGGAGGATGACAGGCTCAGTCGAGGGGCGAGTAGTAGGTCAGGGCGTCGCGGCGGACCGTGAACTCCACGCTCCGCACTCCTGGCATGACCTCCCCGTCGACGGCGAGGACCATGGGCCCGTTCCCGGGTTCCACCGTGATCCGGTCCGTTTCGCTGAGGTGGGTGATCCCGGAAGTGGCCACGGTGCCCGTGAGCACGGCCCAGAGCAGCCGCAGCCGGGCAAACGGCTCATCGGCAGTAATCATCCGCAGGTCCAGGACCCCGTCCGCCAGCACGGGGCGCACCAGCGGCGCGTGGTCGCTGGGGTAGTAGCGGCCGCGGCCGATATACAGGATCCACAGCCGGTGCCGCACCCCGTTGACGATCAGGGTGGTGGGGGTACCGGCCGCGAAGGTCCGGAACATGGCCACCACTCCGGCCAGGGGTTTTCCCAGAGCCGGCTGGAGCTGTTCGCGCCGGCGGACCAGGTTCGGGTAGAGACCGATGCTGGCCGTGTTGAGCATGATCAGTTCGAGGTGCTCCGGGCTGTCGGGGAGCCCGCGTTCGACACTCACGTGGCCGATGTCGGCCACTGCGGCCTCGCCGTGCGAGGCCGCCTGCACCGCCGCCCCCAGCGTGGGCGTCCCGGCGTCGCGGGCAAAGTGGTTGAGCGTTCCGCCGGGGAGCACCAGCAGCGGGAGGGAGCGTTCGACGGCGGCGGCCGCCGCGGCGCCCACGGTTCCGTCGCCGCCCCAGACGCCCAGGGCCGCAATGCCCGGCCGCGTCGCGACCTCGGCGATGCCCGCGTCAACGGCCTCATCATGCCCAATTTTCTTTATATACGCTTTGGGGAATGTTTTTTGCAGGGCGTCAACGGTCTCGTCGGCATAGGACCCGCCGAGGGTGTTGACGGCGATGCAGAGACCCTGTCCGTCCGGGAGTTCCGCGGCCCGGACGGCGCCACGGCGGGTTTCCGGGAAGGGCGGCCGGACGGGCCACCACTTCCGCGTCACCATGGCCGCGCCGGCGCCGATCGCGGAACCGAACAGCACATCCGAGGGCCAGTGGGCCCCGGTGTGGACCCGGGAGTAGGCCACCCCGGCCGCGACGGGGGCCAGCGCCGCACCGAGTGCCGGCCGGACCATGCCGACTCCGAGCGCGAAGGCCACCGCGGAGGCCGAATGGCCCGAGGGCATCGACGAACTCGTCGGCTGCGGATTGACGAAGCGGAAGACCGGAAGGTGTTCGGGCAGGGGCCGCGTCCGGGGCAGGAGGGTCTTGAACACCACGTTCGTGACTGCCGAGGCCACGCCTTGGGCCAAGAGCCCATGCAAGGCTGCCCGGCGCGTCCTTCCGGGCACCAGGGCCATGGCTCCGGCGACGCCGAACCAGAGTTTGCCTTTGTTGGCGGCGGCGGAGAGACGGCGGAAGAACTCGTCATGGCCTCCGCCCGGCAGATTGGAGACGGCGCGCACCAGTTTGAGGTCGAATTTCGACAGGCGGCCGGGGGCCTTCCTCAGCATGGTTCGCATTTGACCACCATACTGCCGGACGGCCCGCCGGAGGCAAGGGCGCGGCGGGCACCTACCTCGCGCGCAAGGGCTTCGCGGCGCCGGCGAGCACCAGGGCCACCAGAATCGGAATCCCGATCGCCAGCAGGGCGGCCCTGATACCGGTGACATCGCCCAGGTAGCCCAGCAGCGGCGGCCCGGCGAGGAAGGCAATGTAGCCCAGCGTGGACACGACGGACACCCGGGCGGCCGCCTTCCGGGGGTCATCCGCCGCGGCGGACATCCCGATCGGAAATGCGAGGGCGGCGCCCACGCCCCAGAGCACGGCGCCGGCAGCGGCCAGCCAGATGGTGCCGGCGAACACGAAGAGGCAGAGGCCCGCGGCTGCCGCGGCCATGCTGGCGCGCAGCACAGCCACGCGGCCGTAGACGTCGATCGCGCGGCCGCCGAAGAAGCGCATGGCGGTCATTGCCAGCACAAAGGCGGCGAACAGCAGCGCCCCCGTGGATTGTTCAGCGCCCAGGCCGTCAACCGCGGCCTTGGCAATCCAGTCATTGCCGGCGCCTTCAGTCAGGGTGGCGCCGAGAACGACGACGCCGATCAGCAGCGTGCGCCCGTCCCGCCAGGCCGACCCGCCCTTGCCGTGGTCCGGGTCCCCCGCGGCGGGCGCCGCGGCGGGCAGATGGGGCAGGAAGTACCGCGGGGCCACCGTGGTCAGGACGGCGACGACGGCGGCTATGACCAGCAGATGCTCCGGGAGCCCGACCCCCAGGGTGGACAGGCCGGCGCCGATCAGGGCCCCGATGAATGCGCCGCCGCTGAAGGCCGCGTGGAACTGCGGCATGATGGTGCGCCCGAGCCGGTGCTCGACGTCGGCACCTTCAATGTTCTGCGAAACATCCCAGAGCCCGACGCCGATCCCGAAGAAGAACAGGGCAATCGCCGTCCCCGGGACGGAGGCCGCCATCAGGGACAGCGCGACGCCGACGCCGGCCGCCGCGGCCACAAGTCCGGCGCTCCGGACGGTGTTGGCGGTGCCGATCCGGCCGACGACAAACCCGGCCGTGGGCAGGGCGATCAGCGAGCCGACCGCCAGGCACAGCAGCAGCGTTCCCATCTGGCCCGCGGTGATGTGCAGGATCTCTGTCACCGCGGGGATGCGGGCAGCCCAACTGGCGAAGACTAATCCGTTGATCCCGAAGACAAGGAAAGTCGCCCCGGTGGCAGCCTTCAGTTGCGGGACGGTTGCGGTACTGGTCATACGATCACTGCTTCCACCGAGCGTTGTGAGAGTTGGTCAAGTTCTTCCAGGCTGAGCTGCCGGTCGGTCACGACGGCATCGACGGCGTCCAGGGATGCGACGAGGGCGACGGCGCTGGCGTTCCATTTGGATCCGGCGCAGGCGACGATCACCCGGGCCGCGGATTCCAGGCCAGCGCGCTTGACGGCGGCGTCGTCGAGATCGTGGGCCAACAGCCCGTCCTTGAGGTTCAGGGCGCAGGGCGTGACCACGGCGGCGTCGAAGCGCAGCGAGCGGATGTTGGATTCCGTCATGGGCCCGCGGAAAGACAGTTCACCGGGAACGAGGCTGCCGCCCGGCATCAGGAGCTCGGGGCGGCGGCCGGCAGGCACATCGTCCAGGGACAGCGCGGTGACGGCTCGCAACGACATCGGCATGATCGTCATCTCGCGCTGGCGCAACTGGCGGGCGATCTCCGTAGCGGTGGTGCCGCTGTCCAGCCAGACGTGACTCCGGTCCTGGAGCATGGCCGCCACACCGGCGGCGATCCTCACCTTGGCGGTGTGGTCCTCCAGCTCGCGCTGCCCGTATTGGGGGTTTTCACCGCCGAAAACCAGGCTCTTGGCTCCGCCGTGGACCCTCCGCAGCACGCCGTGCAGGGCCAGGATGTCGAGGTCGCGCCGGATGGTGGCACCGGAGGCGCCGCAGGCGGCCATCAGGTCGTCCACCGTCACCTGCTCGCGGTTGCGAAGCAGTCCGCCGATCAGGCGGTGCCGCTCATCAGTGTTCATGATCAAATGCTAACGGTTTGTGATCATTTAATCATTTGTTGCGCGACCCAAAGAGCAAACGCGGGGTCACTTGGCGCCCCAGAAACCCCTCGGGGATGGGCGTTAAGTGACGCCGCGTTGCTTGTTGGCTTAGCGGGCGCGCTCGACGCGCTTTTCGTCCCAGACCGGTTCGGCGGACTCGTAGACCCTGCCGTCGGAGCCGAAGACCAGGAAGCGGTCGAAAGTGCGGGCGAACCAGCGGTCGTGGGTGACTGCCAGGACGGTGCCTTCGAAGTGGTCGATCGCCCGTTCCAGGGCCTCGGCCGAGTGCAGGTCGAGGTTGTCCGTGGGTTCGTCAAGCAGCAGCAGCGTGGCGCCGGAGAGCTGCAGCAACAGGATCTGGAACCGCGCCTGCTGGCCGCCGGAGAGGGACTCGTACTTCTGCTCGGACTGCGCTGCCAGCCCGTAGCCGTCCAGCGCCCCGGCGGCGGCTTCGCGGCCCATGCCGGAGCGGTGCTCGTCGCCCCGGTGCAGGATTTCGAGCAGGGTCTTGCCCAGCAGGTCGGGCCGGACGTGGGTCTGGGCGAAGAAGCCGGGCCGGATCCGGGCGCCGAGTTTCACGGTGCCCTCATGCGGCACCTCCGCGATCTCGACGTCGGACACCGGCAGGTGCTCCCGTTCCGGATCCGTGCCGCCGGTGGCGAGCAGGCGCAGGAAGTGGCTCTTGCCCGAACCGTTGGAACCAAGGACGCCCACCCGGTCGCCGAACCAGATCTCGGTGGAGAACGGCTTCATCAGGCCCGTCAGTTCCAGTTTCTCCGCCACGACGGCGCGCTTGGCGGTGCGCCCGCCCTTGAGCCGCATCTGCACATTCTGCTCGATCGGCAGGGCCTCGGGCGGACCGGCCTCGAGGAACTTCGCGAGCCGGGTCTGGGCCGCGTGATAGCGGTTGGCCATGTCGGAACGGAAAGCGGCCTTGTTCTTGTACATGTTGACGAGTTCCTTGAGCTTTACGTGCTCCTCGTCCCAACGCTTGCGCAGCTCCTCGAAGCGCGCGTTCCGGTCGGCCCGGGCATCCACGTAGGAACCGAAACCGCCGCCGTGGATCCAGGCCCCGGCGCCGTTGATGCCCGGTTCCAGCGTGACGATGCGGCCGGCGGCGTTGTTGAGCAGTTCACGGTCGTGGCTGATGAAGAACACGGTCTTCTTCGACTCGTTCAGCTTGGCCTCGAGCCAGCGCTTGCCCGGGACGTCGAGGTAGTTGTCCGGCTCGTCCAGGAGCAGCAGTTCGTCCGGGCCGGCGAAGAGAGCCTCGAGCACCAGCCGCTTCTGCTCGCCGCCGGAGAGGCTCGACGCCGGGCGGTGCTGCGCCCGGTCAAACGGCAGGCCGAGGGCGGCCATGCAGACCTCGTCCCAGACGGTCTCGACGTCGTAGCCGCCGGCGTCTCCCCAGTCCACGATGGCCTGGGCATAGGCCATCTGGGTGGGCTCGTCGTCGTGCTCCAGCATGGCGAGTTCTGCCTCGTCGACGGTGCGCGCGGCGGCGGCCAGGGCGGGCGGGGCGGCGGAGACCAGGAGGTCGCGGACGGTGGACTCATCCCGGACCTGGCCCACGAACTGGCGCATGATCCCCATGTTGCCGGAGCGGCCGATCACGCCTTCATCCGCAACGAGGTCGCCGGAAATGATCCGGAACAGCGTGGTCTTGCCGGTTCCGTTGGGCCCGATCAGCGCCGTCTTGGTGCCGTCGGGGACCTTGAACGTCACGCCGTTGAGCAGCTGGGTGCCGTCGGAGAGGAAGTAGTCGATGCCGGAAACGTCAATATGAGCCACGCGTTCAATCTTCCCATGGACGGACGGACCGGCCGGGGCCCGGGCGCCTAGCTGTTCACCAGGAGCTCCGGACGGCGTCCTGCCCAGGGCCGCACCGCCTCCACGGCGGCACCCACCGTGAAGACTGTGGCGTCCTCGAATGGATGGCCCACGATCTGCACACCCGTGGGGATGCCGCAGTCGGCCATGCCGCTCGGCACGGCCAGGACGGGGCAGCGGTTGCTGATGTTGAAGGGCGCCGTCATGTGCCCCTGCCAGTAGTGCCCGAGCCGCTCGCCCCCGGCGTCGATCCCGTCAAGGTACATGCCGTCCGCGTCCAGGGCGGCCACGGCCGAGGCCGGGCAGAGAAGGGCGTCGAAGCCGGACATCGCCGCGGCAAGCTCGGCCTGGATTCTGGTTTCCGCCCGGATGCCGTCGACGAACCGGTTTTCCGCGGCGGCTTTCCGGGCGTCCGCCATGAACCGCCGTGTGTACGGGGCCAGCAGCTCGGGAGACTCCGAGGTCTCGTCCTCCATGGCCGGACCGAGGAGGTAGCCGAAATGTGTGAACATTGTCCGGCTGATGTCCTCGGTGGTCCAGGGCAGCTCGATCTCTTCCACCACGGCGCCGGCATCACGCAGGGCCGTTGCCACGCCGCGCGTATTGGCCTCAACATCCGCGGCGACGGGATAGTTCCCCAGCCGGATGCAGAGAGCGATGCGCATGCCGGCCACTGCCGAGGCGGTGTCAGCACCCGGCGGGCAGGACAACGCCGGACTCCCGGCGAGGGAGGTGTGGTCGCCCGGATGACGGCCCGCCATGACGTTCGCCAGCAAGGCTGCGTCCGCCACGGTCCGTGCCATCGGGCCGTCGCCGCGGTAGTGGTCCGCGGAGAGCGGGGCCAGGCCGGGAATCCTTCCGTAGGGCGCCTTGTAGCCGACGGTCCCGGTGAACGACGCCGGCAGGCGGGTTGAACCCGCGATGTCGGAGGCGGTGGCCAGCGGCGCCAGCCCGGCGGCCAGTGCCGCCCCGGAACCGCCGGAGGAGCCGCCCGGGGAATACTGCCGGTTCCAGGGATTGCGCGTGACTCCCCACAGGGGACTGTGGGTGACGGTGGCGCAGCTGTATTCGGGCGTGGTGGTGCGGGCATGGATGATGCCGCCGGCACGCCGGATTCGGTCGATGACGGGATGGTCCGCGTGCGCGAGCTCCCCCTTGCGGGCTACGAGCCCCTGCGAAAGGGTGCGTCCCCGGAGCCCGTGCTTTTCCTTGGCGGCCACCGGCAGCCCCAGCAGGGGTGTGAGGTCCCTGCCCCGCGCATACCGGGCAGCGGCCTGCCGTGCTGCCGGGAGCGCCTCTTCGAACAGGGTCTCCGTCAGGGCGTTGATGCCGCCGTTGACGGCCTCGGTCCTGGTGATCACCGCTTCCATGAGCTCCACCGGCGAGAGCTCCCGGGAGCGGAAAAGCCGCAGGGCCGTGCCGGCGTCGAGGTAGTGCAGCTCGGTCATGCCAAGGCCGCTGCCGGCTCGGAGGAGGCTTCGGCCAGGGCGCCGGCAACCAGGTCCCGGGCCACCCCAGTGAGCATGTCCACGCCGGCAACCATGTCCTCGTCGGTGCTGAACTCCCGTTCGCAGTGCGAGACGCCGTCCACGCTGGGGATGAAGAGCATGACCGACGGCGCCACTGTGTTCATGGCAACGGAATCGTGGCCGGCCATGGTCTGGATCCGCCGCGCGGAAAGGCCCAGGTCTGCAGCCACCTTGTCCGCGAGTTCGATCCCGCCTTCGGGGAAGCGGCGGATCGGCCGGATGTCGAAGTCCTTCACATTGACTTTGATGTCGTGCTCGCGTGCCAGCGCATCGATGTCCTCGATGAGTTTGGCGCGGGCCGCCTTGACGATGTCCGGATCGCCGGAGCGGAGGTCGGCGACGAGGTGGACCCTACGGGCCACCACAATGGGCGAGTTCGGTTCGAGGGTCAGCTGGCCCACGGATGAGACGAGGGCCTCCTCGGCGAACTCAGCCGTGACGTCGTGCACCATAAGAATGATCTTGGAGGCTGCCACCAGGGCGTCGTGCCGGTCGGCCATGGCCGTCGCTCCGGTGTGCGACTGTTCGCCGAGCACTTCGATGTCCAGTTTCTGGGTGTACCAGCTGCTGTCCACCAGGCCGATGGAGATGCCCTCGCGTTCCAGGATCCTGCCCTGCTCGATGTGGATCTCGGCGTAGCCGGCGGCCTCGGGCCCGTCAGAGGTGCCGAGGTACCCGATGCCATCCAGCGCCTCACGGACTGTGACGCCTTGCAGGTCCGCCACATCCAGCATCTGTTCCCGCTGCAGGAGTCCCGCAAACACCGAACTTCCCATGATGCTCGGCGCGAACCGGCCGCCCTCCTCGTTGAACCAGTTCACTACGGCCAGGTTGAACCGCGGCGCGGGCCCGCCCTCCGCAACCTCGGCGTCCAGACGCCGGGCCGCGTGCAGGGCGGCGACGACACCGTACGCGCCGTCGAACCGGCCCCCGAGCGGCTGGCTGTCCAGGTGGGATCCGATCAGCACATAGGGCGCCCCCGGCGTCCACTCCAGCAGCCCGAACATGTTGCCGATCCCGTCCACCCGGAGTTCCCATCCGGCGTCACGCACCCACCCGGCGAACCAGTGGCGTGTCTGCGCATCCTCCGGGGTTGCCGCCTGGCGGTCGACGCCGTTGTCGGGGGTGGCGCCGATGGTGGCCACGTGGTGGAAGTCTTCGAGGAAAGCTGCTGAAGTCATGGGAAATCCTTTGTAGGTTGCGGTGGAGAGGGTGGGGCGGCGGGCTTAGCCCATGCGGCCGCGCGTCTCGGGAACCTTGGTGAAGAGCACCAGCAGGAGCACGACGGCGGCGGCCGCGGCCATGTAGAAGCCGGGCGCGTGAGGCACTCCGGTGCCGCCGACCAGGGCGGTCCCGATGAACGGTGCTGTGCCGCCGAAGAGCGCGTAGGCGCCGTTGTAGCTGATTGCCGCCGACGTGAAGCGGGTGCGGGTGGTGAAGATTTCAACGAAGAAGGTGTAGCAGCCTCCGCCGTAGATGCAGAGCGCCACCACGAAGAGGGACTGGCCCAGGAGGGCAAGAGGGAGGCTTCCGCTGGTCACCAGCATGAAGCTCGGCACTGAAAGCAGGGCCAGCGCGGCTGAACCGGCAATGAGCATCGGTTTGCGGCCGAAGCGGTCGCCCAGCCGGCCACCGAAAGGAAGCAGGACGGCGTAGAGCGCGAGAGCGGCGGCGTTGACCAGGAGGGACTGTTCACGGCTCAGGTGGCCCGTGGTCTGGACATAGGAGACGAAATAGGCCGAGAGGAAGTAGAAGCCCATTGCGGTCAGGCCCATGACGAAGATGACCTGGACCATACGGAGCCGGTTTTCGCGGAAGGCTTCGCGGACCGGGCTGAATTCCTTGGTCCGGGCAGCCTTGGCCTCATTGAACGCATCGCTTTCCACCGTCCGGCTGCGGATCCAGACGCCGAACAGGGCGAGCGGCAGTGCCAGCAGGAACGGCAGGCGCCAGCCCCACGCCATGAAGGCCTCGTTGGGCATTGACTGGCTCAGGATGAGGATCATCGAACCGGCGACGACAGAGGGCAGCGCAGTGGCGGCGATGGTGATGTTGAGCCAGAACCCGCGGCGGCTGACCGGGGCGTGCTCGAAGACAAACGAGGGTGCTCCCACGGATTCGCCGCCGGCGGAGAAGCCCTGGATCAGCCGGCAGAGGACCAGCAACACCGGTGCCCAGGCGCCGATCTGGCCGTAGGTCGGCAGCAGCCCCATCAAGGCGGTGGCCCCGCCGATGGCGACGAGCGTGATGGTCAGGACCCGGCGGCGGCCGATCCGGTCGCCGAGCGCGCCGAAGAACAGGCCGCCGATGGGACGGACCACGAAGGCGACGCCGAAGGTGGCGAACGTGGCAAGCATGGCCGTGACCGGGTTGCTGCCGGGGAAAAACAGTTGGGAGAAGATGACGGCGGTGAGGCCGTAGAGCGTGAAATCGTAGAATTCGATGAACTGCCCGATGCTGCCGCCTGCGAGGACCCGCTTCTGCATCTTGGTGATGCCGAGAGGTCCGGACCGCGGAGCGTCCTTGTCCAGGGCCGGGGCGGACGGTGTGGTCTGGGAAGCGGACACCGGCTGGTCCTTGATGTCGTTGATCGTCATGACAGCCACGCTAGAGGCGCCGTGTTTCCGAAGTTCCCTGCCGTGTTACGGGCCCGGGAAATGAAATCTGCTGATGTTGCCGCTGTGTTGCCGGCAAGCCACGGTCCGGACATAAGTCGGACACCTGGGGCGTGAATCGGAACCATTGAATCTCCTTTGATCAACATGGTTGTCGCGCTTCGGGACTCGGCCAAGGGCCGTCATTGCGCGGGATTTGCCGTTGGACTCCCGCCGGCACCACCGCACTGGACCAACTTTGTGTGATCCGGTTCACATCTGTCCAATTGATTGTTTTGGCCAAATCAATCGATTTCATCGATGCCAATCGCTGCGGATTTTCGCAGTCACAGTCGGTGGGCACGGGGAATCCGCCGGGCTAGTGCCGGGCGGCACCGTAGAGCCGGATGCAGGTCTCCTCAAAGGCCAGTGCCCGGCGGGTGGGTTGCACTCCCTCGGGCCGGACCAGCATCACCTCGATTGGCGGGAAGTCATCCGTCAGGGTCAGGGCAACCACCCTGCCGCCGGAATACGTCATGTCGCTGTGGAGCCGCTGGTTCAGCATGGCGTAGCCGTGGCCCTTCGCCACAAACGAGCGCACCGTCTCATACCCGGCAAAGCGGTGCCGGACATTGGGAAGCACCCCCGCGATCGCGTACAGCTGCTCGTAGTATTCCCGGCTGTGCGGCAGATCCAGCACCACCGCGGGTTCGCCGTCGAGATCCTTCAGTGCGATGCTTCGCTCGGGCCGGGACGCCGCGGGGTGTTCAGCATGGACCAGCACATGAGGGGGCACGCGCTCGAGCACCGTGTGTGTGAAGCCCCGGCCCAGGCCGAGACCGTACATCAGCGCGACATCGCACTGCCCTTCGAGGAGGGCCGTCTGCAGGCTCGCCAGATCGGCTTCCAGGAAGGAGACCTCGACTCCCGGATGCTGAACTTCGAAGGTCTGCAGGATTGCGGGAAGCCTGAAGGGCGCCAGGGGCGAAAACACGCCCACTTTGAGCTCTCCGACCAGGCTTGTCGCAAGCCCGCGGGCTGACTCGTACAGCGAGTCCGCATGCTCCAGCAGCACCTTGATGTCCTGGGCCAGCTGCCGGCCGGACGGCGTCAGGCGCAGGCCGCGCGTCCTGAGCCGGACAAACAGCTGCGTCGACAAACTTGCTTCAAGCTGGGCCATGGCGGTGGACAGGGTGGACTGGGTCACGAGCAGCCTTTCGGCCGACGCAGTCATGTTTTCGAGCTCGGCCACCACCGCGAAATACCGCAGCTGGGTCAAGGTAAAGGGCTTCGCCATTCGTCAATGCTCGCATTCTGCGCGGATCCGCGCGGTCACAGGCCCCGGAGCCGGTGCAGGAGTAGGGCGACGTGCAGCGACGTCCGGGACTCCGCGTCGTCGAGGTCCACGCCGAGGAGCTCTTCAAGGCGGGCCAGCCGCGCGTACAGTGTCGGGCGGCTGAGATAGCCGGTGCGGGCCAGAGCCGCTTTGTTGCCGCCGGACTCGAGGTAGCGGCCCAGCAGTTCCAGCTGCCCGCCGCCGTCCCGGGCGTCGGCCTGCAGGACACCCTCCAGTTCTGACTCCGCGAACTGCTGCACCCGCGGATCCTTGCGCAGCAGGGCCAGCAGCCCCCGAAGCCGGACGTCCGTCGCCCGGTAGAACGGCTTCCGATCACCCCGCAGCGTCGCCGCGGTTTCGGCGACGTGGGCGGCTTCGTCAATGCCCGCCGCCGCTTCGAGCAAGGAACCCCTCAGGTGCCCCACGCCGATGCTCCATGTCGCCTCCGCCGGATTGCCGGCCCAGCCTCCGCCGGGCAGACCTCTGCCGGGCCGGGCTCCGCGGACGGGTGGGCCGGGTGGCGTGTCGCTGCCCGCGAGGGCATCGGCGAGACGCTGGAGGGTCGGGTCCTCCAATTGCTTCGCAGGAACGGCCAGGATCATGCCGACCGATCCGGACCGGATGCTCGCGGTCAAAGCGCTGCCTGACACGGTTTTGAGGGCCCGGGCGAGCTGCTCCAGCAGGGCACGTTCCTCCTGTTGCCCAGCGAGTGGATCGATTCCGGCTCCCGCTGCCCCTGCCCCTGCCCCTGCCCCTGCCCCTGCCCCTGCCCCTGCTGAGGGACCATAGGCTGCTCCGCCGCTCCGGAACACAATTGGCAGGTAGTGCGGCGACCGCCTGAGTCCCAGCGCCGCGGCGCGGGCCTGCGCCTCGTCCTCGCCCAGCCCGCGGGGCTGACGGAGGGCGTTGAGAAGCCCCGCCTGCGCCTGGTGGCTCAGCTCCCGCCGGTCCCGTTCGGCGAGCCGGTTGATCGCCAGGGTCTGGGCCGCGCGTTCCAGCACCATGGCCGCCGCGTCGTCGTCGTCGAGGGGGACCGGCACCACCAGCCGCCCCCAGACGTTCCCGCGCACGCCAACCGGCGTCTGCAGCCAGGCCTCGGGCCCGGTGCGGCCCGTCCCGGGCGGCGCCGGCGTGGTCCTGGACCGCCGCTCCCAGTCCTCCAGCAGTTCGATGGTCCGCAGCTGCCCGGCCGAGTACGCGAGGACGAGGTGCGAGAGGTCCTCCAGGACCACCGGGGCGCCGATCATGGCGGCTGCCTGGTCCACCACCTGCCCGGTCCCTGCGCTTTCCAGGCTCAGCACCGTGAAGGCCTCGTGGACGTCGCGGGCGCGTTCCACCCGCTCCAGCTGTTCGGCGACGATGATCCGGTGCACGATTTCGGTGACCTGCACGAACCGCACGCGGCGCTCCACCACGATCACGGGCATGGCCGTGGCCAGCGCGGCCGCGCGCAGCGCATCCAAACTGGGCTTCCTGTCGCCGACGAGTTCAACAATCAGGCCGGACGCCGCCGCCTGCTCCAGGGACCTGATGAACGACGCCGTAAGCCCGGGTTCCTTTTCCAGCTCCAGTCCGGTGGTAAGCACCAGCTCCCCGCCAGACAGCAGCCCGGAAATGTCGAGCAATTCGCTCACGTGGACCCAGCGCACGGGGTTGTCGAGGGCCCCGGCGCCGCCGAGCAGGAGCGGCGCGGCCTCGCGGAGAACGGGAAGGTCAAGGATCGAGCCGACGGTGGGCAACATTTACACAGTGTAAACCAAGCTGTGATTCTCCTTACACACTGGCACTTATGGTGCCGTCTCCCGGTAGGGACACTGGACTCAACGCACCCCGAATACCGCATGAGGAGAAACCTTGAACATCATCGAGCACTGGATCAACGGCAGCTACGTTCCCGCCGGCGCGCGCACGGCCCCGGTGACCAACCCGGCCACGGGCAAGGTCACCGGCCAGGTTTCGCTCGCGAGCCGGGACGAGAGCCACGCCGCCATTGCCGCGGCCAAGGCCGCATTCCCCGCATGGCGCGACACCTCGATTGCCCGCCGCACCCAGATCCTCTTCGCCTTTCGCGAACTGCTCAACTCCCGCAAAGGCGAACTCGCCGCCATCATCACCTCCGAGCACGGAAAAGTCCTGGACGATGCCCTCGGGGAAGTCACCCGGGGCCAGGAAGTCGTCGAGTTCGCCTGCGGCATCCCCCATCTGCTCAAAGGCAGCTACACCGAGAACGCGTCCACCAACGTGGACGTCCACTCCATCCGCCAGGCCCTGGGTCCGGTCGCAGTCATCAGCCCGTTCAACTTCCCGGCCATGGTGCCGATGTGGTTCTTCCCGCTTGCCATCGCCGCCGGCAACACGGTCGTCGTCAAGCCCAGCGAAAAGGACCCCACGGCGGTGAACTGGATGGCCGAACTCTGGAAAGAAGCCGGCCTGCCGGACGGCGTGTTCAACGTCCTGCACGGCGACAAGGTGGCCGTCGACGCCTTGCTCAACCACCCGGACATCAAAGCCGTCTCCTTCGTCGGCTCCACCCCGATCGCCAAGTACGTCTATCAGACCGCGACGGCCAACGGAAAGCGCGTCCAGGCCCTTGGCGGAGCCAAGAACCACATGATCGTGCTGCCCGACGCCGATCTGGACCTGGCCGCCGACGCCGCCATCAATGCCGGATTCGGATCGGCGGGCGAACGTTGCATGGCCATCTCTGCCCTGCTCGCGGTGGGCGAAATCGCCGATGAACTGGTGGACAAGATTGCCCAGCGTGCGGCTTCCCTGCGCACCGGCGACGGGCTGCGCGGCTGCGACATGGGCCCGCTGGTGACGGCCCAGCACCGGGACAAGGTTGCCGGCTACATTGATGCCGGCGAAGCTGCCGGTGCCCAACTCGTCGTCGACGGCCGCAACATCGCCGCCGACGCGGAAGGTGACGGCTTCTTCGTCGGACCCACGCTTTTCGACAAGGTGACTCCGGACATGTCCATCTATCAGGACGAGATCTTTGGACCGGTCCTGTCCGTGCTCCGCGTTGACAGCTACGACGAGGCGCTCGAGATGATCAACGGCAACCCATACGGCAACGGCACCGCCATCTTCACCAACGACGGCGGCGCGGCGCGGCGCTTCGAGAACGAAGTGGAGGTGGGCATGGTGGGCATCAACGTCCCCGTTCCGGTCCCCATGGCCTACTACTCCTTCGGCGGCTGGAAGAACTCGCTGTTCGGGGATACCCACGCCCACGGCACCGAGGGCGTCGGTTTCTTCACCCGCGGCAAGGCCGTCACCTCCCGCTGGCTGGATCCAAGCCACGGCGGCATCAACCTCGGCTTCCCGCAGAACGCCTAAGCCACCCGTATCCGAAAGGCAGCTGTCATGACCTCGACCCTTGAAAACGAAACCCTCCCGCAGCAGGAGGCCGCCGAGGGCGCCCGCCGCGCCTACGAACTGGACCGCAAGCACGTCTTCCACTCCTGGTCCGCCCAGGACCTCATCGACCCCATGGTCATCTCCGCGGCCGAGGGCTCCCACGTCTGGGACGGCGACGGCAACAAGTACCTGGACTTCTCCTCGCAGCTGGTCAACACCAATATCGGCCACCAGCACCCCGCCGTCGTATCCGCCATCGCAGCACAGGCCACCAAGCTGTGCACGATTGCCCCGAGTTACGTCAACGACGCGCGCTCCGAAGCTGCACGCCTGATTGCCGGGCGCACGCCCGGCGGACTGGACAAGATCTTCTTCACCAACGGCGGGGCGGACGCCAACGAGCACGCCATCCGCATGGCCCGTCTGCACACGGGCCGCCACAAGGTGCTCTCCGCCTACCGTTCGTACCACGGCGGCACCCAGCTGGCCATCAACGTCACCGGCGACCCCCGGCGCTGGCCCAGCGACACCGCCAGCACCGGCACCGTCCACTTCTTCCCGCCGTACCTGTACCGCACCGCCTTCCACTCCACCACCGAGGAGGAGGAAAGCCAGCGCGCCCTCGAACACCTGGAACAGCTGATCAGCTTCGAAGGCCCCTCCACCATCGCCGCCCTCATCCTGGAAAGCATCCCGGGCACGGCCGGGATCTACGTGCCGCCCCCGGGATACTTGCAGGGCGTCCGCGAGCTCTGCACCCGGCACGGCATCATCTTCATCGCCGACGAAGTCATGTCCGGCTTCGGCCGCACCGGAACCTGGTTCGCCGTCGAGCACTTCGACGTCGTTCCGGACCTGCTGACCTTCGCCAAGGGCGTGAATTCCGGCTATGTTCCGATGGGCGGGGTGGCAATCAGCCCGGAGATCGCAGCCACGTTCGGCAAGCGTGTCTACCCCGGCGGCCTGACCTATTCGGGCCACCCGCTCGCGGCGGCTGCCGCCGTGGCGACCATCAACGCGATGGAGAACGAACAGATCGTCCAGCACGCGGCAGCCCTCGGCGAGACGGTGATCGGACCGGCCCTCCGTGGATTCACCGAGCGCCACCGCTCCGTTGGTGAAGTCCGCGGCAAGGGCGTCTTCTGGGCGATCGAACTCGTCAAGGACCGGAAGACCCGCGAGCCCATGGCCCCGTACGGCGGCTCAAGCCCGGAAATGAACCAGCTGGTGGCGGCCTGCAAGTCCCGCGGGCTGCTCCCGTTCGCGAACTTCAACCGAATCCATGTTGTCCCGCCGTGCAACACCAGCGTGGAAGACACCCAAAAGGGCTTGGCCGTACTGGACGCCGTGTTGGACATTGCGGACGGCTTCGCCGCCTGAGGCGCTCCCGCACTATTGACACCCGAACGACGGATGCTCCCCCGCACAACAACGCGGGGGAGCATCCGCCATTTTCCGGTCCGGCGTCTCAGCTGGCCCGGGTGAGGAACTCCTTGAGCAGCGGTCCGGACGTGGTGGCTCCAAGGCCGCCGTCCTCCACGAAGACGGCGACGGCGAGGTCACCGTGCGCCGCCACGATCCAGGCGTGGGTCTTGGGCGGGGTGTCGTTGCCGAACTCAGCCGTTCCGGTCTTCGCGCCGACGGGCTCGCCCGGGACGGCGGCCAGGAACCCGGCATGCCCGCTGGTCACGACGGCACGCATCATGTCAGCCAACGCCGCGGCTTCCGCTGCCGTTACCGGCGTTTCGGCCGCCGTAGCCGGTGCCGCGGCCGACGCCGACGCCGACGCGTCACCGGAGGGCGGGGCGGCAGGCGCCGTGCCTGTTCCGGTGCCGGCAGTGGGCGTGCTCTCGGCGCCCGGTGAAGTGACGCCCTCATTCGGATTCAAGACCAGCTGGGCGGCCACCGGGGCTCCCTTGGCTACCGAGCCGGCCATGATGGCGGCGGCCAGCGGGGACAGGAGCACTTTGCCTTGGCCGATCATGGAGGCGGCGTGTTCGGTTCCTGCGGCTTCCCCGGGGACGGAGCCGAGGAACGCTGCGGCGCCGAGCGCGGGCGCTTCGACTGCCACGCCCAGCGAGGTCGCGGCAGATTCGAGTTGCGCCTGGCTGACGGTGTCGCGGGCGTTGATGAAGGCGGTGTTGCAGGAGTGCGCAAAGGCGTCGCGCAGCGTCACGGAGCCCAGGGAGGACTCGGGGTATCCCTCGGCGTTCTTGAAGGTGCGGCCGTCCACCGTGAGGGTCGCCGGGCAGTCCACCTTGGAATCGGGGGTCATCCCGTTGCGGAACATGGCCAGGGAATCGACCATCTTGAAGATCGATCCGGGGGCATACTGTCCCAGCATTGCGGTGTCGTAGCCGTTGCTGCCCGGCCCGGACGCGGCGGCCAGGACGGCGCCGCTGGAGGGCCGGAGCGCCACGATGGCCGACGCAGGGCCGACCTTGCCGAGCACGTCTTCCGCGAGTTGCTGCAGCTTCGGGTCCAGGGTGGTTTTCAGCGGGGTTCCGGGTTTGATGCCGGTCTCGAACAGCACCCGCCTCGGGTCGGGAGACGCCGCCTGGATTTCCGCGGTGGTGAGTCCGGCTTTCTGTGCCCGGATCACGATCCCGTCGGTTCCGCGCAGCTGCGCGTCGTACTGCTGCTGCAGGCCCCCGGCGCCGGTGGTGTCCCCGGGCTTGAGCGCGCCGCCGGACTTCTCGATTTGCTCCGCGTTCGCCTCGGAGACTGTACCCAGAAGTGCCCGCGCAAACGTGCGGGTGGGTGCCAGCGGCAGGCTGTCCGGGACGGCGCGGCCGCCGGGGATGGCGGAGATCTGCTCGTCGGTGATGGTCCGGGAACCGTCCTCGCGGAAGGTGATGGCCGGGACGAAGGCGTCCGGACCGGCCGCCGCGACCTGCTGGGCGTAGGCTGCCGGGTCCACGCCGACCAGTTGGGCAAGCTTGGTGGCGGAGTCGGAGGGGTCCGCGCCGCCGAGCGCTGGCTTGTCGATGCCAACGTTGACAACGGGCCGGTACGTGACCAGCGGGGCCCCGCCGGCGCCCAGGATGGAGGCCCTCTGCGGCGTCTGGGTGGCCCGGGTGATGATCTCCCCGTCAGCGAGGTCGGGAACCAGCATGGCCGGCTTCCACACCGTGAGCCACTTGTCCCCGGATTTCTTCAGCTGTGCGGAAACGGTGTATTTCCATTCCTCCGCGCCGACTTTCCAGGTGTAGTTCAGCGGAAACGTGGCCGTGTCCGACTCGAAGGTCAGCTGGCCGGCCTGCACGGCTGGTTTGTCCGGGTCCAGTCCCTGGAAAATTTCCTTGAGCTGGTCGTTGGCGGCGCCCGACTCCTTCCCCTCGAAGGCGACGGATCCGACGTCGAGCGCGGACACCGCGCTGGCGAGCTGCTGGGCGGCGCCTTCCGCGCCGTCCCGGCCGTCTCCGCAGGCGACCAGCGAGGCGCCAAGAACCAGACCCACAAGGGCCAGTGCAAGTTTTGATGAGTTCCCCATTGCGACATTATGCCCCGGACCAGTGACAACCCCCGTGTCACAAAGCGGCGGCACGTGACACAGGCACGGACTTCCCGTGCCCGGAACGCCTAGGGCCGCCGGATGATCCTGCGCTGTGCGGCAACGGCGATCGCGGCAGTGCGGTTGTCCACGCCGAGCTTGCCGTAGATATGCACCAGATGGGTCTTGACCGTGGCCTCGGAAATGAACAGCTGCTTGGCGATCGCCCGGTTTCCCATCCCGGTGGCCAGCAGTTCGAGCAACTGGATCTCGCGGACGGACAGGGCCGGCTCCGGGTTCCTGATCCGGCCCATCAGCCTGGCCGCGACCTCGGGTGCCAGCGCCGTACCGCCGGCCGCGGCGGAGAGCACCGCCTGGCGGATCTGCTCCGGCGGGGCATCCTTGAGCATGTAGCCGCTGGCGCCGGCCTCGACGGCAGCGAGGATGTCGGCGTCGGAGTCAAAGGTGGTGAGGATGAGCACCGGAGGCGCCGGCTGCCCGGCCTCTCCCGCTTTGATCCGGCCGGTCGCGGTGACGCCGTCCATTCCCGCGCCCATCTGCAGGTCCATGAGCACCACGTCCGCAGGCTCGCCCAGGGTATGGAGCTTGGCCAGTCCGGCCAGGGCGGCGCCGCCGTCGGCCGCCTCGGCCACCACTGTGATGCCCTGCAGATCACCCAGCATCGCCCGCAGCCCGGCCCGGACCACCGGGTGGTCGTCCACCAGGAACACCCGGATGTTGTTCATTGCCGGTCCCCGCTGGCTTGCGCCGGCACGGCATTGGAACCGGGCGCGGTGCCGGGCTCGTCGCCCAGTGGCAGCCGGATGGCCACCACGGTCCCCTCACCCGGGGCAGACTCGATGTCCAGCTGGCCGTGGAGGGCGGCCACACGTTCCCGCAGCGACGTCAGCCCATAACCGGAACCGTCCGGACGGGCCGGCAAGGCGGCGGGGTCGAACCCGGTGCCGTCGTCGTAGATGTCCATGGCCACTTCCGGGCCCAAGAAGGAAAGGGTGACGACGGCGGTGCTCGCCTGCGCGTGAATCCGGACGTTGGCCAGGCTCGCCTGTGCGGCCCGGAGCAGGGCGGTCTGGTGGGCCGCGGGGAGTTCCACGGGCACGCCTTCGACGTCGAGGCGGCAGCGCAGCCCGGTACCGCGCGCGGCGGTCTCCGCTTCGGTCTTTTCACACAGCCGGAGGAGGCCGGCCACGAGGGAGCCGTCCTCGAGGTCGGGGGACTGGAGCGCCCGGACGAAGTTGCGGGCCTCTGCAAGATTCGCGGCGGCCGTGTCCCGGACGATGCGGAGCCTTTCCCGTGCCACGGCGGGTTCGCCGTCGTCCAGGGCTTTCTCGGCCGCGCGCCCCATCAGCACAATGCTGGACAGGCCCTGGGCGAGGGTGTCATGGATTTCGCGGGCCAGCCGGGTGCGCTCGGCCAGGGTGCCGGCATTGTGCTGGGTTCGGGCGAGTTCGGCACGGGTGCGGCGGAGCTCTTCGGCCGCCAGCCGCTGGTTTTCCGCCTCCAGGAACAGCGCCCGGTAGGCCAGCCCTGTGACCACAGCGAAGGCTGCGCCGAACGCGGGCCCGAGCACCATGGGCAGCTCCGGCGGTGCGATACCGCCGTTGTGGAACCAGAGCGCCCCAATGACAAAAAGGGTGCTGAGTGCGATCGCGGGCAGCGCCAGCCGGCGCCGGAGCACGTGCAACTCCAGGAAGAACAGCGGGAAGGCCAGCCAGACGAAGTCGGCGCTGGTCCAGATCAGCAGCAGCCACAGGACGCTGACGCCGCCCAGCCACCAGGCCGAGTAGGGCCGCGGATCGAACCGGGTCCTGTGGGCTGCATGCCTTTTCTCCAGAACGGTGCCAGCGAGGTAGAAGGCGGCGAGCAGCAGGGCCAGCAGCAGGGTGACCCAGCCCTGACCCGTGATTCCGCCAGCCACGAGCCGGACCAGCGCCACCAGGAGAAGTACCGCGAAGCCGACGTGAAGGCTCACGCGAAGGACGCGCAGAATGACGGCCGCCCCGGTGGGCTCCGTGCCCGCGTGCCCCGTGGCCCCGTGGGGTGTGCCGGCGTGTCGTGTGCCCTCGTGTCCAATGCCCTCGTGGACCGTGTTGCCGGCGTTGCCCTCCATGCTTCCAGCGTAGTGCCGGCGGGGCAGGGGCAACTGCGGAAATCGGCCCGCCACCGGCGGAATCAACCTTTTGGTTGATCGCAGGGCAGTCCTTGCGGTGCCCGCGATCCAACCGGGCGGCCGATGCCCCTGGGACTGGCGGAGGGAAGGCTGGAAGCAACGCCACAAACGTCACGAAAAAGGACAACCATGTATCTCGCCATCCGCGATATCCGCTTTGCCAAGGGCCGGTTCGCCCTGATGGGCGCGGTCGTCGCGCTCATCACCCTCCTGCTCGTCATGCTTTCCGGGCTGACGGCCGGACTCGGCAACCAGTCGACGTCGGCCCTTGCTGCCCTCCCGGCCGACCAACTGGTCTTCGGCGCCCCGGCAGGGAGCACGCCCAAGGCCTCGTTCACGGAATCCGAAGTCTCGCGCGCCCAACAGTCGCAGTGGTCGGCACGCGACGGCGTCGCCCGGGCCGATGCCTTAGGGATCAGCCAGAGCCGCTTCCAGGCCCTCGGCGACGGAGGCGTCCCGGCACGCACGGCAAGCGTTGCGGTCTTCGGCACCGAGACCGGCACGCCACTGGCCCCCGCCCCGCTGACAGAGGGAACCATCGCTGTCGGAGCGGGACTGGCGAAGGACCTGGAGCTCAGCACCGGCAGCCGCGTCTCGGTGGGCGGCACCGGCCTCGTTGTGACGGCCGTGGTTCCGGAGCAGTGGTATTCACACACCGGAGTCGTGTGGACCACGTTGGCCGATTGGCAGAAGCTGGCACACCTGCCGGACGCGGGCGCCGCGACGGTGCTGGCCGTGACCTTTGACTCCACGGCCGGACCCGGGGTGGATACCGATGCCGCCAATGCAGCCGCGGGAACCGTCAGCACCACCGTCGACGGATCTTTCCAGGCCCTCGGCTCCTACAAGAGCGAGAACGGCTCGCTGCTGCTCATGCAGGCATTCCTCTATGGCATCTCGGCCCTCGTGATTGTCGCCTTCCTGACGGTCTGGACGGTCCAACGCACCCGGGACATCGCCGTTCTGAAGGCACTCGGCGGGTCCGCCCGCTACATCCTCCGGGACGCCATGGCGCAGGCAGCCGTGGTCCTGCTGGCCGGCGCCGCGGCAGGCGGGCTGGCCGGCGTGGCCGGCGGGGTCCTCGCGTCCCAGGCGGCGCCGTTCCTCATCACGCCCTGGACAACGCTGCTGCCCATCGCCGGGATCGTGCTCCTGGGCCTGGCCGGGGCAGCCCTCGCGGTCCGCAGCGTTGCGCGCGTCGATCCGCTGATCGCCCTCGGCGGCAACTGACCGGCCCCTGGCCCGGTCCCGTATATTCTTCGAAAGGCATATCTCGTGAATTCCGCACTGAACAAGTCCATCGTAAACAAGTCCGCCCTGAACAACGCTGCCCTGAACCTTGTCAACGTCACCCTGGAGTACCCGGACGGAGACGGCACCCTCAAAGCCCTGGACGACGTGAGCCTCAAAGTTCACCCCGGGGAGTTTGTGTCCCTCATCGGCCCGTCGGGGTCCGGAAAGTCGTCCCTGCTGGCCGTCGCCGCCACCCTCGTCCGGCCCTCCGCCGGCCTGGTGGTGATCGACGGCCAGGACGCCGGCGGACTCCCCGACGCCGGGCGCACCGCACTGCGCCGGGACAAGATCGGGATCATCTTCCAGCAGCCCAACCTCCTGCCCTCCCTCACGGCGATGGAGCAGCTGGTGATCACCCAGCGTCTGCGCGGCGGGGCCGCCCGCGCGGCCGGGGAACGCGCGGCCGGTCTGCTGGACCTCGTGGGTCTCGGCCACGCCTTGGCCAAGCGGCCCCACCAGCTCTCCGGCGGGCAGCGGCAGCGTGTCAACATTGCCCGGGCACTCATGGGAAATCCTGCCGTGCTGCTCGTGGACGAGCCGACGGCGGCTCTTGACCACCACCGCAGCGAGGCGATCGTCCGGTTGCTGCGGCAGGTCACGGACGAATTCAGCGTGGCAACCGTCATGGTCACCCACGACACCGACTTCGTCCCGATCACTGACGCCGTGGCGAGCATGCGCGACGGACGGCTGTCCTCCATGGTGGCGACGCCGGCCGCGTCGGCGGCGGCGGACACGGGCTTCGGGGCCCCGCGGTTGGGTTAGGGGACCCGGTTCCCGAGGTCAGGTACGCCGAGCCCGAACATGTCCTGGAGGGCATACCTGGCGGCGTGGAAGCCGGGCATCCCGGTGACGCCGGGACCCGGCGGGGTGGACGAGGAACACAGGTACACGCCGGGCAGCGGCGTCCGCCATGGAACGGGGCTCAGCACCGGGCGCCGCAGTATGCCCCAAAGGTCCATGCGGCCGGCGCCGAAGTCCCCGCCGACGTAGTTCTCGTCGTACGCCGCCAGCCCGGCGGCCGTCGTCACCTTGAACTGGACCACCAGGTCCCGGAAGCCGGGTGCGAAGCGCTCCAGTTGCGCCATGACCGCGTCGCTCATATCCACGGCAGAGCCGGCCGGAACATGGCAATAGGTCCACAGGATGTGCCGGCCGGCCGGGGCGCGGCCGGCATCGAAACGCGAGGGCTGGGAGACCAGTACGTAGGGCCGGTCCGGATGCCGTCCCGATGCCACCTGGCGCTCCGCTTCGGCGGTTTCCGCCCTGGTGCCGCCTACGTGCACAGTCCCGGCATCGGCGAGGCTGGCCGCCGCCCACGGCACCGGTCCGGAGAGGATGAAGTCGACCTTGCAGACCGCGTTCCCGAAGCGGAAGGACGCCAGGGCGCTCCGGTAGCGTGCCGGGAGCCTGCCCTCCGCCAGGTGAAGCAGCGCGGGGGCCGCCACATCCAGCAGGGTGGCCCGGGCCGGCGGCAGCTCCGCGAGTGAAGCGATCCGCCTCCCGGTCTCGATCACGCCGCCATGGGCTTCGATATCGGCGGTCAGCGCCCGGGCAATCGCGGCCGATCCGCCGCGCGGAACAGGCCAGCCGCCGGCATGCGCCAGGGCGCCCAGCATGAGGCCGGCGCCGGCCGAGGTGACCGAGGGCAGGGGCGCCACGGTATGCGCGGCGACCCCGCTCAGCAGTGCGGGAGCCAGGTCCTGACTGAACCTCGCATTCCACAGCGGCGAGCCCTGTTCGAGCGCCCGGAGACCGAATGCAGCGGCTGCCAGAGGATCTCCCGGAATCCGCAGCAGCTGGTTCAGGGTCAGGTCTGCGACTCCCTCCACCCGCCGCACCAGGGGCTCCATAAGCCGGCGGTAGGCGGCGCCGTCCCGCCCGAGTTCCGCAACAGTGCGGTCCAGGGAGCGGTAGGCCAGCGCCGCACGGCCGCCGTCGAGCGGGGATCCGTACGAGAGCTCCGGCACTTCCAGGGGCACGCGCCGGGCCAGCTCGAACCGGCGGAAGAAAGGTGAGGCCAGAATCATGGGGTGCACGGCTGAACAGACGTCGTGGAAGTGGCCCGGTTCCATCAGTTCGGCGGTGCGGAGTCCGCCGCCGGGGGTGGCAGCCGCCTCGAACACGTGGACTTTGAGTCCGGCCCGCGCCATGGTCGCCGCCGCGGCCAGCCCGTTGGGGCCGGAGCCGACGACGGCGACGTCAGTCATGGGCGGTGGCCTTCCGCCACGGCACTCTTCCGCCACGGCACTACGGACGCCGCAGGCCGGCGGAGATCAATCCGCAGCCAGTCCGGGGCACCGTCGAAGGGGCCGCCATGCGGATCATCGATCCGGTGCCCGCGGATCACGTCGTGGGACGGATCCCAGATGTCCCAGGCGACGCGCGCCATCAGGTAGGCGGTGGCGAGCATGTGGGCCACCACTGCCAGGACGTAGTAGGGCATATCGATGTTGTGCTGGGTCGAACCGCCGCTGGTCGCCTGCCCGAGGTACATCCAGACGGCGCCCCAGTGCAGTGCTTCGATGGCCTGCCAGATGAGGAAGTCACGCCAGCGGGGCCGGGCGAGGGCGATGAGGGGGATCAGCCACAGCACGAACTGGGGCGAGTACACCTTGTTGGTCAGGATGAATGCGGCCACGATCAGGAAGACCAACTGCGCGATCCTCGGGCGCCGGGGTGCTGTCAGTGCGAGGACCGCAATCAGGATGCAGGCCAGGAGGAACAGGTCCAGTGCGAGGGAGTTGATGGCTTCGGCCTGAAGCGGGTTCAAGCCCAGCCGGCCAGCCACCAGGTTGTAGGCGAACCAGGGTGAGCTGTAGCCCGCCGGCCGCTCCTGCGTGAACTGGTAGAAGTACTTCCAGCCGTCCGGATTTGCCGCGGCTGCCGGGACATTGACCGCCAGCCAGGCCGCGGTTGCGGCACCAGCGGTGATCAGGAGCGCCCGGATGCGCCCGCTCCGGAGCGCCAGCAGCAGGACGGCACCGAGGATCAACAGGGGGTATAGCTTGGTGGCCGTGCCCAGGCCGATGAAGATTCCGGCGAGGACCAGCTTGTTTCGCGAAAAGAAGTACATCCCAAGAGCCAGCATGCACACGGCCCACATGTCCCAGTTAATGACGCCGGCGAGGACGATGCCCGGGGCGAGGGCAACCATCGCCGCGTCCCAGGACCGCCGCCGGTCCGTCCGTGCCGTGGCCAGCACGGTGATAATCCAGACCGCGGCGATCAGGGTGGCATTGACGTCGAAGTAGCCAAGGACACGGGGGTCTCCGGTGCCGGCACCGGGCACCAGAAGTGCCGTGGCGCCCGCGATGAGCCCCATCAGCACGGGGTACTCAAAGAGGCTTCCCTGGGTGATGAAGGGGAAGGCGCCATCGCCGAGGCCGCGGTTGCGGAACAGTTCCGGAAAGTCCGAGTAGCACGTGGCGTAGAACTGCCCGGGCGTTTCCCAGCCGTTGGTGCGGCAGAAGTTCTTGAGCAGAATCCCGGCCAGGGCGGCGAGGACTGTGAGGATCACCAGAACACGCTCCACCGTGAAGAATCCTGGCGAAACGATCCCGGGCGCCGAGCGCTGCCCCAACGGACCACCTACCAGTTCCGTGAAGTTTCGGAGAAAAGGGTCGCTGCGGCTCGGGATGACCAATCGGACCCGTTTGCGCTCCGGCGGCTTTGTCTCCTGCATGCCCTCGAGCTTACCGGGGGCCGTTGCCCCACGCCGCGCTGCGGAGTTCCTGGCACGTCGGATCGCCCGCCCCACGGCAACGGGGGAGACGAACGGGGCTTAAAAGAAGGAGCCCGCGCGTCGCCGCACGGGCTCCTCTGGGATCGGTTCCGATGTCAGTCACAGGTTCTCCTTCGCTGCGAACAGTCCTGCCGGTAACGGGCTTCGTGCCTGCACGGGATTGGTCCATGCACCAGTGGCGGAAGTGTCCGGCAGTCAGCAGATCAGGGGTTCAGCGAATCAGGCCGGCCTGATACATGGCGAGGAAGGTTTCGTTTCGTCTTTGGTCCAGGAGTTGGCCGTTGAAGCGGGTTGACTCCCTGTGCGCCAGTTTCCTGAACAGGACCGTATAGAGCTTGTTCATCATGGTTTTTACCTCCCCTCGGTGGCTGGATCGGTGCGTCTTGGCGGCGGGTACGGCGGTGCGATGGGTTGAAGCGGTGGTTGCGGTAGCCACGGGGCCCTTTCATTGGTGGGGGATTTGCAGACCGGTTCGGTGCGACTTAGTGGGGAATGGCCGGGTGAAACGGACGGCATATTTTGGGCACGGCAAATAAAGCCATAGGTGCGATGAATTCGAACAGCCGATTCCGGGCGCGACAATTAGGCGCGAAATTCTAGGGCTCTAAATTAAGCCGGAATTCCGGATACGGGGAATTTATTCGATGGAGAGTGGCCCCAGGACGCAGCAGCGCTGAAACCCCAACAAGAAGCTGGGTTCCGAACTATGGGGAGGCTGCGCAACCGCGTGGTTCCGCGTGTTCAGGCTGCTGTCACCAGGCGTTCCGTTGAGGAAGCCGGCTGCCGCCCGTCCCAGCTTGCATTACCTGGGACGGGAAAGCGGTCAGGAAACAGTCAGTCCGACATTTGGGCGCGGCTCAGCGAACGAGGCCGGGGTGGCGGTGGTGCAGTACATCCATCCGCTAGTCAAAGTAATCATCATTTCCCCAACCTCCTTTTCTGTCCTGCCGTGGCTCCGGCTGACTGGCCGGGCGACGTGCGCCGTGACCCCGGCAAGTCGCTCTGGGGTCAGAAATAAAAATACACTATGAATGCGGCAGTTGCCTACCGAATTCATAAACTTTCTTTGACTTTGTTTTAAAAACCGGTTTTAGAGTCCCCAGCGCACGATTGCCGGTGTCTTCTTATCCCATCCCAGCGTGCAGACTTTGGCCGTCCCCAACACGAAATGCCGGCCCTCGCGGGGGTCGAGTCCAAGCCACCGGGCGGTCAGGATGCGGGAGAAATGTCCGTGCGCGACGATCAGCACATTGTCCAGGCCCGATTCCAGTACCCGCGCCACGATCTTGTCCGCACGGGCGGCGACGTCGTCGAGCGCCTCACCGTTGGGCACGCCGTGCGTCCAGATCAGGTATTCCGGGTTGTCCTTGCGGATGAGGTCTGAGCTGATGCCCTCATAGTCGCCGTAGTCCCATTCCACCGCCAGCGGTTCCAGCTGGGCGTCGGGGTAGCCGGCGAGCTCGGCGGTCCGGCGGGCGCGGCGCAGGGGCGAGGTCAGCACGAGGTCGAAGTCGACAGTCTCGAGCACCCTGCGCGCCTCCACGGCCTGCTGCTCGCCTTCGACCGTGAGGGGCATGTCGGTGAGCCCGGTGTACTGCCCGCTCTTGGACCACTCTGTTTCGCCGTGCCGCAGGATCCACAGTTGGGGGCGGGGGCCGTTGGATGGTGCAGTCACTTAGGACTCCTCAGTGGTGGAAAGTTCGGCGCCGGCGGGCGCCGCCTCGGGCTGGGCCGCCCACCAGTCCCGCAAGCGGGATTCGGCGACGGCGGGATCGAGCGGACCGTGCTCCATGCGTTCTTCGAGCAGAAATTTGTAGGCGCGGCCCACCATGGGACCGGGCTTGAGACCGAGCAGGGCCATGATCTGGCCGCCGTCAAGGTCCGGGCGGACGGCGTCGAGGGATTCCTGCTCCCGCAGGGCCGCGATCCTGACCTCGAGGTCGTCGTAGGCGAAGGACAGCCTGTCCGCCTTGCGCTGGTTCCGGGTGGTGACGTCGGAGCGGGTGAGCCGGTGCAGACGCTCCAGGAGGGGCCCGGCGTCGGTGATGTAGCGGCGGACCGCGGAATCGCTCCAGCCGGCCTCACCGTAACCGTAGAAGCGCATGTGCAGCTCCACGAGCCTGGCCACGGCCTTGATGGTGTCGTTGTCGAAGCGGAGCGCCTTCATGCGTTTCGCGGTCAGCTTGGCGCCCACCATGTCGTGGTGGCGGAAGCTCACCGCACCGCCCGGTTCAAAGCGCCGCGTGGCCGGCTTGCCGACGTCGTGCATCAGCGCCGCGAACCGCAAAACAAAGTCCGGGCCGGGAACCGGGCCGTCCGCCTTCGATTCCAGGGCGGCGGCCTGTTCCAGGACCTGGAGCGAGTGCTGGTATACGTCCTTGTGGCGGTGGTGTTCATCGGATTCGAGTCGCAGGGCCGAGACTTCAGGCAGCACCAGGTCCGCGAGTCCGGTATCGACCAGCAGGTCCACGCCGGCCCGCGGCTGCGCGGCGCATATGAGCTTGATCAGTTCATCGCGCACACGTTCGGCCGAGATGATGCTGATCCGTTCCGCCATCCGGACCATCGCCTCGCGGACTTCGGCGTGCACCGACACCCCCAGTTGGGCCGCGAACCTCGCCGCGCGCATCATGCGCAGGGGGTCATCGGAGAAGGACGTTTCCGGCGGTCCCGGCGTGTTGAGGATCGAGGCGTGCAGGTCGCGGACGCCGCCGAAAGGATCGACGAGCTCCAGCATGGGCAGCCGCAGTGCCATGGCGTTGATCGTGAAGTCCCGCCGCAGCAGGTCATCCGTGAGGGATGTTCCGAAGGCCACTATCGGCTTGCGGGACTCCGGATCGTAGGCGTCGGCCCGGTACGTGGTGATTTCGATCTGGAACTCGCCCTTGCGCATCCCGATGGTGCCGAAGGCGCGCCCGATCTCCCAGTAGTTATCCGCCCACTTCTTGATCAGGGCAACGGTCTGGTCCGGCGTGGCGTCAGTGGTGAAGTCGAGGTCGGGCGAGATCCGGCCAAGAAACAGGTCACGGACGGGCCCGCCCACGAGGGACAGCTCGTGGCCGGCGTCGACGAAGCGCTGCCCGAGCTCCAGAACCACCGGATCCACCTGGAAAGAAACGGTGTGGGAGTCAGTCTTGTGATGTGCGTGCGCCATAGTTACTTAAGCTTGTCAGAAAACCGCGCCAGCACCACACCGGAACCCACGAGGATCCGGCCGGTTCGTCACGATTGCGTACGAACTGCTGCGGGCCGACTTTCCCGGCCGTCCACTTTAGGGCCATGTTTAGGTCATCAACAGCGGGCAAGAGTCGTTAGAGTGGACCTCATGGCCCATCCCGTACCGAGCGCTCCCGGCAGGAGGACAAACGCACCGTTGCCGTCGGCAATAGGTGCCAATGTCGCGCCTGTCCAGCACACGGGCCACGCTTCCCTGCCCACCGTGGAGGAAATCTCCGCCGGGGGCGTCGTGGTGGACATGTCCGACTCCGACCTGCGGGTAGCGATCATCGCGCGCCTCAACCGCGGCGGCCGTCTAGAGTGGTGCCTGCCGAAAGGGCACCCGGAAGGCAAGGAAAGCAACGAGGAAGCTGCCGTCCGCGAGATCGCCGAGGAAACCGGGATCGAAGGCCGGATCCTGGCACCGCTGGGAAGCATCGACTACTGGTTCACCGTTAGCGGGCACCGCGTCCATAAGACCGTGCACCACTACTTGTTGCGGGCCACGGGCGGAGAACTCACCATCGAGAACGATCCGGACAAGGAAGCAGTCGACGTCGCGTGGGTTCCTATCCAGGAGCTGGCCCGCAAGCTGTCCTTCCCGAATGAGCGCCGCATCGCGGATCTGGCCAAGGAAGTCCTCCCGGAAGACCGCTAAGGGCCGCAGGAGCGGCCGGTCCCGGCCACCGATAGCGACTAATGCCCCGCACGGGTGAGACGATGAAGACGATGTCATCTGCCAAACCCGCCCCCGTACCCTCCGGCCCCGCCGATTCCAAAGCTGTCCAGTCCGGTGAAGCCCGTTCCAGCGCCATCATGGCCGCCGGAACCCTCGTTTCGCGTTTCCTGGGCTTCGCCAAGACTTGGATGCTGGCGGCCGCCCTGGGCTTGGGCTCCTCCGTCAATGACACGTTCATCAACGCCAACAACCTCCCCAACCTGATCTTCCTGCTGGTGGCGGGCGGGGTGTTCAATGCTGTTCTGGTACCGCAGATCATCAAGGCCAGCAAGGCGCCGGACAAGGGTGCGGATTACATCAGCCGGCTGCTGACGCTGGCGGTCCTGGTACTGCTGGTGCTCACACTGCTGGTCACGCTGCTGGCGCCTACGGTCATTCAACTGACCACCCAGGGCTACTCGCCGCAACAGAAGGCCCTCGCGGTGTCGTTCGCGTTCTGGTGCCTTCCGCAGATTTTCTTCTACGGCCTGTACGCCCTGCTGACCCAGGTCCTGAACGCCCACGGGGCCTTCGGGCCCGCGATGTGGGCGCCGATCGTCAACAACGTCGTGGCGATCGCCGGGCTGGGCATGTTCATCGCCATCATGGGCGCCAATGCCGCCAATCCCCACACGATCGACAACTGGGGGTCCGCCCAGACCATTCTCGTGGCCGGGTTCTCCACGATCGGCGTCGTCGCCCAGACTGCCGTCCTGCTCATTCCCGTGTTTAGGCTCCGGCTGGGGCTGCGGCCGCGCTTCGGCTGGCGCGGCGTCGGGCTGGGCCATGCCGCAAAGCTGAGCGTCTGGACCCTGGCGACGGCCGCCGTGGGGCAGCTGGCATTCCTTTACGTCATGCGCATCGCCACGATCCCGGGCGCGGAACGGGCGCGCCTCCAACAAGCGGGGGACCCCGCGGCGGCCACCATTCCGGGCAACGCAGTGCTGGAGGTGGCCAGCCAGCTGTACCTGCTCCCGCACTCCATCATTGCCCTGTCCCTGGCCACCGTGCTGTTCAACCGGATGACCCGGGCATCGCAGGACGGCGACCGGGCCGGGCTGCGCAGCGCGCTCTCCCACGGGCTGCGGACCATGGCCGTGGCCACCGTCTTCGGCGCGCTGGCGCTCTTCGCGCTGGCCGGGCCGCTGGGCATGTTCTTCTCCGGCAACGTGCGCCAGGACGGCGTCATGCTGGCCCAGACCCTCACCATCCTGGCCCTCAGCACCCCGTTCATGAGCGCCAACTTCATGATGTCGAGGGTGTTCTACGCCAACGAGGACGCCCGGACGCCGTTCTTCATCCAGCTGGTCCTGGCGCTGGTCAACGTGGCGGCCGCGTTCGCGATCCAGTTCCTGCCGTTCGACCAGATCATCTTCGCCATCGCCATCCTCTACACCGGCGGCAATATCCTCTCCGTGATCGTCAGCGCGATCTTCCTGCGCCGGCTCCTGGGCCACCTGGACGGACCCCGCATCGCAAGCTCCTACATCCGTATGGGCTACGCGGCCCTGGGTTCGGCTCTGGCCGGAGCCGTGGCGCTGTGGATGCTGGGCAGCTACAACCCGGACGGCTACGCCTGGAGCGACCGGATCGCCGCTCTGGTGACGATCGTCGTCGTCGGTCCCGTCATGCTGGCCGCCTACTTCGTGCTGCTGAAGCTCTTCCGGGTGACCGAGCTGCAGGATCTCCTGCAGCCGCTGCTGGGGCGGCTCCGGCGCCGCGCCCCCGAGCCGCAGGCAAGTGGCGCACCGGAGGTGCGAAGGGCGCCGGAGCGGGCCACCACCTCGGTGGATACAGGCCTGATTCCGCGAATTTCCGGCGGGTTCGACGCCGAGTCGTTCCGAGCAGGCCCCGACATCCGGGAAGAGGACTCGTTCCCTTACGGGCGTCCGTCCGGTCCGGAGGGCGGATATCTGCCGGCCGAGGACCTCCCCAGCACCGCGCAGGGCGGTCTGGGCCGGGGCGATGTTCCCTTGCCGGGCCGGCGGACCTACCAGGGCCCGGCCGGTCACAACCCCTATTTCCCGTTTAGTCGGAAAAAGAAAAAATGAGCCGGCCCCGTTTCGAACCGCCGTGCTCACGCGGCCCGGACAGAGCATCGGCTAGGATCGAAGACTAACAAGGGAAGTTGCGGACCAGCGGTCAACCGGCTTACCGGAGGGCACACGGTCGCTCTCAGAGTGACCACGTCGGCAGGTCCCGGACAGTCTAGGAGGAGCCCGTGTCCCACCCGATCGATGTCGGATCAGTACTCGGTGGCCGCTACAAGGTCACTGCCACCGTACTGACCTCACATGACCAGGATCTGGTGCTGGACGGTGTGGACCAGGTGCTCAACCGTCCCGTGAGTATCCTTGTCGCCGGCCCGGGCAACGCCGATCAGGTGGCCCAGAGTGCCCGTGAAGTGGCCACGGGCGAACGTCCCGGCAGTGTGCAGATCCTTGACCTCGGCGTCAGCGATTCCACCACGTATCTGATCACCAACCACACCTCGGCCGCGGACCTTCTGGATCTTGTGGTGTCGTCCCACCCGCCGTACGTGGAACCTTTCTTCACGGACACCCTGGGCAGCGAAATCTTTGGGCAGGCCCGCTCCCACGAACCCGAAACCTACGACGGACTCTACGACGACGAGGAAGTCGACGCCGGGTACATCAACTATGGGCAGACCCAGGCCGCAGCCGGACACCCGCCGGTTTCCCCCGCGGCACCTCCCGCCGGAGTACCGTCCCGGCCGACGTCGGCGCCCGCCGCCGCGACTGGCGCTGCTGCGGCAGCCGGGGCTGCAGCAGCAGCCGCCAGGGCCCCCAAAGCCCCCACAACCGCACCGCAAGAGACCGCGGCACATACGACGGCGCCGCAGCCCGCCCAGGGCGGCACGGCGTCCCGCCAGACCGACCCGGCAGCGCAGCAGCCGGCAACCGCCGCTGCACCTAAAGTTTCCTTGTGGTCCGACGACGACTACACCGGCGATGACCAGCGTGGTGCCGAGCACCACGGCGGCGCCGCAGCGGCCGCCGGACTGGCCGGAGCCGGTTTCGACACTGCGGATCGGGCTCCGGGCAACTTCCCCGCCTCCGCCCGTGCCGCCATCGACGAGGATGAGTACGAGTACGAAGACGAGCCCAGCCGGGAACCGCGCTCCATGCGCTGGCTGGTGGGCGGGCTCCTGGCTGCCGTATTGGTGGTGGGCCTCATCTTCGCGGTCACCAACCTTGGCAGCCTCTTTAAGAGCAGCCCGCAGACCACCGCCGCACCGTCCGCGTCGTCCAGCACGCCGGAACAGTCCACGGGGCAACCGTCGTCGACCGCCAGCGAGGCACCGGCCGCCGGGCCGCCCGTCATCGAGGACGTGACGCGAGTCGGCAACTTCGATTTCGCCGGAAATTACGACACCGACCTCGCCAAGACGTTTGACGGGAACGGCGCGAGCTTCTGGTCCGACATGGAATTCGCCACGGAGGACTGGGGCGGACTTGCCTCCGAGGTCCCGCTCGTCGTCAAGCTGAAGGACCCCTCCAAAGTCTCTTCCGTCACCCTGAGCCAGCTCGGCGCCTCGGGCGGCAGCATCAGCGTCTTCACCAATGACAGCCCGTCCCTGGACGGCGCGAAGCAGATTGGCAGCAACAGCTTTACGTCGCCGGACCTCACGATGCCTCTGTCCGAACCTGTTACGGCGCAATACGTGATCGTGTCCATCAAGACGCTTCCCAAGCTGGCCGCTCCCAAGACCCGCTACGGGTACGGCCTGCGCCTTGCCGAGATCAAGGTACAGTAGCGGACCCTGGGCAGTAGCGGACCCTGGGCAGTAGCCGACCCTTGGCAATAAGGGGCCCTGGGCGGTAAGGGGCCCTGTGTAGTTGCGGCCCTGTAATCCGGGGCCGCCTCCGGCCCCGGCCGCGGCAAACCGGTACCCTGAGTAATGGTGTTGCTTCGTGACGCCCATTTCGGCCGGAATATTCAATGCCCGGCAATAGTTGTGCCATGTGGCCGGCCATCGAGGCGGGCGCTCGACAAAGGAAGAGGTTCACCGTTCAGTGAGCAACGCAGAAAACACTGCCTCCGAAGTACGTGATGTCATCATCGTCGGCTCCGGCCCGGCGGGCTACACCGCAGCGGTGTACACGGCGCGCGCGAACTTGAAGCCGCTGCTCCTGGCAGGCTCGGTCACGGCCGGCGGCGAACTGATGAACACCACGGACGTAGAGAACTACCCTGGGTTCCCGGACGGCATCATGGGCCCGGACCTCATGGAGAACTTCGAGAAGCAGGCCGCGCGCTTCGGCACGGAGATCCAGTTCGAAGACGTCACCGAGATGGACCTCGACGGCGACGTCAAGACCGTCACCATCGGCACAGGGGAGACCTTCAAGGCCCGGTCCATCATTCTTTCCACCGGCTCGGCCTACCGTGAGCTCGGCCTGCCGAACGAGAAGCGGCTTTCAGGCCACGGTGTCAGCTGGTGTGCAACCTGCGACGGTTTCTTCTTCAAGGATCAGGACATCGCAGTAATCGGCGGCGGCGACTCCGCCATGGAGGAGGCCCTGTTCCTCACCAAGTTCGCCAAGTCCGTCACCGTTGTGCACCGCCGCGATACTCTCCGCGCTTCAAAGATCATGGCCGACCGCGCCTTGGCCCACGAGAAGATCAACTTCGTGTGGAACAGCGGCGTGGAGGACGTTTTGGGTCAGGACAAAGTCACCGGATTGCGGTTGAAGAACCTGCTTGACGGCGCGGAATCCGAACTGGCCGTGACCGGAGTGTTCGTTGCAATCGGCAATGATCCTCGCACCGATCTGGTCAAGGGCAAGCTCGAACTGACCGCAGAGGGAACCATCGCGGTGGACGGCCGCACGTCAAAGACCAGCGTCCAGGGTGTTTTCGCCGCCGGCGACGTGATCGATCCGACATACCGCCAGGCGATCACCGCGTCCGGTTCCGGTTGTGTGGCCGCCCTCGACGTAGAGCACTACCTCGCAGATTTCCACGCCTAAACGGCGCGCAGCAACCAACGGAAGAGAGACAAAGGTTATGAGCAACGCAAAAGACGTAACGGACGCCAGCTTCAGCACTGATGTACTGGCCTCCGACAAGCCGGTCATCGTCGATTTCTGGGCCGAATGGTGCGGCCCCTGCCGCAAGCTGGGACCGATTCTTGACGAGATTTCGGTCGAATACAGCGAGAAGGTTGATGTGGTCAAGGTGAATGTTGACGACAACCCGGCCATCGCAGCCGAGTACGGCATCACCTCCATCCCGGCCGTCTACCTGTTCCAGGGCGGCGAGGTCAAGAGCACCGTTATCGGTGCCCGGCCCAAGCAGTTCTTTGAGAAGGAATTTGCGGACGTCCTGTCCTAGGCACACTAAAAGTGGCCCCCGCCTTCTGGCGGGGGCCACTTTTTTTGTTGTGGTCCAGGGTTCACAGAGGGGGAGGGGGGACTGACAGAGGGTGGTAGGGGCTGCCCGGGTCACGGCGACGTCTTTCGAACTGATAAGGCAAGTTTCAGGGGTTGCCCGCTGATGCAATTTTCTCTCGGCTGGCCACTCTCGCTGTATTTCTCGATTCCCGCCCCGGAAGGGACGCTTCCGCCTGCTGTCGGGGGCGCTCCAATGCGCGAAAAGTACTGTAGCGACGGTTTACCGGTGCACCGGTTGTCGCGTTCACATAATGCCCATGTTTCACGTGAAACATGAGGATCAGAACGCTCATGCGCGCTTCTGCGGTCCATGCCAGCCGTTCTGCGGCCACGAGAAGTTTCCGGGAAACCGGCTTCCCTCTTGCCGCTGCGGCTATGGTACTAGTCGTGGCTAACCGCAGCCTTCACTGTCGCCGGACATTTATGGTGACTTGGTGACCCGAGGGGTCGCTAGCGCGCCGCACCCGGCCGGTTTCACGTGAAACATTGAATCCGGGTGGGGGTTCCAGATCGCCGGGCTTTAGGCGAAGTGGTGCTGGCGGGATGCGATGCCCTATTGCGCAACTCACACAGTCAGCGCCTTGAATGGCCTATGAGTGGCAGGTTGGGGCGTCATCAAAGGGTCCTGACTGCATTCCGCGCGGGCATTTTGACTGAATCCCGCCCTGCACAGCAACGGGTCAAAGTTTGGACGCTGGGGAGGCTATTCCGCCACTGCCAGGATACGTGATTTTCCCCCGCGGCTCCTCCACAGAACCGAGAGCCAAGCTAGTGGCGAAAGCAGTCTGGTAGGCGCTGACGTGCCGACCCCTGAAATTCACGAGAGCAGCCGTTCCAATCCCTGGCGTCATCTAGCTCTACGTTTGGTTCCCGGTCATTCTTGGCGGCCGCCAATCACACGCAGGCCTCGGACCCGTCCACCTGAGCGCTGCCCAAGCGTGGAATCGGGCGAATAGGCCGCCGTCAAGGTGTTTCACGTGAAACCGAACCTACGCTGGGCATCGACGACGGCCGAAAAATGGCGATCCGACAGTGGACTCTCGGATATTCCTTTGGATACGACGCTGACTTCCCCTTTACCGTTCACCAGGGGGCCCAACAGTGACGTATAAGTGTTGCCCCTCCCGGCCTGCGTCGTCATCCATAGCGTCCTTGAGCACCGACCGCGGCGAGGCAGCAACGACACAGGCGGAGGGGCGCCGCGGCATAGGGCCTAGCCTGTCACTCCCTGCAGTATCGTTCGGCTGACTGCGGGCCCAATTCCGTCCATGTCCCACGCTCCATCTCAATCCCCACGTAGGCCCCAACGGGACCTGGCCCAGCTCCAGCATCGCCAGGTTTCACGTGAAACATGGCAACGGATTGCGCGCTATCCGAGGGGATGCCGTCACCAGGGCCATATGGTTCCCGACGGGGGATGGAGCCCCTTCCAGCTCCCACCAGCCGCGCGGCCAATCGGCAGGTCTGATTTGGAAAGCGTAACCGGGCAGGCTCCCGTCATCGGCTGAGTTGGATAGACTCCATCACTCCCCGGCATGGCAGCCGAACGGCAACTGTCCGAGAGTGTCCGCGCCTGCTCGACAGGCGGAGGGCGTGCTGCTGGGGCCGGCCCACACGGTCAATCGCGGTTCGACTGCACGCGGTCCGGCGGGGGAGAAGGCCAACAGGATCTCCAAGGCACACTGATATCTCGACGGCTCATGTTGTCTGATTTATGGCACGCGCCGAACCCCGGCGGTCGAATTCCGGGTTGGGTCGTCAGTAGGCCACGGCAAGAGGTCTCCACGTTCAGTCCACGGCAGGCGCTTAGAGGACAACTTAACGACCTATCGGAGGCAAGGGACGGGGCCCGCTGCCCCTGGCGGTGGCTGGCCACCCCGAGTACGGCGACGATATTTCTCCCCGTGCGGGCTCCGCAATCGGCTCCCGCTCTTGGCGGATCCCGTGAGCCGGCCTTTGAAGACTCCGGCTTATTCGCCGTCTTGCCCCAGCCACTGATCCATTCGTCCCGGCGGTCCAGCAACGGGCAGGCTCAGACATTGGTCCGTACGTCGCCGCCTCGTCTAAGTCACTTTGCAGTCTCCGGTCCGTTCGTCGCAGCTCGTCCAACGCCTGCTGAACCGGGCTGCCCATCTCCGGTCAGGCTCCATCGAGAGCTCCCCTCAAGCCCTTGGCGACGCTCCAACTACCCGGGCTAGTGGCAACCCGCACCACCTTGTCTGCTGAAGAGGGACCGGTGATGCAGTGGTTCTGATCCCGCCGATTGTCCGCAGACTATTCACGCGGGGGACCGGTGGAATGCGCTTTCTCCCGAACCGCAGGTTCGTGTCCGTGCGCTACTAGTCGTATTGTTGTGGCGGTCGGCAGGTAGCCAACGTCCCCTTCGCTTCCGGATCTCCTGGAGCTACCGACTGTAGTCACTGCCGCCTCCCGCGGAAGGAGATCCTCGATCCCTCCGAGTCCTTGAGCATTTCGACACTGCTCTGACGACACCGCCTTGATGACCCACTGTCACAATATCCGCCATCTAAGCGGCTGTCCGTGTCGACAAATAGAGGTCAAAAGCACTCCCGATTCATGCGCGCCCAGCACGTGCACTTGCCCGCAGGAACCGTCGCGTCCGCGATATCCACCGCGTTCTCCACAGAAGTTATTCACATAGTTATCCACAGGCCCTGAGAGATTATTCACACCCACGTACTGACGCTCCGAGAAGCGTCGCTAGGTTCTCAGGCCATGACCTGTTGACCGGCTACTCGCGGTGCGCTGGTTCTGCCGCGAAGAATCATTCAAGCCCTGGAGACCCGGACGGAAAAAGAAGCCACGTACCCTGAAAAATTAACCCTAGAGCGGAGATTTAATACATCTTCACCAATGCTTCCGGCCCCGTTCCCGCCGTGGGTGATCATGTTTCACGTGAAACGGATCACGAGCATCCATCAAAGCATCACGGCATACGGTACGACCGCAGCTGGTGTCCCATTCAGCCGCTCCCACGGAGCTTCAGTCCGAAACTAATCCACAAAGTTATCCACAGCAATATCCACTGCTCTATCCACCGTTCTATCCACCGGGCACTGGCCGGAACCAGTAGCCATGGACGGCTCCGAGAGCGCTCCTCCTGACACCGTTCAGCTGCCGCACCGCAGCGCCTGAAAGGGGTGTCCCTCACCTCGCAGGGAACCAATGCTGTTGGCCGAACCACGTCACTTCGAACGACCAGACCATTCACCCACATGCACCACCCACCACTTAGGACAGCGCGTCCAGCGCGTGCTCGAATGTTGAGAAGCACCAGGGGAGCGCCGCCGCTCCCCGTCTGATCACCAGGCTTCGGCAATTCGCCATGGGGCCAAGTCGACTTATCATCCTGCGCGGACCGGCTGCCGCGGACCGGGTCTACTGCGACGGCACGTCGTCGACACGTGGGGCCTGAAAGCGAGGAGGACCGCCGGGGTTAGTGGAGCCGATCCGTTCACGCACTTGTCACTCGGAGGTCCTCGTCTCCCACCCGCCGCCGTTTGGACGGCTCATGGAAGCTGCCTGATGGTCGACCGCGTGGCGGCCGGCCGCTCGTATTGCGTCGGAGCCAAACGTGTCCCGGCCGAGCCGCACGTCGATGTGTCGGAAAGTCCCGGGCCGACCGAGCCTCATGTCCATGGGTCGGGAAGTCCTGGGACGGGCGAGTGGCCGGACTTCCGAACGGCATGAGCCGGCGCAGACCAACGCTCAACTCACTGGCTCAGGTGCCGAAGGTGAACAGGCCATCCGGGACGCCGACGGTCATTACGCTGGAACCCCGGCGGGTCGCGACCCTCGTCGGGTGCCGGCGCAAAGAGTGGGCCGGAGCCTACAGCGTACGGGGTCCCACGGCGCATGGATTGTGATCCGCAGATTGAAGTTCCGATTCGTCTACCCTGCTCACGGCTAACCGCTACGAACGCGCAAGCACAGGGGACTCGTCCATCTGAACGTGAAGACGCTGGGGCGCATCCCCGACCGTGGCAGCTGGCGGACTCATCACCTCGGGCGATCCCGCCCAGACCGACGCTGCTGCAGGCGAGACCGTCCAATATTCTGAATCGACAGGACACTGACGCATCCTCCGGATACGATTCGCCGGCATTCCGTATCGGGAGCCCCACGCACCGCGGCTCCTGGCAGCAGGGGCTCCCGAGGCCTGCCGGGAGTGAGGGTGGCTGGCGTCCCGTGACGGATCAATGTCGCTGCACTCTCGTATAGTCCGTAATGACAGGCTGACGGGCACGGCATACTCTGCGAACTCGGTGGGGGAGCCGGGTACCCGCGTGCCACGGTGCCGGCGTACGGCGCCCGGGGTGCCGGCGTGCCGCGGTGCCGGAATACGGCGTCCCGGGGTGCCGGCGTGCCGCGGTGCCGGCGTACGGCGCCCGGGGTGCCGGCGTGCCGCGGTGCCGGAATACGGCGTCCCGGGGTGCCGGCGTGCCGCGGTGCCGGAATACGGCGTCCCGGGGTGCCGGCGTGCCGCGGTGCCGGAATACGGCGTCCCGGGGTGCCGGCGTGCCGCGGTGCCGGAATACGGCGTCCCGGGGTGCCGCGGTGCCGGAATACGGCGCCCGGGGTGCCGGCGTGCCGGGGTGCCGGGGTGCCGCAGCAAGCTGACATGCGCGGCCCGAACGGTTACTGGAGGAGGGGATGGGATCACGGGCATGCTGTCGAATACGGTAAAGCCAGCGAGTAGGGACCCGGAGGGCTTGGAACTCCGTGATGCCAGGCAATTCTGTCCAGCATCCCAAGAGGAGTGCTCCGTCGCATCGCTGCGAGGTCGGGTACTCCTGCGGCGTCGGCGCCACATCAATTCCATATCGAGGCCCACGTTGCGGCCCACAGGCCGCCAAGGAGCCCAAGCCCAACAGGCCAATCCCGCCGCTCCGCCTTCACGAAACAGTGCCGCTCGGCCCTGGGTCCCGGGACCGTCGGCGGTGGACGGAGCGCGTCGAAAACATAGGCCACGCCACATCGCCGGGGAACCCATGCTCAGGGACTTGTGGCAGCGACATTGCCTGATCAAAGCGTGACATTCGAATCTCCGCGGTTGCCTTCCAGAGGACGCCTCAACGACTAGACATCGGAATCAGAGGGTACAGGCACTCTTTCGAATTCCCGCGACAGCAGGAAGACCCCAACCCACGATAAACCGACCGATCGGAACTTCAGCGGCACGCCAGCCCGCTCTGCATTCATTCGACTATTGCCCCCCATGCAGCGCTGCAACGGGACCCGACACTGCTTTCAAGGCCGCCACAACAGGCTGCACGTCCACAGTTCGCGCAGCGAGGTACGTTGCCGCCGAACTCGAAAGTCGTCAGCTCTTACCGTGGGCTAACGGCGGACCCGGGAGCTGGCCATGCCTCGAAGGCTGTTCCTGCCTGCTGCTGGTGGCGAAGATGGAGCGATGTGATCGACTGCCCGCACCAACATCCGGGCCGGACGCGGAGGCCGGGAGTTTGAACAACCAGGGATGGACACCTTCCTTTGGGCGGCTCAACCTTCGATATTCAGCCCGCGGACATCTCGTGGATCATCTCCAGGAGGTCGACCCCCCGGCCCAGGGCCACCCCCGATTCCCAGCTCTATTGCAGTCGCACGGCCCCGTTGAACTCGCACCGTCGGAATGCCGAGTCCCCGGCGATGTTGACCGCCGGGGCGACGGACGTCCGGTCTTCGAGCCGGTACTAACGCCCCATCCGCTCTGATCGGCTATCGTCCATCGTCCACTGCCTGGCCTACGGGATAGGCCTGAGGGCTCGGTGAGTGCTGTGGCATGGATTTGCTGGCCCTGTTTCACGTGAAACATTGATCCGCAGCTCCGGAACAGGTTCTCCTATGGGCACAGAAAGGGACGGTAATGGCGGCTTCGGAGAGACGTGGTCGCGGCGGCATGGACTCTGCAGGGTCATTAGGAACGCACGAGATCCGTTCAGCGACTCCAAGAGCCCCGCGGCATACCTCCCCGCTCACGCCCCGTACGGCGATGTGTTACCCATTTCGCGGACGCCGGCACAAGGTCTGGACCGTACACTGCGCATTCCGCGTGCACCTACGCTGAGAACCAACAGTATTCATCAGGCCAGTTCACTATTCCGGCGGTAGGGGCGAATGCCGCCTTACCCGCGGTGAAGCGCCCCAAAGACTCCGCCCCAAAGACTCCGCCACTAAACACGGTGACGTACCGCTCCCACGACCCGAGCCCTCAATCCGCGGCCGGGCCAGGCCCGGCCCCGGGCCCGGCCGAAGGATAGTGGAATCCCACCCGGCAGAAATCCCCGGCACGAGCAGCGCCGGCATTTGCAAAGGGCACCGGCATCGACAAAAAAGGAGGGTCTGTTTCACGTGAAACAGACCCTCCGGGAAACGCTCAGCGAGAGGCGACCTAGCTGGACGCTCCAGGCGTCAGGACGTCCATGATGCGGTTCAGGTCCTCGACGCTCGCGAACTCAATGCTGACGCGACCCTTACGGGCACCGAGCGAAATCTTGACGTTGGTATCAAGGCGGTCAGACAGCGACGACGCCAGGTAGTCCAGCCGTTCGTGGCGGGCTCCGGGGCGCGGGATGTTGTTCTTGGCCGGCGAGGCGGGGCTCTGGTACAAGGTGACGGCTTCTTCGGTCGCCCGGACCGACATGCCCTCCGACACAATTTTCTGCGCCAGTCGTTCCATGGCCGCGGCGTCCGGGAGTGCCAGCAACGCACGGGCGTGACCTGCCGAGATAACGTTTGCGGCAACCCGCCGCTGGACCAGCGGGGGAAGCTTCAGCAGCCGCAGGGTGTTGGACACCTGGGGCCTCGAACGGCCTATCCTGTCCGCCAGCTGCTCGTGGGTAGTTCCGAAGTCCTCGAGGAGCTGCTGGTAGGCCGCAGCCTCTTCAAGCGGATTCAGCTGGCTACGGTGCAGGTTCTCCAGCAGCGCATCGCGAAGGAGGTCGTCATCGGTGGTGTCACGGACAATCGCGGGGATAGTTTCCAGGCCCGCGGCCTGTACTGCACGCCACCGCCGTTCACCCATGACGAGCTCGTAGGGTTCGCCACCCTCTTCGGTTGAGGTACGGACCACAATTGGCTGGAGGACGCCGATTTCCCGTACGGAGTGCACCAGCTCCGCCATGTCGTCCTCATCGAAGACCGAGCGGGGCTGTTTGCGGTTGGGATGGATATCAGTGACCGGAATTTCGGCAAACCTGACACCGGGCACCTCTACAAGCTCAACCGATCGCTCATCGCCCTGCTCCGAGGTGGACTCGAAGGCCAACTGCTCGCCGGCGTCGGCCGCGGCCGGCTTGGCAGCAGCAGGCGAGGACTTCGGCAGAGCCGTCTTCCGGGCGGGAGTTTTCTTGGACCCAGAGCCGGCAGCGCCGGCAGCTGCGTCGACGTCGGCAGCTGCGCTGGCATCAGTGCCGGCAGCTGTGAGATCAACAGGATCCCCGGTCTTGGCGGGGGCGGACTCCGGCGCCTTGGCCTGGGCGGCGTTGACGTCCGGGACCGAGTCGGCGTCGGAAATCTTTTTTCGGGCTTCGGGAAAGAAGAGGTCCACGGGCCGGGATGGGGCAGCGCCGTTTCCGGAGGCGTTAGCCGCGGCGGAACTTGGAATGAGTGCGCCAAGTCCACGGCCGAGGCCGCGTCGCTTATCGCTCATGGATAAATCCCTCCAGTGGAAGAGCCGGGATTCACCTGGCTCTGGCTAGTGCAATTCTTGAAAAGATTCTAACGTTCCGCGATTTCCGCTGCGGCTTCCAGGTAGGACAGGGCGCCGCTGGAAGAGGGATCATACGTCATGACAGTTTGCTGGTAGCTCGGTGCTTCGGAAATACGCACCGACCTCGGCACCACGGCACCGAGCACCTGCTTCGGGAAGTGCTCCCGGACCTCGGCTGCCACTTGGGCAGCGAGATTGGTGCGGCCGTCATACATGGTCAGCAGAATTGTGGAGACAACCAGATCGGCGTTCAGGTGCTTCTGAATCATCTCGATGTTCTTCAGGAGCTGGCTGAGGCCTTCAAGGGCGTAGTACTCGCACTGGATCGGGATGAGGACTTCGCTGGCCGCACAGAAGGCATTGACTGTCAGCAGTCCGAGGCTGGGCGGGCAGTCAATGAAGATGTAGTCCAGCCGATCCTCGCCATTCTTGGCGCGCTCCTTGGAGTACACATCGATGGCGCGGCGCAGCCGCTGCTCGCGGGCCACCAGGCTGACGAGTTCAATCTCGGCGCCGGCAAGGTGGATGGTGGCGGGCGCACAGATCAGGTTATCGATGTCGGGGCACGGGGCCACAACGTCCTTCAGCGGGACATCGTTAATCAGGACATCGTAGATGCTGTCGACGTCGGCGTGGTGCTCGATTCCCAGGGCTGTGGAGGCGTTGCCCTGCGGATCGATGTCGATCACGAGCACTTTCAGGCCTGCCGCCGCCAGCGCGGCGGCGATATTGACGGTCGTCGTCGTTTTGCCGACGCCGCCCTTCTGGTTGGAAACGGTGAAGACCCGGGTTTTTTCCGGTTTGGGCAGTTGCCGGCCGAGCAGCCGTTCGCGGCGCTTGTTCTCATGCGCGAGTTCCCGGGCGATGGGGCTGGAATCGTCGATGGAGTCCAGCACGTTCCCGGTGTGCGGAAGAGAGGTTTCACGTGAAACACCGGCCATCCCGACAGCCTTGGCAACCGAAGCCGTGTGATTTCCGGAGTAGTCAAAAGCTACTGCAGGAGCCGTAAACGCCCGTGCGGACCCCAGGGACACAAACGGCGGGATCCGCTGTGTGGAAGCTTCGCTACTGCTCACTATGACACGCTCACTCTCATTCGGCTTTTACTGCCGGTTACTAGCCTAACCTCTTCCCCTCAGACTCCCCGGGCACCGGGGCCGGTGCTAGGTAATCTTTTGAGGCTTGTTCACTACGATTCGCACAACAGTGGTGGGTTCCTCGAGCAGGTCCTCGCCCACCACCACCACGGACGTCTTAGTGCCGCCCAGCTTGCGAATAATCTTGGCCGCCTTTTCGATTTCTTCGCCGGCGCTGCGTCCCTTAATGGCAACGACTTCGCCCTTGCCGGCCAGGAGCGGAATGGTCAGTCCGGCGAGATTGGACAACGCGGATACCGCGCGGGCCGTAACGACGTCGGCGTTCACGAGTCCCACTGCGAGTTCCGCGCGGGTGCGCATGATCGTGACGTTCTCGAGGCCAAGGTCATCCACCACCTCCTGGAGCCAGATGACGCGGCGCTCCAACGGTTCGATCAGCGTCAGCTCCAGGTCCGGCCGGGCGATGGCCAGGCACAGGCCGGGTAGGCCGGCGCCGCTGCCGACGTCGGCGACATGGCTTCCGTGGGCAATCTGGCTCTCGATGACGGCGCAGTTGAGCACGTGCCGGCTCCACAGCCGGGGCACTTCCCGGGGCCCGATCAGGCCCCGTTCGGTCCCGGACGTCGCCAGGTGCTCGACGTAGCGCGTCGCCAGTTCCAGGCGGTCACCGAAGATGGACTCTGCTGCCTTGAGTTCATGGGCGGTAATTTCAACCATCAAGCTAGTCAACGGTTCAGTCTGCGGAGACAACGATGTGCCGGTCGGCGCCTTCGCCTTCGGACTCGCTGACGAGCCCCAAATCGGCGACGGCGTCGTGCACGATCTTGCGCTCGTAGGCGCTCATCGGAGCCAGGGCAACGGCCTCGCCGGAATCCTTGACCGCGGCGACGGCGTCTTCAGCGATCTTCTGCAGGTCGCCGGCACGCTCCGCACGGTACCCGTTGATATCCAGGACCAGGCGGGACCGGTTCTCCGTCGCGGAGAGCACGGCGAGCCGCGTCAGTTCCTGGAGCGCCTCAAGGACTTCGCCGTCACGGCCCACAAGGCTTTCCAGCCCGGCCGATTCTTCTTCGGCGACGATCGAGATATACGTGCGACCGTTGCGGACCTCGATGTCGATGTCGCCATCGATGTCCGCGATGTCCAGCAGCTCCTCAAGGTAGTCCGCAGCGACGTCGCCTTCTTCTTCGAGGCGGCTTGCGGAAACACTCTTGCCGGTGCCGGCCTGTGCTCCCTGGGCGTCGTCCTGCGACGAGTCCTGGGCCGCATCCTGGGCGTCGTCCCGGTCCTCGTCAAACTCGGCGGAAATAGCGTGTTCGGTGCTCTCGGCAGACATTACTTCCTCTTCCTGTTCTTACGTTGCGGCTGGACGCGCTGGGTCTTGGCTTCCACGGCGGCCGCGGCGGAGGCCTCGGCTGCCTCGGCGTCGACCTTCTTGCCGCCCAGGAGGGGCAGTGCGGGCAGGCCCTTGGCTGCCCGGCGCTCGGCGAGAGCCTTGGCGGCGGGGGAACCCGGCGTAGGCATCCGGCGGATCACGAAGAACTGCTGCCCCATGGTCCAAAGGTTCGTGGTGGTCCAGTAGATCAGGACGCCGATGGGGAAGTTGATGCCACCCACACCGAAGACGACCGGCAGGATGTAGAGCATCATTTTCTGCTGGCGCATGAACGGGCTCGCCAGGGCCTCTTCGGACATGTTCTTGGCCATGATCTGCTTCTGCGTGATGAACTGCGAGGCCGTCATGGCCAGGATCATCACGATGGAGAGGACCCACACCGCAACGACGTTGCCGCCCTCGGGGGTGCCGTGGAGCAGCGTCGCGGAGAGCGGGGCACCGAAAATGGTCGACTGATCGAACTGCACGACCTGTTCGTGGCTCATCGCCCCGATGCTCTTCCCGCTGGTGGCCGCGGCCGTAATGCCGGAGAGGACCTGGAAGAGGGCAAAGAAGAAGGGCATCTGGATCAGCATGGGCAAGCAGGCAGAGAACGGGTTGGTGCCGTGCTTCTTGTACAGGGCCATCTGTTCCTGCGCCATGGCCTGGCGGGACAGCTGGTCGGTCTTGCCCTTGTACTTGTCCTGCAGCTTCTTCAGATCCGGCTGCAGCAGCTGCATGCCTCGCTGGGCCTTGATCTGCTTGACGAACACGGGAATCAGGGCGGCACGGATCACCAGCACCAGCCCGATGATGGACAGGGTCCACGTCCAGCCACTGGCAGCGGGCATGCCGATGGCGCTCAGGCCATCGTGGAAGACCACCATGATGGCTGAGACCAGCCACTTGAACGGAAACATGATTGTTTCAAAGAAGTCCATACGATATCCCTATTCGTTAGGCCGCAGAGCGGCCTTCTCCATCAGTCTGAGCAGCCAGGTACTTGTCCGGATTGTTCAGCACAACAATTGTGGGGGTGCGGTCTGCGGGCCACTCGCATTTGCCGGCGGGGACATGGTCCACGCCACCGGCGTTCCAGGGATGGCAGCGCGACAGGCGCCTCGCCGCCAGCCAGCTTCCTTTCACCGCGCCGTGGACCGTAATCGCCTCAAGGGCATAGGCCGAGCAGCTGGGAAAGAAGCGGCAAACCTGGCCGTACAGCGGTGAGATCACCTTGCGGTACGCCTGAAGCAACAGAATGAGGACATTGCGGGGCAAGTTCCAGACTGCCCGGCCCAACCATGCTGCTGCGGATTTTGCAGGAGGGACGACGGCGGCAGTTGAGTTACGCACGCGGGGTCCCTTCCTGTGTCGTCTTGTAAGAACCTGGTGAAGCAGCCTCTGGAAGGCGATTGCCCAGCCGTTTCATGGTCGTCTCCAAAGCGGCGTCATAGTCGGCGAGCAGCTGGTCCCAGCTGGCCCCCGCCGCAGCGGGCAGTGCCCGGACCACGATGGCGAACCCGCTGCCGTATTTCTGCAACGACAATGCACCGGCTTCTCTCAGTCTCCTCTTAACGAGGTTCCTGACAACAGCGTTCCCGACACTCTTGGAAACGATGAATCCGATCCGGCTTGGTTCATCGGCAGCGAGAGCTGCCGTATATAACACTACGTTCCGGCGTCCATTGCGGACACCGGAACGTACAGTTGTTGAAAAATCGGTTGATGTCCGCAGACGGTTCCTGGTGGCTAGCACCGTTCAACTCGCACAGGGATGTAGACCGACGAGTCAGTTATTTAGGCCGACAGTTCGGTGCGGCCCTTGCCACGACGGGCTGCCAGGATGGCACGGCCGGCACGGGTACGCATACGAAGGCGGAAGCCGTGCTTCTTGGCTCGACGGCGGTTATTCGGCTGAAAAGTCCGCTTGCTCACGTTAGTTACTCCAGTGGATCAAAGGTGCGCCCACCCGATCAAGGGGAAGAACTGGCCGACGCTAAGTTTTGGATGTGCCGCTTCCCTCGTAACTCGCACGACGCGGGGCGTCGGGAAAGATTCAGATGAGGCGAAAAGCGTACACATGGGACTTCACAACGTTAGGGCTTGCCGACCTCCCGAGTCAAACCGGGGGTTGCTTCTCAACCTTTCCCCAGCTGTGGCTAACCCGTCCGTCAGCCTGTGGATGAGCCCGGTCACAGGCCCCTTTTGAGAACCACAACGGTGTAATTATCCACAGGACTGAACCCAGCTATCTTCTAGCGTTTTGATCCCCTACAGTGTCTCAGTAACCCCTTATCCACGGACTGTGCATAACCCTGTGGATTGAGCCGGCCGGTGGACAGCTCCGGACCGCGTGGATGCACGTAATGCAGGCCAGCAAGTTTGAGGAACTGATTGATGACAGTAGACGAAGCCAACCAAGCCAACACTGTCGGAAGTTCCTGGCGGCGGGTTGTGAGCCTCCTGGAGAACGACCACCGTGTCTCTCCCCGGCAGCGCGGCTTCGTCATCCTGGCCCAGGCCCAGGGCCTGATCGGTTCCACCCTTCTGGTGGCCGTCCCCAACGAGCTCACCCGCGAAGTGCTGCAGACCCAGGTCAAGGAAGCCCTCGACGACGCCCTCCGCAGCGTGTTTTCCGACGAAATCCGCTGCGCGATCGACGTCGACACTGACCTGGTGCCCCTGCACACAGAGCCCGAACCCGCCGTCGAACTTTCCCTGGCCGCTGACCCGACCGTGGAGTTAAAGCCGCAGCCGATGCTGCCGAGCACCTCGCACGAATTCGGCCGCCTCAACCCGAAGTACGTCTTCGACACGTTCGTGATCGGTTCCTCCAACCGGTTCGCCCACGCAGCCGCCGTGGCTGTGGCGGAGGCGCCGGCGAAGGCCTACAACCCGCTGTTCATCTACGGCGACTCCGGCCTCGGCAAAACCCACCTGCTTCACGCGATCGGCCACTATGCGCGCCGGCTCTACAGCGGGATCCGGGTCCGCTACGTCAATTCCGAGGAATTCACCAACGACTTCATCAACTCCATCCGCGACGACGAAGGCACCAGCTTCAAGACCACGTACCGCAACGTGGACGTGCTGCTGATCGACGACATCCAGTTCCTGGCCGGCAAGGACAGGACGCTGGAGGAGTTCTTCCACACGTTCAACGCCCTGCACAACAACAACAAGCAGGTGGTCATCACCTCGGACCAGCCGCCGAAGCTGCTCGCCGGCTTCGAGGACCGCATGAAGTCGCGCTTCGAGTGGGGCCTGCTGACCGACATCCAGCCGCCCGAACTGGAGACCCGCATCGCGATCCTCCGGAAGAAGGCGCTCAGCGAAGGCCTCTCCGCCCCGGATGATGCCCTCGAATACATCGCCTCGAAGATTTCCAGCAACATCCGCGAGCTTGAGGGTGCCCTCATCCGCGTCACGGCCTTCGCCAGCCTGAACCGGCAGCCGGTGGATGTGGCCCTGGCCGAAATGGTGCTCAAGGACCTCATCACCGACGACGGTGCCCAGGAAATCACCTCGGCCCAGATCCTCACGCAGACGGCCGACTACTTCAAGCTCAGCATGGAGGAACTCTGCAGCAAGTCGCGCACCCGCACGCTGGTGACCGCACGGCAGATTGCCATGTACCTGTGCCGGGAGCTCACGGACATGTCCCTGCCCAAGATCGGGCAGGAGTTGGGCGGCCGCGACCACACCACCGTGATCCACGCCGACCGCAAAATCCGCGAACTCATGGCTGAGCGCCGGGTCATCTACAACCAGGTGACCGAGCTGACCAACCGGATCAAGCAGCAGCAGCGTAATTCCTGAGCCCTCGGCCGGCGCACTCTTACCTTATTAACAGGGCCCTGTGGACAACCCTGTGGATACTTAAGGGGACAACCGCGGTTAATGGGCTTAAAACCCTTAAGGCTCCTGTGGATCGGCGAATCGGCCAAAAAACTTGTCCCCATCCACACCCTGTTTAAAACCTGCTCCGCCCACAGTCCATGAACAGGGCTTAACCGCGGATTCGCACGGCAGGATCGAGTTATCCACAGTTTCCACAGCAGTTATTAACACTGCTAATCCCAAGAAAATGAATTTCCCTCAAACAACAATCTCCTTCCGCCCCCCGAGCAGTGCCCAGGCCCGTTCCGGACCGGCACAGGAGACCGGCCCCGCGAACAACACTCTTGTAACCCAGGGATGGGAGAAACGCTCACCTTGGGGCTAAGCTGTCAGCAGTGCGTCCGTCCCGGACATCTTTTGTGGTTCCCTACCGGGCCATGAGGCCCGGGGAGGGCGGACGATTCCCTTGTTGACGGAGTTCGGCATCCCTGCCGAGGTCCGCGGCAGCCTGAGCAGTCGTAGCGAATTCAGCACCAACAGCAGCAATGAAAGGCGGCACCCTTCCGTGAAGTTCAGAGTCGAACGGGACGTCCTGGCAGAAGCCGTGACATGGACCGCCCGGTCGTTGTCTCCGCGGCCGCCCGTTCCCGTACTTTCAGGCCTGCTCCTGAAGGCTGAAGCCGGTACCGTCAGCCTCTCGAGCTTCGATTACGAGACCTCCGCGAGGCTCGAAATCCCTGCTGACATCAGCACCGAAGGCACCATCCTGGTATCGGGCCGCCTGCTCGCGGACATCTGCCGCAGCCTGCCGTCCGCCCCCGTCGAGGTCGAAACCGACGGCAACAAGGTGACTCTCACATGTCGCCGAAGCAGCTTCCACCTGGCCACGATGCCCGAGGCCGAATACCCGCCGCTGCCGGCCCTCCCCACGATCAGCGGCACCGTTCCCGGCGATTCGTTCGCCCAGGCGGTGTCCCAGGTGATCATCGCGGCCAGCAAGGACGACACCCTGCCGATCCTGACCGGCGTTCGGATGGAAATCGAGGACGATCTCATCACCCTCCTTGCCACCGACCGTTACCGCCTGGCCATGCGGGAAGTTCCGTGGAAGCCTGCGACTCCCGGCATCTCCACGAGCGCCCTGGTCAAGGCCAAGACCCTCAACGAAGTGGCAAAAACGCTGGGCAGCAGCGGCGACATCAACATCGCCCTCGCCGACGACGACAGCCGGCTGATCGGTTTCGAAAGCGGCGGCAGGACCACCACTTCGCTGCTGGTGGACGGCGACTACCCCAAAATCCGCTCGTTGTTCCCGGACTCCACACCCATCCACGCCACCGTGCAGACCCAGGAACTGGTCGAAGCCGTGCGCCGCGTCTCGCTCGTGGCCGAACGCAACACCCCGGTCCGGCTCGCCTTCACCCAGGGCCAGCTGCACCTGGACGCCGGCACCGGCGAGGACGCCCAGGCCTCCGAAGAGCTCGAAGCCCAGTTGTCCGGCGAGGACATCACCGTGGCCTTCAACCCGCACTACCTGATCGAGGGCCTGAGCGTCATCGAAACCAAGTTCGTGCGGTTCTCCTTCACCACCGCACCCAAGCCGGCCATGATCACAGCCCAGCAGGACGCCGAGGGCGAGGACCAGGGTGACTACCGCTACCTCGTCATGCCCGTGAGGCTGCCCAACTAGCTGACAGATGTGCGCCGTTTTGACCCCACAAAACGGCCACAACTGCCAGTGACCTGGGTGACGTTCCCCAACGAAGCACCCCAGCGCAGAAAAGAGTTCATCCCGTGCACATCGGACTAATCGGCCTTGGAAAAATGGGCTTCAACATGCGCGAACGTCTGCGCAACGGCGGGATCGAGGTCACCGGTTTTGACCGCAACCCCGACGTTGCCGACGTCGCCACCTTGGACGAACTCATCGCCGCCGTCCCGGCGCCGCGCCTCATCTGGGTCATGGTCCCCTCGGGCGAGATCACCGACGCCGTGATCACCGAACTGGGCACCAAGCTCGACGCCGGTGACCTCGTGATCGACGGCGGCAACTCCCGGTTCACGGAAGACCAGAAGCACGGTGCAACGCTGGCCGAAAAGGGAATCCGCTTTGCGGACTGCGGCGTGTCCGGCGGGGTCTGGGGCCTCCAGAACGGCTACGGCCTCATGGCGGGCGGCGATGCCGCCGATATCGAACGGGCCCTTCCCGTCTTTGACGCGCTCCGTCCCGCAGGCGAGCGGGCCGACAGCTTTGTGCACGTCGGCGGTGTTGGTGCCGGCCACTACGCCAAGATGGTCCACAACGGGATCGAATACGGCCTGATGCAGGCCTACGCCGAGGGGTACGAACTCCTGGCCGCCAAGGAGATCGTCGCCGATCTCCCCGGGACTTTCCGGGCCTGGCAAAAAGGGACGGTTGTGCGCTCCTGGCTCCTGGACCTCATGGTCAAGGCCCTTGACGAGGACCCCGGACTGGAATCGATCTCCGACTACGTCGAGGATTCGGGCGAGGGCCGCTGGACCGTCGAGGAGGCAATTGCCAACGCTGTGCCGGCACCGGCGATCACGGCTGCGCTGTTCGCCAGGTTCTCCTCCCGCGAGGACAACTCGCCGGCCATGAAGATGGTGTCCGCCCTGCGCCACCAGTTCGGCGGCCACGCGACCCGGCCGGCCAAGTAATCCTGCCCAGCCAAGCAACCCAGCCTGTGAAGTCCTGAATCCCGCGTGTACCTAGAAAAACTCTCACTCACAGATTTCCGCAGCTACGCCCAGGTCGATCTAAGCCTTGAGCCGGGGGTCACCGTCCTGGTGGGCTCCAACGGCATCGGCAAGACCAACCTGATGGAAGCTATCGGGTATCTGGCCACGCTCAACTCGCACCGGGTCAGCACGGACGCACCGCTGCTGCGCTTTGGTGCCGAGCGGGCGATGATCCGGGCCAAGCTGGTCCGCGGTGAGCAGTCGACCGTGCTGGAACTGGAAATCAACGCCGCGCGGGCCAACCGCGGACGGATCAACCGGAGCAATCCGGTCCGGGCCAGGGACCTGCTTGGCATCTGTCAGACTGTGCTCTTCGCTCCGGAAGACCTGGCGCTGGTCAAGGGCGATCCCTCCAGCCGCCGCCGGTTCCTGGACGAGCTTCTGGTCAGCCTCATGCCGCGCCACGCCGCGACCAGGAGTGACTACGACCGGGTCCTGAAGCAGCGCAACGCACTGCTCAAGTCAGCCCGGACCGGAAAGTTCAGCTCCGGGCATGAGGCAACGCTGGATGTCTGGGACCAGCACATGGCCCGGGCCGGGGCCGAACTGCTGCATGCGCGCCTCGAGCTGGTGGACCGCCTGCAACCGCACCTGAAAAACGCCTATGCGCAACTGACCGACGGCTCCAAGGAGGCCGCCGCGGTGTACCGTTCCACGCTGCAGGACAGCCTGGATGACGACGGCGCTGGGGCCAGTTCTGGGACCAGACCTGCGGGCGGCGCCACCGCCGCGGAAACCGAAACGGATGCGGCCGGCGCCGATGCCACCTCCCTCCTGGCGGAGGATCTGCGCCTGCTCTCCGTCGAGCAGCTCACCGACCGCTACATCCAGGCCTTTGCCGCATCCCGCCGCAAAGAACTGGAACGGGGCATCTCGCTGGTCGGACCGCACCGGGATGAGCTTGAGCTCGTGCTTGGATCGGCTCCGGCCAAGGGCTACGCCTCGCACGGCGAAACCTGGTCCATGTGCCTGTCCCTGCGCCTGGCCTCCTACTACGTCATGCTCGACGATGCCCGCACCGGCGGGTCGCCCCCGATCCTGATCCTTGACGACGTTTTTGCCGAACTTGACGTCCAGCGGCGGCGTAAACTGGCGGCAATAGTATCCGGCGCCGAGCAGGTGCTGGTCACTGCCGCCGTCGAGGACGATATCCCGGCGGAACTGACCGGACGGCGGGTGAAGGTCATCCCGGGAGGAATCGATGAGCAGGAAAATCGATGAATAAGGATACCGACGGCGGCCTGCAACCGGGCCGGGATCCCGACGACATCGATGCCGCGCAGGCGGCACTGAACAGGATGCGCGACGCCGCCGCGGCCCGGGGCGAAATCCGCCGGGCGCTCCCGCGCTCCGGTGCCGGGGCCCAGAAACCTGCCCGCGCCGCGCGGGGAACCCGCGGGTTCTCCCAGTTCCATGGCACCGGCCGGGATCCGCTGGGCCTGGGAAAGGTTGTGGGACGCCTCGTTGCCGAACGCGGCTGGAGCTCGCCGGTGGCGGTCGGCTCTGTCATGGCACAGTGGGCCGTGCTGGTGGGCCCGGAGATCTCAGCGCACTGCACCCCCGAGAGTTTTACCGACACCACCTTGCATGTGCGCACCGATTCCACGGCGTGGGCGACCCAGCTGCGGCTGCTGAGCAACAGCCTGCTGGAAAAATTCCGCACCGAGCTTGGCGACGGCGTCGTCACCAGCATCCAGGTGCTTGGACCCGCCGCCCCGAGCTGGCGCAAGGGCCTCCGGACGGTCAATGGCCGCGGACCCCGCGACACATATGGATAGCCCCGGGACCCCACGCGCCTCCGGATGTGAAGCACTTCTTGCAAAAACCCTTGAAAAATCCGCAAGCGGCGTGTAGGGCGCTCGAACGACCCGGAGTCGTATAGGCACCCTAGGGCCAGACCCCGAAAGCCTTGCAGGGGGAGCCAGCGGCCTCTCAGCGGCACTTTCCCGACCGTTTGGCGCCCTGGAATGCGGGTTTGGCTCCTATAACACGATAGAATCGGTGGAGATAACTGGGCGCCGGTGAAGCGTTGACTGAGTCCGTTTCCGACGCAATTTCAGCGTGCGGCGGACGGGATCGCAAGTCAGCGGAACACCCGGCGTCGTCAGTGACGTGCCTGTTGGCAGGAGCCTTTTCCACGGAAGAGGCAACGGCCGGCCTTCAACGAACATAGAGGAGTCGAAAGCGCCTGTGGCTAACGACAATGCAGAGATCCCGGCAGTGGAAGACGTAGCGGAAGCGGTAGTGCAAGTGGCGGCGGCAGCGGCGTCGGCGTCGGGAACCGCGACATCGCGCGAATACGGCGCCAGCGACATCACCGTACTTGAAGGCCTGGAAGCTGTCCGGAAACGTCCCGGCATGTACATCGGCTCCACCGGACCCCGCGGTTTGCACCACCTGGTCTACGAGGTGGTGGATAACTCGGTGGACGAGGCCCTGGCCGGCTACTGCACGCACATCGAAATCGTGCTGCAGGCCGACGGCGGGGTCAGGGTGGTCGACAACGGCCGCGGCATCCCCGTGGACATGCACCCCACCGAGCACAAGCCCACCGTGGAAGTGGTCATGACGATCCTGCACGCCGGCGGCAAGTTCGGCGGCGGCGGTTACGCCGTTTCCGGCGGCCTCCACGGCGTCGGCATTTCGGTGGTTAACGCGCTCTCCAGCCGCGTCGACACCGAGGTCCGCCGCCAGGGACACGTCTGGCGGATGTCCTTCGCCGACGGCGGCAAGCCGCAGGGCGGCCTGGTCCAGGGCGAGGAGGCCGCCGAGACCGGCACCACGCAGACGTTCTACCCCGATGCCACCATCTTCGAGAGCACCTACTTCGACTTCGAAACACTGCGTGCCCGCTTCCAGCAGATGGCTTTCCTCAACAAGGGACTGCGCATCACGCTGACCGACGAGCGCCGCGCTCCGGAGGAACCGTCCGAGGACGACGACCTGGACCTGGACACCGTCCCCACCGAAGGCGAAGTTCCGGCGGAATTCCACACCGTGGTCTACCAGTACGACGACGGCCTGCTGGACTACGTCAAGCACCTGAACTCCGGCAAGAAGGTTGATGTGGTCCACGAGGACGTCATCGCCTTCGAGACCGAGGACACGGAACGGCACATCGCCCTGGAAATGGCGATGCAGTGGACCAACGCGTACTCCGAGAGCGTCCACACCTACGCCAACACGATCAACACGCACGAGGGTGGCACCCACGAAGAGGGCTTCCGCGCCGCGATGACCTCGCTCATCAACCGCTATGCGCGGGAGAAGAACATCATCAAGGAAAAGGAAGACAACCTCACCGGGGACGACATCCGCGAGGGCCTGACGGCAGTCATTTCCGTGAAGCTCGCCGAGCCGCAGTTCGAGGGCCAGACCAAAACCAAGCTCGGCAACTCCGAGGTCAAGGGCTTCGTCCAGCGCGTGGTCACCGACGGGCTGGGAGACTGGCTCGAGCGCAACCCCGGCCCCGCCCGGGACGTGATCCGCAAGGCCATCTCGGCAGCCCAGGCGCGTATGGCCGCGCGGAAGGCCCGGGACAACGCCCGCCGCAAGAGCCCGCTGGAATCCTTCGGCATGCCCGGTAAGCTGTCCGACTGCTCCTCGAAGAACCCGGAGAGGTGCGAGGTCTACATCGTGGAGGGTGACTCGGCCGGCGGTTCTGCCAAGCGCGGACGCAACCCGGAGACCCAGGCCATCCTGCCGCTGCGCGGCAAGATCCTGAACGTCGAACGGGCCCGGCTGGACAAGGCGCTCGGCAACGCCGAGGTCCAGTCCATGATCACGGCCTTCGGCACCGGTATTGGCGAGGACTTCGACATCGCCAAGCTGCGATACCACAAGATCGTGCTCATGGCCGATGCCGACGTCGACGGCCAGCACATCACGACGCTGCTGATGACGCTGCTGTTCCGATACATGCGCCCGCTGATCGAAAACGGCTACGTCTACCTCGCGCAGCCGCCCCTGTACCGGATCAAGTGGTCCAATGCGCCGCACGATTACGTCTACAGCGACCGTGAACGCGACGCCAAGCTGCTCTCGGGCCAGGCCGCGGGCCGCCGCATTCCCAAGGACAACGGCATCCAGCGCTACAAGGGCCTCGGCGAGATGGACTACACGGAACTGTGGGACACCACCATGGACCCGGACCACCGGACCCTGCTGCAGGTGACGATGGATGATGCCCTGGCGGCGGACCAGACCTTCTCCACGCTCATGGGCGAGGACGTTGAATCCCGCCGAAACTTCATTCAGCAGAACGCCAAGGACGTTCGGTTCCTGGACATCTAGAGGCTTCCTGGCCCCTAATATTCCAGAACTGATATATACCTGAAACGGAAAATATAGACTATGAGTGACGAAACACCCGAGGTGCCGGCCGGCTCCGAGCCCGTCCTTGAAGGCGCCATCCTCGACGGCGACGTACTGACTGACCGGGTCGAGCAGGTGGACCTGCAGACCGAAATGCAGCGCTCCTACCTCGACTACGCCATGGCCGTGATCGTGGGCCGCGCGCTGCCGGACGTCCGCGACGGCCTCAAGCCCGTCCACCGCCGCGTGCTCTACGCGATGTTCGACGGCGGCTACCGCCCGGACCGCTCCTTCAACAAGTGCGCCCGCGTGGTGGGCGAGGTCATGGGCCAGTACCACCCGCACGGCGACACCGCGATCTACGACGCCCTGGTCCGCCTCATCCAGGACTGGACCATGCGATACCCGCTGGCGCTCGGCCAGGGTAACTTCGGCTCGCCCGGCAACGACGGCGCGGCCGCCCCGCGGTACACCGAAACCAAGATGGCGCCGCTCGCCATGGAGATGGTCCGGGACATCGACGAGGAAACAGTCGACTTCCAGGACAACTACGACGGCAAGAACCAGGAGCCGACCATCCTGCCGGCCCGGTTCCCGAACCTGTTGGTCAATGGCTCCTCGGGCATCGCCGTCGGCATGGCCACCAACATCCCGCCGCACAACCTCCGCGAAGTCGCCGACGGCGTTCAGTGGTACCTCGCGAACCCGACCGCCAGCCGGGAGGAACTGCTCGAAGAGCTCCTGGTGCGCATCAAGGGACCGGACTTCCCGACCGGCGCCACCATACTCGGCCACAAGGGCATCGAGGATGCCTACCGCACCGGCCGCGGTTCCATCACCATGCGTGCGGTGGTCAGCGTCGAGGAACTCCAGGGCCGCACGTGCCTGGTGGTCACCGAGCTGCCGTACCAGGCCAACCCGGACAACCTGGCCATCAAGATCGCCGAACTGGTCAGGGACGGCAAAATCTCCGGCATCGCCGACCTCCGCGATGAGACCTCGGGCCGCACCGGTCAGCGCCTGGTGATTGTGCTCAAGCGCGACGCCGTGGCCAAGGTGGTGCTGAACAACCTCTACAAGCACACCCAGCTGCAGGACAACTTCGCCGCCAACATGCTCGCCATCGTTGACGGTGTGCCGCGCACGCTCAGCCTCGATGCGTTCATCCGCCACTGGGTCACCCACCAGATGGACGTCATCGCCCGGCGCACGCGCTACCGCCTGCGCAAGGCCGAGGAAGAAGCGCACATCCTCCGCGCCCTGCTCAAAGCGCTGGACATGCTCGACGAGGTCATCGCCCTCATCCGCGCCTCCAACACCACTGAGGCAGCACGCGACGGGCTGATGGAACTGCTCGACATCGACGATCTGCAGGCCCGGGCCATCCTGGACATGCAGCTGCGCCGGCTTGCGGCGCTGGAACGCCAGAGGATCCAGGACCGCCATGCCGAGCTTGAGGCCCTGATCGCCGAGTACAACTCGATCCTGGCCTCTGAAGCGCGCCAGCGCGAGATCATCAGCACGGAACTGGCCGAAATCGTGGCGAAGCACGGCGATGACCGCCGCACCAAGGTGCTGATGGGCTTCGACGGCGACATGTCGATGGAGGACCTGATCCCTGAAGAGGAGATGGTGGTCACCATCACCCGCGGCGGGTACGTCAAGCGCACCCGCAGCGACAACTACCGCTCCCAGCAGCGCGGCGGCAAGGGCATCAAGGGCGCCCAGCTGCGCGGGGACGACGTCGTGGAGCACTTCTTCGTCACCACCACGCACCACTGGCTGCTCTTCTTCACCAACCTCGGACGCGTCTACCGGGCCAAGGCCTACGAGCTCGCCGAAGCCGGACGTGACGCCAAGGGCCAGCACGTGGCCAACCTGCTGGCCTTCCAGCCGGATGAGCACATCGCCCAGGTGCTGGACCTTCGGGACTACCAGCACGCCCCGTACCTGGTGCTCGCCACCAAGCGCGGCCTGGTCAAGAAAACCCGGCTGGAGGACTACGACACCAACCGGTCCGCCGGCGTGATCGCCATCAACCTGCGCGACGGCGACGAGCTCGTCTCGGCCCAGCTGGTCTCCGAGACCGATGACCTCATGTTGGTCTCCCGCAAGGGCCAGTCCGTCCGGTTCACGGCGACGGACGATGCACTGCGCCCGATGGGCCGCGCCACCTCCGGCGTGACCGGCATGAAGTTCCGGGAGGACGACGAACTGCTGGCGGCCGACGTCGTTCAGGACGGATCGTACGTCTTCATTGTCACCGAAGGCGGCTTCGCCAAGCGGACCGCGGTGGAGGAATACCGGCTCCAGGGCCGCGGCGGGCTCGGCATCAAGGTCGGCAAGTACCAGGAGGAGCGCGGGCACCTTGTCGGCGCCCTCATTGTCCAGGAAGAGGATGAAGTCCTGGTGGTCATGGAGGGCGGCAAGGTGGTCCGCTCCTCGGTCACCGGCGTGCCCGCCAAGGGCCGCGACACCATGGGCGTTATTTTTGCCAAGCCGGACAAGAACGACCGCATCATCGCCGTTGCACGCAACACCGAACGCGGGCTGGAAAGCGACGATTCGACCGAAGGTCAAGACGACAGCGAATATGCAGGCGGGGATGCCGGCGGGGACGCCGAAAATCGGGCTTCCACGCCGGATGACGTAACGTTGGCTGAAGATGGCGGATTGCATGAGGAGTCCGCAGCGGCAGAATCAGTACCGGCCCCGGAGTCAGATGAGTCATCAGGCAATGCCGAGCTGGACGAAGAAAACACCGGAGGTAACGAGTGAGTAATTCGGACTCATATCCCAACCCGAGCAGCGGCGTGCCTGGCGGAGTGCGGCAGCCCACCGCCGCGCCGCGCGTAAGCGGCGCTCCCTCGCGTCCGCAGCAGCGCCCGGGCGTGTCCGGCGCAGCCGCAGGAACGGGACAGCGTCCCCCCGCACCCGGCCAGCGCCCCACGGTCCCCGGCCAGCGCCCCGCAGTCCCGGGCCAGCGGGCCGCCCAGTCCGGCGGGCAGGGCACCGCCGGGCTGATCAAGCCGGCTCCGAAGGCCAAGGTGCGCCGTGCCAGGCTGCTGGTCAGCAAGGTAGACCCTTGGTCCGTGCTGAAAATGGCCTTCCTGCTCTCCGTGGCGCTGGGAATCGTCACGGTCGTGGCGGCGATCGTGCTCTGGACCGTTTTGGACCTTACCGGGATCTTTGACCAGGTGGACAGCCTGCTCGGGACCCTGGCCGGTTCTGAGGGTGGCGGCTTTGAATTGAAGAAGGTGGCGTCCCTGGGGCAGGTGGCGTCGTTCGCGACCATCATCGCCGTGATCAACGTGGTGCTGCTGACAGCCCTGTCGATGCTTTCGGCGGTGCTGTACAACATTGCGGCGACGCTCGTGGGCGGCATTGGCGTGACCCTCACGGACGACTAATTCCCGTACTTTTCCGCGGAATCCCGCGGGAAAGGGCCTCGATTTGAGATCGGGCCGGGATGTGCTGTACAGTCATATCTCGGCCCGATGAGGCATCGGGGCGTATAGCTCAGGCGGTTAGAGCGCTTCGCTGATAACGAAGAGGTCCCAGGTTCAAGTCCTGGTACGCCCACGGAACCAGTACTGGTTCTGGCAGAGGTTAGTGAAGGTTCGTCGATGACTGAACCGGAACGGGGAGCATGTGAAGAAGTTGCTGGTTATCGCAGCCACGGTCGCAGGCGTCCTCCTCTACAGGAAAGTGCAGGAATCCGAAGCCCGGAAAGTGATCTGGAGCAATTCAACCGATACGGTTGACTAGCCCGGAGCCTGGGAGTGGAAGCTGGAAATCAGCTGTCCGGACCTAAGGTATGATTGACGGGTTGCTTCTTATGGGGGCATGGCGCAATTGGTAGCGCACCTGCTTTGCAAGCAGGGGGTTCGGGGTTCGAGTCCCCGTGCCTCCACCATAGAATGAGCCCCGGACCGCGGAAACGCGGCCCGGGGCTTTTTTCATGCCCGTGCCTCACTCACTCCTTCGGCTTGGCGTAGTCCGCCATCCCCTGCCAGTCGATAAACACGTAGGGCTCGTCGCCGAGTACCCAGGCGTCGTGACCCGGCGGAATGACGCCGAAGTCGCCGGGCCCGAATTCGAGTTCTTCGCCGTCATCCATGACGACTTTGATGCGGCCGGAAATCGTGTAGCCGGTATGGCTGGCCATGCAGCTGTCCGTTTTGGCGATCGGCTTGACGTGATCTGACCATTTCCAGCCTGGGAGGAAAGTGGCCCGTCCAACCGGGCCGGAGTCCAGATTGACGAGATCCACCCTGCCCATGCCTTCGGCAACAGGACGTGTTTCTTCGGGATTGTCCAGGCTCTTGCGGATCATTGACGCCATGATGGTCTCCTTCTTCGATGATGGCGAGACCGAGATGTGAGACCGCGGTTTAAGGTTGGCACCGCGGTATGCACCGGTCAAGGAGTAGCGGCTGTAAAGGGCCACCACGGTCCGTCCCATTAGTGTTGGAGCGTGAACTTCTTACTTGCAGCCGTAGGGGTGCTGGGTGTGGCGTCGTCCGGGCCGCTTATTGCAGCCACACTGGGCGCCACGTCGGTTAGTGCCCTCGCCATTGCTTTCTGGCGCAACGCCATTGGAGCGGTCGTGATGGCCGGTCCGGTTGTGGTCCGCAACCCCCGTCAGTTCAGCCACGTGACCGGAGCCGAGTTCCGCTGGTCGCTCGCCGCTGCCGTGGCCCTGGCCCTGCACTTCGCATGCTTCATCACCTCCCTGCAGTTGACGTCGGTCGCGGCGGCGACGGCACTGGTGTGCCTTCAGTCAGGCTGGATCGCGATCTTCCAACTCTTCCGGGGAGTCCGGTTCCGCTGGCCGGTCCTGGTAGGGCTGGGGCTCGCCTTCGGCGGTGTAGTGACGATTACCGGCTTTGATATGGGCACCTCGCCCGAGGCGCTCGTGGGCGATCTCCTGGCCGTGGCCGGCGGCGCCCTGGCGGGCGTCTACACGCTCGCCGGAGGCAAGGCCCGGCAGAGCATGGGCACCGGCGTCTACACGACCCTGTGCTACGGCATGTGCGCCGCGATTGTGGCGGGGATGGCGCTGGTGGCCGGAGCGCCGCTGGCAGGGTTCGAAGCCACCGGCTGGCTGGGGATCCTCGCCATCACCGTGTGCGCACAGCTGGTGGGGCACACCGCGTTCAACTATCTGCTGGCGACCATGAGCCCGCTGCTGGTGTCCATGATCATTTTGCTGGAAATCCCGGGAGCGGCGCTTTTGGCTGCGGCGTTCCTGGGCGAGACGCTCCCGGCCGGGACCTATGCCGGACTGGTGATGATCCTGGTGGGGCTCGCCGTCGTGGTCCTGGGGCAGCGCGGCTCACGCTCCACCCGGGGCGCTGCTGAGGGGCGCGCTGCGGAGGGCCCCGGCGCAGAGCGGCTGGCGGAGCTTGGCACCGACTAGGAGCCGGCGGGGCCGCTCTGAGCGGCCGCGCCTGTTCGCCGGGCCTATTGGCCGCCGCGGCGGGCTGGCTGGGCCACGTTGACCGTGTGAATGGCGCGGAGCAATTTCGCGGGGAAATACACCGAGAAGAAGACCACCATGGGTGCCTTCAATGCCATCTTCTTGACGTTGTGGGCCTTGTAGGTGCGGTCAAAGCGCGTCACGTAGTAGCGGTAATCCCGCGGCGAGTCCTCCAGCCGCCGCGCCGACATACCCGAGATCATCTGCGGCCAGTACTGGATCCGGAGTTCGTGGTCGGCCAGATGCAGCGAAAGATCGATGTCCTCGTGCATCTCGTCCCGCTCGTCGCGGCACGCCTCTGCACGGATGGTTTCCCAAGCCGAGCGACGCAGTGCCATGTTGGAGCCGAAGAGGAAGTGATACTGGTGCTTAGCAAGCCTGAGCATTAGCTGACGCATTTTGTCGTCTGCCTTGAGCCCAAACCGGCGCATGGGCATGTCGTAATAGACCACCGGACCGGTCGCAGCGTGCACCGACTCGTCAGCGAAGGCTTTCTGCACCTGCTCCACCCAGTCCGGTTCCAGCACGGAATCGGCGTCGATCCGGCCCAGGATGTCACCGGTGGCGTGGTCAAGACCGAAATTGCGTGTGGGGATGAGCCCCTGATCGCGGTCCTGGCTGAGCAGGATGATGGGACTCTCCGGATACTCCAGCTGCATCTGCCGCACGATCTCTGCCGTGCGGTCCTTGGACAGGTTGTCCACCACAATGATTTCGTGGGCAGGCACCGACTGGTATACCGCGGCGATCAGACACTGCCGGATGACGCTTTCCTCGTTGTACGCCGGAATCACAATAGATACAGCCGGTGGCGGAGCAATGAGCAAGGCATCCTGGGGTGATCTATGGGGTGACATCACCACAAATTTAGCATCTAGCCTGCCGTTTGAAGGCGGACCGCGACGCGCCTCCCCAGTCCGAGCAAACCCTGCCGCGGGAAACACGCCGTGTGAAACAAAAGGAGGGATCCCGCCGTAGCGGAATCCCTCCTTGGGAGAATACAGCCGGAGCTACTTATTCGGCTTGTCTGCCCCGTTGTTCAGGTTGGACGCGATGTTGCGGACGGCCGTCTTGGCATCGGTGGCAACCTTGGCGGCAGTCTTCGCGGTGTCGTCGGCAACGTCCTTGGCCGCTTCTGTCGCTTTGTCCGCCGCGGCAGCTACGGAACCGGATGCCTCGGTGGAAGCCTCGGCCGCAGAGTCCGCTGCCGCAACAGCCGCGGAGCCGGCCTTGTCGGCGGTGTCCTTCAGCGCTTCGCCGGCAGGAGCGGCCGTCGGGGCAGGCGTTACCGGCGTCGGCACCTTCCAGGGGTCCTCCACCGGCCTGGAAGCCCTCCAGGCGGCGACACCGGCGGCAGCTGCGGCAGCGATGATGCCGAAAATCAGCAGGCCGCGGTGCTTGGGCTTCTGCTGCTTGGCGAGCTTGGCATTGGCTGTCTTGCTGACTTCGGTGGCGGCCGCCTTGATGTTCTTTCCTGCAGTCTTCGCGTGATTCTTCGCATGTCCCTTGGCAGTCTGGGCCTGTGCCTGGACGCCGTGGACCACGCCGGAATCAACAAGCTTCTGTGCGACGGCGTCCACGTGGGCCGGAGCGTTTTCCAGCGTGCGGTGGACGGCCACGGAAGCCTGTCCGATCTGGTCCGAAAGCCTGGGAAGGTACTCGACAACCACCCGGTCGCGTGCGTTGAGGATCACCGGTGAGGCCTTGTCCACAGCCTCGTGCAGGCGCGGGGTCGCGCTTTCCGCGGCGTCGTGGATTTTCGGTGCAAGCTGGGCCAGGCCATCCTGAAGGCGAGGGGTGACAGTGGCAACGCTACCGGCCAGATTGTGGGCCGCTGACTTGAGCCCCTCCTGGATTTTGGGAGAGGCGGTATCCAGCCCATACTGCAGGCGGGGAACAGCCCAGTTCACGGCAGCCTCAACCCGCGGAGCCGCCCAATCCTTGGCGCTGTCTACTCCGGTGCTGACTGACTGCTCCAGGTCACGGGCAATACGATCCGTTTTCTTCACAACTACCTCCCGATTAATGTGACGGTTCTGCTGTTAGCCTACGTGTCTAGGAACGCACCGGCTATTCTTCAGACCGATTTCCAGTGGATTTCACCCAGCGCGGAACTGACTGTGCGGCCCTATGGGGGCGGAGCCGTCATGGAAGAATAGGCGCTATGACTGCCAACGCAACCGCAAAAGCCACTATCCACACGAGCCTCGGCGACATCGTCGTCAACCTCTATGGCAACCACGCGCCGAAGACTGTCGACAACTTCGTCGGGCTGGCCACCGGTGAGAAGGCCTGGACCCACCCGGAAACGGGCGAGGACAAGACCGGCACGCCGCTCTACAACGGCACCATCTTCCACCGCATCATCAAGGACTTCATGATCCAGGCCGGCGATCCCCTGGGCCGCGGCACCGGTGGACCGGGCTACAAGTTCGACGATGAAATCCACCCGGAACTGACTTTCAACGAGCCGTACAAGCTGGCCATGGCCAACGCCGGTGTCCAGATGGGGCGCGGCACCAACGGTTCGCAGTTCTTCATCACCACCATCCCCACCGGCTGGCTGCAGGGCAAGCACAGCATCTTCGGTGAAGTCGCCGATGAGGATTCCAAGAAGGTCGTCGACGCGATCGAAGGCGTCCGCACCGGCATGGGCGACCGCCCCGTCGAGGATGTCACCATCAACAGCATTGACATCGAAAAGCTCTAACCCCACACCATGAGCTACGGAGTTCCGGCGGCAGAGCCGTCCGCAGAGGTCCCGGTATGCCCCAGGCACCCGGTCAGGCCTGCCTATGTGCGCTGCCAGCGGTGCGGGCGCCCTGCGTGCCCCGACTGCCAGCGGGCGGCCGCCGTCGGATTCCAATGTGTTGACTGTGTCAACGAAACCAAACGCACGACGCCGACAGTCAGGACCGTCTACGGCGGTGCCGTGACCGCCGGCAAACCCGTGGTCACTTTCGTGATCATCGGGCTGTGCGCCCTTGTCTATGCCCTGCAGTGGATGGTTCCCAACGACGGGATCTACCAGCAACTTGCCTACGCGCCCGCCCTGACTGATGTTGAACCATGGCGGCTGCTCACCTCGGCGTTCCTGCACTCGCAGGGATTCCTGCTCCACATCGTCCTGAACATGTATACGCTGTGGATTTTCGGCCAGATCCTTGAACCGCTGCTGGGCCACGCCCGCTTCCTGGCCATCTACCTGCTCTCGGCCGTCGGCGGATCCGTCGGCTTTCTCCTGCTGACCCCGGTGTATCCCGTGAACGGCCCCGTGGGACTCGTGGGCGCCTCCGGCGCCATCTTCGGCCTGTTCGGCGCGCTGCTGGTGGTCCAGCGTCAACGCGGCGGAGAAGTCCGCCAACTCTTGGTCCTGATCGCCATCAACGGGGTCATCGGTTTCATGGTGCCCCAGATCGCGTGGCAGGCCCATCTCGGCGGCCTCGTCACCGGCGCCCTGAGCGCCGCAGTCATTGCCTATACCCCGCGCGGCCCCCGGCAGACCCTGCTGCAGGCCATCGGCCTTGGCGGGGTCCTTGCCTTGGTGATCGTCGCGTCCGTCGTCCGGATGGCCGGCGCCGGCGCCTAGCCCGCTCCAGCCCATGTTCCCGGCCGCATGTTGCGGCCCGGTTTTGCTGTCCGCAGTGCCCTCCGGTCCTTTCGGTCCCCCTCCCCGCTGCCCAGAGGTGGGGACTTTCCGTGCGCAAACTCCGGCCGAGCCCCAACCTCTGAATTCAGAGGTGCGGCCTCGAAAGTTTTCCACAAGGGTTATCCACATTGTTAATAACTTACAAGCGTGTAGTTCAACGTGGCGACCCGGATCTGACCGCCTGAGCTGGCGATTTTCCGGCGCAGAGGCGCTGCGTCCTGCCTGATCTCCACACCTGTGGATAACTTCTGTGGGTTGCCCTGTGCGTAAGTGGACAACTTTGATCGCTGGCCCGACGCTTCTGCCAGCCGGCACCATTGCCTGCAGTGCCTCCCTGCACCGCGACGGTTTCCAGGCGCCGGCCCCCTCCAGGCCATGCCACGCCGTCACCGGCTCTCCACTGCATCTGTACGCGGCATTCCCGGTCGCGCCAGCTCTGACGCGGGGCCGATCGCGCTCTCTGTGATGCGGCCACTGCCGCGCTGTCTCTGTCCGCTGCCTCCAGGTGTCGCCGCCGCAGGCGGATGAGCCGCGACACAGCGACACAGCGCCACAGTCCGCCCGGTGCGGAGGCAGGGACCCGGGGACAGCGGCGGTGTGTTTCAACAGGGTTATTCACAGTGTTAATAACTTGATGGTCTGAGTTTCCGTGGGAACTAACCCGGCTCATGGCCCCGCAGCAGGGGTTGCGGGGCCGGGGCGCGGGCTGTTATCCCCAGCTGTGGATAACTTGTGGGTAGTGGGGTGTTATTAAGTGGATAACTCATCTGGTGCCCTGCCTGTCCGGCCAGGCGACTTCATTTCGGGACTGGCCATGCCCACTAAGGGTGCAGCAGTGCCGTCCACGGTCTGATGGGGTCTGACTGATGGGCCTGCCGTACTTGTCCACAGACAATCCACACTGTTAATAACTTACAAGGCTGTAATTCGCGTCCGCCCGGGGATCCCGTCATCGGCCTTGGACCCGGCAGTGGCCTTTAAACTGGGCCGAAACGCGCCATTAGCCCGGGAACTTATAAACAGTGTGGATAAGTTTCCCCAGACTTGTGCACAGCTGTGGATAAGGTTGGGGCAGGGTGTCGCCCGACTGGTCAGTGCGGCCAGACGCCCGAAGTTCCGCGCCGGTGGCTGTCCAGCAGATGGGTGTCCACCATTCCGGTAGCCTCCATGAGCGCGAACATGGTGGTGGGCCCGACGAAGGCGAAGCCCTTCTTGCGCAGCGCCTTCGAGAGCGCGATGGACTCGGCCGAGGTGGTGGGGACCTGGTCGAGGGAGCTGGGCCGGGGTGTGGCCACCGGCTGGAACCCCCATACGAAGTCAACCAGGCCGCCGTCGTCCCTCAACGCCAGAGTAGCCCGGGCATTGGTGATGGTTGCCTGGATCTTCAGCCGGTTCCGGACGATCCCGGCGTCGAGCATGAGACGCTCCACATCGGTGTCCGTGAAGAGGGCCACCAGTTCCGGGTCGAAGTCCTTGAATGCCGCGCGGAAGGCGGGCCGCTTGCGCAGAATCGTGGCCCAGGACAGCCCCGCCTGGAACCCCTCGAGGCTGATTCGTTCGTAGAGGCCCTGCTCATCCCGGACGGGCATGCCCCACTCGTTGTCGTAGTACTCGCGCAGCATGGGATCCACGGATGCCCACGCCGGCCGCGCCAGTCCGTCGTCGCCTATGGTTGAGCCGCTCACTGCCGGAGTCATCTGGGTTCCTTCGCTGGGCCGGGAATTAGGGCCGGGGATTAACGACGACGGCCGGCACACTGTGTGTACCGGCCCGTCAGGGATGTGCGCCGCGCGGGCCTGTTCAGGAACGCCAGCGCGTGGTCATTAGGAAGCCGATGATCGCGATTCCGAATCCGGCGACAATGTTCCACGACGCCCATGACTGCACCGGGAAGGCGCCCTCGGTGATGTAGAACGTGATGATCCACAGCAGGCCAATGATCATCAGGCCAAACATGACCGGCTTGAACCAGACCGGATTGGGCTTGTAGGCCTCCGCAGCAGAAGTCTGCGGGGCCACACGGGCAGTCCTTTTACGCGGCTTCGACTCGGGCACTGATCCTCCTTGGCGGGCTGGAACAAGAGCGGCAATGTGGCTTTATATCCTGCAGGACAGGAGCCCCCGCCGGCCAACGCGCTCTTGGTCAAGTTTGAATTCTTTTTGCTCGCACAATTCTAGCTGTAGTTCCGGCCACACCGTGGACCCCGCAACCGCCCCATCGGTCAGGCAACCACGACGGCGGTGTTGGACACTATGGGCATCGGGCACCATCAGGGCACGGCCATGCCAGGGGCTGCGGGAAACTTCGCCGTGGCCGGACACCGGCAGGCTCACGACGCGGTCCTGGACCATGTCGACGCCTTAGTGCCCGGGGACTGGATCTACGTCCAGACCCGCGAGGGCTACTATGTCTACGTGTTCCGGAACAGCCAGACAGGCCTCCCCTCACGGACCGATGAGCCGGTGCCGACGCGGCCGGGCGCCGCGCCGACGGAGAGCTATCTGACCCCGACGAGCTGCAATCCGCGGTTTGGCTCCCAGGAACGCTTTGTGGCCTACACGCTGCTTGAAAGGTGGCAACCTGTTTCCGCAGAGCCGCCGGCTGAAATTATCCAGGCGGCCCGCGMGGCCAGGGAAGGCTGACGGATTTATGGCTGGTTTTTCCGCCACCTTCCCGGTCCCTTGTGGCTCAGGATTGCGACTGCGCTGGTGCTGGCGGCCGGAGCACTGGTATTGATGGTTCAGTTCCTTTTTCCTTGGCTGGCGCAATTCACCCAGTTAACAGATTCAACGATTGGTTCAGCAAAGCACCCATGAGTACAACCAAGATCCTGGTCGTAGACAACTACGACAGCTTTGTCTACACCCTGGTCGGCTATCTCCAGGAACTCGGTGCCGAGACCACCGTGGTCCGCAACGACGACGTCACGCTCGCCGAGGCGATCGAAATGGCCGAGGCACGGGACGGTGTCCTCATCTCTCCCGGACCGGGGAATCCCGCCGGGGCCGGCGTCTGCATTGAGCTGATCAAATGGTGCGGCAGCCATGACAAGCCCATGCTGGGTGTGTGCCTGGGCCACCAGGCGCTGGCGGAGGCCTACGGCGGAACCGTAACTCACGCTCCCGAACTGATGCACGGCAAGACTTCCCTCGTCGAACATCACGGAACCAGCGTGTTTGCCGGGCTGCCCTCCCCGCTCACGGCCACCCGCTACCACTCTCTGGCCGCCGTCCGCGAGAGCATCCCGGAAGTCCTGGAGATCACCGCGGAAACGGGCACCGGTGTTGTGATGGGCCTGCAGCACCGCACCGCCCCGCTGTGCGGTGTCCAGTTCCACCCGGAATCTGTCCTGACCGAAGGCGGCTACCAGATGCTGGGCAACTGGCTCGAGTCGCTGGGCATGGCCGGCGCCGCTGAGCGGGCAGCGGAACTCAGCCCGCTTATCAAGCACTGACTCTTTAGGTACAGCATGCTCCTGCCCTGATCTTGCACGCACTGCATGCGCGAGCTCTGCACGCGCCGGCTCGGCGGTAGCTGGCCCTTACCCGCTGTCCCGCCCGGCCTAGGGGAACAGTCCGTCCAGGACCGCGCCCTCCTTTGTCGTGGTTTTGGTGGGCGTTGGCGTGGGCGTGGGCGTCGGTGAGGGGGGCGGCGCTGGCGCCTTCGCCACGGTCACGGTGATGGTCTTACCCTGTTCCACGAGCGAATCCGCGGCATCGGCCTGGCCTGTCACCTTGCCCGGGGCCACCTGGGAATTCTCCACTTCGGTGACGTTGAGCTTCAGACCCTGCTCCGTCATTTTCGCCTCCGCCTCCGCCAGCGGCAGCCCGATCAGCTGGGGCACAGCAACCTTCCCGGTGGAGACGACGATTTCGACGGTGTCCGCGACGGCCACAATTTGTCCCGGGGCCGGGTTGGTGGTGATGACAATGCCGACAGGGACCGTGGGGTGGTTGGACATCTTGGTGGTGAGGGACCCGGTCAGTCCCTTTTGGTGCAGGAGATCGCGGGCCGCCGCCTCCGTCCGGCCTGGGAGGTCGGTGGGGATGGTGACCGCGCTGGGGCCTTCGGAAATATTGAGGATGATGTCCGAGTTGGCGTCCATGGAACTTCCCGACGTCGGCACCGTGCCAATGGCTGCGCCCTTGGGGATGCTCTCGTGCTGCAGCCGTTGGAGCTGTGGCTTGAAGCCGGCGTTGTACAGCCTTTGCAGGGCCTCTGATTCCGTCAGGGACGTCACCGTGGGAACCAGAACCTTGGTTGCCTGCGGCGGGGCCTGGTTCATGAGGTTGTAGAGCCACAGACCGCCCCCGGCCAATACCAGCATCGTGAGGACCACCAGGGTCGCGATCCACGTGCGGCGGCGCGACTTCTGGCGCGGCGTGTGCTCGCGTTCGACCGGCAGCACCAGGGGCAGGCTGCCGGTGTCGTCCGTGTCATAAAGTTCGGTGTCTGCGGGCTGCAGCAACTGCTCGTCGTCGGGCGTTTCTTCAGCGGGCCGCAGCCGGCCGCCCGGGGAATCGTCAAGGAACTTGGCCCCGGTCAGCGTGAACGCTGCCGTAGGCGCCAGGGGGTCATGCCGGGGAACGGCGTTGGTGGGGTCCGTGGGGGCTTCACTGGCGGCCGGTGCTGCCACCGGAACGCCGCTGCGCGCGGCCCGCAGGGCACGGCGGAAGGCGGCCGCGTCCTGGAACCGGTCCGCGCGGTTCTTTTGCAAGGCCTTCATCAACACGCTGTCCAGCGCAGCGGAGACCTCGGGGTTGAGGCTGCTGGCGGGCTCCGGGATCTCACGCACGTGCTGGTAGGCCACGGAGACTGGGCTGTCGCCGATGAACGGCGGCCGGCCGGCCAGCATCTCATAGAGAAGGCATCCTGCGGAGTAGAGATCGCTCCGTGCATCGACGGTTTCGCCCCGTGCCTGTTCGGGGGACAGGTACTGGGCGGTCCCCACGACTGCCTGGGTCTGCGTCATGGTGGCCGAGGAGTCCGCCATGGCCCGGGCGATCCCGAAGTCCATGACCTTGACGCTGTTCGAATCCGGGCAAAACATCACGTTGGCGGGTTTGATGTCGCGGTGCACGATTCCGGCCTTGTGACTGTAATCGAGCGCGGACAGCACGCCCAGCGTGAAGTCGATCGCCTGATCGATGGTGACGTCCTTGGCCCGCACCAGATCGCGGATCGTCTTGCCGGAAACGAATTCCATCACGATGTAGGGCACACGGACGCTGTCGTCGTGGTCACCGGGGACCGCGTGGTCCCCGGTGTCGAAGACAGCCACAATCGAAGGGTGGTTGAGTGCCGCGACAGCCTGGGCCTCGCGCTTGAACCGGGCCTGGAACTGGGGGTCCCTGGCCAGGTCAGGGCGAAGCAGCTTGACGGCCACTGTACGTCCCAGCCGGGTATCGACGCCGCGGAAAACATCCGCCATGCCGCCACGGCCGATCAGCTCACCCAGCTCATAGCGCCCGCTGAGGACGCGCTGCGTGTTCGCCGGGCGTTCCTCCCTGTGCGACGGAGTGCGGGGTGTATTGCTCATGATTCTTTAGGGTCCGGACTTGGTAGGTGAAGGTGTTGTGGCGGTGGCTTCGGCGAGGTGATAGGTCACAACGCTGCCGGCGGGCACCTTGGACCCGGAAGGAGGCTCCGAGCTCACGAAGGTTCCGGGATCTTCGTTCTTGTTCGTGGGACTGACGTCGGCTCCCTTGGCCCAGCGCAGCCCGGCGTCCTGGATGGCCTGCTGGACCTTGGCCTCGCTTGAGCCTGCCTTGATGGACGGGACGGAAACCATTTCCGGTCCCTTGGAGTAGCTGACGGTGATGGTGGTGCCGGGCTGGACCGGACCGGAAGGGTCAATGTTGGTGACGGTGCCAGGTGTCGCCTCGTTGACCACCTCGACGCCGGTGACTTGCAGCCCCTGGCCGATCAGCTCGTTGCGGACATCGTTGAAGGGCCTCCCCAAATAGGCATCCGGGATCAGGTTGACCGCTGCCGGGGTGGACTCGGTCGGTGTCGCGGAGCTGGGCGTGGGGGTGGGGGTCTCGGACGCGGACGCGGACGACGCCGAGGGGGTGGCGCTGCTCGGCTTCGCAGAACTGGAGGTCACATTGTTGCTGGCCGGCGCCTGCGAGGGAAACAGATTTCCGGCCTGGCTCACGACCAGACCGACCAGGGCGAACACCACCAGCAGGATCAGCGCAATAAGCGGCCAGGTCCACGGGCTGCGTCCGCGGCGCTTCGGCTCTTCCTCCGGTTCGTCGTAATCTTCCGCTTCCTCTTCCTGCACCCAGCTCCGCTCGGCCGCGAGGGCATCGGCGCGGTTGAGCGCGTTGCGGGCGCCGTAGCCGCTGGCGGCGGCTGCACCGGCTGCCAGGCCGGCCGCCGCGCCGGCACCTGCAGCGCCAACGACGGGCAGCGCGGATGTTGCGGACGTCGACTTGTCCTCCGCGGCGCTGGAGCCAATGACGCTGGTGGCCGCTGTGGGGACGTCGACGGGCGCCGTGATGGGCCCGGTGGCTGCCTCGAAAAGCAGCATGCCCGGCACAGCTGCATGTGCGGCGGAGATGTCACCGTTGCGGATGGCCTCGGCTGCCTCGGACAGCTTGATGGCGTCCGCCGGGCGGTTCTTCGGATCCTTGGCCAGCATGGACATCAGCAGGGCGCGGACCGGCCTGGGCAGCGTGTCAGGCAGCGGCGGCGGCGCGTCGTTGACCTGGGCCAGCGCGATGGCGATCTGGGATTCCCCGGAGAACGGCCGGTGGCCCGTGAGGCACTCGTAGCCGATCACGCCAAGGGAGTAGATGTCCGAGGCCCCGGTGGCAGTCTGCCCCGTGGCCTGTTCCGGTGCCAGGTACTGGGCCGTGCCCATCACCTGGCCGGTCTGGGTCAGCGGAACCTGATCGGCCAGGCGCGCAATGCCGAAGTCGGTGACCTTGACGCGGCCGTCCGGGGTGATGAGCAGGTTCCCCGGCTTGACGTCGCGGTGCACGAGGCCCTGCGCGTGGGCAACAGCCAGGGCACGCGCTGTCTGCGCGATCATCGAAAGGGTGCGGTCCGGGGAAAGCACCTGTTCGTGCTCGATGATGCTGCTCAGCGGCTGGCCCGGAACCAGTTCCATGACCAGGTAGGCCGATCCCTCCTCCTCGCCGTAATCGAAGACGTTGGCGATGCCCACGTGGTTCAGCAGGGCGGTATGGCGTGCTTCGGCGCGGAAGCGCTGCAGGAACCCGGGGTCACCGGTGTATTCCTCCTTGAGCACCTTAATGGCGACAATGCGGCCAAGGATCAGGTCTTTGGCTTTCCAGACTTCTCCCATGCCGCCGATCGCAATGCGCGTGGTCAGCTGGAATCTGCCGCCGAGGGTGATTCCCGAAGTAGGCCTCACTTATTCAACACCGCCTCAAAAATCTTCTTCGCGTTCGGACTGGTTAGGTTTGCGCCTGTGGTGATGTCTACGCCTTCCATGACGATGGTGACAGCCACTTGCGGGTCATTTGCCGGGGCAAACCCGGTAAACCATGAGTTGTTCAGGCCGTTGCCGAGTTCGGCGGTACCGGTCTTGCCGGCCACCTGGACACCGGGCACAGCCGCACGGCTGGCGATGCCGTCGTCGACGACGCTGACCATCCACTCGTTGATCTGCCGTGCGATCTCCGGAGTCGTGGCGGTGCGCAGGGCCTGGGGTTTCGGTTCGTTGATCGCCCGCAGGTCAGGGGCGCGCACGGCCTTGATCAGGTTCGGCTGCATCTGCACCCCGTCGTTGGCGATCGCGGCTGTCATCGTGTTGATCTGGAGCGGGGTTGCCCGGACGTCCCGCTGGCCGATCGAGGACTGCGCCAGGCCGGCGTCGTCCAGCGGCTCGGTCGGGAAGAAGCTCGGGGCGCTGTCCAGCTTTAGCTGGTCACCGAAGTCCTGTCCGAAGCCGAACTTCTCCGCCTGGTCCGCAATGGCCTGCTGCTTCAAATCCAGCGCGATGCTGGCGAACGGCGTGTTGCAGGACTGCTGCAGTGCGAACGCGAACGACGCCGTGCTACGGGTATAGCAGTTGCCTCCCGCGTAGTTGGGGAGCGTGTAGTCGATGCCGGGGAAGGGCATTTCCGCCGGGTTGGGCAGGACGCTGTCCTTGTTGTACTTGCCCGAATTGAGCGCCGCCGCCGTGTCAATGAGCTTGAACACCGAACCTGGTGCCAGCAGCTCGCCCGTGGGTCCGCTGACATTTTGGTTGAGGTTGATCCCGGGGATCTGGTTCAGCTCGTTGTAATTGGCCTGTTCGGCGGCCGCGTCCTGGGTGGCAATCAGGTTGGGGTCATAGGACGGTTTGGAAACCATGGCCAGGATCGCGCCGGTCTTCGGGTTGGTGACCACGATCGACCCGCGCTGGCCGTCCGGGATCAGGTCATAGGCAAGCTTCTGGATCTTGGGGTCCAGGGTCAGTTCCACGGACGCCCCCTTGGGCTGGTTGCCGAGGAACAACTGGCCCACCCGGTCCAGGAACTGCTGGTCCGAGCTGCCGGCCAGCACATCGTTCATGGACTTCTCCAGTCCGGTGAGCCCGTAGTTCTTGGAGAAGTACCCCGTGACGCCGGCGTAGAGCTCGGGCTGGGAGTACGTCCGCTGGAACTTGCAGCTCTCGGTGGCGGGAACGGACTCTGCCACCGGGCTGCCGCCGACAATGATCGCGCCGCGGTCGTTGCAGTAGTTCTGGAGGATGGCGCGCCTGTTCCAGGCGTTGGCTTTGAGCTCGTCGGCGCCAACCACCTGCACGTAGCTGAGCGCACCGAAGACCAGCACGAACATTGCGATCGCGGCGAGCCAGGAATTGCGGATGGCCTGGTTCATAGCTGTTTCACCGCCTCGGTGGGTGCGTCGGGACTGGTTCGGGGGTGGTCCGGGGCCGGCTTGGACGGCATTGCGGGCAGTTTCCGGCTCACGCCCGGTTCCTGGCCGGGCGGCAGCGGCGTCGTGTCCACTGGACCGCGGGCGGAGTGGGAAATCATGAGCAGCAAGCCCACAATGATCCAGTTCGCCAGGAGGGAGGACCCGCCAGCGGCGAGGAACGGCGTCGTAAGTCCGGTCAGCGGGATCAGGCGCGTGACGCCGCCGATCACCACAAAGCACTGCAGCGCGATCGCAAAGGAGAGCCCGGTGGCGAGCAGCTTTCCGAACGCGTCGCGGGTGCCCAGCGCGGCGCGGAAGCCGCGGGTAAACAGCAGCAGATACATCAGGACGATCGCGAAGACGCCGATCAGCCCGAGTTCCTCACCGAATGAGGCGATGATCATGTCGCTGTTGGCGAAGGGGACGAGGTTGGGTCGGCCCTGGCCGAGGCCGGTGCCGACCAGGCCGCCGTTGGCCATGCCGAACAGGCCCTCGACAATTTGGAGGCTGCCGCCGAACTGCCGGCCGTAGACCTCATCGGTGAAGGCGTTGACCCAGCCGTCAATCCGCAGGGCCACGTGTGAGAACACGCGGGCTGCGATGAAGCCACCCACGATAATCAACACGAGGCCGATGATCACCCAGCTGATGCGGCTCGTGGCGACGTAGATCATGACGAGGAACAGGCCGAAGAACAGGATCGAGGAGCCGAGGTCGCGCTGGAAGATCAGCACGCCGATGCTCACGAGCCAGGCGGTGAGCATAGGGCCCATGTCCTTGAACCGCGGGAACTGCACCGGGCCGATTTTGCGGCCAGCCAGCAGGATCAGGTCCCGGTTCGACGACAAATATCCAGCGAAGAAGATGGCCAGCGTGATCTTGGCTATTTCACCCGGCTGGAACGTCATGGAACCGATCTTGATCCAGACGCTCGCGCCCAGGATTTCTCCGGCCGAGACGCCGGGAACCAGCGGAAGGATGAGGAGCACGGCGCTGATGGCCAGCGAAATGTAGGTGAAGCGTCGCAGGATGCGGTGGTCCTTGAGGAACCAAATGACTGCGATCGCGACCCCCATGGCCACCAGCGTCCAGCGCAGCTGGTTGTTGCCGGTGTCCTCGCCCACCCTGTCCAGCCGGTGGATCATGGCAAGGCCCAGCCCGTTGAGGGCCACCACGAGCGGAAGTATTACCGGGTCGGCATATTTTGCGCGGATCCGCAACACCACGTGAAAGGCGAGGGCGGCGGCTGCCAGGAGGCTGGATTGGAACCAGAAGTCGGTATCGAACGCTTTTTGCCGGTCCACGCCCACGAGGGCCTGGGCTCCAATCCCGACGGCGAGGGCAAGGATCAGGAGGACCAGCTCCACGTTGCGTCGTGGCCTGGGCACGGGGTCGATGGGTGTCATTTGGCCCCCTCGCAATTCGTAGTCGGGGTGGCGGATGGTGACGGCTTGGCCGTTCCAGGGGAGGCCGTGGCATTTGGCGTTGCCGTGGAGCCTGGCTTGGCCGTTGCGCCGGGGGTGGCGCCGGCGGCCGTCGCTGCGGGGGACGGGGTGAGGCATTCATCGGCCGGGGCGGTGGTGCCGGTGCGTTCCAGATTTTTGACGATCCGCTGCGCGTCGTAGAGATCGCGGGCGGGCACGGTCTGACGCACCCGCTGCTGCGAAAATTCGGGAAGGTCGGACATCTTGATATCGGTCACCGCTTCGAGAGTGGAAAGCTGGATGGGCCCGAGGCGTTGGGAGACGCCGTTGAAGATGGCCACATGCTGATCGTGCTCGCCGATGTAGTAGCGCGTCTGGGTCCAGGCGTAGCCAAGCCACAGGCCCACGGCGAGCAGCGCGACGATCGCGGCGGCAATGGACACCGTGAACCAGCGGCGCGGCCGTCCGGTGGGCCTGAAGTCCTCGGTGTCCTCGCGGTCCTGTTCCGACTTGTGCGTGAGTACAGTGGCCGCGCGCCGGGCCACGGTGCGTCCGGCTATAGACGGAATGGACCCTGATTCCGCTGCTGCGGCGGCGGCCCCGACGAGTTCGTGGGGGCGCATGGAGAGTTCTTCACGCAGGACTTCGGCCGAGAGGTGTTCGCCCAGATGCGGGTCGGTGGTGGTCTCGGGTTCCTTGCTCCCGGCAGTCTTCTGCGCGGCAGTGGCCGGCGTGCCGTCGGCCGGGGCTCCAGGGGCAGGGTCGGCGGGCCGCGGGCCTGACGCATCCCCGGCCACAGCCCGGGCAGCGGCCCCGGCGTCGTTGCCGGAGTGGTCCTTCTTCGCGGACTCACCGGCGGACGTCGTGGCACCAATCGTGCTGCCGGTCAGCCGTCCGGCTGCCGCGGCGGTCGCCGAGGTCCCTGCGGCCGACGCGGGTACGACGTTGACGGCGGCGGTCCGGACGTCGTCGCGAGTCGGCTCGGCGATGTCGAGCACCACCACCGTCACGTTGTCCGGGGCGCCGGCCTCCAGCGTCAGTTCAATCAGCAGTTCGGCGCATTCGTTCAGATCCTTCGTCTCCCGAACCGTGCGCTCAACGACGTGGCCGGCTACATAGTTCAGGCCGTCCGAGCAGAGCAACCAGCGTTCCCCGGCCTGGACAGCCAGGGTGTCGAGATCCAACTCCGGGCTGGCATCGACGTCCCCCAGCACGCGCATGAGGACGTTTTTGTGTGGATGCGTTTCGGCCTCTTCGGGGCGCAGGCGGCCCTCGTCGATGAGCCGCTGGACAAAGGTGTGGTCGATGCTGACCTGTTCGAACTCGCCGTCGCGCAGCCGGTAGGCCCGGGAGTCGCCAATGTGGGCGAAGTGGAGCTTGCCTTCGGCCAGGAGCAGGGCTGTGACCGTGGTGCCCATCCCGGCGAGCTTGGGATTGATGTGGACCAGCTCGGACAGCAGGGAGTTTGCCGTCTGGATTTCGTCGGCGAGGACGGTGCCGGCCTCGCCGTCGTAGTCATCATGGTCCAGGTGGATCATGTCCAGGACGGTCGCGGCGGAGGCGACGTCGCCGCCGGCATGGCCACCCATGCCGTCGGCAACGACGGCGAGGTGCCGGCCCACGTAGGCGGAGTCGTCATTCTTGGCGCGTATGCGCCCGACGTCTGAACGCGCGGCGTAGCGCATGATGAGCGGCCGCTTCGGGGCCGTTGTTTTGCCTTCGGCCCTGTCTGCGGGGCGATCCGGGGCAGCCACGGCTACGGCCTCAATTCAATGACCGTCTTGCCGATTCTCACGGGGACGCCCAGCTCCACCGGGAGGGCCCGGGTCAGCTGCTGGTCTGCCAGATAGGTGCCATTAGTGGAGCCGAGGTCCTCGATGAACCAGCGGCTGCCCTGCGGGAACAGGCGGGCGTGGCGGCCCGAGGCGTAGTCGTCCTCCAGGACGAGGGTGGCCTCCTGTGCCCGGCCAAGGAGGATGGGGCTTGCCGCGAGGGGGATGGTGGTGCCCTTCAGTGGTCCCTCGGTCACGATCAGCTGGCGGGCCTGCTGTTTGACGGGGGCGGGCGGGGGCTCGGCGAGGGCCGGATTCTTGCGTACCTGGCGTGCCGTCGGGGCCCCGGCCGCCGCCTTGCGGCCGATCATCAGATCACGGCGCATGGCAGAGACAATGCTGAAGATCAGCACCCACAGGAGGATAAGGAACCCGAAACGCAGGGCCGTGATGGTCAGTTCGCTCATGCGCGGCCGCCTGTGTTGGCGGGCAGTAGGCGGAAGATGATTTTAGTCCGTCCCATCATGATCGTGGCGCCGTCAGCAAGTTCCGAACTGCCCACGATCTTTTGGCCGTCGACGTAGCTGCCGTTCGTGGAGCCGAGATCGATCGCCTGGGCCGTACCAGGCCCGGTCCGGATTTCCAGATGGCGGCGCGAAACACCGGTGTCGTCAATGAGGATGTCTGCTTCCGAGGACCGGCCGAGGACGATCGACGGCGCGTTCAGCGAGTAGCGCTGGCCGTCGATGTCCAGGACGGGTTGAAGCTGTGCCGGCTGGCGTGTCGGGGCCGCCGGTAAGTTGCCGTGAACTCCCGGCTGCGCAGGGGCGGAAGGGGCGTTGGATTTCTCGGTCCGCGAGGAGATGTCGAAATCCCCGGCGCGGTGCTCTTCATCGCGGCGGAAACTGATCCGGACCGGCCCCTGAAGGGTGTAGCCCTGGCTGCGGACATGGTTAATGACGACGTCGCACAGTTCTTCCGCGAGGGGTGTGCCCCATTCCTGGGCGCGCTGGAAGTCGTCGCTGCTAAGAAGGACGTCAAAAACGTTGGGGGCCAGGGTGCGTCCCGCGGCGATTGTGATGGCCTTGTTGTCGACCTCGGTGCGGAGCCGGCTCGCGATCTCGACAGGCTCAACCTGGGCGCGAGAACCGGTGGAGAAGACTCCGCGGACGGCCTTTTCGATGCCGCGCTCGACTTTGTCCAGCAATCCCATGGTCCTTCTCCTTTCCTGTTGGCTGCAGAGCAGCGCTCGTTCCGGAACTCGGTTTCCAACTTTTGCGAGCCCGCGCTCAGCAGACACTCCTACATCAGATACTACTGGGCGTGTCTGGGAATGGCCTCAACGGACGCCGCCGGGCCGACGTCGAAATATGCGCCGACTGCGCCCTGACGTGCGCGGACATCGCCTCCGCGGCTGGCCCGGCGGGCGCCGACGTGACGTCCGGCGACCGGGTATGACTGGCCGGGAATACACCGCAATCCGGGACCTGTCCGGCTCGATTGGTGTTTTCGCGCAATTGTCCGTTATGCTTGATCTCGCTGCTTTTACGAGGTTGGCGGTCCGGGAAACCGGCCCTATCCGAGTGGAAGAAGTTGCGCGCGAGTGGCGGAACGGCAGACGCGCTGGCTTCAGGTGCCAGTGTCCGAAAGGGCGTGGGGGTTCAAATCCCCCCTCGCGCACGCAAATCGAAAGAACCCCGGTCTTCGGACCGGGGTTCTTTCGTTTAACCCCAGGCGACTAACCCACGCGACGTCAGGTTTCGCCCACGCGACACGACTACGGGGCTGGCTCAAGACCAGAAGTGCGATGACTGCGCACAAGCGCTGGCTTGACGGCGAGCCGGTCCAGTCCGTCACGGGCCGCGATGTGCCCCCGAGGTTGTCCTGGCCGGCGCCGCGGTCGAACAGGCCGCCCACTACCGAAGCCCTCCCGCACCGGCTGTCACCTGCGCGGGAGGGCTTCTTCATGTCTGCGTGCCGCGGTCCGGTTACCTGAGTGCCCGCACCGAAGCCAAGACGGTGGTCTTGAAGCCGGTCCTAGAACCGGTCGCCTTACCCATGATGGTCTTGCCTGCGTCGGAGGCGGTGAGCTTGTAAGACTTCGCAGTAGCGCCCGGAATCCTGACGCCGGAGCGGTACCACTGGTAGGCGAAGGCGGAGGGCGTCGGCTGCCAGCCCCCGACATGCACGGTCAGGGTGGATCCGGGCTTGGGTGTGCCCTTGATGATGGGCGTCGCCACCAGGGGGAACGTGCCGGGGCCGATTTTCGCGGACTGTACGGCCGGATGGATGAGGCCGGGGCCGGCCTTGAAGCTAAGCACGGCATCGGCCGGGACAGGCTGATACCCCAGGGATGTCGCACCCTTGATCGGAGTTCCGTTGCGGTACCACTGGGGTGCGGCGGTAATGATGGAATTGGTTGTGTTGCGGCGTGGCTCTGGGTGTGGCTGACGCCCTGTGAGGGTTTGTCCTGACATTGATCTGTCCGCCGACGTCGTCCGCCCCCACGGTGACCGCCGAAAACAGCAGGCAGGGCACTACTATCAGCAACAGGGCCGGGGGGACCGGCCCGCTGACCCTGGGGGGAACAATTGAACAAGAAGGCCATCCGTCTCGGCGCCGCCGGGGCCCTTACCGCCCTGTCGCTGGCCGGTTTCGCCGTTCCGGCGCACGCAGGCTTCCTGCCGTCCTGCGGCCCGATCGTTGATTCGGTCAAGCTCTGCACGGGGCCGGACGGGAGCCAGGAGCCGGTGATGGTCAACAGCCCGGTTGCCGGCCCGCGGCCGATTATCGGGGGCGCCCTGCTGGTCGGCAACACCCTCACCGTTTATGACGGCGCCTGGGACCCCTCCGATGCGACGCTCACGCACCAGTGGCTGCGCAACGACGTACCGATCCTGGGCGCCACCGGTACCACGTACCGGCTGACCAGGTCGGACCTCGGAAAGGGCATCCGGGTCAAGACCACGGGCCGTGCTCCGGAGTACAAGGCAACCACCGTCCAGTCCACCAAGACGCCGCCGGTCACGGACGCCGCCGGCGCCGTTCCGACGGTCCGGGCGGGGTATGTTGGCTTCGAATCCCTGGGCGCAGAAGAGGGTGAATACTGGCCCGTCGTCGTCGCCCAACTGGGGGACTGGGGCCCGAGTGGCGTCCAGTTCCAGTATCAGTGGCTCCGTGACGGCTCGCCCATCCCTGGTGCAACCGCCCCAAGATTTGATAGGACAACGTGGGGCCCGACGGGGCTGCTCAGCCTCCGGGTCACCGGCTACGCCGCCGGCCTCGATCCGGTCACCGTGACCTCCGCAGCCAGCCGCGGCACCTTCACCCCCGAGAGGCCCGGCGCTGTGGTCACCGGCGGCACCGAGGTGGGGGACGTCCTCACCGCTGTCGACCTTCGCTGGTTTGACCACACCGATCGGAACACCAGCGATTGGAATGAGCACCGCTTCCAGTGGACGCGCGACGGCATCTGGATTCCCGACGCTACCGGACTGACCTATACGATCACCGCCGAGGACCAGGGCCACACCCTGGAGCTGGTGACCGAATCTGGCGGGCTCGAGGCCAGCTCCAACTCAGTGACCGTCCCCCCGGCCGCGGGCACGGTCATCCCGGCGCCCCCGGAGCCCCCGAAGGTTGAGCTGAAGCCGCTGACGAACGTCACCAAGCCGGTCCTGACCGGTACCGCCGTGATTGGCACGGCGTTGACGGCGACGGCCGGCACCTGGTCCGAACCTGCCGAAAATCTGACCGTCATCTACTACTGGCAGTCCCCGGACGGGAAGGTATCGGCCACCGGCCCGACGTTCACCCCCAACATGACCCAGCTTGGGACGACGGTCACGCTCATAGCGACCGCCACCGCTCCCGGATACACCACCGCCTGGGCAAAGGTCACCGCGCCCAAGCCCGTGACCGCGCCGGACCCGACCCAGACCAAAGCCCCGGCCATCCGGGGCAACGCGACAGTGAGGGAGAAGCTCACCGTCTCCACCGGCACCTGGTCCGGCTATGCCCCGGGAATGACAGAGACCCGCCAGTGGGTGCGCGACGGCGTCCCGATCGCCGGGGCCACCGGCCGGGACTACACACTGGTGGGCGGCGACTTCGGCAAGAAAATCTCCGTCAAGGTCACGTCCACGATGGGCGGCAGGATCCTGAAGACCCAGACGACCGATACTACGGCGAAGGTGGCTGCTGCGGCGCTGAGCTCGGCCACGCCGACGATCGCCGGCACCGTCAAGGCCGGGACAGTGGTGACCGCGAAGCCCGGCACCTGGACCTGGGGCACTGCCTTCAAGTACCGCTGGCTGCGCAACGGCGTCCCGATCTACGGCGCAACAGAGTCGACCTACAAGGTCCGGACGGCCGACCGGGATAAAAGGATTACCGTCCGTGTCACAGGCTCCCGGCTCGGCTATACGACCGTCACTCAGACCAGCGGAGCGTACTTCGCCCGCTGACCGCAGGCCTCCCCGGCCATTGCAACGGCACGCCGCGAAGGGGTACAAATCCCCCGCGCACGCAATTGAAAGAACCCCGGTCTTCGGACCGGGGTTCCCTTGTTTAGCGTCCAGCTGTAGTCCGGCGTCGGGCTATCCCCATCTTTGCAGGCTCGGGCCGGCGAGTTGCACCGAACCGCAGGCATGTGGCGGCGTCGTGCCGTTGAAGGTGGGGAAACCCGCGGCGGAAATCTGCCTGCCGGCGAACTGCCTGCCCGGCGACGGACCGCTAGGCCGCCCGCAGCGCCCCGAGTCCGGCGAGAAGTGCCTCAAGTCCCAGGCTGAAGGCGACGTCGGCCGGTTTGTCATGGCTGTCCTCGGCCAGACGCTGGACGGCAGAGGTGAAATGCGGCGTCGAGGCGGCCATGGTCCCGGAATCGAAGATGTCCCCCGGTGCCGTGACGTCGTAGGCGGAGCCAAAGATAAACGATTCGAACGCCACGATGGCCGGGATGATGCGCTCCTGGGGAAAACCCGCGCGGCTAAAACCGGCACTGACGGCCTCATACATGGCCAGCGTCTTGGGTGCATCCGTCACGGGGAGTACGGCGATGACCGGGATCAGCGGCGTGTGCTTGGAGAAGACATCGCGGTAGCTCCAGGCCCAGTCCCTCACCGCTTGCTCCCAGGGCCCGGCCTCGAACGCGGCGACGTCCACGAAAGAGGTCAAGTGGTCCTGGACGAGCACCAGCACGTCCCGTTTGGAGGAGACGTGGTTGTACAGCGCCGAGGGGGCCACGTTGAGGGTCCTGGCCAGGGCAGCCATAGTGAAGCCTTCGTAGCCGCTCTTGCCAATCAGCTGCAGGGCCGCCGCGGTGATGCCGTCCTGGTCCAGCACGGCTGCGGCGGGCCGGCCCACGCGGCGGCGGGGCTTGGCGACGGGGCCGTGCTGGTCTGCCGGGCTGTGCGGATCGGCGGGGACGCTGGTTGCTGCCGTCATTCCGGGCCTCTCTTCTAGCTCTGCTGTCGGTTCCGGGACTTCGCCCATTCTGCCCCCAACTTTACGGGCGAAATTCACCAGGCAGTGGGTCTTCCCTGAAGCGTTGGAAAGGTCTATCATTCTAAATGAACGGCATTCATTTAGTGGTCGGCATCACTCTAGCGGCCACGGGGAGGACATCATGCTGAATCTTGACCGCGACGTCGTCATCGTAGGGGCCGGCCCCTCCGGGCTGACCGCCGCCCGCGAACTGAAGAAGGCCGGACTGAGCGTGGCAGTGCTCGAGGCACGGGACCGCGTGGGCGGCCGGACCTGGACCGACACGATTGACGGGGCAATGCTCGAAATCGGCGGCCAGTGGGTCTCGCCGGACCAGACGGCACTTCTGGGGCTCCTGGATGAGCTCGGATTGCAGACCTACTCCCGCTACCGCGACGGCGAGTCCGTTTACATCGGCGGAGACGGCAAGCGCACCCTGTACACCGGTGACACGTTCCCCGTCGGCGAAACCACCGCCGCCGAAATGGACAAGCTCACGGCGCTGCTCGATTCCCTCGCCGCGGAGATCGGCGCCGAGGAGCCGTGGGCACATCCCAAGGCCCGCGAGCTGGACACCATTTCCTTCCACCACTGGCTGCGGCAGAACTCAACCGATGAGGAAGCCTGCAACAACATCGGCCTGTTCATCGCCGGCGGCATGCTGACCAAACCTGCCCATGCCTTCTCCGCCCTGCAGGCCGTCCTGATGGCTGCCTCCGCCGGGTCCTTCAGCAACCTCACGGATGAGGACTTCATCCTGGACAAGCGGGTTGTCGGCGGGATGCAGCAGGTTTCGCTGCTGCAGGCCGCCGAACTGGGCGGGGACGTGGTCCTCGACAGCCCGGTCCGCACCATCAACTGGGCCGAGGACGCGAGCGGGGGATACCGCGTCACCGCAGTCTCCGAACGCGCCACCGTGAACGCCCGCTTCGTCATCATGGCCGTGCCGCCGAACCTCTACTCCCGGGTTTCCTTCAACCCGCCGCTGCCCCGCCGCCAGCACCAGATGCACCAGCACCAGTCCCTTGGCCTGGTCATCAAGGTCCACGCCGTCTACAGCACGCCGTTCTGGCGCGAGGACGGGCTCTCCGGGACCGCCTTCGGCGCGGGTGCCATTGTGCAGGAGGTTTACGACAACACGAACCACGAGGACCCCCGCGGCACGCTGGTGGGCTTCGTATCGGACGAGAAGGCCGACGCGATGTTCGAGCTCAGTGCCGCGGACCGCCGCCGCGCCATCCTCGAATCGATTGCGTCCTTCTTGGGCGAAAAGGCCCTGGATCCCGAGGTCTACTACGAGTCCGACTGGGGCTCGGAGGAATGGACCCGCGGAGCCTACGCCGCCAGCTACGACCTCGGCGGGCTGCACCGGTACGGGAAGGACCAGCTGAAGCCGGTCGGACCCATCTACTGGTCTTGCTCCGATCTCGCGGCCGAGGGCTACCAGCATGTCGACGGCGCCGTACGGATGGGGCAGATCACGGCCGCCCGGATCGTCGCAGCAGCGGACCGCGCGTCCGTCGCATCGTAGAAAACCCCAACAGTCAGTTCAATCTAGTTAGGAGAGCGGCCAGATGCGTTACGTAGTGGGGTACTCAGCCAATGCCAGAGGCCATGATGCGGTCAATCTGGCCGTCTCCCTGGCGCTCGGGCGTGGAGCGAGCCTGGACCTTGTGCTGGTGGTGCCCGAAGTGCAGCAGTCCGGGCACGCCGTCGCGCCGAAGGCTGGCTTCGAAAATCTGCTCAATGAGCGGGCCCAGGAGTGGCTCGACCAGGCCCTGGCGCTGGTTCCATCCGGTGTCCCCGCGCAGGCCCACATCCGCACCGGCGACTCGGACGCGCACGCGCTGATCGAGGCGGCCGAGGAACTGGGCGCGGACATGCTCATCATCGGCGCAACCAGCACCGGGATCTTCAAACGGTTCACGATCGGGTCGGTGGCCAGCGCCCTGCTCCACGCCTCGACCGTTCCGGTGGCTCTGGCACCGCACGGCTACCACCGCCAGGAGGCCCTGACCCGGATCAGCTGCGGGCTCGGAACCCGGGCCGGCGCCGAGAAGCTGCTCGATTTTGCCCTCGGCATGGCCGTGAACCGGCAGGTTCCGCTGCGGGTGGTGTCGCTCCTGGCGCTCGACGGCGGCGATGCGGCCGGCGCCGCGGAGGCGGCGCGGGAGTACGCGGCGAAGCACCTGGCCGCCGCCCTGCCCGGCGGCGGGCAGGAGGTCCGGGAAGAGGCGAAGTCGGAAGTCGTCGTCGCACAGGGCCGCAGCATCGAAGAAGCGGTGGACCGCCTGGGCTGGGAAGACGGCGAGGTCCTGCTGATCGGATCCAGCCGGCTTGCCAAGGGCCGGTCCATCTTCCTCGGCAGCACGGCCAACCGCATTCTGCGCGCCCTGCCGGTGCCGATGATCGTGGTCCCCAGTGACTATGAACTGAAGCACCTCAACCATTCAGCGTCGAATGACACCCCAGGAGAGGCACAACAATGAGCGCAGACCATGCGATGTCCAAGCCATCGCACACAGGACAGCAAACAGGACATCTCAGCGAACAGCAACACGGACTGAGCGAGAAGGGCCTGAAGGCCGGATCCGTGGGGCTCATCGGCGCTGTCGTCATCGGCATTTCCTGTATCGCCCCGGCATACACCCTCACGGCGGCCCTGGGCCCCACCGTCGCCGAGGTCGGCGTGCAACTGCCGGCGATCTTCCTGGTGGGCTTTGTCCCCATGCTGCTGGTGGCGTTCGGCTACCGAGAACTGAACAACGCCATGCCCGACGCCGGCACCTCGTTCACGTGGGCCTCGCGGGCGTTTGGCCCGTGGATTGGCTGGATGGGTGGGTGGGGGCTCATTGCGGCGACGATCATCGTGCTCTCGAACCTGGCCGCCGTCGCAGTGGACTTCTTCTACCTCATGCTGGCGCAGCTCACAGGCAATCCCGAGCTCGCCGACCTCACCACAAACCTGCCGCTGAACATCGCCACCACGTTAGTGTTCATCGCCCTCGCGTGCTGGATTTCCTACCGCGGCATGGAAACCACCAAGTCCGTCCAGTACGTGCTTGTGGGCTTCCAGTTGCTGGTCCTCGGTTGGTTTTCCGTGGCTGCGTTCAGCCACGTCGCCAACGGGACCGCCTTCGACGCCACTGCCATCTCCCCGGAGTGGTTCAACCCCTTCGCGGTGGGATCCTTCTCCGCCTTCGCCGCCGGCGTGTCGCTGTCCATCTTCATTTACTGGGGCTGGGACGTCACGCTGACCATGAACGAGGAGACCAAGAACCCGGAGAAGACCCCGGGCCGTGCCGCCACACTCACGGTGCTGGTCATCGTGATCATTTACATGACCGTTGCCCTGGCCACGCTGTCCTTCGCCGGCGTCGGCGAGACCGGCCTCGGTGCCGGCAACCCGGAGAACCAGGGCAGCATTTTCGCGGTCCTTGCGGGGCCGGTGATGGGCCCCTTCGCCATCCTGATGTCCCTGGCCATCCTGAGCAGCTCCGCCGCGTCCCTGCAGTCCACGTTCGTTTCCCCGGCGCGCACACTGTTGTCCATGGGTCACTACAAGGCCCTGCCGCAGAAATTCGGCAACATCAGCCCCACGTACAAGTCCCCGAGCTATGCCACAATCGCCTCGGCAGTGGCTGCCGCCGCGTTCTATGTCATTACCCGGACGACGTCGGAGAATGCGCTGTGGGACACGATCACGGCACTGGGCATGATGATCTGCTTCTACTACGGCATCACCGCGTTGGCCTGTGTCTGGTTCTTCCGCGCCGAGGCGTTCAGCGGAGCGAGGGCGTTCTTCTTCAAGTTCCTCGCACCTCTCCTGGGCGGCGTCATCTTGCTGGTCATGTTCTTCAAGACCGCCTACGACTCCATGGATCCCGCGTACGGATCAGGTTCGTCAATCGGCGGCCTGGGGCTGGTCTTCATCCTCGGCATGGGCGTCATCCTGCTGGGCGTGGTGCTCATGCTGGTCATGGCCAAGATCCGCCCCGAGTTCTTCAGGGGTAAGGTCCTGACCCGCGGGCATTGAGTCTGCCGACGGTTTCAGGAGGGTCTCCGTCCGGCAGCCATTGGAAAGCAACCACGCTTACCGATGGGCTGTCCGGAGGGGGACCTTTCTGCGTTGGAACCGCGAAAGCGCAAGGAGCGAGCTTTAGGCCCGCTGAAGGGAGGAGTCCCGCTCCGGAAAGCCCAGTGTTTCCAAAGGTCTGCCACGCATAGTGATGTGGTCAGCGGCGGAGGGCCTAGCGAAGCTGAGCCCACAGGGTAGGGAGTTTCCTCGTGATCACTCTTCAACTTAGGGAACGACGTGCCTGGGATGGCGGCCCCGGGGCGCAGGGCGGCCTTTCGGCCCCATGCGAAGGGGGCGCGGACTGATGGGCGAGGAATCTGCCGACGCAGGCCGGGTGTCCCGTCGAACCGTTTTGAGGCTGGGTGCGGCAGGGGGTGCCGGTGCCGCGCTGGTTGCCGCGCAGGGCCTGGGGGTGCCGTTTCTCGCGCAGAGGGGTCTGCTCACGGCCGACGGCGCGTTCGCCGCCACGTCCGCAGCGCTCGGTGACACCCTGTTCTACATTGAGAAGTTCCCGACGAGCCCGCTGATCCTCTCGCCGTTCAGCGACCGGCTGCCCATCCCGAAGGCGCTCGCCCCGGTGCCGAAGTCGGTGTACAGCGCCTGGCCGAAGCCGCCGGGGCCCGGACCGGGCCAGCAGAACTCGCTGCGCAACGAACGGCATCAGATCTGGCCGAGCCAGATCGGCTATCCGGACCCGATCGTCTACAAGATCGACGTGCAGCTTCGGACCCACTCCTTCACCACGTCGCAAGTGCTGCCGATCGACTCGGACGGAGAGCCGACGGAGTCGTTCGACTCATCCGGCAGGACGTACGCGGCCGGCACGAAACGCACATTGCCGCCGAGCACGATCTACGGCTTCAACGGCACCTTCCCCGGCCCGATGATCAACGCCGAGTACGGCAGGCCGGCGCTCGTCCGCTTCGAGAACCACCTGGACGAGAACCCGCTCAACCTCGACCGCCAGGATTTTGGCGCCCCGGACTGGTCCTTCCTGACCCACCTGCACAACGGTCACACCGCGCCCGAGAGCGACGGCAACCCGCACTACTCGATGGTGTCCGGGCCGAAGCACCCTGGCTTCAGGCCGCAGATGTTCGTCGACAACCTGTACCTGAACTGGCCGGCCGGTGGAGACGACCGGGAGAAGCAGAGCTTCTTCTGGTTCCACGATCACACGATGGATCACACCGGCTCGAACGTCTACAAGGGCCTGGTCGGCCTGTACCCCATCTACGACCCGAAGAACGGTCTGGACATGGGGGACGAGCGGCGGGGCCTCCGGCTTCCCGGCGTCCGCACAAACAACTCGGACGGTTCCTTCGACGTCAAGTACGACATCCCGCTGGCCTTCTCCGACTTCCGCCTTGACGACGGCGACACGGTGCACAAGGACATCCATGACGTGCAGGGTGAGTTCCCGGACGCCAAGAACCCGGCCAAGCACCCCGAGTGGTGGGGCAAGACGTTCTACAAGCACTTCCCCAACCACGGTTTTGTGGGCGACATCTGCACAGTCAACGGAACGGCCTTCCCGGTACTGGAGGTGAAGCGGCGCAAGTACCGCTTCCGCTTCCTGGACGCCTCGGTCTCGAGGATCTACGAATTCAAGCTGATGAGCTCGACGCAGGGTCCCAAGTCGTCGGCGTCGCTCGGCTACGTCGACGACGAGCTCCAGGGCCAGTACCGCATCCCCGACGCCCAGCAGTGCATGAAGTTCACCCAGATCGCCTCGGACGGTGGGCTCCTGCCGTTCGCGATCAAGCGGGACTCGTTCGAACTGTGGCCGGCCAAGCGGCGCGAGGTCATCGTCGATTTCACCAGGTACCAGGACGGCACGCCGACCACTAAGGGCGACGTCGTCTACCTCACCAACGTCATGAAGATGCCCAACGGGCGGATGTGGTCCAACTCCTCCCGCTTCTTCCCCGATCCGGCCTACAAAGTGCCGCTGCTGAAGTTCGTGATCGGCGACAGCGCGCCGGACGACAGCCGGATCCCGGCGGCTCTGACTCCTCTGCGTCCGCTTCCGCCGCTGCCGAGCAACTGGCGGAACCTGTTGGACAACCGCCTGATCTTCGAGGTGAAGCGGGGCGCCCTGGGCGGCGAGACCGAGTGGCTCATCAACGGCAAACCCTTCGACCCGACGACGGTGGCGACGAGCCTGAGAAACAAGGCCGGCGCGACGCCGCTGGCCGCGCCAAAGAAGAACAGCTTCAACCTCTGGGAGGTCCGCAACGGCGGCGGCGGCTGGGTGCATCCATTCCACCTGCACATGGAGGAACACCGAACCGTCATGCGCAACGGCAAGGACGTGACTGTTACGCCGGATACCGGGCATCCCGACGACGTCTCGAAAGAAGACCTGGCGGCGCTCGACCCGAACGAGTCGGTGATCCTTTACCGGGGATTCCGGGACTTCGTGGGGCCGTACGTGGCGCACTGCCACAACCTTGCGCACGAGGACCACGCCATGATGTTCGGCTGGGAGATCAGACCATGACGCTGCGGGAGATGATCGAGAACACAAAGCTCGCCAACGCCGGGATCGAACGCAGCGGCTCGATCCCGGGCCGGCCAGCTGTTCCGTGGCTGACGGTTGTATCCCTGTCTGTTGTGATGGCCTACGCTGACGGCTTCTGGATGATGTCGCTGCGCGGTGCCGTAGGGGCCATTGAACGCACGGAGGAGCCATTCGCGAGCTGGCTGCGTGAGTCCACCCTGGTCCTGCCGGTTTTCGTCTTCGCAGTGCTGGGCGCCATGACGCTGGCGCTCCATCTATTCGGGCCGGAACTGCGCAAGTCGAGCACGGTTCTGACGGCACTGCTGATCGTTGCGGCCGGAACCGCCGCCGGCATCGCATTCATCACGCTCAACTCGGCCTACGATTATCAGCTGCAGTCAAATCAGCTGCAGCTGATTGATTCGATGAGCCATACCTGCGCCGAGGGGAGCTGCCTCGCGCTGCAACAGCAGGCGTCTTTCGGGCTTCAGATGCGCGCTGTGGGCTACGGCAGCGGGATACTCCTGGTCACCAACCTCGTCCTGGTCGGCTGGGTTGTGGCGATTCGGGGCGGCCGATTGGACGTCAGCAGGACCCGGCGGCGAACTGCTCGCGGCAGGGGAATTGACCACCGACGGCTGTTTCTAGCTGCAGCGCTGGTCGGCAGCGCCGCCATCCACGCTGCAGTCGTACCGGAGCATTTTGGCGAGTGGGCCGCAGCCGGTGTCTTCTTCGCAATTCTCGCTGCAGCCCAGCTTGCCCTTGGCCTGTTGTCGCTAGGCAGGCGGCACCGTGCCCTGCTCAAGGCTGTCGCGGCCGTCTCGATTGTTCCGCTGGCGCTGTGGTTGTGCTCCCGGACCGTCGGACTGCCTTTCGGACCCGCCGCCGGCTCCCCTGAATCGGCCGGTATGCCGGACATTGCTGCCGGCGTCCTGGAGTTGGGCACACTGCTGGTTGCCGTCGCCCTGCTCCGTGACAGGGACCGGCTCCCCAGACGCCCCTTAGTGTCAGCCCACATCCGCTCGCTCCCGGTTGTGGCGGCGATCGCTATTGGCGTCCTGGGTCTCGCCGGAACCGCCCCAGCCTGGTTCGGCAACCCGGGTAGCTCCGGGAACGAGTCTGTAGAGTTCCCCCACCACTGAGGTGCACGGGTTCCCCTGACCGGGCATAACGGACTACTCCATAACGGCTGAGTTTCCGCTAGTCGATGATTTTCAGGCCGGTGCCCCAGTTGAAGGTTGGATACGCGGGGTTGGCCTGCAGCGCCATCACCAGCAGCATGAAGCCCTCCAGTTCACGGGCGTGGCGTAGTCCGCCCACTTGGAGCGGACGCAGCCCGGCGGCTTCGGCGAAGGCCGCGACCTCGTTGCGGGCCTGTTCGGAGTCCGAGGCGATGAACACATCCATCGGTGGGCCTCCGGCCGTACCGGAGCCGAGTGGGCCGGCGAAGGTGGTGTTGAAGGCTTTCACCACCCGTGCGCCCGGCAGCAGTGCGGCGATTTCCTCGGCCGCCGACGTCCCCGGGGCGACAACGAGCGAATCGAAAGTCTCGGTGTCGATGGGATTGCTGATGTCCACCACGGTCTTGCCGCTGAGCGTATCGCCGAAGTGTGTGGCAACTTCCTTGGCCGGGCCGAAGTACAGTGCCAGGATGACGATGTCGCCCTCGGGAACCTCGCTCAGGGCGCCGGGGCTAGTGTTGCCGCCAAGTTCAGCAGCGAGCTTGGCGGCATTCTCCGGAGTCCGGTCCAGAACCTGGACGGAACGACCGGCGGCGACAGCCCGGGTGCCGATTGCCCGTGCCATGTTGCCGCTGCCGATGATCGTGATGTCAGTCATGATGGAACCTTTCCGAGGTTGCCGGGAACTGCCGGATCGGCAATTCCGGGAATCAGCTGTGCGCGTGGTCCGGACCAGAGAACCCGGCGGTGCCCACGCCGGCCGCGCGTTCGGCGGCGGCCAGGGCATCTTCCAGGCGCTCCACAGCCGGGGCGTAGGCGGCATCCGTGCATGCACGATCCGTGCGGCCGCCGAGGCGCTCGGCGGCCTTGATCGCCCGGATAAGGGCCGCCGTTTCCGGCTGCCGGGGATCGCTCATCGCAGGGTAGTCAATCGAGAACCCCGGATCCAGTTCGTACCGCTGCCACCGGGCGAGGGCGCTCCGGTGCCGTGCGGCCGCCGCCTCGTTCTTGAGCTGGGTCTCCCGGCTGGCCCGGCGGGCATCCTGCCGGGCCAGCAGCCGGGGTGCCGCTGCCAGCGCCGCCCAGGCCGCCCCTGCGGCCAGCATCCCGAGCGCCAGACCGGCCCAGGGCCAGGTTGAGGAGGCAAGGACTATGACGGGCACAACGACGGCGAGTCCGGCGAAAACGTCCCAAAACGCGCCGTCTGCGCCTTCTGAGGGTCCGTCTTTGGCTGCCAGATGCTTGCGGGCGAAGTAGACCGCGGCGAACGCCGCCCCGGCAACCAGGATGGCGAGGGCGAGGAACTGCCCGGCCGCGAGGGCACCGGATAGTGAAAGCGTCATTGCACACCTCCCCGGAACGGTCCCGGGCGGGCGCTGTTCCGCTAGTTCCATTGGAATCCCTGGCGGCGGGGCCGTCAATGCCCTGCCCGGCCGGGGCTATGCCGCCCGCCGGCACAGGCCGCCAAGGCTGGCGCGAAGGCCCAGCCACGGTTCCGTCACGGATCCTCCCGGCGTAGCCTAGGGGCCATGCGACTGAAAATGTGCAGTATCCACGTCAAGGATCCAGCCTCGGCCCATGAGTTCTACACCGGCACGCTGGGCTTCGAGACCCTGATGGCCATGCCGGAACACAACCTGTTCATCGTCAAGGATCCGGACGGTGCCGGGGGTGCCGGACTGCTGCTGGAGCCCAGTGACAACCCGATCGGCGCGGCCTACATGAACGGCCTGCACGATGCCGGAATTCCAGCGATCGTCTTTGGCGTGCCGGACGTGCGCGCCGAATATGACCGGCTGGCGGCCAAGGGCGTGATGTTCCAGGCGGAGCCATCCGAGGGCCCCGCCGGGACCAGCGTGGTGATGGATGACGGGTGCGGGAACTTCGTGCAGCTGCACCAGGACTAGTTACCGGACCAGCCACGTCCGCGTGGGTTAGGCGCGGGGCCTAACGGCTCACTTTGTCCTTGTCCGGGTGCTCGTCGCCGATATGGCCTGGCGCGTTGGCGGCCAGGACCCGCGCCACAAAGGAGCCGTATTCCTCCATGTAGTGCCGCAGCAGCCCGGCCGTGGCTTCGTCCTTGACCTCGCCGTCCTCGCCGTAAACCTCCGGAACAAAGCGGATGTACGCCTCCGGCGCATTCAGCTGCGGCGCGTCGAGGAAGCTCAGCACGCTGCGGAACGAGGACTGCATCACTGCGGTCCCGATGCCGCCCGGGGAGGCGCCGATGATCCCGGTGGGCTTGCGGGCGAAGGAGTTGGTGCCCCAGGGCCGGGATCCCCAGTCGATGGCGTTCTTTAGCGCTCCGGGGATGGACCGGTTGTATTCAGGGGAGACGAACAGGATGCCGTCGGAAGCTGCGACGGCATCCTTGAGGGCCTGCCCCTCAGGCGGAAAAGCGGCATCAAAATCGGGGCTGTACAACGGCAGGTCTTTGATGGGGATCTCCGTGAACTCCAGTTCCGCGGGTGCAAGCCGGATCAGGGCCTTGGACAAGGTGCGGTTGATGGAACTGCTCGAGAGACTCCCGACAAAATATCCGATCTTGAAGGCCATGGCCTTTTCCTTCCCGATGATCCGCCGGTGGCTGGTGGATGGGGACTCGGAGGGGGATCGGGCCGGCGGTCCCGACTCATTCCGCGAGCATAGTCCTGGGTCCGCGGGATGAAAATAGGGGCCGGAAGAAAGTGCGTGCGGCTATTCGGCCCTGGCGCGGGCTTTCTTGGCGTCCTTCTTGGCGGACTCGTCCTTGACCCGCTGGGCCTCGGCACGGACGGCGGCATGGGTGGCGCGTTCGGCGACAAGCCATGCCGGGGGAGCCTGGAGCAGTGCGGTGATTTCCGCCGTCGTCAGCGCTTCCTCAACACCACCGCGGGACAGGCCGCTGATGGAGACGTTGAGCTTCTGCGCCACAACGGGCCGCGGGTGCGGGCCGTTACGACGCAGTTCCGCCAGCCACTCCGGCGGGTTGGCCTGGAGCTCGACGAAATCAGCGCGGGTGATGGCCGAATCCTGGAACTCCTGGGGTGTCGCCGGCAGGTAGATGCCAAGCTTCTTGGCAACGGTGGCCGGCTTCATGGACTGGGAGTTTGCAGAGGTCATAGTTCAAGGGTATCCGGCGGGATGCCCGCAGGGCACCAGCTCAGCACGAAACCCAGTACCAATCCGGCACCAACTCCGGCACGGTGCCGACACCGGGGCGGACCCCGGCGCCAGCGGTGGCGGTACTGTGAACATGTGTCCGCAGCAGAAGAAGCACCCCAGACCCCCGACGAAACCGCCGTCGTCCCAGCCGTTGCAGTTGGGCGCGAGCTGCGCTTCGCGTACGTCGCCGGTGTGACACCGGGAAAATGGATCCGGCGCTGGGAGGAGCGGATGCCGGACGTGCCGCTGCACTCCTTTATGTCCGACGACGGCGCGCAGTTATCCGTGCTCCGCGACGGTTCCGCGGATCTGAGCTTTGTCCGGCTCCCGGTGGAACGCGAGGGCCTCAGTGTGATCCCGCTCTACGAGGAACAGCCAGTGGTGGTGGCACCCAAGGGGCATGAGATCTCTTTGTTTGAGGAAGTGGACCTGGCGGACTTGTCTGCCGAGACCTTCCTCGACGCGCAGGAACTCGGCGGCGCCGCGATGGCCCTGCAGGTGGTGGCATCCGGTGCCGGGCTGGTGATCCTGCCGATGTCCGTGGCCCGGCATTTCAACGTCAAGGACACCGTGGCGCGGAAGCTCACAGGTGCGCCCGGAACGGAGATCGCCCTGGCCTGGCCCAGCGACACCACGGACGAGGTCATCGAGGAATTCATCGGGATTGTCCGCGGACGCACCGCGGCGAGCTCCCGCCAGCCCTCGGCGCAGCAGGAGAAACCCAAACGGGAGCCCAAGCCGGACCGGCGCGGCACCGGAGCCGCCAAAAAGCCCAAGGTGGCGCAGCGTTACGCACCAAACCCGGACAAGGGCCGAGGCAAGGGATCCCGGAAAAAGGGGAAACGCTAGGGCGCTGCCCGCTCCCAGCGTGGGTTACTTGGCGCAGGCGTCCTGAAGGGCCTTGACGGGTTCGGCCGGAACCTGGTCGCCGGAGTCAGCGATCTGGCGCAGCAGGGTGGTGATCTCTGCGGGTGCACCCGCGGTTTCCGCGCCGGCGACAAGGCCGCCCAGCAGTTCTTTGTCCTTGACGCTGACCAGGCCGTCCTCCACCAGGGCGCAGGCCTGCTTCTTCACTTCAGTGCCGGCCGCCGCGGCAACCTGGGATGCCCCGTCGTTGACGGCTTTTTCGGCAGCGCCCTGCACTTGGCCACAGCCGCTCAGGGCGACCAGCGAGGCGGCAGCGGCAAGGGCGGCGAGACGTCGTTTCATTCATCCACCCTAACAAGCGCGCCCGGTGCCGCGATCCCGGAAAATGGGGAAACGCTAGGCGTAGCCGCGTGAGCGCCGCCGCGCATAGGCTCGGTTAGTGGACATCGTCGAGTTTTTGACCGCACGGATAAAGGAAGACGAAGCTGCCGCCCTGAAGCTGCTCGGCGACCCCACGCTGGCCGTGTCCGGCGAGTGGTACGAACGCCGCCTGCTTCGCGAGTGCGAGGCCAAGCGCCTGCTCATCGGCATTATCGAATCCGCCCGCCAGTCCGTGCTGGCCGCGCTGGTCAGCCAGGATTCCGCCGACGCCGGATGGGTTCCGGATGTCATTGAATGGACCACACTGTCGCTGAATACGTTGGCCCTGCCGTACGCCGACCACCCGGAATTCCAGGCCCACTGGCGGATGCCCGGGTAGGGGTCAACCGGGAGCCGTTGACGGGTGCCGGTCCCGCCCCGTAGATCAGGGGGCACGTGCGCGACATCGTGTTCTCCACACCAATACGCACACAGATGGCGTCAGCGGGGGAGGAGGCCTGAGAATTCGTGGTTTTGGAAGACAAGGGGGTCTGTCGTGCTACTCGCGCTGAGGCCGAGGACGGGTGCCAGGACGAAGGCGTGGTCACCGACGGGCGTGACGTTCTCGAGCTGGCACTCCATGGATGCCAAAGCGCCTGTGACCAGCGGAGCGCCGAAATTGCCCCGGGTCCAGAATTCGTCGTCGAAGCGGTCTGCGTCCTTTTTGCCGAGTTTGCGGCAGAACTGTTTTTGGGTTGAGGCCAGGATGCTGATGCCGAGCACTGTGGCTTTGTTGAGTTGTGGCCAGCTCGTGGATTCGTGGCTGACGAAGAAGCCGACAAGACAGGGGTGCAGGGAAATGAAGACGAATGATCCGACGATCATGGCGGCTCGTTCACCGGTGAGTTCGGGCTGCCCGGCGACGACGGTGACGCTGGTGGGCACCTTGGACATCACGTCCCGGACATGAGTGGGATCGATGGTGCTGAGCTGTTCGGTGACGATGGTCATGGTGCCTCCTTTGGCTACCGGTGCTGCTGTGGACGGCGCGGTTCCTCTTTCGTGGAGGCCTACGGGAGTTGATGGATGGCTCAGGGTGCCACCAGCGTCGTAAATCTGGCCGGTGGCACCTGACATGTAGGGATGCCATGGAAGGGCCGCTCTTGACGTTTAGCCGACAGGTTGGGTTTCTGTATGCGGCGCGGGTGCCTGGGCCTTCTTGCCGGCGTTGGTGAGGAGGCTTGCGGTGTATTCGGAGAGCCAGCCGAGGCCGGCGCCGGCGATCAGGGCCATGCAGGTCCCGGCCGCATCGAAGGTTGTGCCGAAGTACGCGGCACATCCGGCGAAAGCTCCGGGGATGAAGCCCAGAACGGTCCAGCGTGCCTGCACGCACATCCCGAAGGCGGCGATGGCGACGGAGATGCCGAGCGCGCCCGGGATGGGGAGGTTCGCCGCTCCCCAGACGATGGCTGCGCCCCACAGGATGCCGGAGAGGTTGGCGGGGATGGTCTTGAGGAGCCCGGCGGGTTTGCCTCCGGCGGCGAAGAAGCATGCCCAGGAGAGGAACCCGACCCAGGTGATGAGGCCGAAGAGGGTGCTGAACTGGGTCCAGAGTCCGGCGAGGATGCCGGCGGTGATTCCGATGGTGACGAGGGGCTTCATTTGGTGTTCCTTCAGGTCAAAATGGCGTCATTGTCTTTTGAAAGGAATGAACTGAGCACGGCCCCGGCCAGAAGCCGGGGCCGTGGCGGGTTAGAGGTGGGTCAGTGCGAGGTCTGGTGCTGCTTCCGGGGTTGCCGGGCTGTGTTCGGCCGGTGCGCGGTGGAATTCGCCGTTTTTCATGACGGCGGTGATCTTGGTGATGTCCTGCAGAATCGTGATGTCCTCGAGCGGGTTGCCGTCGACCAGGATGAGGTCGGCGTAGAAGCCGGGCAGGACCTTGCCGAGCTCGTTGGGCTTTTCGAAGAGTTCCCCGCCGAGGGCGGTGGCGGCGATGATGGCCTCCATTTCGGTGTAGCCGAAGAGCTTGACGAAGTGGTCCAGGTCGCGGGCGTAGGTGCCGCGGGGTGTCCAGGCGAAGCCGTAGTCTCCGCCGGGAAGGACGCGGATGCCGCGGCGGCGCATTTCCTGGATGGCTTTGCAGGCGATTTCGAGTTCGCGGGCGTAGCCGGCTTTTTCGGCGGCTTCGTGGGAGTAGCCGAACGCGGCGGCGTCGTTGAGGGTGGCGACGATCCAGTTGATGGCCGGGGCGACGAAGACTCGGTCCTTGGCGGCTTCGAGCATGTCCATGCCTTCGTCGTCGATGTATGAGGCATGGTAGATCATGTCCACTCCGGTCTTCAGGGAGATGATGACCGAGTCGCGGCTGCGGGCGTGGGTGCAGACGCGGACGTGACGGCGGTGGGCCTCGTCCACCGCGACCTGGAGTTCCTCTTCGGTGATGTAGGTGTCAGTGGCTGCCTTGGAGCCGGTGATTTCCTCACCGGAGATGCTGAGCTTGATCTGATCCACGCCCAGGCCGATAGTTTCGCGGACGACCTTGCGCATTTCCTCGACGCCGTCGGCGATCTGGGTGATGCCGGGGACGAGGTCGCCGGCAGTGGTGGCGATTTCCTGGCCGTTCGCCAGGTAGCGGGGGCCGGGAATGTCGCCGGCGTTGATGGCGTTGCGGACGACAACGTCGAGGCGCTTCTTGGCGCTGGCGGCGCCGAAGCACATGGTGTAGCCGTAGTCGATGTAGGTTTTGGCGGACTGTACGGTGTGGAGCAGGTGTTCTTCGACCTGCATGGTTTCCAGACCGTTGAGGTCCCCGTCGTTCCAGGTGAAGTGGGTGTGTGCGTCGCACAGGCCCGACATCAGGGTCTGGCCGCGGCCGTCAATGACCTTGACGCCCTCGCGGGGCAGGTTCCCTGAACCGGCGCGGACGTCGGTGATGCGCTCATCGACGATCAGCACTTCGCCCAGGAAGGGCTGGGCTCCGGTGCTGTCGAGGATGTTGACGTTGGTGAAGAGAGTTTTCGACATGACTTCGTTGTCCTTATCTTGAGATGGAGGCGGTGGCGCGGTTGTTAGGGGGCCTTGCGGATCTGCATGGTGATGTTCTGCTGGCGGCGGGACTGGCAGCCGGGGCTGGCGTTGCTGCACGCGCAGGTATTCTTTGTCGACGGCGTGAGCGTTGTGCTGGTGAGGAAGTCGAGGACGGCGGCGGTGACGAAGTCCGGCGCCTCGGGTACTGTCCAGTGGCCGGTTCCCGGGGCGACCAGAAGTTCGGCGCTGCCCAGCTCTGCTGCCATGGCCTCGTTGGAGGCCGGGGTGCTGACTTTGTCCTCGCTGCCGGTGAGGAGCAGGACCTTGGACAGGATCGTGGTCAGGTCCGGGTTTCTCGCGGCGGCGAGGGCCTCGCAGGCCTGGGCGTACGCTTCCGGGTCCTGGCCGAGGAGCAGCTCGCGGACGAAGGGCCGGACCAGCGGGTTCCCGATCGCTGCGTGGTCGGCGGTGGCGGCGTTGGCGACAGTGTCGGCTACGGCAGCCATGCCCTTCTCCCTTACGAGGACGGCGCGTGCACGGGTGGCGTCCTTCGCGGCCTGGGCCTGTTCGCGGACCGGGCCGAGCAGGACGACTTCCCGGACCAGGTCCGGGCGCGTCGATGCCAACTGCTGGACGATGAGGGTCCCCATCGAGTGCCCGACGAGGTGCGCCCGTCCGGAGGCAGTCTGGGACTCGATGACCAGGGCCAGTTCGGCGGTCAGGGATTCGAGGTTGAGTCCCCCGGCCCGGGGTGAGCGTCCGTGTCCGCTGAAGTCATAGCGGGTGACCCGGAACCGTTCGGCCAGCGAGGCGACAAGGGGTTCGTAGAAGCTGGTGGTGCCGCCGAGCCCGTGGACCAGGACGATGTCCGGGCCGGAGCCCGTGGTTTCGACGAAGAGCTGTTTCGTGCCGACGGCCGTCAGGCCGGCGGCGACGGTTGCGGTGCTCATCGTCCTTCTCCGACCCGGTTGCTCAGGGTGCCGAGCTTGCTGATGCTGATCTCGACGACGTCTCCGGTGGTCAGGAACCGCGGCGGGGTGAAGCCGATGCCGACGCCGACCGGGGTGCCGGTGGCGATGATGTCGCCGGGCTGGAGCGTGATGCCGGCGCTGATGGTTTCGATGATCGTGGGGATGTCGAAGATCAGGTCGGCCGTGGTTGCCTTCTGCCGGGTTTCGCCGTTGACGGTGCAGAGCAGGTCCAGCGGGCCGTCGCCGACCTCGTCGCGGGTGACGGCCCAGGGGCCCATCGGTGCGTGGGTATCCAGGCTTTTGCCGAGGAACCACTGCTTGTGGTCTTTCTGCAGGTCGCGGGCGGTGACGTCATTGATGATCGTGTAGCCCCAGACGTGGTCCAGCGCATCGGCCTGGCTGATGCCGCGGCCGCCCTTGCAGATGATGACCCCGAGCTCGGCTTCGTAGTCGAGTTCGGAGGTGACACCGGTGTGGGGGTCGATGTCGGCGCCGGTGCCAATCACGGTGGAGGGGGCCTTGGTGAACACGACCGGGTATTCCGGCTGGTGGCTGGCGCTGGCCGTGGCGTCGTAACCGGAGTTCGCGAATTCCTTGGCGTGTTCGACGTAGTTGCGTCCGACGCAGAAGATGTTGCGGCGGGGGAGCGGGATCGGGGCCAGCAGTTCCACGTCGGTGATGTTGACGGCCGGGCCGGTGCCGGCGGCGATCTGCGCTGCGGCGTCGTCCCAGTTGTCGATGAGTGCGAGCAGATCCTGCGAGCCGGGAACGGCGGTCACGGTCGAGGCGTCGTCGCTGAGGACGCCGGTCTGCTCGGTGCCCTGGTGGCGGAAAGTTACGAGTTTCAAAGTGATCTCCTTTGATCGATTATCGATAATTGATGAATAAGACGATACATGAGGGTGATCGGCATCACAAGGGGAAGGCTCAAGAATCCATCGCCGGCAGTCTTTGGATCCGGGTTAGCCCTTAGGGAGGGTCTACTCCTGGGGGAGGACGGAGTATTCGTGCTGGTGCTCGATGACGAGCCTGGTGCAGAGTTCCGGCGTACCGTTTTCGAACGCTTCCAGGATCGGGACATGGGCTTCGGCAGCGGCGTGCAGGTCCACGTGGCCACGGACGACGGTGGCCATGGTCCGGGCCTCGACGTACAGGGAATCCCAGATTTCCGCCATGAGCCGGTTCCCGGTGGCGACAACAACGGCGCGGTGAAAAGCTGTGCTGTATTTGGCGATGCCATGGGCATCGTTCGCTGCAGCGGCTTCGCGCATGCCTGCCAGCGCTTGGCGTAGTGGTGACGGGTCGGCGTGCAGGGCCGGATAAGCAGCTGCGGCGGCCGTTCCCTCCAAGGCCAGGCGGACAAAATAAACCTCCGCAAGGTCATCCTGGGAAGCAGACCTGACGAAGGTTCCGCGGCGGGGGATGTTTTCGACCAGCCTGGTGGAGGACAGTTCCCGGAGGGCTTCGCGCACTGGAGCCTGGCTGACGCCGAACTCCTTGGCGAGCTGGAGTTCCACGAGGCGCATGCCGGGAGGGTAGGTGCCGTCGACGACGCGGTCCACGATGGTCCTTCTGACCTTTTCCGAGAGGCTCTCGTTATCGAATGCTGCTGACACCGCCATGACATAAGTCTTTCACAGTGCGTCCTTCGCACCTGCTGCTTCAGAGTCGCTCCAAGCTTGTTCATGTTATAGGCCTTGCAGTGCAGGCTCCGGGTCCCTGAAGGCGGGCGCGCGGGCTCGAGCGCCGGCAGCCCCGGAAACCTGCAGGAAATCTCACCGGCCTAGTCTGGTCACACCGCGGCATCTGCGGTCCGCCAGCCGGCCGGTTCTTGAAGGGATTCCGTCATGCACCTCTTGCCCCGTGAACAGGAAAAGCTCATGATCGTGGTCGCCGCGGACCTCGCCCGCCGCCGCCAGGGCCGCGGACTGAAACTGAACTTCCCCGAGGCCGTCGCCGTCATCAGCTACGAACTGATGGAGGGCGCCCGGGACGGCCGGACCGTGGCGGAGCTCATGAGTTACGGAACCACCCTCCTTAGCCGCGACGACGTGATGGAGGGCGTACCGGAAATGATCCACGACGTCCAAGTCGAGGCCACCTTCCCGGACGGCACCAAGCTCGTCACCGTCCACGATCCCATCCGCTAGGGGGCTTTCATGATTCCGGGAGAATACGTTCTCAGCGCCACGGCGCTGGTGATCAACGCCGGCCGCGAGGCGGTGACCGTCGCCGTGACCAACACCGGTGACCGCCCCGTCCAGGTGGGCTCGCACTATCACTTTGCCGAAGCGAATCCGGCGCTGCATTTTGACCGGCAAGCCGCCTACGGCCGGCGCCTGGACATTCCCGCCGGCACCGCCGCACGGTTCGAACCGGGGGACAGCAGGACTGTCCGGCTGATTGAACTCGCGGGCAGCCGTGAAGTGCACGGCCTCAGCAACGCTGTCAACGGCGCCCTCCACAAGACCGGACTCCATGTTTCCGAACTCCACGTTTCCGAACGGATAGGTGACGCACCGTGACTTTCGAGTTGTCCCGCAGGCAATACGCGGACCTCTACGGCCCGACGACCGGCGACGCGATCCGCCTGGCCGACACCGATCTGTTCCTTGAGATCGAGAAAGACCTCACCGTCTACGGCGAGGAAGTGGTGTTCGGCGGCGGCAAGGTGATCCGCGACGGCATGGGCCAGAACGGCCAGTTGACCCGGGACGGTGACGTCCAGGGGGGAACCATCCCGGACACCGTGATCACCAACGTGGTGGTGCTGGACTACACCGGCATCTACAAGGCCGACGTCGCGATCCGGGACGGCCACATCTTCCGGATCGGCAAGGCCGGCAACTCGCAGATCACCGACGGCGTGGACATCGTGATTGGCGCGAGCACCGAGATCATTGCCGGCGAGCGGAAAATCCTGACGGCCGGCGGGGTGGACTCCCACATCCATTTCATCTCCCCGGACCAGGTTCCCGCGGCCCTGTGCAGCGGGGTGACCACCATGGTGGGCGGTGGCACCGGTCCCGCCGAAGGCACCAAGGCCACCACCGTCACGCCCGGAAAATGGCACATCCAGCGGATGCTGCAGGCTGCCGAAGGGCTCCCGATCAACATCGGCCTGTTCGGCAAGGGGCACGCGTCCGCCGTCGAGCCTCTGGCCGAGCAGATCCGCGCCGGCGCGATCGGGCTGAAAGTCCACGAGGACTGGGGTTCGACCACGTCCTCCATCGACACCGCGCTACAGGTCGCAGATCAATACGACGTCCAGGTGGCCCTCCACACCGACACCCTGAACGAGTGCGGCTTCGTGGAGGACACCATCCGGGCCATCGGCGGCCGCGTGATCCACACCTTCCACACCGAGGGCGCCGGCGGCGGGCACGCCCCGGACCTCATCAAGATCGCGGGGCTGCCCAACGTCCTGCCGGCATCCACCAATCCCACCCTGCCGTACACGCGGAACACGATCGAAGAGCACCTGGACATGCTCCTGGTCTGCCACCACCTGAACCCGGACATCCCGGAGGACGTGGCGTTCGCGGACTCCCGCATCCGCGCCGAGACTATCGCCGCCGAGGACGTCCTGCAGGACCTGGGCATCTTCGCGATCACGTCCTCGGACTCCCAGGCCATGGGCCGGGTGGGCGAAGTGATCATCCGCACCTGGCAGGTGGCCGACAAGATGAAGAAACAGCGCGGCGTGCTCAAGGACCCCGACGGCTCAGGCGACACCGCAGCCGGTGTGCACGGCGCCGCTGCGGGTCTGGGGGCGGAGAGCGACAACTTCAGGATCAAGCGCTACGTGGCGAAGTACACCATCAACCCGGCCATCGCGCAGGGCATGGCCGACTCGATCGGTTCGGTGGAGGTCGGAAAGTTTGCCGACCTGGTGCTCTGGGACCCGGCATTCTTCGGGGTGAAGCCGGAGCTGGTGCTCAAGGGCGGCCAGATTGCCTACGCCCTCATGGGGGACGCCAACGCCTCGATTCCCACCCCGCAGCCGCGGACCATGCGCCCGATGTTCGCCGCCTACGGCAAGGCGCTGCAGCAGTCCTCTATCACCTTCCTCTCCCAGGCCGCCATCGACGCCGGGGTTCCGGCGGAGCTCGGACTGGAGAAAGTCATCCGGCCGGTGTCCGGCATCCGCAGCCTCACCAAGGCGGACCTCAAGTTCAACGGCGCCACCCCGGATATCGAGGTGGACCCGGAAACGTATCAGGTGACGGTCGACGGCGAGGACGTCACGTGCGAACCGTCGGACGTCCTGCCCATGGCGCAGCGCTACTTCCTTTTCTAGGCTTCCAGAGGAGACGACCATGATCATTGAAAAGGTCCTCGGCAACACCCACGACCTCCCTCCCGGCCCGGACCCGTATATAGGGCTTCACCGGGAAAAAGTGGTGCTGCCCAGCGCCCAGCTGGTCAAGCGCATCCAGCGCGTCACCACCGACCACGGGAAGGAACTCGGCATCCGCCTCCCCACCGGTTCCGGGGACCTGCGCGACGGCGACATCCTGCACGTGGCCGGAACCAACATGATCGTGGTGTCGGTGCTGCCTACAGATGTCCTGGTTATCGCCCCGCGCTCCATCCATGAGATGGGCGTGGTGGCGCATTCCCTGGGCAACCGCCACTTGCAGGCCCAGTTCTTCGACGCGTCCTCGGACTATGGGGCAGAGGTGATGGTCTGCCAGTACGACCACACCGTGGAGGACTATCTCAAACACGTCGGAGCGCCCTACGACCGCCAGGAGCGCGTGATGCCCGTCCCCTTCCGCCATGCCGAACACAGCCACTAGCTCCGCGTCCTACCAGTTGGCATTGCAGCAGCTGACGGATTCGGCGCTGCCTACCGGGGCGTTTGCTCACTCGCTCGGGTTTGAGACTTATATTGAGCGCGGGCTGGTGCGGGGTGAGGCGAGCTTTGGGGTGTGGCTAGCGGCGTTCATTTCCCAGCAGCTCACCTACTCGGACGCCCTGGCCATCCGGTTCCTGTATGAGGGTGTTGCTGTTGGTGAACTGGATGCGTTGCTGACCGCCCAGTTGCTGCCGCGGCAGCTGCGCGAGGCCAGCATCAAGATGGGGAACCGGTTGCTGGAGATCGGGGCCGAGATTTTTCCGTCCCCTGCACTGGCCGGGTACCGGGAACTGGTGACTTCCGGCCGTGCCGCCGGGCACCAGCCGTTGGCGTTTGCTGTGATCGCCCGATCCCTGGCTGTCCCGCTGGGCGAGGCCTTGGGCGCGTACTTGTTCGCCACGGTCACGTCGTTGACTCAGAACGCGGTGCGGGCAATTCCGCTGGGGCAGAACGCCGGCCAGCGGCTCCTGCGGAAGGCGGCCGACGACGTCGCGGCCGCGGCCGAGCGCGCGGGCCACCTCACGCCTGACGACTTTGGGGCCGTCAGCCCCGGACTCGAAATTTCGCAGATGCGGCACGAACGCCAGCGCGCCCGCATGTTCATGAGCTAACTGACCTGTACGAAAAATGCTTCAAGAAATATGTCTGGAGAAGAATATGTCTGAGCCCATCAAGATCGGCATCGGCGGCCCGGTGGGTGCTGGCAAGACCCAGTTGGTGGAGCGCCTCACCCGCCACATGAGCCGGGACATCTCCATGGCGGCCATCACCAACGACATCTACACGATCGAGGACGCCAAGATCCTCGCCGCCAACGGGATCCTCCCGCTGGACCGGATCATCGGCGTCGAAACCGGCGGCTGCCCGCACACCGCCATCCGCGAGGACACCTCCATGAACACGGCGGCCATCGAGGAGCTGAAGAAGCGGCACCCGGATCTGCAGGTGATCTTTGTGGAATCCGGCGGCGACAACCTCTCCGCCACCTTCAGCCCCGAACTGGTGGACTTCTCCATCTACATCATCGACGTGGCCCAGGGCGAGAAAATCCCGCGCAAGGCCGGCCAGGGCATGATCAAGTCCGACCTCTTCATCATCAACAAAACCGACCTCGCGCCGCACGTGGGCGCGGACCTCTCCGTCATGGAACGGGACTCGCGCGAATTCAGGGGCGAGAAGCCGTTCTGCTTCACGAACCTCAAGACCGACGAAGGGCTGGAGCGCGTCATCGAATGGGTGCGGCGCGACGTCCTGATGCTCGACCTGGCGTCATGAGCGCACTGGGGCTGAATCCTGGCGAGCTGATCGCTGAGGCGGCGAGGCCGGATTTTGGGGCCGCGGCGTGGTGGGCACCGCGGGGGGCCCACTACCGCGAGGGCCCCGGCTCGAGCTTGCGAGAGTTGGGAGCGGTTGGAGACGGGCACGGCCCCAACTCCGGTGAAGCCGCCGGAGCCAACCAGAGCGTCCGGGAACCGATGGGGGAGCTCGAACTCGTCGTCACTGAACGTGCGGGAAAGTCTGTGGCGTCGCATCAGTTCCATCGGGGGGCCTTGAGGGTTTTGCGGCCGCACTACTTGGATGACTCCGGGCAGGTTTGTTATGTCATTGTGAATCCGGGTGGGGCCTATTTGGGGGCTGATCTTTATGTGATTGATGTGGAGGTGGCGGACGGGGCGGAGTTGCTGCTCGCTACGCAGTCGGCCACCAAGATCTACCGGACTCCTGGATCCTTCGCCGAGCAGCGGATGAGGCTGCGGCTTGGGGAGGGGGCGCGGTTGGAGTTCGCCCCGGACCAGGTGATCGCCTACCGGGAGGCCAGCTACCGACAGAATACCCGCGTGACGGTGCGGCCGTCGTCGAGCCTGATCATGGCCGAAATTATCACCCCGGGGTGGTCGCCGGACGGCGACTCGTTCCGGTACGAGGAGCTGCGGTTGCGGACCGAGATACGGGTCGAGTCCGGGGGCGCGGCCGGGCTGCTGGCCCTGGACAACGTGCTCCTCCGCCCGTCCCTGGGCGATGTCACCGGTATGGCGTTCATGGAGGGCTTCAGCCATCTGGGGTCGCTGATCGTGGTGGACCCGCGCGTGGACCAGGCCCTCGCCGACGAACTCCACGAGATCACGGCGGGGTTCGGCGCCCACACCGGCATTTCGCTCACGGCCGCCGTGCTGGGAACGGCCGGGCTGGTGCTGAGATCGCTCTCCAACAGCACGGAGGAACTCCAGCGCGTTGCTGGAGCCGCCACGGCCCTGCTACGCAAACGCTGGTACGGCCAGGATCCGCTGGATCTGAGGAAGTACTGATGGCCGCGATCGGGCAGATGACGGCGCTGTACCGGCTCTACCGCCGGCGGGCGCACCTGCCGCTGAGGACTCGGCTGCTGGTGACCTTCGGCGCGGTGGCCGCACTGCACGCCGCCGCCGTCGTGCTCCTGGTGGCCGGTGCGGCCGGGGGCGGACCGCCGCTGGGGATCGGACTGGTCCTGACGGCCTACCTGGCGGGGGTGAAACACAGCTACGACTGGGACCACCTCGCCGCGATCGATAACTCCACCCGGAAGTTCGCGGCCCAGCACCGCGATCCAGTCAGCGTGGGCTTCGCCTTCAGCCTGGGCCACAGTTCCGTGGTGGTCCTGGCCGGGGTGCTCGTGGTGGCGGGAGCCTCGCTGGTGGAGAATTTCATGGTGGAGGGGACTGCCGGGAACCTGCTGCTGGGGCTGGTCGGCAGCGGGATATCGGGGCTGTTCCTGCTGGCCATGGGCGCCTTCAACGGCTCCGCCTTCCTCCGGACACTCAAGGTGTACCGCGGTGCGCGCAATGGTGCCGCGATCTCCCACGAGGACCTTGCCGCGAAGGGCTTCGTGACCCGGCTGCTCGCGCGTCCGCTGGCCCGGGTCCAACATCCCAGGAACATCTACGTGATCGGATTCCTCTTCGGGCTGGGTTTCGATACCGCCACCACCATCGGGCTGCTGGTCATGGCGACGGCGGCTTCCCTGGCCGGCGTTTCCCCGCTCGCGCTGCTGGCCCTTCCGCTGGCCTTCGCGGCCGCCATGACGCTGTGCGACACCATCAACGGCGTGGCCATGATGCGGATGTACCGTTCGGCCCTGACGGATCCGCGGCGCAAACTTGGCTTCAATGCCGTTATTACGGGCATTTCTGCTGTTTCCGCCCTCTTCATTGCGGTCATCACCCTGGCCGGTGCCCTTCACCAGGTGTTCGGGCTTGGCGACCCGCTGACCAGTTGGCTCGGGTCCGTGGACCTGGGCGACGCCGGGCTGCTGTTGGTGGCACTGCTGATGTCCGCCTGGGCCGCGGCCGCGCTGCACGGGCGGACATCCTCACGCGCCGGCTACGGACGTTGACCACCCGGCCGCCGGGCTGATCACAGCCGCCGCGCCCCCTCTGCCGGCAGGACGGCGAAGACGTCCGGTGCCGGCAGCCCACGGGCGGCGAAGCCGGCAAGGACCGCGGACCGGGCCCGATCGGCGTCGTTGACCGGAACCAGGGCGATGGCCGAGCCGCCGAACCCGCCGCCGGTCATCCGGGCCCCGATGGCCCCGTTGGTGCGGGCGGCGTCAACGGCCAGGTTCAGTTCCGGGCAGGAGATCTCGAAGTCGTCCCGCATGGAGCGGTGGCTGGCGTCCAGGAGTTCCCCGATGGCCAGCGGCCCAAGGGTCCCGAGCAGTTCCGCGGTCCGGGCGACCCGTGCGTTCTCGGTGACGATGTGCCGGACCCGGCGGAACGTCTTCTCGTCGAGGATCCGCTCGGCACTGGGCAGATCGGCGGCGCCGAGGTCGCGAAGGGTGCCCACGCCCATGGCCCGGGCGCCCCGGACGCAGGAGGCCCGGCGCTCGGCATACCCGCCGCTGGCGTGGGCGTGCGAGACCTTGGTGTCGATGACCAGGCAGAGAAGCCCGGCTTCCTCCAGGCCGAGCGGTACCGGGCGGGAGCTGAGGTCACGGCAGTCCAGGTAGACGGCGCAATCCTTGGTGCCGAGCATCGAGGCAGACTGGTCCATAATGCCGGTGGGTGCGCCGACGACGTTGTTCTCGGCACGCCGCCCTATATCCGCCAATTCGGCGCGGCCCAGGCCGGCTCCGGTGAGATCGGACAGGGCCAGGGCGACGGCGCACTCCAGGGCTGCGGAGGAGGACAGCCCGGCCCCAACTGGTACATCGGAGGACACAAACAGGTCAAAGCCCGGCACCGTGACCCCGGCGCGTTCCAGCTCCCAGGCCACGCCGGCCGGATAAGCGGACCAGCCCGCAGCCTGGTCCGGGGTGAACGTGTCGAGATCGAATTCTGCGGGTTCAGCGCCCGGGAACCCGGAAGCCAGGCGCACGGCGCGGTCCTCCCGGGCTGCCACGGCCACGGTGGTGCTGCGGTTGATGGCGAAAGGCAGGACGAGTCCCTCGTTGTAGTCCGTGTGCTCGCCGATCAGGTTGACCCGTCCCGGTGCCTGCCATACGCCGTCGGGGTGCCGGCCGAAGAGGCCGGCGAAGGCGCCGGCCAGCGCGTCCGCCGGGCCCGTTCTTGTGGTGTCGGTGGTGGTCATCGCGCTCCCGTCCTGGCGTCCCGGAGCCGGGCGGCGACCTCTTCGGGCGTGGTGTCGTTGATGAAGGCGCCCATGGCGGCCTCGGAGCCGGCGAGGAACTTGAGTTTGTCCGCGGCCCGCCGGGGCGAGGTGAGCTGCAGGTGCAGGTAGCCGGACCGGCGCAGCACCGGGTCAAGGGGGGCCTGGTGCCAGGCGCTGATATACGGCGTCGGGCTGCCGTACAGGGCGTCCAGCCGGCCCAGCAGGTCCGGGTACAGGACGGCGAGCTCGTCGCGTTCGGCGCCGTTCAAGGCCGCCAGGTCAGGAACCTGGCGGTGCGGGACGAGATGGATTTCCAGCGGCCAGCGCGCCGCGAACGGCACGTAGGCGCTGAAGAACTCGCCCTCCACCACCATCCGGGCGCCGTCGGTCCGTTCGCTGGCCACAATGCTTCCGGTCAGGGTGGCCGTGCCGCCCGCTGCCTCATGGAACCGGCCGGCGGCCGCGGCCATCACGGCGGCCCGGGGCGTGACATAGGGGTAGGCGTAGATCTGGCCGTGCGGGTGGTGCAGTGTCACGCCGATGTCCTGGCCGCGGTTCTCGAAGCAGAACACCTGCGCCACGCCGGGCAGGGCGCTCAGTGCCTCGGTCCGGTGGGCCCAGGCGTCGATCACCGTGCGCACGCGCCGGGTGCTGAGGGCGGCGAACGTTCCCGTGTGCTCGGGCGTGAAGGCCACGACCTCGCACCGGCCGCCGGCGAGCCCGCGGCTTCCCCAGCCCGGCGCTGCCGGGGCCGCGGCGAAATCCGGGCCGAGCGACGGGAAGCGGTTTTCAAAAACGGCGACGTCGTAATCCGCGGCCGGGATCTCCGACGGCCGCGCGTCTGTGCTCGGGCACAGCGGGCATTCGTCCGCCGGCGGAAGGTGCGTCCGGTGTTGCCGGTGCGCGGCGACCGCCACCCAGTCCCCGGTCAGCGCGTCGTACCGGATTTCCCCGGACGGGCCGCGTTCGGGAAGTTCGCGGCGGTCCCTGGAGGGGCGCTGCCGGGGATGGGTGGTGTCGTCGAAATACAGGAGCTCGCGCCCGTCGGCGAGGCGTGTGCTGGTGACCGCGGACAACGACGCCGGGGCGTCGCTGCGGCTGATGATGCTGGTCATGGGGTTCCTTCAGGGGTGGGGACCGGGCGGTCAGAGGGCCTGGACGTGCAGGAGCAGGGCGTGCTCCGGGTTCAGGACCGGAAGGGGCAGGCCGACGTGCTGGAGGAAGGCGCCGGACGCGACGGCGCCGTCTTCGAGCCAGGCCGGCGGCTGGATCTGAGAGAAGGTGTGCGCGTAGTCGCCGTCGAGGGGTGTCGGCAGTTCGGCCCGGACACGGTAGGTCCGCTTCGGGTCAAGGCCCGGCAGCGAGGCCTGCCCGGGGACCTCAGCCGGAGAGGATGCGAGGGACACGGCAGCGAACAGGGCCTCGCCGGCGTCGTGGGCAACCACACCGTGGACACTCAGGGTGGGCTCGGCGGTGTCCGCGTTTACCCGCTTGCCGGAGTGGATCAGGGCGCGGTGGCGCTTGTACAGCGCAATCACGCGGCGCAGAGTGGCGCGCTCCTCGCTCGTGGCCGCGCGGATGTCCCACTCCATGCCGAAGTGGCCAAAGAGTGCGGTGATGGCGCGGAAGGAGATGTCGTGGGTGCGGGCCGTGGTGTGCGAGGTGGTCGGGCCGATATGCGCTCCGACGAGTTCCGGAGGCAGAATCGCCTGGGTCCAGCGCTGGATGGTCTGGCGTTCCAGGGCGTCGTTGCAGTCCGAGGCCCACACGCGGTCGGTGCGCTGCAGGATGCCGAGGTCCACGCGGGCCCCGCCGGAGGAGCAGCTTTCGATCTCCACGTCCGGGTGCGCTGCCTTGAGCGCGTCGAAGAGGCGGTAGGCGGCCAGCGTCTGTTCGTGGACGGACGGGCGGCCGCCGCGGCCGTGCTCGGTGAGGTCGCGGTTCTGGTCCCACTTGAGGTAGGCGATGGTGTTTTCGCGCAGCAGGGCGTCGAGGCGGTCGTAGATGTACTGCCAGGCCTCCGGATTGGCGAGGTCCAGGACGTGCTGGTGGCGCCAGGTGTGCGCGAGCCGGCCGCCGTCCTTGTACGAAAGCGCCGACGGGCCCACGATCCAGTCCGGGTGTTCGCGGGCGACGTCGGAGTCCAGGTTGACCATCTCCGGCTCCACCCACAGGCCGAATTCCATGCCGTGGCCGGTGACGGCGTCGATCAGCGGGGTGAGGCCGTTGGGCCACAGGCCCTCGTCTACGTACCAGTCGCCGAGGCCCGCGTGGTCGTCGCGGCGGCCGCGGAACCAGCCGTCGTCGAGGACGAAGCGTTCCACGCCGAGCCCGGCGGCCGATTCGGCGAGTTCCAGCAGGGGTTCGAGGCGATGGTCAAAGTACACGGCCTCCCACGTGTTGAGCACCACGGGGCGGACCCGCCCGGACGTGGTGTCCACGTGCTGCGGCCGGGCACGGAACCAGTCATAGAAGGCCTCGGTGATGCCGTCCAGGCCATGGCCGGAGTAGGCGGCAAAGAGCGACGGCGTCCGGTAGCTGCCGCCGGGGGGGAGCACCACTTCGCCGGAGCCGAGCAGCTCCGCGGCGCCGAGCATGCGCCGGCCGTCGGTGAGGCTGTCGAGGTACTGCTCGTGGTTGCCGCTCCAGCCGAAATGCGTGGCCCAGACCTGGCCCCGGCGGTTGGAGAAGCCGGCGGACCCGGCAGCCACCAGCAGCGAGGAATCGTGGCCGGTCCGGCCGTGCCGGCCGGTACGGACCCAGGTTCCCTGCTGGACGGCGTGCCGCTGCGGGTGGTTTTCGCGGCACCAGCGGCCGGTGAGGTCGAGCAGTTCCGTGGCGTCCCGCGGCACCGGCAGCACCGCGGCCAGTTCCTCGAGCTGGTACTCGGCCGTGCCGCTGTTGGTCAGCGTGTGCGCCAGCTCCAGGAGGCCGCCGGGGTGAAGGGTGAGCTCGGAACTGATTTCCAGTCCGGCCTCGGAATCCCGGTGGATGATCAGTACCCCGTGCCCGCCCTCCTGCATCTGGGCGGACACCACCCGCAGGGCCGGCGAGAAGTCCTGGCCGGGTCCGCCGTCGGCGTTCCGGTGCCCGCGCAGGCCCGGCCGTCCGGCCCAGCCGGAGGAGGCCTGCGGGAGCAGCCCGGCGGTGACGGGGATGTCGAGGGCGGAGTGGGGGACGGGCCCGCGGAGGACCGCCAGGTCGGGGAGGTGTTCGCCGAGGTCGGCGCCCCAGTGGACGATCTCGGCCTCGCCGGAGTCGAAGGCCAGCAGGAGGCTGGTGCCGGCAGAACGCAGGTGCACGGGGTGCATGGGATTCGCTTTCAGTTGTGCGGAAGTCAGGTGCTGGTGCGCGGGATCCGGCTCGGGATCCCGCGCACCGGGCGCCGCCGTTACTGGCGGCTATGGCTTCAGAGGCTTACTTGAAGAGGGCGTTGACCTGGTTGTTGGCCTCGGTGAGGGAGCTGGCAGGCTTCTTGCCGGAGAGGACGGCGTCCATGGCCGGCTTCATGATGCCGTCCACCTTGGCTGCCTTATCCGCGATCGGGAACAGGAACGTGGTTCCTTCCTTGACGTGGGTGGTGAAGGCGGAGACGTCGGTGCCCTTGGCCTTGAATGCTTCGGCTGCCTTCTCGGAGGAGCTGGTGAGAGCCGGGAACACGACGCCCTTGGAGGCTACGACGTCCTGGCAGGCGGTGGAGGCGAGGTATTCGACCCACTTGACTGAGGCGGCCGGGTTCTTGCTGCCGGCCCAGACGGAGTCGGCCAGGCCGTTGAACATGCTGGCGCGCTTGCCCTCGGGGCCCTTCGGGGTGGGGGCGAACGCGGTCTTCACGCCCTTGTAGCTCTTGTACTGGCCGATCAGCCAGTCACCGGTGGTGTTGATGGCAGCCTTGCCGGCGCCGAAGTTGTCCGCCAGGCTGGCGCCGACGGTGGTTTCGAGCTTGGGCATGTAGCCCTTTTCTACGAGTCCGGCCCACCAGGCGATGGTTTCCTGGAACTTGGGGTCGTCGTAGTTGAACTTGGTGCCCCAGGGGTTCTTGTCCGTGGCGCTCCAGCCGGTGGTGGCGCTGAGGAAGCTCCACTCGGTCTGGCCCTGCCCGGAGCCGCTGCCGGCGAGACCGAGGCCGTAGACGGCCACGTTGTTCTTGTCGAAACCTGCCGCGTCGCCGCGCACGCCGTTCTTGTCCACGGTCAGGTGCGCGATTGCCTTCTCGTAGCTGCCGCCGTCCTGCGGGTTCCAGTCCAGGTTGGCCATCTGCTCGGCGGTCAGGCCCGCGGAGTCCGTCATGGCCGTGTTGTAGAAGAGGCCCACGGTGTCCCAGTCCTTGGGCAGTCCGTAGCGCTTGCCGTCCTGGCCCACCCAGAGCTCGGGGAGTCCCTTGGTGTAGCTCTCCAGCTTGATGCCGTCCTTGGCCACTGCGTCGTCAAGGGAGAGCAGCTGCTTCTTCGCGGCGTACTCGGGGTACTTCGAGAGGTGGTTGGTGAAGACGTCGGGGGCAGTGCCGGCGACGAAGCCGTTGGTCAGCGTGGTCCAGTAGTCGTCCCAGCCGCGCTGGGTGATCTTGACCTTGATGTCCGGGTTGGCCTTGGTGAAATCGTCCGCGCACTGCTGGTAGGCCGGGAGCTGGTTGGCGTCCCACAGCCAGTAGTTGATTTCGCCCTTGGCCTCGGTGGAGGCCGGGGCGGACCCGCCGCAGGCGGAGAGGGAGATTGCGATGGCTGCGGCGGCAGCGACGGCGCCGAGGGTCTTCTTCATGGTGGACCTTTCATGGAAGTGCTTCTTTGAGGGGAACGCTTGTTGACGGGGCAGTGCGTGTTGGGTCGGGGTTACTTGATGCCGGAGAAGCCGATGGAGTTGACCACCCGCTTGCCGAAGGCGATGAAGAGCAGGAGGACGGGCAGGGCCGCGATCAGTGTTGCGGCCATCAGGCCGGACCAGTCGGGGGCGCCCTGCGGGGACTGGGACTTGAAGACGCCCAGACCCACGGTGAGGACGCGGACACTTTCGTCCTGGCCCACCAGCAGCGGCCAGAAGTACTCGTTCCACTGGCCGATGAAGGTTAGCAGCGCCAGGGTGGCCAGCGGGGCCGCGGCGTTCGGGAGCACGATCTGGAAGAAGATCCGCACGTGCTTGGCGCCGTCGAGCATGGCGGCCTCTTCCACCTCGCGGGACATGGAGAGGAAGAACTGGCGCAGGAAGAAGATGGCGAAGGGGGTCATGAACAGGAACGGCAGGGCCAGACCGGCGAATGTGTTGAGCAGGCCGAGGTTCTTGATCATCAGGAAGTTGGGCAGGGCTGTGAAGATCGGCGGGACCATCATGGTGGCCAGGAACAGGCCGAACACCACGTTCCGGCCCGGCCAGCGGAGCCGGGAGAAGGCGTAGGCGGCCATCGCGCTGAAGAAGACCTGCCCGGCGGTGGTGACGGTGGCGAAGATGACGGAGTTCCGCAGGTACAGCCAGAAGTTGATGGCGGCGCCGGAGCCGCCCTCGGCGATGGCTTCCTCGGGGCTCTGCAGCCCCAGGACCCGCTTGAAGGCGCCGAGGCTGAAGTCGGCCGGCAGCAGGTTGCTGGCGTTCGAGGCCAGGGAGGCGTTGCTGGACAGTGCGGTGCGGAGCATCCAGAGGAACGGCGCGATCGTCACGACGACGGCGATGGCGACGAGGGTCCAGGCGCCGACGCGGCGCCAGTTAACCGGCTTCCTGGGAGCGGGAACGGTGGCGGCGGGTTTCTTGCGGGAAGGGGCGGAGGTAGTCATGGCTGGGGTTCCTTAGTCCAGATCCGATTCGTTGCCCTTGAGGAACTTCATCTGGACGAAGGCCACAAGAGCGAGAATGACGAAGAGAATGACGGACAGGGCCGAGGCGTAGCCGAAGTCGGATTCACCGAAGGCCTTCTGGTAGATGTACATCTGGATGACGCGGGAGGCATTGATCGGGCCGCCACCCGTGGTCACTGCCACGGTGTCGAAGACCTGGAAGGAGCCGATCACGGTGACCACCAGGACCAGCACCAGCACGGGGCGCAGGAGCGGCATCGTGATGCTCCAGAAGGTCCGGGTCGGGGAGGCGCCGTCGAGCGAGGCGACCTCGTACACGTGGTTGGGGATGGACTGCAGGCCGGCGAAGATCAGCAGGGCCGTGTATCCCATGTGGCGCCAGACGTTGACGCCGGYGATGGTGGGGATGGCCCATTGCTCGCTGCCGAAGAAGGCGATGCGCGGCAGGCCCAGCCAGTTGATGACCTCGTTGACGATTCCCAGCTGGTAGTCGAGCATCCAGAACCACAGCAGCGCGACGATCACGTTGGCCACTAGGAAGGGCAGCAGCAGGGCGCCGCGGATAAGCGTGGACTTGGCGACGTTGTGCATCAGCAGGGCCAGTCCGAGCGCGATCACCGTCTGGAAGCCGATGTTCAATGCCACGTACTGGACCGTGACGGCCATGGCGTTCCAGAACAGATCGTCCGCGAAGATCGCGGTGTAGTTTTTAGTGCCGATCCAGGTGGGATCCCCCAGGACGCTGTACTCGGTGAAGCTGAGGTAGACGCCGCGGATGCTCGGCACAAGGTAGAACGCCACGAAGCCGAGCAGGGCCGGGGCGATGAAGAGAAGGGCAACCTTCAGGTCGCTCCGGGGTCGGCGCCGGCGGCGGGGGGCAGCGTTGCCCGTTCCCGTGCCGGTCGCCTTGCGGGCCGGGGCGGCTCCGCGGGCAGTTGTGGTGGTCATTGGTGGTTCCTCCGCAGTTACGTGGATGCTGTGACGTGGATTACAACTGGGGATAAATCTACACGAGTAACTTTCCAATGCGCAACAGTTTCTTCCATGTTTCCGGGCTGGAAACTTCCGCTCATCATCAGCTATTGACTCGAGTAGAAACTGGTGTGAAACTTGCGTGCATGACGTTCTCACTAGGCATCGTTGGCGCCGGACAATTCGCAGGCGCCTTCGCCAAACTCTTCGACGCCCACCCCGCAATTTCAGAAGTCCACGTCACCGACGTCCTGCCGGAACGGGCCGAGGCCCTCCGGGAGCGGCTGGGCCTGGCCGGGACCTATCCCAGCTTCGAGGCCATGCTCGACGGCGGCCTGGACGCCGTGGCGATCTTCACCCAGCGCTGGACGCACGGGCCCCTGGTGCTGCAGGCGCTCCGCGCGGGCAAGCACGTCTACTCGGCAGTACCGATGGCCATCAGTGAGGACGAGATCGCCCAGATCATCGACGCCGTCCGCGACACGGGCCTGACCTACATGATGGGCGAGACGAGCTACTACAACCCCGCCACGGTGTATGCCCGCAAGCGCAGGGCCGAAGGCGCATTTGGCCGCATTTTCTATGCCGAGGGCGACTACGTCCATGACATGGACCTTGGCTTCTACGAGGCCTACCAGTACAGCGGCGGGGAGGACTGGAAGCGCACCGCCAGCTACCCGCCCATGCTGTATCCGACCCACTCCACCGGCGGCGTACTGGGCGCAATCGGCGGCCATGCCGTCAGCGTCAGCTGCATTGGCGTCTCCGACGAGCGCGGCGACGGCGTGTTCGACAAGGACGTCAGCATGTTCGGCAACGACTTCTCCAATGCCACCGCGCTGTTCGAACTCTCAACCGGCGGGTCCATGCGCATCAACGAGATGCGCCGCGTCGGCTACCCCTCCCACCTGCGCGAAAGCCGCTTCCGGTACTTCGGCACGGACGCCAGCTTCGAACAGCTGGCCACGGTCAGTGTGTGGCAGGACAAGGAGTCCGTGACCGACGTCAGCGCGGAACTGGCCACCGGGGCCACGCTCGCTGCCGACGATCCTTCGCTGGCCGGTGTCGCCCCGGCCCTGCGGGACGCCTTCACCTCCGGCATGGCACCCGTGCACGACGCCGGCAGGCTCCCCGCCGAGTTCCGCGGACTTCACAACGGGCACGAGGGAAGCCACCACTTCCTGGTGGACGACTTCGCCACAGCCGTCGCCACCGGAACGCTCCCGCCCGTCAACGCCTGGGAAGCCGCCCGCTACACCCTCCCGGGCATCGTGGCGCATGAATCCGCCCTCCGCGGCGGTGAGCGGTTGCCCGTGCCGGACCACGGCGACGCCCCGGCCAAGCTGCCCGCACAGGGACCCAACGAGGAAGGCTTTGCCGGGGAACTCCGGCGGTAGCATGGTCACTGTGCCACATTCGCCAGCCCCCGCCAGGCCCACGATCACCCGCAAAGACGTGGCCCGGCTGGCAGGTGTCAGCACCGCCGTCGTCAGTTATGTGGTGAACGATGGCCCCAAACGGGTCTCCCCGGCGACGGCCGCGAAAGTGCGTGAGGCCATCAGCGCCCTCGGGTACCGGCCGAACGCCGCGGCGAGGGCACTGAAACTGGGCTCGAGTGAAATGCTCGGCATGGTGGTCGCGGATACCACCAACCCCTTCTTCGCCGCCCTGGCCCACGCCGTGGAGGAAGCCGCAGCGGCGCGCGGCTACGCGCTGCTGCTGGCCAACTCGGGCGGATCAGCGGCCAACGAACGCCGCCAGGTCCGGAACCTCGCGAGCCGCCGCGTGGACGGCGTCTTCCTCTCCAGCGTGCTGTTCGAACCCGACCTGACAGAGCTTGAGCATTCGGAGATCCCTGCCGTGCTGCTGAACCACAGCAGCGAGGTGCCCGGCTTCAACTCTGTCGGCGTGGAACTGCAGGAAGGCTCCCGGCGCGCCGTTGAACACCTTGTGGGCCACGGGCACCGCAAGATCGCGCTGGTCATGGGCATGAACGTCGGCAATGATCTGGACGGGCGCGAGATCGGCTGGCAGCAGGGGCTCGCGGAGGCGGGGCTCCCGGAAGGGCCGATTGTGCGTTGCGACTTCGACCGCCAAGGCGGCTACCGGGCCGGGCAGCGGCTGCTCGCCGCCGCGGACCGGCCCACCGCGGTGTTTGTCAGCTCCGACCTGCAGGCTGTCGGCCTGCTGCGCGCAGTGCAGGAGGCCGGCCTGCGGATTCCCGAGGACCTGGCCGTCTTCTCCTTCGACGGCTCGGCCGAGGCGGAGTACAGCTGGCCACCGTTGAGCACCGTGGCACAGCCCGTGCAGGCGATGGCCGAGGCCGCCGTCGAGGCGCTCATCGACTCGGACGGCGTGTCTCCCACCCGGAACAGGACCTTCCCTGTGGACCTGGTCCTCCGGGCGTCGTGCGGCTGCGTGCCAGGGCCCGTGCCCGCCGCGCCCGCCCGGTAAGGTTCCGCCCCGCGCCGATACTTGTTCCCGGCGTCCTTCCCTGCGGCCGGCAGGGGCCAAATGGTCTATCGTTAGCGCTAACAGGATCCGGGGGCGGGCCACCAGCGGGCGTCCAATGCCCTCCTATAGTTTGATTTCAAGCCGGTGGACGCATCGGAGCGGAAGGGGCCTCGCATGGGGAACAGCAACGACCGGCGGCAGCCGCGGCTCGAAGACGTCGCAGCGCTGGCCAAGGTTTCCCATCAGACTGTGTCGCGGGTGATCAACAACCACCCGAACGTCAGCACGGCAACAAGGTCGCGGGTCGAGGCAGCGATCGCCGAACTCGGCTACCGGCGCAACACGGCCGCCCGGAGTCTGGTGACCCGGCGCACCCAGACCATCGGCGTCCTCGCCTCCGAGCTCGGGCAATACGGCCCTGCGAATACCCTGCTAGGGGTCCAGCAAGCCGCCCGGGAAGCAGGGTATTTCGTGAGCATTGCCGCGATCAAGGGGGCCGGGGCGAAGGCCATTTCCGATGCGGTGCGCCACCTGACGGACCAAGGCGCGGACGGAATGATTGTGATCGTGCCGCACGACGGGACACTTCAGGTGCTCGAGGACCTGAACCTGGATCTCCCGGTGATCGTCGTCGGCGGAACCGGGGAAGGGCGGCTGAGCGGCGCAATGGTCGACCAGAAGCTGGGGGCGCGGCTGGCCGTCGCCCATCTGATCAGCCTGGGCCACCAGCGGATCGGCCATGTCTCCGGACCGCTGGACTGGGTGGACGGCAAAGCCCGGGTTGACGGGTGGCGCGAGGAGCTGGCGGAAGCCGGCCTCTCCGACGAACTTCTGGTCGAGGGGGACTGGAGTGCAGGCAGCGGGTACCGGATCGGGCAGCAGCTGGCAGAGCAGCGCAGCGCCACCGCGGTGTTCGTCAGCAACGACCAGATGGCGCTCGGACTGCTGCGGGCGTTCGGCGAAAAGGGTATCCGCGTGCCGGAAGACGTCTCCCTGGTCGGCTTCGACGACCAGCCCGAATCCGCCTACTTCATGCCGCCGCTGACTACCGTGCGGCAGGACTTCGAGGAACTCGGAAAGCGCTGCATGGACCTGATACGCGCCCAGATCGAGGACGATGCCGCCAGCGGCGCCCTGGTGGTCAAACCTGAGCTCGTGGTGCGCGCCAGCACCGCGCCGCGGCCCCTGCCCTCCTAAGGGCCGAAGCCCTCCGTTTCCGGCAATGCCTGCCAGCACTTCTTGACAGTTTCTTTGTTAGCGCTAACAATAAGGGGGGTCGCAATGTTGCGGAACCTATTGGAGGATTTGATGGACGTCTCAGTGGACGGAACCGAAAAATTTGTCATTGGCGTGGACTACGGCACGCTTTCCGGGCGGGCCGTCGTCGTCCGGGTCCGGGACGGCAAGGAACTGGGCAGCGGAGTTTTCGACTACCCGCATGCCGTGGTCACCGGCGAGCTTCCGGAGGACACAGCGGGCGTCGCCGGCATCCGGCTTCCGGGCGAATGGGCACTCCAGGTGCCCGATGACTACCGGGAGGTCCTGCGCCACGCTGTGCCAGCGGCGATCGCCGACGCCGGCATCGATCCGGCCGCCGTCGTGGGGATCGCGACGGACTTCACGGCCTGCACCATGGTTCCGGTCAAGGCCGACGGCACCCCGCTCAGTGAACTGCCGGGCTTTGCGGACAGGCCGCACGCCTATGTGAAGCTCTGGCGGCACCACGCCGCGCAGCCGCAGGCGGACCGCATCAACGCCCTCGCCGCCGAACGGGGCGAAAGCTGGCTGCCGCGCTACGGCGGGCTGATCTCCTCCGAATGGGAATTCGCCAAAGGACTGCAGCTGCTCGAGGAAGACCCGGAGAGCTACGCCGCGATGGACCGCTGGGTGGAAGCCGCCGACTGGATCGTCTGGCAGCTCTGCGGCAACTATGTCCGCAACGCCTGCACGGCCGGGTACAAGGGGATCTACCAGGACGGGCGCTACCCGTCCGAAGAGTTCCTGGCCGCCCTGAACCCGGAATTCAACGATTTTGTTAGCGCTAAACTCCAGCACACCATCGGCCGCCTTGGCGACGCCGCGGGCCGCCTGACCGCCGAAGCCGCCGCCTGGACCGGACTGCCCGAGGGGATCGCCGTCGCGGTGGGCAATGTGGACGCGCACGTCACCGCCCCGGCCGCCAAAGCGGTGGAGCCGGGCCAGCTCGTGGCCATCATGGGAACCTCCACCTGCCATGTTCTGAACGGCGATGAACTGCGGGAAGTGCCCGGCATGTGCGGCGTCGTCGACGGCGGGATCGTGGACGGCCTCTGGGGCTACGAGGCCGGGCAGAGCGGGGTGGGGGACATCTTCGGCTGGTTCACCAGGAACGGCGTTCCGCCGGCATACCATCAGGGCGCCGAAGCTGCCGGACTGGGTATCCACGAATATCTCACCGAACTCGCGTCCGGCCAGGCGATCGGGCAGCACGGCCTGATCGCGCTCGACTGGCACTCGGGAAACCGTTCCGTGCTGGTGGACCACGAACTCTCCGGCCTGGTTGTCGGCCAGACGCTGGCCACCCGCCCGGAGGACGTTTACCGGGCGCTTCTGGAGGCCACGGCTTTCGGCACCCGGACCATCGTGGACGCCTTCCGTGACTCAGGGGTGCCGGTGAAGGAGTTCATCGTCGCCGGCGGGCTCTTGAAGAACGAGCTGCTCATGCAGATCTATGCCGATGTCACAGGTCTGCAGCTCTCCACCATCGGATCGGCGCAGGGGCCGGCCCTGGGTTCGGCCATCCACGCCGCCGTCGCGGCCGGAAAGTACCCGAACATCAGGGTGGCTGCGGCCGCGATGGGCTCGGCGCCGGGCGCCGTCTACACGCCGATCCCGGAGAACGTCGCGGCCTATGAGGAACTCTTCCGGGAGTACCGGACCCTGCACGACTACTTTGGCAGGGGAGCGAACGAGGTCATGCACCGGCTCAAGGCGATCCAGCGCAATGCCGTCCGGCCCCTCGTCGCCAAGACCCTCCTCACCGAAGGAGTGCCGGCATGAGCGCGCTGCTGGAGTCCATTGCCCGCATCCGGCAGGAAGTCTGCACACTGCACGCGGAGCTGACCCGCTACGGGCTGGTGGTGTGGACGGCCGGCAACGTCTCGGCCCGCATCCCCGGTTACGAGCTCATGGTCATCAAGCCTTCGGGCGTCTCCTACGACGAGCTGACGCCTGAGCTCATGGTGGTTACCGACCTGCACGGCACCCCGGTCAGCTCAGTTCCCGCCGGAGACGGCGCCGCCGGCGGGACCGTCGACTGGTGCAACCCGGCCCTGTCGCCGTCCTCGGACACCGCGGCGCACGCCTACGTTTACCGGCACATGCCGAAGGTCGGGGGAGTGGTGCACACCCATTCGACCTACGCCACGGCCTGGGCTGCGCGGGGCGAGGCGATCCCGTGCGTGCTGACCATGATGGGGGATGAGTTCGGCGGGACGATCCCGGTGGGCCCGTTCGCGCTGATCGGGGACGACTCGATCGGCCGCGGCATCGTGGACACTCTGGTCCAGTCCACCTCTCCCGCCGTGCTGATGCAGAACCACGGGCCCTTCACGGTGGGCAAGGATGCCCGCTCCGCCGTGAAAGCCGCAGTGATGTGCGAGGAGGTGGCCAAGACGGTCCACGTGTCCCGCCAGCTCGGCGAGCCCCTGCCGATCGATCCGGCCCAGATCGACTCGCTCTACGCCCGCTACCAGAACGTGTACGGCCGCTAGGCCCAAAACCCAAGCCGCCAGGCCCAAAACCCAAGCCGCCAGGCCGCGAAACCGCGGTCGCCCTTCGCCTTCGTCAGGAGAAAACATGTCCAACGCCAACAACACGTCCCTTGAGCAGTACGAGGTCTGGTTCCTCACCGGCAGCCAGCACCTCTACGGCGAGGACGTCCTCAAGCAGGTCGCCGCCCAGTCGCAGGAGATCGCCGACGCGCTGAACGCCGCCGCCGATGTCCCGGTGAAAATCGTCTGGAAGCCCGTGCTCACCGACTCGGATGCCATCCGCCGCACCGCCCTGGAAGCGAATTCCGACGACGCCGTGATCGGCGTGACCGCCTGGATGCACACCTTCAGCCCGGCCAAGATGTGGATCCAGGGCCTGGACCTGCTCCGCAAACCGCTGCTGCACCTGCACACCCAGGCCAACGCCGAACTGCCCTGGGCGGACATCGACTTCGACTTCATGAACCTGAACCAGGCCGCGCACGGCGACCGCGAGTTCGGCTACATCCAGTCCCGCCTCGGCATTCCCCGCAAGACCGTGGTGGGGCACGTGTCCAACCCCGAGGTCTCCCGCCAGGTCGGATCCTGGCAGCGCGCCTCGGCGGGCTGGGCCGCCGTCCGGACCCTCAAACTGACCCGCTTCGGCGACAACATGCGCAATGTTGCCGTCACCGAAGGGGACAAGACCGAGGCCGAGCTGCGCTTCGGCGTCTCGGTCAACACCTGGTCCGTCAACGAACTCGCCGACGCCGTGCACGGCGCGGAAGAATCCGACGTCGACACCCTCGTCGCCGAATACGAGCGGCTCTACGACGTGGCCCCCGAACTTCGGGCCGGCGGAGCCCGGCACGAGTCGCTGCGCTACAGCGCCCGGATCGAACTGGGCCTGCGCAGCTTCCTCGAGGCCAACGGCTCCGCGGCCTTCACCACCTCTTTCGAAGACCTCGGCGCACTCCGCCAGCTGCCGGGCATGGCCGTGCAGCGGCTCATGGCCGACGGCTACGGCTTCGGCGCCGAGGGCGACTGGAAAACCGCCATCCTGGTCCGCGCCGCCAAGGTCATGGGCGCCGGGCTCCCCGGCGGCGCCTCGCTCATGGAGGACTACACCTACCATCTGGTCCCGGGCCAGGAGAAAATCCTGGGCGCCCACATGCTCGAGGTCTGCCCGTCCCTGACCGCCACCACGCCCCGCGTGGAAATCCACCCGCTCGGCATCGGCGGCAAGGAAGACCCGGTCCGCATGGTCTTCGACACCGACGCCGGCCCCGGCGTCGTGGTGGCGCTGTCCGATATGCGCGACCGCTTCCGCCTCGTGGCCAACGCCGTCGACGTCGTGGACCTCGAGGAGCCGCTGCCCAACCTGCCGGTGGCCCGCGCCCTCTGGTCGCCCAAGCCGGACTTCGCCACCTCCGCGGCCGCCTGGCTGACCGCCGGGGCCGCCCACCACACCGTCCTCTCCACCGCCGTCGGCATGGACGTCTTCGAGGACTTCGCCGAGATCGCCCAAACCGAACTGCTGACCATCGACGACGGCACAACCATCCGGGGATTCAAGAAGGAACTGGCCTGGAACGCCGCCTACTACAAACTGGCCGGCGGTCTGTGACCGGGGACGAATTCGGGCTCCGGCACGGGGAATACTCCGCGCTCATCACCGCCCGCGGTGCGGCGGTGCGGGAACTGCGGCACAGGGAACGGGACCTGATCGTCCCGTTCCCGGCGGGCGGGCCCAACCCGGACTTCCGCGGCGTCGTCGTTGCGCCGTGGCCGAACCGGATTCCTGACGGCAGGTACACCTTCGACGGCGTGGACTACCTGGTGCCCGTCAATGAGCCCGGCCGGCAGTGCGCCCTGCACGGCTTTACCCCGGAGCTTGACTGGAAGATGGAGTTCCGGACGGAATCCGCCGTGGAGCTCTCCTGCGCCATCGAGCCGGTGCCCGGCTACCCCTTCGCGCTGTCGATCACAGCGCGCTACCGGCTTGACGGCGGCGGCCTGCACACGAGAATCACGGCTTCCAATGTGGGGGAGCGCGCGGCGCCCTACGGGGTCTGTCCGCACCCCTACCTGCTGGCAGGACCGGCTCCGCTGGACGAATGGACCCTCGAGGTCCCGGCGCGGACGTTCCTTGAGGTGACGCCCGACCGGTTGCTGCCGGTCACCACCCGGCCCGTTGACGGTCACGAGTACGACTTCCGCACCGCCCGCGTCATCGGTGCGACCCAGATCGACCACGCTTTCACCGACATTGTGTTCGACGGCGGTGGGCAGGCACACGTTGTGCTCCGGGACCCGGGCGGGGCCGGCGTCGGCCTGGCCTGGGATCGCAGCTGCGCCTGGCTGCAGGTCCACACCGCCGACAAGCAGCCGCCGATACCCGACCGGCTGGGGCTCGCCGTGGAACCCATGACCTGCCCGCCGGACGCCTTCAACACCGGCACGGACCTCGTGCGGCTCGAACCCGGAGCCTCACACGACGCGACCTGGCGCATCTTTGCCGACTGACGGCCAGATCTCACGCCGTCAGTCGAAGGGGGTAAATCGTCGGATGTGCGTTGACTCACATGTTTCGAGAAGCTATCTTTGATCATATTGTTAGCGATAACAATCGGCCGCGGTTCCCTTACCGGCTGAATCCCCGTTCTATTCAGACCTCCGCAATCCTCCCGATGTTAAAGCCCCGCAGGGGCACAATGACGTGCAGGACTGCGATCAGGAGCAACTTCGCGGACTATGGGTCCGCGGAAGGAGAAAATTGTGAAGATCAGGAAACTCCTGGGCGCCGTTGCGGTTGTCCTCGCTGTGACCGTAGGGGCCACAGGGTGCGGCAGCCGGCCCGGCACGGCCGCCCCGGCCGCCAGTGCCGATGCTGCCGGTTCCCTCGTCGGGATCTCGATGCCGACGCAGACTTCGGAACGGTGGATCGCCGACGGCAAGAACGTCTCGGACTCCTTGACGAAGCTAGGGTACAAGGCTGACCTGCAGTACGCCAATGACGACATCCCCACGCAGGTGTCCCAGATCGAGAACATGCTCACCAAGGGCGCCAAAGCCCTGATCGTCGCGGCCATCGACGGCACCACGCTGACCGACGTCCTCGCCAAGGCGAAAGAACAGAACGTCAAGGTCATCGCCTACGACCGGCTCATCAACGGCACTCCGAACGTCGACTTCTACACCACCTTCGACAACTACACGGTGGGCGTGCAGCAGGCCACTTCGCTGCTGACCGGCCTGGGCCTTGTTGACGCCAGCGGCAACAAGGTCGAAGGCAAGGGCCCGTTCAATGTGGAGCTCTTCGCCGGCAGCCCGGATGACAACAACGCCAACTTCTTCTGGACCGGCGCCATGGACACCCTCAAGCCGTACCTGGACGCCGGAACCCTGAAGGTGCCCAGCGGCCAGACCAAGTTTGAGCAGGCTGCCATCCTGCGCTGGCAGGCCCCCGTGGCCCAGAAGCGCATGGAGGACATCCTCACGGCCGCCTACAGCTCCGGCACCAAGCTCGACGGCGTCCTCTCCCCGTATGACGGCCTCTCCATCGGCATCATCTCGGCCCTGACCAGCACCGGCGGCTACGCCAAGGGAAGCCTGCCGATCGTCACCGGCCAGGACGCCGAAAAGGGTTCGGTGAAGTCCATCACCGCCGGCGAGCAGTACTCCACGATCTTCAAGGACACCCGCCAGCTCGGAGCCCAGGCCGTGAAGATGGTCGACGCCCTCCTGAAGGGACAGGAACCCGAGGTCAACGACACCAAGACCTATGACAACAAGGTCAAGGTAGTCCCTGCGTACCTGCTCAAGTCCGTGATCATCACGAATGAGAACTACAAGAAGGAACTCATCGACTCCGGTTACTACACCGCGGCCGACGTCAAGTAGCCACCTCGAAGGGTGGCGGGCCGCGTCGAGTCCGGGCCGCCACCCTTCCCGTAGACCCCTGCAGCCGCAGGACGTCCCAAGTACTACCAGTCAGTGAGAATTGGCGATGAACACACCCATTCTTCAAATGCGAGGAATCACCAAGACCTTCCCGGGCGTGAAGGCCCTCCAGGACGTCACCCTGCAGGTGAACCGCGGCGAAGTCCATGCCATCTGCGGTGAAAACGGCGCCGGCAAATCCACCCTGATGAAGGTGCTGTCCGGCGTCTACCCGCACAGCTCCTTCGACGGCGACATTCTCTTCGAAAACGAACCCTGCAACTTCTCCAGCATCAGCGACAGCGAGAAGCGCGGAATCGTGATCATTCACCAGGAGCTGGCCCTGAGCCCTTACCTGTCGATCGCCGAGAACATCTACCTCGGCAACGAACAGGCCAAGCGCGGCTGGGTGGACTGGCGCAAGACCAACCTGGAAGCCGCGAAACTCCTGGCCCGGGTGGGCCTGAGTGAAAACCCGGTCACCCCCGTCCAGCACATCAGCGTGGGCAAGCAGCAGCTCGTGGAAATCGCAAAGGCACTCTCGAAGGAGGTCAAACTCCTTATTCTCGACGAACCGACGGCGGCCCTCAACGACGAGGACTCGAGCCACCTGCTGGACCTGATCCTGCACCTGAAGGGCCAGGGTGTCACCAGCATCATCATCAGCCACAAGCTCAACGAAATCCGCAAAGTTGCGGACGCCGTCACAGTCATCCGCGACGGCAAGACGATCGAAACCCTCCGCCTGGGCGACGGCGAGATCACCCAGGAACGCATTATCCGCGCAATGGTGGGCCGGGACCTGGAAAGCCTGTATCCGGACCGGGAACCACGGATTGGCGAGGAAGTCCTGCGGATCGAGGACTGGTCCGTCCGGCACCCGCAGGACTACAGCCGGATGGTGGTCAACAACGCCAGCCTCAACGTCCGCAAGGGGGAAGTCGTGGGGCTTGCCGGACTAATGGGTGCCGGCAGGACGGAGCTGGCCATGAGCGTCTTCGGGCGCAGCTACGGCACCGCAACGTCGGGGAAAGTGTTCAAGCACGGCACGGAAATCAACACTTCCACCGTCTCGGAGGCAATCAAGCACGGCATCGCCTACGCCACCGAGGACCGCAAGCTCTACGGCCTGAACCTCATCGAGGACATCAAACGCAACGTTTCCATGGCCGCGCTGCGCAAGCTGGTCAAGGGCGGCTGGGTGGACAAGAACCAGGAAACTGTGGTGGCCAACGACTACCGGAAGAGCATGAATATCAAGGCTCCGTCGGTTGCCGCCATCACGGGCAAGTTGTCCGGCGGCAACCAGCAGAAGGTCGTGTTGAGCAAGTGGATGTTCTCCGACCCGGACGTGCTGATCCTCGACGAACCGACCCGGGGGATCGACGTCGGCGCGAAGTTTGAGATCTACACGATCATCGCGAAGCTGGCCGCGGAAGGAAAGGCGGTCATTGTGATCTCCTCCGAACTTCCCGAACTGCTGGGCATCTGCGACAGGATCTACGCCCTGTCCGCCGGGCACATCACCGGCGAGGTCCCGATCGCCGAAGCATCGCAGGAAACCCTCATGCACTACATGACCAAAGAGAAGGAATAGCGAACATGTCCGCCCTCCGAGAATCCCTGGGCTTCCTGGCAAGCCGCCTCCGCCAGGTCGGCATCTTTGTCGCCCTGATCCTGATCGTCCTGCTGTTCCAGATCCTGACGGACGGGATCCTGCTGCAGCCGCAGAACGTCACCAACCTGGTGGTCCAGAACAGCTACATCCTGATCCTGGCCATCGGCATGGTGATGGTGATCATCGCCGGCCACATCGACCTGTCCGTGGGTTCGGTCGCCGGCTTCATCGGCGCCTGCGCCGGTGTCATGATCGTGCACTGGGGATGGGACTGGTGGCTCGCCATCCCGGCCTGCCTGCTGGTCGGCGCGCTGGTGGGTGCCTGGCAGGGCTACTGGATCGCGTACGTCGGCATTCCCGCCTTCATCGTCACCCTCGCCGGGATGCTGATTTTCCGCGGCCTGACACTGATCGTTCTCAAGAACCAGCAGATCACGCCGTTCCCGGGCGAACTGCGGGCGCTGGGCGGCGGCTTCCTGCCGGACATTTCCGGCGGCACGTCGGTTCTGGAGTGGCTGACGGTCATCCTTGGCGTCGGCGCCACCTTGGCGCTCGTGATCCAGGCCGTCAAGGAACGCCGGATCCGCAAGAAGTTCGAACTCGAGAACGAGCCAATGGCCTGGTTCGCCACCAAGACCGCGTTCATTGCCCTGCTCATGCTGACCATCACCTTCCTGCTCGCCAGCTACCGGGGCACCCCGATCGTCCTGATCGTGCTGGCGGTCCTGGTGATCGTCTACACGGCCCTGATGAACAACAGCGTCTTCGGCCGGCACACCTACGCGCTCGGCGGCAATCTCCACGCTGCTGAGCTGTCCGGCATCAAGACCAAGGCCGTCACCTTCCGGCTGTTCGTGAACATGGGCGTCCTTGCCGCACTGGCCGGCCTCGTGTTCACGGCCCGGCTCAACTCCGCCCAGCCGGCCGGCGGCACAGGCTTCGAACTGGACGCCATCGCGGCGGCGTTCATCGGCGGCGCCGCAGTCACAGGCGGCATCGGAACCGTTGCAGGGGCCATGATCGGTGGCCTCATCATGGGTGTCCTCAACAACGGCATGTCGATCCTGGGCCTCGGCACCGACTACCAGCAGCTCATCAAGGGCCTGGTGCTGCTCCTCGCCGTCGGCTTCGACATCTTCAACAAGAACCGCAGCGGCAAGGGCGGCGGGGCCTCGATCATTCAGCGCCTCAAGCTGAAAACCCCGCCCGCGGCGGATGCCGACGCCGGGAGGCCGGCGGAGGAGCGTCCGGTCCCGGTACCGGCCGGAAACTAGCGCGGGATACCGCAGACTGCTGCGACCCGGGTTGGCCTTCAGGAGGCCAACCCGGGTCGCTCGTTTTTGCGCGGGTATCTTTCGACGCGCAGAATGTCCTGCGACGCGCAAATTTCCTCCCGACACGGGAATCCCGGCGTCGCGAGGAAATTAGCGCGTCGCCAGGCTGAACGCGCGTCGCCGAGCGTCCAAGTCCGGCGCGCTCACTCGCCGTGGACGGCGGCCTGGCGCTCCTCTGACCGGTTCAAATAGGCCAGCAGCAGCTCCCCGGCGCGGTCCAGGTCCCCGGCCTCCAGGGCGCTGCAGATTTCCTCGTTGTCCGGCAGATAGCCCCGGTAGAAATGCGCATCCACGGTGGCCTTGTGGAAGAACAGCCGCATCTCGGCCAGGACCTGGGACATGATCGTGTCCAGCCGCCGGCTTCCGGCCAGGGCAACGATCGCGCCATGGAAATGCTGGTTGGCGTTGCCCAGGCCCTCCTCGTCGTTGGCGGCCGCCGCGGCTTTGCCCTCTTCCACAGCCGCGCGGACCGCGGCCACCCGCTCCGGACTGCCGCCGCCGCTGATCGCGCTGACTTCAATAGCGCGGCGCACCGTGTAGACGTCGTGGATGTCGCCCGCCTCCAGACTGGCCACAAAGACACCCCGGTTCGGGTGCCGGACCACCAGGCGCTCGGCCGCAAGTTCGGCGAACGCCTCGCGGACCGTGTTGCGCGAAACGCCCAGGTCTTCGGCGATGGTCGATTCCGTGAGCCGGGCTCCCGGCAGGAGCAGGCCCTCCGCCAGTTGCAGGCGCAGTTCGGCTGCCACCCGGTCCGCCACGGAAGGAACGGCCACCCGCAGCCGCGCCGCAGCCGCGGCCAGGGCGGGACCGGCAGCTGCTTCGGAAGTCGTCATAGTGCCGAATCTACACGATTGTTCCTACTTTAAATCGTCGGATTGTTGAACAATCGGAGAAATTGATGCATCCTAGTAGGGGGCTATCATGAGACGAGGATCACAAATGGCAACCATCGACCTGAACAGCGACGTTGGCGAGTCTTTCGGACGCTGGACCCTAGGCGACGACACGGCGATGTTCCGCTCGGTCTCCAGCGCCAACGTGGCTTGCGGATTCCACGCGGGGGATCCCAGCGTCATCCGCCGGACCTGCCGCGAGGCCGTGGCTGCGGGTGTCGTGATCGGCGCCCACGTCGGCTACCGCGATCTCGCCGGGTTTGGCCGCCGTTTCCTCGACATCGACCCGATCGAACTGGCGGACGACGTCGTCTACCAGATCGGTGCGCTGCAGGCGCTGGCCGCCGTCGAGGGCGGCACGGTCAGGTACGTGAAGCCGCACGGCGGCCTCTACAACGCCATCGTCTCGCACACCGCCCAGGCGCAGGCCGTCGTCGACGCCGTGAAGTCCGTTGACCCTAACCTGCCGATCCTGGGCCTGCCGGGCTCGGAAGTGCTGCGCCTCGCCGAGGCCGCCGGCCTCCGCGCGGTCACCGAAGCCTTTGCCGACCGCGCTTACAACCCGGACGGCACCCTGGTATCCCGTACGCTCCCCGGAGCCGTGCTGGAGGACCCCGCTCTCGTCACTGAGCATGTCCTCCGAATGGCCACCGATTCCGCCGTCCGCACTATCGACGGCTCCATCCTGAAAATCCGCGCCGAAAGCATCTGCGTGCACGGCGACTCCCCGGGAGCCGTCACCATGGCCGCCGCTGTCCGCGAAGCGCTCAACGCCGCGGACATCACCACCGCCGCCTTCGTCTAAGCCGAAGCAACACCTGCTTCATCCCCGGTTCCGCCGGGATCACCCGCACTCACACCCAAGCAACAGGCAGCACCCGCACACCTGGAGGAAAACCATGACTGCAGCACCGCATCAGGCCACCCCGGCCGCCGGCAAGAGGAGGATCCCGCCAGGCGCCCTCAAGGCCTACGTCGCGAGCCTCACCGGCACTTCGCTGGAGTACTACGACTTCGCGATCTACTCCGTGGCCTCGGCCTTGGTGTTCCCCAAGGTCTTCTTCCCGGGCAACGACGAATACGTCGGGCTGCTGCTGTCCTTCTCGACCTTTGCGGTAGGCTACCTCGCCCGTCCCATCGGCGGCGTGATCTTCGGCCGGCTCGGTGACAAGATCGGCCGCAAGCACGTCCTCGTGACCACCCTGCTGCTGATCGGCATCGCAACGGTGGTGATCGGCGTGCTCCCGGGCTACGCCACCATCGGTATAGCCGCTCCCATCATCCTCGTGTTGCTGCGCCTGGCACAGGGCATCGGCGTCGGCGGCGAATGGGGCGGTGCCGTCCTGCTCTCGAGCGAATTCGGCGACGCCAAGCGGCGCGGCTTCTGGTCTTCCGCCGCGCAGATCGGCCCGCCCGCCGGCAACCTGATGGCCAACGGCGTCCTGGCCGTGCTCGCCGCGACCCTCAGCAACGAAGACTTCCTCTCCTGGGGCTGGCGTGTGGCCTTCCTCGCCTCGGCCTTGTTGGTGGGCTTCGGCCTGCTGATCCGGCTGAAGCTTGAGGAAACCCCCGTCTTCAAGGCCATCCAGGCCCACGGCGAACAGCCCAAGGCCCCCATCAAGGAGGTCTTCACCAAGGAGCCGCGCGCCCTCGTGTCCGCCGCCCTGTCCCGCATCAGCCCGGACGTGCTGTACTCCCTGCTTACCGTCTTCATGGCCGTCTACGCCACCAAGCAACTGGGCATGAGCACCAGCAACGTACTGACCGCCATCCTGATCGGCTCCGCCTTCCAGCTGGTCCTGATCCCCGCGGCGGGCGCCCTCACGGACCGCATCAACCGCCGCCTCGTATACGGCATCGCCGCCGTCGGAACCGCCATTTACATCCCGCTGTTCTTCGTCATGATCCAGGACAAGTCGGTCGTCACGCTGACCGTCGGCATCGTGATCGGGCTGGCCTTCCACGCCTTCATGTACGGCCCGCAGGCCGCATACATCACCGAGCAGTTCCCGGCCCGGCTGCGCTACGCCGGCAGCTCGCTGGCTTACACCCTGGCCGGCGTGGTCGGCGGCGCCATCGCACCGTTGGTCTTCACCGCCCTCTTCGCCGCTAGCGGCAACTGGTTCCTGATCGCTGGCTACCTCGCGGTCGCCTCGATCGTGACGGTGATCGGGCTGGCCATCGGGCGCAACCCGCATACCGACGAAGAAGAGCGGCTCCTGCAGGATGCCCACGCCTGAGCACTTTGGATCCTATTCAGCGGATCTGTCCACCGGCACCGGCACAATGAGTGAGGCACTCGTGATTGAGACAGCAGGGGAACCCCCGAAGGTAGAGAACGCAACAGTTCACAGAGTCCGCTCCGTGCGGGCCGTGGGAACGCGCGCGGTCCTGGCCGAGCTCTCCGGCACGCAGGATGTGCTTGCCCTGCAGGCGCTGCTGCTGGAGAAGCCGTTGCCGGGCCAGCAGGACGTCCTGGCCGCGGCCGAGACCGTCCTGGTCAGGGCCGATTCCCCGGCCTCGGCCCGGCGCATCGCCGCCCGGCTGCTGCAGCTCGACCTCACCGCACCGGTGCAGCTCGACGGCGAACTGGTGGTTATCGACACCGTGTACGACGGCGAGGACCTCGCCGAGGTCGGGCGGCTCACCGGCCTCGGAACGGAGGGTGTGATCGCCGCCCACTCCGGCCAGATCTGGACCGTGGCCTTCGCCGGCTTTGCGCCCGGATTCGGATACATGGTGGGGGAGAACCAGCAGCTGGAGGTGCCCCGGCGCAGCTCGCCGCGCACCGCCGTGCCCGCAGGTTCCGTGGCGCTGGCCGGCAACTATTCGGCCGTGTACCCGCGCCGTTCCCCGGGCGGCTGGCAGCTGATCGGGCGCACCAACGCCCGGATGTGGGACCTGGACCGGGACCAGCCCGCCCTGGCCGCCCCCGGTCACCGGGTGCAGTTCCGGCCGGTCCGGGATGCGGTGCTCGTCGCGGAGCCAGTCGCGGAGTCAGCCGCGGCGCCTGCGGCTGAGCATGCCGGCACCGTGCCGGAACCGGGTGCCGGGGACGTCGCCCGCGGACTCCGGATCGTTTCGCCCGGTCTGCAGAGCCTGATCCAGGATCTGGGCCGCCATGGCCACTCTGCCCTGGGCGTCTCCGCCGCCGGTGCACTGGACCGGGCCTCGCTGCGCCGGGCCAACCGCCTCGTCGGCAACGCCCCCGCCGCGGCCGGCATCGAGACCGTCGCCGGGGGGCTCAAGGTCCAGGCCGTGGCCGACCAGGTCCTCGCCGTCACTGGCGCACCGTCGGCACTGAGTATCGAGTCGGCGCCGGACAGCGATGGTGAAACGTGGCACCGCGCGGTGCCGATGGCCGCCCCGTTCGCGCTGCTCGACGGTGAAACGCTCAGCCTTGGYGCGCCGCAGAGCGGCTTCCGCAGCTATCTCGCGGTCCGCGGTGGGGTGGACACAGCCCTGGTGCTGGGCAGCCGCTCGACCGACACGATGTCCGGGATCGGTCCGGCGCCCCTGGCCGCCGGGCAGGTGCTGGCCGCCGGTGGGGAAGCCGAATCCGGCGTCGTCGGGGCTCCCGAACTGCAGCCGGACTACCCGGGCACTGGGGTGACCGTCCTCGACGTCGTCCCCGGTCCCCGCGCCGACTGGTTCGATCAGGCGGCGCTGGACTCGTTCACCGCCCAGGACTGGTCCGTGCTGCCGCAGTCCAACCGGGTCGGCATGCGCCTTGATGGGACCCCGCTGCAGCGCAGCCGCCAGGGCGAACTGCCCAGCGAAGGCACCGTGGCGGGCGCCCTGCAGGTCCCGCCGGAGGGGCTGCCCGTGCTCTTCCTGGCCGATCATCCCATCACCGGCGGCTACCCCGTGATCGCCGTGGTGGTCGACTCCCAGCTGGACCTCGCCGCGCAGGTCCCCATCGGCGGCAAGATCCGCTTCCGCTGGGCCGAACACAGCGCCACTGAGCGCAGCGCCGAACACGGCACCACTGAACACGTCACCACCGAAGAAGAAGCGAGTAACTGATGCGCAAGGTCCTGATCGCAAACCGTGGAGAAATCGCGGTCCGCATAGCCCGGGCCTGCGACGACGCGCAGTTGGCGTCCGTCGCCGTCTACGCCGACATCGACGCCGACGCCCTGCACGTCTCCGCCGCCGATGAAGCCTTCAGCCTGGACGGCAACTCGCCCGCGGACACGTACCTGAACATCCCCAAGCTCCTCGCCGTGGCGGCCGAGTCCGGAGCGGACGCCGTCCACCCCGGCTACGGCTTCCTCTCCGAGAACGCCGACTTTGCCCAGGCCGTCCTCGACGCCGGACTGACCTGGATCGGTCCGACGCCGGACGCAATCCGGCTGCTCGGCAACAAGATCACGGCCCGCGACGCGGCCGTCCGGGCCGGCGCCCCCTTGGTGGCCGGCAGCGACGGTCCTGTCGACACGGCTGCCGAAGCCCGGGCCTTCGCCGAACAGCACGGCCTGCCGATCGCCATCAAGGCCGCTTTCGGCGGTGGCGGCCGCGGCATGAAGGTGGTCAGGGTCATCGACGAGGTCGAGGAAGCCTTCGACTCCGCCGTCCGTGAAGCAGTGGCCGCCTTCGGCCGGGGCGAGTGCTTCGTGGAGCGCTACCTGGACCGTCCGCGCCACGTGGAGGCGCAGGTCCTGGCGGACACACACGGCAACGTCGTGGTCGTCGGAACCCGCGACTGCTCACTGCAGCGCCGGCACCAGAAGCTCCTGGAGGAGGCTCCCGCGCCGTTCCTCAGCGACGAGCAGACCAAGCTGATTTACGACGCCGCCAAGGCCGTCTGCCGGGAGGCCGGCTACTCCGGCGCCGGCACGGTGGAATTCCTGGTCGCGGCGGATGGCACGGTGGCATTCCTCGAGGTCAACACCCGGCTCCAGGTGGAGCACCCCATCACCGAGGAAACCACGGGGATCGACCTCGTCCAGGAACAGTTTCGGATCGCCGCGGGGGAGCCGCTGCGCCTGGCCGAGGACCCGGCGCCGCGCGGGCACGCCTTCGAATTCCGGCTCAACGCCGAGGACGTGGGCCGCGGCTTCCTGCCCTCGCCCGGGACCATCGGCGAGTTCGCCGGCCCCACCGGCCCTGGCATCCGGCTCGACACCGGCGTCCGCTCCGGCTCCTTCGTCCCGCCGCAGTTCGATTCCCTGCTCGCGAAGCTGATTGTCACCGGCGCGGACCGCCAGCAGGCCCTGCGTCGGGCCCGCCGGGCCCTCGCCGAAATGCGCATCACCGGGGTGGCCACCGTGCTGCCGTTCCACCGGGCAGTGCTGGAGTCCCCGGACTTCACGTCCGAGGACGGGCTGGGCATCCACACCCGCTGGATCGAAACCGACTTCGCGGACAGTGCCTCCATCCCCGCCGATCCCGACTACAGCACCACAGCGCCCGACGGCGAACGCCGCACTATCACCGTCGACGTGGACGGACGGCGCCTCGCCGTCGGCCTTCCGGCCGACTTGCTGGACGGCTGGGCACGCTCTGGCAGTCCGCTGCCCGCAGGTGTGTCCGTGGAAGCGGCGTCCGACGGCGGTGCTTCCGCTGCCGACCCGGGCGAGCTGCGCGCCGACATGGCCGGGACCGTGGTGAAGTGGCTCGTCGAGCCGGGCGCCGAGGTATCGGCCGGGGACCCGGTTGTGGTCCTTGAAGCGATGAAGATGGAAACCCAGGTCTCCGCGCACCGGGACGGCACTGTCACTGACGTCCGCACCGAAGCCGGCGGAGTGGTTGCGGCCGGGGCCGTGCTGGCGCTGATCGGCTAGCTGCCGCCCCTTCGGAGAGTCCAGAAACGCCCGCCCGGGATAGCCCCGGGCGGGCGTTTCTGCGTGGTGCAGTGTGTCAGGCCTAGAGCAGGCTGGAGCCGATGTCCTTTCCGATCCGGCGGAGCAGCGCGGCGGAAAGGCCGGGGTCATTGGCGGAATCCTGGTCCGTGTAGTCGGCCAGAGTGTAGACCCGGGTCAGGTCCATTTCGGACCACCGTTCCTGGGGCAGGAGGGAGCGGCCGGCGACGGCGATGACCGGACGGGATCCGGACCGCCGGGCGACGGCCGCCGGCAGCTTCCCGGCAAGGGTCTGCTCGTCGAGGCTGCCTTCGCCGGTGACGACGACGTCACAGGTGTCCTTGCGGGCATTGAAGTCCAGCAGGTCCAGGAAGTAGTCGGCGCCGGAGACCTGCTTTGCCCCGAGCAGCAGGCACGCGTAGCCGATTCCTCCGGCGCTGCCGGCGCCGTCGTGCTGGGCGAGCCGGTCCGCCTCGGTGATTCCCGCCGCTGTGAGCCCGGTGACGAAATGTTCGAGGCCCTTGTCGAGAGAGGCGATCTCCTCGGGTCCGGCGCCTTTTTGGGGGCCGAAGACCGCCGGTGCGCCGTGGGCGCCGAGCAGCGGGTTGTGGACGTCGCTGGCGACGACGAGCTCGGTGTCGGCAAGTTCGGGGAGGGCGGTCCGCTGGATGCTGTGGATCTGTGCCAGCGCCCCGCCGCTGCCGTAGAGCTGGCGGCCGTCGGCGTCCCGGAAGCTGTACCCGAGGGCGGTGAGCATTCCCATGCCGCCGTCCGTGCTGGCGCTGCCGCCCAGGGCCAGAACGATCCTGGCCGGTTTCAGGCTGAGGGCGAACAGGACAGCTTCGCCGAAGCCGCGGCTGGAGGCACCCAGCGGATCCAGTGTTCCGCCGGGCAGGAGTCCCAGGCCGCAGGTGTTGGCCACCTCGACGACGGCGGTGGCGCCGTCGAACGCGATGCTGGCCTGGACGGGCTGGCCGGTGGGTCCTGAGACGGTGTAGCTGCGCCGGGTGAAGCCGGAGGCGACGGCGGCGTCGACGCTGCCGTCACCTCCGTCCGCCAGTGGAAGCAGTTCGCAGTGGATCGTCCCGGCCGCGCCGGTGAAACCAGAGGCGGAACGGAGTCCTGCTGCCAGGGCATCGGCCACCTCACCGGCCGTGAGGCTGCCCTTGAACTTGTCGGGTGCGATCAGGGCTCGCACGCGTTTCGGGGCGGTTGTGGTGAACATGTCAGATGCTTTTCGAGTAGGCAGGGCGCCGGTCATCACTGGAGGCGGGGGCGTCATCGGCCGGTTCTGCGTGCTGGGGACTGGCCGTGCGGGGATCGTGGGCGGTCAGGTCAGCAGCGATGTCCGTGAACTCGTCGAGGGGTGTCGGATCCTCGCTGGGCAGGGGCTCAACCACTTCGCCGTTGAAGACTCGGCGGACACGGTCCGCGTCCAGCGTCCGGTCCCACCAGGCGATGAACAGTGTGGCGACGGCGTTGCCGGTGAAGTTCACCAGGGCCCGGCATTCGGACATGAACTTGTCGATGCCGAAGATGAGCATGATGCCGGCGGCCGGGATGGTGCCGATGGTGGCCAGGGTGGCGGTCAGGGCGATGAAGCCGCCGCCGGCGACGCCGGCCGCGCCCTTGGAGGTGAGCAGCATGACCGCGATCAGGCCCAGCTGCTGGCCGATGGTCAGCTCGGTGTTGGTGGCCTGGGCGATGTAGACGGCGGCCAGCGAAAGGTAGATGGCGGCGCCGTCGAGGTTGAAGCTGTAGCCGGTGGGAACGACGAGCCCGACGGTTTCCTTCTTGACCCCTGCGTGCTCAAGCTTGCGCATCAGGCCCGGCAGCGCCGGTTCGGCGGTGGAGGTGCCAAGGATGAGCAGGTACTCCTCCTTGAGGTGGCGGATCATCTTGAAGATGTTCAGCTTCAGGAAGGCCATGACGGATCCGAGGACCACGACGACGAACAGGATCGACGTGGCGTAGAACAGGGCGATCAGCCCGCCCATGCTGGAGAGGGACGAGACGCCGTACTTGCCGACGGCGAAGGCCATCGCGCCGAACGCGCCCAGCGGGGCGGCTTTCATGATGAAGCCCAGGATCTTGAACATGACCCCGGTGAGGCGCTGGACCCCGTCCAGGACGGGCGCCCCGACTTTGCCCGTGGCGTTCAGGGCGATGCCGAAGATCACGGCGATGAAGATGATCTGGAGGATGTCGCCCTCCACGAAGGGCGCGGCGATGCTGGTCGGGATGATGTGGGTCAGGAACTGCCACCATTCCTGGTGGGCGCCGGTTTCGATGAGCTTGGCCGCGGAGTCCGTGGTCTTGATGGCGCTGGCGTCGGCGTTGACGCCCTCGCCGAGGCGGAAGATGTTGATGGCGACCAGGCCGAAGAGCAGGGCGAAGATGGTGCCGATCTGAAAGTACGTCAGGGCCTTCAGGCCGGTCATGCCGACCTTTTTCAGGTCCGCGACGCTGGCGATGCCGCCGACGATGGTCAGGAACACGATGGGACCGATCAGCATCCTCATGGCGTTGACGAACGTGGTGCCGATCGGTTCCAGGGCGATGCCGGCGGCGGGCGCGAGCCAGCCCACGAGAATGCCGAGGACGATTCCGGTCAATACCCAGAAGTACAGCTGCCTGTACCAGCGTGTCTTGGGGGCCGGCGTTGCCGCGCCCGGGGTGGTGATGGGTCCCATGATTCCTACCTCATTGTGGAATGTGATTGCCGGTGGTGTTTGAAGAATGAAAGAGCTGGGCCGGGCGGGCGGCGGCGACGGTGCGCGGCGCCGCCCGCCCGAACGTGGTCTGGCTAGACGGCGGCCAGGGTGTGGGCGAGGGCCTTGATGATGGCGTCGGTGACGTCATCGGTGTTGGCTTCGCCGCCGACGTCGCGTGTCAGGTGGCCGGCGGCCGTGGTCTGTTCGATGGCGGCCTCGATGCGGCGGGCTTCCTCGTGCAGGCCGAAGTGGTCCAGCATCAGGGCGGCGCTGGCGATCGCGCCGATCGGGTTACTGATACCCTTGCCGGCGATATCCGGCGCGGAGCCGTGGACCGGTTCGAACATGGACGGGAAGCGGCGTTCCGGGTTCAGGTTAGCGCTGGCCGCCAGGCCGAGGCTCCCGGCCAGGGCCGAGCCGAGGTCCGAGAGGATGTCCGCGTTCAGGTTCGAGGCGACGACGACGGAGAGTTCTTCCGGGTGCAGGATGAACTTGGCGCTCATGGCGTCGACCAGGACGCTTTCGGTGGCCACGTCCGGGTAGTCCAGGGCCACTCGCTGGAAGGTTTCGTCCCAGAGGACCATGCCGTACTGCTGGGCGTTGGACTTGGTGACGGAGGAGACCTTCTTCACGGTGCGGGTCCGGGCGAGGTCGAAGGCGAAGCGCATGATCCGCTCGCAGCCCTTTTCGGTGAAGAGGGCGGTCTGGAGGGCCACCTCGTTGCCGGGGCCGCGGCCGCTGAGGTTCCGTCCGCCCAGGCCGGCGTACTCGCCTTCGCTGTTTTCGCGGACCACGATCCAGTCGAGCTCGGTGTGATCGGCCTTGCGCAGCGGGGACTGGACGCCGGGCAGGAACTTCACCGGGCGGATGTTGGCCCACTGGTCGAAGTTCTGCGTGATGTTCAGGCGCAGGCCCCAGAGGCTGATGTGGTCCGGGACGTTCTCCCAGCCGACGGCACCGAAGTAGATGGCGTCAAAGTCCTTGAGGACTTCCAGGCCGTTCGGGTCCATCATCTGGCCGGTCTTTTCGTAGTAGCCGCAGCCCCACGGGAACTCGGTCCACTCGAAGGCGAACTTGCCGCCGGAATTCTCGGCAAGGGCATCCAGGACGCGGCGGCCGGCGGAGACGACTTCCTTGCCCACGCCGTCGGCGGGGATAGAAGCGATGCTGAATTTCTGGGTGGCGCTCATGTGCCTACCTCCTCGTTGAGTGTGTTAGCAGCGTCACACTGCTTGTCCTCTTCAAGTAGACGGTCCGGCACCAGCCGCCGTCCAAGACCAAGATTCGATACGGTAAATAGGCTCAACCTATTGGTCGACGGCCTGCGGGCCTCCTGCCGCTGCCACATGCAGCTCTGCGACCGCCAGGAAGGCCTTGGCGGCGGGCGTCAGGCCGTCCTTCCGGCTCAGGATGGCGACGTCCAGATGGGACACCGGTTCGATCAGCAGGGTCCGCAACCCTGACTTGTGCGCCAGCGGCGCCCACGATGAGGGCATCACGGCGTGGCCCACCCCGGCCAGGACCAGCGGCAGGATCGAGGTCCGGTGCGCGACCTCCACCACGATTTCAGTGTTGACGCCGCGGGCCAGCGCATCATCGACCAGCCAGCGCATCAGGGATCCGCGCTGGCTGGCGATCAGCCGGTGCCCGCCCAGATCCTCACTCTGAATCGCCGGCCCCGGGCCGAACGTGTCCGCCTGCGGGTTGACGATGAGGATCAGCGGCTGGCGCTCCAGCTCCAGGACCTGGACGCCCGGGACCCGGACGGGGTTTGGGGATCCGGCCAGGCCGATCTCGGTGCTGCCGCTGCGGACGGACTCAACGACCTCCTCGGGCGTGAACGCGGCACTGACGTTAAGCCGCACCGACGGATGCGCCCGGGTGTACTCGGCGATCATCGACGTCAGCGGCTCGATGCCGGGGGAGGGCATGGTGACAATGTCCAACCGCCCGCTCCGCACGCCCCGCAGCGCCTGCACCGCGGACTGCGCGGCATCGAGGTCCCGCATGACGAGCCGGGCCGGCCCGACGAGTTCCTTGCCCGCTTCGCTGAGCACCGCACGGCGGCCGATGCGGTGAAAGAGCGGCACCCCCAGGTCCTTTTCCAGGCCCGCGATGGTCTGTGAGAGTGACGGCTGGGCGATGAGCAGGTGCTCCGCGGCGCGGCTGAATCCGTCGTGGTCAACGACGGCCAGAAAATACTTCAGCTTCCGGGTGTCCACGCCAGCTCCTTCACCGGTCCGGTCCTGGGGCTCCGGCCGCCCCGGATATCACGCCCGAGGGCGGCCAAGCGTGGGGCGCGGAAGCATAGATAGCTTACGCCTGTCAGGACGGGGCCGCTCAGCTGACCTGCACTGATGACTGGTCTGGCTGCAACCCCCGGGCCTAGAATCGGGCTGGGCGCAACAGGCCAAGGCACCGGCCGGACACGCCCGCCCGAGGATCAAGTCCATGTTCCAGCGGTGCCAGTAGAGGGGGCCTGCCATGGACACCACCGGAAAACTTGAAACGGAACAAAAGTACGACGCCGAAACCTCCTCAGCGCTTCCAGACCTGCGGGAAATCGAGGGTGTGGACCACGTCGCGGAGCCGGCGACGGATCATCTTGAGGCTGTGTACTTCGACACCCGGTCCCTGGCCCTCGCCGCACGGCGCCTGACCCTGCGGCGCCGCACGGGGGGAACGGATGAGGGCTGGCACCTCAAGCTTCCCGCCGGCACGGACCAGCGGGAGGAAATCCACGCACCCTTGGGCCAGCCGGAGACCGTACCGGAAGAACTGTCCGATCATCTGCAGGTATTCACCCGGGGCGATGAACTGGTGCCCGTCGCCCGGCTGAGTACGCGACGCACCACCTACCGGCTCTACGGACCCGGCGGTGAGCACCTGGCCGACTTCGCCGACGACGTTGTCCATGCCGAGGCCCTGCAGCCGCCAGGGCCGGCCCTGGACTGGCGTGAATGGGAGCTCGAACTCGTCCACGGACCCCGGGAGTTCCTCGACGCTGCCGCCGAAACCCTGACGTCCACGGGAGCGAGCCACTCCGTCTTTCCTTCCAAACTTGCCCGCACTTTTGGCGATGCGTGGCCAGCCGGGCTCGGCCCCCGGGCCGGAAAACCCCGGAAGAAAGGACCGGCAGTCGACGTCGTGACGGCCTATCTCGATGCAAGGATCGAAGACTTCATCGCCAATGATCCCGGCGTCCGGCTGGGGACACCGGATTCCGTCCACAAGATGCGGTCCGCGACCCGCCGGGCGCGCTCAGCCCTGGCCACCTATCGCAAACTCTTCAACCGCTCAGCGGTCCGGGAACTCCAGTCTGAACTGAAGTGGCTGGGCCAGATCCTGGGTCCGGCGCGCGATGCCGAAGTCATGCTGGAGCGGCTTCGCCGGCACGTCATGGAACTCCCCGAAAAACAGAGGTCCGGCTCCTTGAACCAGATGATCGAACAGGAGTTGGTCGCAGCCCACAACGCAGGTTACAGAAACGTCCTGAAGACCCTCGGGACCGCTCGCTATTTCCGTCTTCTTGGCTCCCTTGAGGAGTTCCGGGACCACCCGCCTGCCAAGCCTCGCGCCTTCCGCCCGGCGCGCAAAGTGACGGCCAAGCTGGTCAACAGGGCAGCAGAGCGGGTGGAGCGTTCCCGGAGGGCCGTCAAACGCTCCGCCGGCCGGACCTCCCGCGACACGGCGCTGCACGAGGTGCGAAAGGATGCCAAGCGCCTGCGCCACGCGGGCGAATCGGTCACGGAAATCCACGGCAAACGCGCCGTCAAACTCACGAAGTCCGCTGGACGGCTCCAGACAGTCCTCGGCGACCATCAGGACAGCGTCATGGCAACAGCCCTGCTGGGGAGACTGGCGGCCACCCCGGACCTGACCGCCGACACTGACCTCGGCTTCCAGGGTTTGCTGGAGATGGAAGAACGCATTGCCCGGAAAACGGAGAAGAAAGCCCGCAAGGCAGGGAAGAAGCTTCGCGGCCTGCGCCTCCGTTCCTGATTCGCGACGTTTCCGTGTCAGGATCAGTTATGACCGACCGTCTGATGCTGCTCGACACCGCGTCGCTGTACTTTCGCGCGTTCTACGGGGTACCCGACACCATCCGCCGTGCCGACGGCACCCCGGTGAACGCCGTCCGCGGGCTGCTCGACATGATCGCGCGGCTGACCACCGACTACGGCGCGACGCACCTCATTGCGTGCTGGGATGACGACTGGCGTCCGCAGTGGCGGGTGGACCTCATCCCGAGCTACAAATCGCATCGAGTTGCCGAGGTGGTGGCCGACGCCCCCGATGTGGAGATCGTGCCGGACGCGCTCGAGGCGCAGATTCCGATGATCCGCCGGGTGCTCGGGCTCGCCGGCATCGCCGTCGTCGGGGCTGTCGAGCATGAGGCCGACGATGTCATCGGCACCTACGCCAGCCACGCCGAGCTTCCGGTCGACGTGGTGACGGGCGACCGCGACCTCTTCCAGGTCGTCGACGACGCCCGCCACGTGCAGGTGATCTACACCGCGCGCGGCATGAAGAACCTCGAAGTCCTGACCGACGCCGTCGTCGTCGGCAAGTACCGCGTGCTGCCCGGGCAGTATGCCGACTACGCGACCCTGCGCGGCGACAGCTCCGACGGGTTGCCGGGCGTCGCCGGCATCGGCGAGAAAACCGCCGCGTCGCTGCTCGGGGAGTACGGCACGCTTGACGGGCTGCTCGCGGCTGCCGCTGACGCAGAAAGCGGGCTCTCCGCATCCGTACGGTCGAAGCTCGCCGCGGCGGCGGACTACCTCGCGGTCGCGCCCGCCGTCGTGAAGATCGTGCGGGACCTGGAACTGCCGACGCTCGAGGAGGCCGGCGCGCAACTGCACCCAGTCCTCGGCGGTTCCCGGGCCGATCTTGAGCGTCTCGCCAAAGAGTGGAACCTCGGCGGCTCGGTCGGGCGGCTCCTTGAGGCACTCGACCTGCTCCGTTAGGGAAAGTCCTTGGATTGTGTGGTCAAAAGGCCGGGGCGGAGGTGCGATACGGATCGCACCTCCGCCCTCCGGAGGCCTGTTTTCAGTGTTTCTTGAAGGCGTCCTTGACTTTTTCGCCGGCCTGCTTCAGGTCTGCTTTGACGTGATGGCTTTTGCCCTCTGCCTTCATCTTGTCGTCGCCGGTGGCTTTGCCGGCCGTCTCTTTGCCTTTGCCGTGGAGTTTCTCGGCGGCATTGTGGATCTTGTCACCCAGGCCCATGATGATCCTCCTTATTTGGTCGCCCCCGCGACGTGAATGCCATGGAGGCCACAGTTAATTGTAGGGACAGATGTGCCGAAAGTGGGGGCGATGACCCGACACCATTTGCGGCGGTCCGGGGCCACCGTGCGGCCCTGGGAAACCTGTCAGGATCAAGCGATCAGGGTATGCAGATCCACTCCGAAGATGGCTACAAGGGGCCAGAGGATAATTGCCGCCAGGCCTTCCACAATGTTGCCGGGAATGTTCCAGGCCACTAGATAGCCGTGGGTGGCGGCGACCACGACGCCGATGGCCAGATACACGGTCCCGATCAGACCTATTCCGCGCCCGCCAGATTGGCGTCTGCCTATTCCGCGCATCATCGCTCTTTTCCCGCTGCGGGGTGTGGCTCTAACTATATTGTTGCCGGGTCATTTGCGGGAGGGGCCATTGGCACCATTGGCAGGGGGCCGCGCCCGAAGCCAACGCATGGAACTCGGGGCCGTAAACGGGGGTGTTAGTCGGCGAGGATGCGGTAGAGCGCGCGGCGGGTGTCATCGATTACTTCCATGGCGGCAGTGCGTTGTTCCTCGGTCGCCGAGAAGCGGAACTGGTGGATGACTCCCATGAGCTTTCCCACGCTCTGGTGAAACGCCGGCCCGGATCCTTGGGGATCGGTGTTCCACGCGTTCCCCAGCTCCTCGGCGTGATCGGCCACGTAAGCCTTGCCCGCGTCGGTGAGGGTGAACTCGGTGCGCCGTCCGTCACCCACGGGCGCGATCAGCTCCTCATCAACGAGCTGCTGGAGCGTCGGGTAGACGGAGCCCGGGCTCGGACGCCAGGCTCCCGACGTCTTGTCGGCAATTGTCTTGATCAGGCCGTAGCCGTTGGACGGTGATTCGGCCAAGAGGGAGAGAATCGCGGAGCGAACATCGCCCCTGTTGGCCCGCCGCGAACCGCCGGGACCGAATCCCGGTCCGAAACCCGGTCCGAATCCTGGCCCGAAACCCGGCCCAAACCCGCGGCCCGGCCCGAATCCGCCGTGTCCGTGGGGTCCGCGACAGCTCCTGCCGCGCCCGAAGCGTCCCAGCGCGGGTCCGCCGTCCGTTAATTTGTCGTCGTGATTGCCTTTCATAACAACATCGTCCTTCCACTTCACTTGAATCTCACTGATGGTCGCCGATCCTTCGGCGATAATTAACGATATATCGGTGAGTGTCGCCGGTCAACGGTCCATCCGACTGGTATTTCGCTGACAGTGGGGAGGTTGCCGGCCGCCGCCGGACCCAGGGCCGACAGTCCGTGCCATCGCCTCGACGCTGAAATGTTCCAGCCGGGCACCCTTCGCGGATTCGCCCAGCCGGACAGATCAATCAGCACCCGATCACGGGCCGAAGCCGCGGGAAGCCGCGGTCACTTCTGTTCGTGGTCTCTGAAAGTGATTCGGAGCGGCCGGGGTGCAGGGCCGGACGTGCAGGCTTTAGACCGGCCCTGACTGGGTGAACGTGGGCACCATTGTCACGGATCCCACGTTCGGGAGTGCGTGGCGGGTGGCGTGGTCGATTTCGTCGTGGAGAGTGGCAAGTTCCCCTAAAGCGGTGATCGCGGTCATGGGGATGGAGACCTCGACGTGGAGCCGGTGGCCGGACCAGCGCAGCCGGGACGTTGCGCCCTCGGGGGCGTGGGCGGTGACAACTGCTGCCAGGCGGTCCGTCAGGTTCGGGTCGACGCCGTCCATGAGCCGGCGCCCGATGTCCCGAATGGTTCCCCACAGCAGCACGGCGATTGCTGCGGAGATGAGCAGGCCCACGATCGGGTCCGCGAGGGGGAACCCGAGCCATATGCCGATGACTCCGGCGACGACGGCCAGTGAGGTGAACCCGTCGGTGCGGGCGTGAATGCCATCGGCCACGAGCGCGGCGGAGCCGATCCGTCGTCCCACGCGGATCCTGTAGATCGCGACGAGTTCGTTGCCGGCAAAGCCCACCAGCCCGGCGGCGAGCACCCAGCCCAGGTTCTGGACCGGCTGGGGTTCAAAGAAGCGGCGGAGGGATTCGACGGCGGCCACGACGGCCGAGAGTGCGATCATCGCCACGATGAACAGCCCTGCGAGGTCCTCGGCACGGCCGAACCCGTAGGTAAACGTCCGGGTCGCGCGGCGGCGTCCGAGCAGAAAAGCGATCCACAGCGGCACGGCGGTCAGGGCATCGGAAAAATTGTGGACCGTGTCCGCCAGCAATGCCACGGAGCCGCTGACGAGCACGATGACCAGCTGGAACAGCGACGTGGCCCCCAGCCCGAGCAGGGATACCTTGACGGCGCAAATGCCCTGCGAGCTGCTTTCCAGGGCTGAGTCGATCGAGTCGGCCGAGTCATGGGAGTGCGGCACGAAGAGCTCCTGCAGCCACCCCTTGAACCCGGTCGCGTGAACATGCCCGTGCGGGCCGTGGTGGTGGTCGTCGTCGTGAGCTTGAAGGTCGCCCTTGCCAGCGCCGTGTTCAGAGTGAGCGTGCGTGTGCCGGTGGACGTCGTGGCCGGGATGGGGATGCATCGGCTGGTTCATGCGCCGGCCTCCCGCTTGAGGCTGTGCGGAGCGATGGTGTGATGCGGAGCTGTGCCGAGGGTGTGTTCGGCCTGGTGAATCGCGTCGGCCACAAGCTGCCAGGCGTGCCCGTCCTGCAGGCGGTAGTAGACCTTGGTGCCTTCCTGCCGGGTGGCGACCATGCGCGCCAGCCGCATCTTGGCCAGATGCTGGGAAACCGCAGCCGCCGATTTCCCCGCCTTTTCGGCGAGCACGTTGACGGGCAGCTCGCCGTGGCGCAGGGCCAGGATCAGCCTGACCCGGGTGGCGTCGGCCAGCATGGCGAAAACCTCCACAGCCAGTTCAACGTACTGGCTGTCCGCGGTAAGGTTGCCGGCATTGTTATCTGCATTCATACGCAGATACTTACATATAACTGCGCCTCTCTCAAGACGGCGGCCGCGCGCCGGGTGCGCGGCCGCCGTCGCTGGCCCCTCCTAGCAGGTCAAGCCTGGGCTTTCGGACGGGCGGGACGTGCTACCGGCCGCCGAGGGATACGGCTTGAACATGCTGTTGGGACTGCAGATAGCCGAACAGTTGCCGCAGCCCGAAGGACCATTCCGGCAACTCTTCCGCAGCGCCCACGAGGTTGATCAGGGCCCCGAGATGGCTGCTGCGGATCGTCACAACGTCTCCCATGTGGTGGGTGAACCCCTGCCCCGGCTCATCCCGGTCCTGGTTGGGGGCGAACAGCGTGCCTGTGAACAACGCGAACCCGTCCGGGTACTGATGGTGCTTCCCGAAAGTCGCCGCCACGAGTTCTTCGAACGGCCGGCTGATCCTGGCCACCGAGTTGCGGCCCTCCAGCGAATAGCCGTCCTGGCCCTCGACACGCAGCAGGATCTCTTCCTGGCGCAGCGTTTCCAGGCTGAACCCGTCATCGAACAGCCGGATCAGTGGGCCCAAAGCGCTGGATGCATTGTTGTCCTTCGCCTTTCCCAGCAACAGGGCGCTCCTGCCCTCCACATCCCGGAGGTTCACGTCGTTGCCAAGCGTCGCGCCCACAACCTGACCGGCCGAGGTGACGATGAGCACCAGTTCCGGCTCGGGGTTGTTCCATGCGGAAAAAGACGGAATCCCGACTCCCGCGCCGAGCCCCACCGAGGACAGGACCGGGGCCTTCGTGAAGACCTCGGGGTCCGGTCCGATGCCCACCTCCAGGTACTGCGACCAGAGGCCCTCCGCGATCAGGACTTTTTTGGTCTCGGCCGCCGCCGGGGAGCCCGGGCGGATTGCGCCGATGCTGCCGCCGAGGGCGGTGGCCACCAGTTCCCGCATCTCTGTGGCCCTGCTGGCGTCTCCGCCGCAACGCTCCTCGATCACGCGCTCGATCATGCTGTCCACGAAGGTGACGCCGCAGGCCTTAATGACTTGGAGGTCCACTGGCGCCAGGAAGTGCGGACGCGTTGGGTCCTGCGCCAGGGATGCTTCGACGACGTCGGCGGTCTTCCAGCGCGCCGCATCCATCGCAGCACGCACGTCCGCCACAAGATCGGGACGTTCGAGGAGCTCAGAGACCGTACCGGCCAGCTGGTGAAGGTCGAACACCCCCTCCTCCTGGACCGCGACCACCCGGGGTCCCGAGGTTTCAACGTCCCAGACACGGCCGATCAGCAATGCTTGCGCTGCATCGTCCGGGAGCACAGATGCTCCGCCGATGTTCAGGGGTGCGTTCATCGCTGAGCCTCGCTCCCGGGAAGTCCCTCTGTGATGACGGGCCGCCGCCACACTCCATCCACCCGCTGCGGCACGTTCCAGCCGTTGGCGTCCTGCAGCGGTTCGGGCAGCCGCGCTTCCGGGAACGACTGGTAAGCCACGGGCCGGAGGAATCGGCGGATGGCGGCCGTTCCCACCGATGTGGTGGCGGACGTCGTGGCGGGGTAGGGTCCGCCGTGGTGCTGGGCGTAGCTGACCGTGACCCCCGTGGGCCAGCCGTTCCAGAGCACGCGGCCACTGATGTCCGTCAACCGCGCGGCGAGGTCGGAGACGTCGTCGCCGGGCTCCGCCTGGACAGTGGTGGTCAGCTGTCCCTCAAGAAGTTCCGCGAGGGCGGGGAGTTCCGACTCGTCGCCGTACTCCACCACCAGGCTGGCCGGTCCGAACATTTCCTGCCGGAGGATCGACGGATCGCTGCGCGCCGCAGCTGCCGTCGTGTGAAGCACGGTCGGCGCCGGCGTCTCGGCGAAGTCTCCTTCCACCAGGACCTCGACGCCTGCGTTGCTCTGCAGGTGGGCCACAGACTGCCTGTAGCCGCCGTGCAGCCGCGAGCTCAGCAACTGGGTTGCTGCGCAGTCCGCCAGGGCGCCGCTGAGCACCCGCCGGACGAGGTCGGTCTGTCCGCGGGGAACAAACAGCAGCCCCGGCTTGGTGCAGAACTGGCCCATTCCCATGGTGAAGGAGCTGGCGTAGCCGCTGAGGATTTCCTCTCGCCGGGCCGCCCAGGCGCCCTCGGTCACGAAAACAGCATTGATGCCGCCCAGTTCGCCGAAGAACGGAATCGGTTCGGGCCGGGCCGCGGCACGGTCGAACAGGGCCCGTCCGCCCGCCGTCGAACCCGTAAACCCGATCGCCTTGACCGCGGGGTGGTCCACCAGGGCCTCCGCCGCGGGCCGGCCGGTGACGAGCGAGAACAGGCCGGAGGGTGCCCCGGCGGCGTCAAGTGCGGCGATAACGGTCTCGGCCGTGCGAACCGCAAGGTTCAGGTGTCCGTCGTGTGCCTTGTGCACGACGGCGCAGCCGGCGGCCAGGGCCGAGGCGCTGTCGCCGCCCATCACGCTGAAGGCGAACGGGAAGTTGGACGCCCCGAAAACCCCGACGACGCCGATCGGCACGTTGAGCCGGCGCAGGTCAGGCCGCGGCCCCATGCCCCAGTCCGGGTCTGCGTGGTCGATGGTGGCGTCGAGGTGCTCGCCCTGACGGATTTCCGCCGCGAAGAGCCTGAGCTGGAAGACGGTGCGCTTCAATTCGCCCCGGAGCCGGGCGTCGCCCAGATGCGTTTCCTGGTGGGCGATTTCCACGAGCGAATCCGCGTCAGTCTCCAGGCCGGCGGCCGCTGCCTCCAGCCAAGACGCCCGGGTGTGGGGATCGGCCGCGCGGCCCTTTTCGAACGCGGCCTGGGCGGCATCGATACGCGCATTGAGGTCCTCAAGAGTGGTTGTCATCGGACCGCCCCGGCTTCGGTCAGGGACGCGCCCGTGACGGCGGCGCGGCTTCCCACTTCCACCCATCCTGCCCCGGCGGGGAACTCCCAGCGGGAGCGGGAGGCGCTGAACATTTCGGCGCCGGTGCCCGGCAGTTCCGGGGCGGCGTACCGGCCGTTGATGATGCGGACCGGCTCGGCGAAGTGCTCGTGAAGATGGTCCACGTACTCGATCATCCGTCCGTCCTGGGTACCGCTGATGGCCGCGTAGTCGAAGAACGAGAAGTGCTGGACAAGCTCGCACAGCCCGACACCGCCGGCGTGCGGGCAGACCGGCACGTCGAAGCGGGCGGCGAGCAGGAGGTTGGCGATGTTCTCGTTCACGCCACCCACCCGCGTGGAATCCAGCTGGAGAACGTCGATGGCCCCGGCCTGCAGCAGCTGCTTGAAGACGATGCGGCTCGCTACCGCCTCGCCGGTGGCGACCCGCACGGGTGCAACACCCTTCCGGATCTCGGCATGGCCCAGGATGTCGTCCGTGCTCGTGGGCTCCTCGATCCAGTAGGGGCTGAACTCTGCCAGCTGGTTGACCCATTCGATGGCCTCGGAAACTTCCCACCGCTGGTTGGCGTCGATCGCGATCGGGAGGTCGCCGACGGCCGCCCGGGCCAGGGCCATGCGGCGGCGGTCATCGTTGAGGTCACCGCCCACCTTCAGCTTGATCATGGAGAAGCCGTCGGCGGCTGCCTTCTTGCTCAGCCTGACCAGTTTCTCGTCGCTGTAGCCGAGCCATCCGGGCGATGTGGTGTACGCGGGATATCCCTCCACTTTGAGGGCCGCGATCCTGGCAGCCTTGCCGGCTTCGCCGGCCCGCAGGATGTCCAGCGCCTGCTCCGGGCTCAGGGCGTCGCGAATATGGGTGAAATCGACGACGTCGACAATTTCCTCGGCAGGCATCTCGCTGAGGAGGAGCCACAGCGGCTTGTTTTCACGCCGGGCGCGGATGTCCCAGAGGGCACTCACGAGCGCACCGCAGGCCATCTGCGTGACGCCCTTTTCCGGGCCGAGCCAGCGCAGCTGGGAATCGTGGATGAGCCGCTTTGAGGCGCCGCCGAGGTCGTAGATGAGTTCGTCGATGTCCCGGCCGACGAGCAGGCGGGCGTAGGCGTCGATGGCATGCGTGAGGATATCGTTGCCGCGTCCGCAGCTGAACACAAAGCCGTGGCCTTCGTCTCCCGCATCGGTGCGGATGACGACATAGGCGGCGGAGTAGTCGGGGTCAACGTTGACCGCGTCGGAGCCATCGAGTTCCAGCGACGTGGGGAAGCGCACGTCCTGGGTGTGGATGGAGATGATGGAAGGCATGGATATCTTCTCTCTGATCAGTTCAATGAGTGGACACGATTCCTATATGAATTCCGGTAATCATATAGGAAAGGTGATCCAGATCAAGTGTTCCGGAGAGTAAAGAAGCCCCGGCCAGCAGGCCGGGGCTTCTTTTCAGCCGACGATGTGCGGCCGTGGGGGTCCGCTGTCCTCCAGTGGAGAGAGGGCCGCGTTGTCCTTGAAAGCCTGGGCAAACCGGGTGAAGGAGTTTCTGATGTGCTCGGCCATGGCCTCCTCGGCACGTTCCGGCTGGCATGTCCGGATGGCCTCCCGCACGGCCGAGTGCTCGGCTACCGTAATGGCGCCGTCGACGTCTGCGGGGTAGAGGCGGAACGTGTGCAGGTGGCAGTGGGTTTGCGCGAAGGCGTGCCGCACAACCGTGTTCCCCGCCGCCGCGAGGATGGTGTCATGGAAGCGGGTGTCATGGGCCACGAGGTCCTGCCGAAGGTCCCCGCTGTTCTGCATCCGGTCCCGGAAGGCCGACAGCTCCTTTTCCAGGGCTCCGGCCGGGTTGGCCAGGCGGTCCACGGCGGCAGAGCGCGCCGCCCATGGCTCGACCAGGAGTCGGAATTCAAAAAGGGAGCGCAACTCGGCCAGGTCCAGCAGGGGAGTGGTGCTGTAGCCGCGTCCTGGGGTGTAGACCACCAGGTTGTCGCCCTCCAGTCGCTGAAGCACTTCGCGGACCGGAGTCTGGGAGACGCCCATGCTGCGGGCGACGGCATCGATGTTGATCCGCGTGCCGGGTTCAATTTCGCCCGTGAGGATGGAGGCGCGCATGGCCGAGTAGACATCACTCACGGCCGCCTTGCCTCTGGATGCATCGGACGATTGACGTGGGGGCACGCGTTTACCTCTTTGTGTGGAGTGGTGGGAGTCGCTGTGGGAATCATAAGCCACAGGGCGTCAGGGGGCGGTCTGAAAGATTTTCCGGAAAGGGACTTGTCGTGGATCACATCCTCTATATGATTAAGCCGATTCCTATATGATTCTGGTGCTGGCACTCTTGGCGCCTGACCATCCCGGTGCCCAGGCACCCGAAGCCATGTTTATGTCAAAGGAGACCGCATGACTGCGCTCGGCAGTAAGCTCGCCCCCAAGTCATCCCCCAATATGCCCCGCACCATGACCCGCAAACGCTGGATGATTATTTGGCTCGCGTTCATTGGGCTGAGCATCAATTATCTGGACCGGTCCAGCCTCAGCGTGGCCTTGCCGTTCATGGGCAAGGACTTCGAACTCTCGGCAACCCAGCAGGGACTCATCTTCGCCGCCTTCTTCTGGGCCTACGACTTCTGCCAACTGGCAGCCGGGTGGTACGTCGACAAGGTGGGGCCGCGGAAATCGTTCTCGCTTGCGGCGGTTTGGTGGTCCATCTTCACCATGATCACGGCCATGTCGACGAGCTTTTGGTCGCTTTTCGCCGCCAGGTTCCTGTTGGGTGTCGGTGAAAGCCCGGCGCCGAGCACCGCGGCCAAAGTTGTGGCCACTTGGTTCCCGGTCCGGGAGCGGGCCTTTGCTACCAGCATCTGGGATTCGGGCTCCCGTGTGGGTGCGGTCATCGCCCTGCCCATCGTTACCTTGATCGTGGCGTTCACCTCGTGGCACGCGGTCTTCATCATCATCGGCATTGCCGGTCTGGTCTGGGCCGCCGTGTGGTGGAAGACGTACCGCAGCCCCGAGGAACACCCGGCTGCCAACGCCGCCGAGGTGTCCTACATCCAGGAGGGTGGTGCCCGAAGCGAGGCGAGCGACGACGCCGGCGCAGCGAAGCTGCCGTGGCGGTCACTCTTCAAGTACCGCACCATACTCAGCATGATGTTCGGCTTCTTTTGCCTGAACGCCGCTATCTACTTCTTCATCACGTTCTTTCCGAGCTACCTCGTGAAGGAGCGCGGGTTCGACCTGCTCAAGCTCGGGTTCTTTGGTGCCATTCCGGGCATCTGTGCAGTCGCTTTCGGCTGGTTGGCCGGCTATGTCGCCGACCGTGCGGTACAGCGCGGCGTCTCGGTGACCCGGGTCCGCAAGACCGCCATCGCCGGTGGCCTGATCGGCGGTTCGGTCATCATGTTCGCTGCCGTGGTGCCGGAGGCGTGGATGGCCCTGGCGCTTCTTTCAGTGGCGTATTCGAGCCTCACCGTCGCCGCCACCGGCATCTGGTCCCTGCCGGCCGATGTTGCCCCGAGCTCCCGGCACGTGGGATCCATTGGCGGACTCCAGAACTTTGCCTCCAACCTGGCCGGCATCTTCACACCGATCCTGATCGGCGTCCTGGTGGATCAGACGGGGTCCTTCGTGGCGCCGCTCGCGGTCATTGGAATCGTTTCACTGATCGGCGCCGCAAACTATCTGTTCGTCCTTGGCAAGATCGAGCCCCTGAAGGTCCCGGCGGCAGCCTCGGTGTAGGGAACTGGGGCCGCCACTCTGTGTTTCGGGTGGCGGCCCGTCCGACGTCGGGCAGTTGGCTGGCACAGGGCGGCCGCTGCTGAACCCGATGCTATTTCGGCTTGAATGTTAGGACTCGACCGGTGCGTCCGGGTGCCGAAGACTCAACTGCTTGGCGTGGAAGTCGAAATGAAGTGTCGGATAGGCGTACACATCGTTGAGTGTCATTAGCGGAGTGAAGAAAGGGTCCCACCTGTCGGGGAACGGCATCGACCTGGCGAGGGACCGGGAACTTTCGCGACCGAGCCGGCGGGAGAGCGCGGCGATGGTCTTGTCCAGTTTCCGGCTCATCCTTCGCCGGTTGTAGACGCGGGCGGCGGCCCGGGAACCCCAGTAATTCACCACATCAAAGGGGCCGGTGGCCGAGTTGAGGACGCCAGCAAAAGCCCTGCCGACCGGGCGGGGGAGCCGGCTGACAACGTGGACCAGGGGAAGCAGGGCGCGGACCACCATGTAGCCGAACACCATGTGGAAGAGCAGCTCCTCGTTGGTCCAGCGTGTGCCGTCGCTCCTGCGGTCGAGATCTGCGGGCGCTGCGCTCCGCAGCAAGGCGGCGAGGTCGCGGCGGGCGCGGCTGTACCCGGCCAGGATCTCTTCCCTTGTCGGGTCCACGATGTGCCTTTCGTAGTCTTCGGTCTTCAGCCGGCCGCGGCCCTCAAATGGTCCGCATCCATGGCGACGTGCCTTCATTATGTCCCGCGTCGATCAGCCGCAGGGGCGGAGGATCTCTCAGCCGATCGTGGAGGGCCTGAGCTTTCGAACGCTTCCGGCGGCGGCGAGAACGGCGGCCATGGCGGCTGCAGCGGCCATGGCGTACGCCATGCCCGTGTAGGTGCCGAGCCAGGCCGCCAGTAGCGGACCCGCGGCCGGGGCGACGGCCGTAACAGCTGTGAGCGGTGCCGCGAACAGTCCCTGCAAAGTGCCAAGATTCTGTGTTCCCCAGCGGTCAGCCACGATGGTGGCCTGCAGCAGGGTCTGGCAACCGCGGACCGCGCCGGCGAGCATTCCCGCCGCGATCAGCGCCGGCACCGGGCCCGGCAGTGCAGCGAGCAGGAAGGCGGCGCAGGCCGCCGTTCCGGTGATGACCTGCAGCCGGGCGCCGGCCGGGATGGCCGCGAACAGTAGCCGGCCACCGACCTGACCGGCGCCCACGAGACCGAGACCGAGCGCGGCCGTGGCGTAGTCGGCGCCTTTCTCCGCGAGCAGCGGCATGATGTTCAGCGTCACCGTGTAAAGCCCCAGGCAGAGCAGGACCATCAGCGCCTGCAGCCCGAGGAATTCCGGGCTTCGCCGGACGATACGCGGCATGGCCCGGTGGACTGTCGCAAGGGTGCCGGGGGCGGCCGGGGCCCAGTTCCGGTTCAGGTAGCGGGCGTGCAGCGGCACGGCGATGAGTCCCATGATCCCGGCGAGGATGATGAAGGCGCCCCGCCAGCCGAACGCGGACGTCAGGGCTGCGGTGGCGGGGGCAAAGATGGTGGACGCGAACCCGGCGACAAGCGTCAGGATCGTCAACGGCCGCACCCTCGCCGGGCCGTACCAGCGGCTAATGACTGTGAAGGCTGGCTGGTACAGGACGGCGGCCTGCGCGGTACCGGCCAGCAGCCAGGCCGCAATGAACACTGCCAGGTTCGGTGCCATCGCCGCCACGACCAGGGCAAGCATGCCGAGCAGGGATCCGCCGATCATCAGCATGCGCGGGCCGGTCCGATCGAGGATCCTGCCGACGGCGATCCCCGCCGCCGCGGAGACCAGCAGGCCGGCGGAAAAGGCTCCCGTCACCTGGGCCGGGTCCCAGCCGGTGTCCTGGCTGATGGGCCGGACCGCCGCGATCAACGCGTAGTAGAGCACGCCCCATCCGGTGGTCTGGGTGATGCACAGCGCGGCAAGGCCGCCGCGCGGTGCACCCTCGGCGACCAGTGTCCGGGATAACGCCGGGGCGGGCATGCCTAGTCCCCGGTGAGCTCCGCATACAGCTTCTGCACGCGGGCCCTAATGTCGTCCCGGACCAGGTTCATGCGTTCCATGCCTTCGATGCCGCGTTCGGAGGGCTCGTCCGTATCCCAGAACTCGAGCCGCTTGCCCTCGCGGGGCTCTAGCTTAGCTTCGTTGCCCAGGACGATAACGACGTCGGCCCCGTCCAGGACTTCGTCGGTGACGGGTTTGGGGTGTTCGCCGGTGATGTCGATGCCGAGTTCTGCCAGGGATTCCACGGACTGGGGGTTCAGCGATTCGGCGGGCTTGGTCCCGGCTGAGTGCACTGTGACGGTCCCGTCTGCAAGCTGGTTCATGAGTCCGGCGGCGAGCTGGGATTTTCCGCCGTTCTTGCTGCAGACGAACAGGACGCTGGGGGTTTTCGTGGTATCGATCATGCGTTGGATTCTTCCTTATCTGAGCTGGGGCTGCTGAGCAGTGATGCGGCCAGTGCCTTGACCCGCTCGTGAATTTCGTCGCGGATGATCCGGACTGCCGCAACGGGTAGTCCGGCCGGGTCTGCCAGTTCCCAGTCCTCGTAGCGTTTGCCGGGGTAGATCGGGCAGGAGTCGCCGCAGCCCATCGTGATCACGACGTCCGAGGCACGGACCACATCATCGGTGAGGGGTTTGGGGTAGTCCCGGGTCAGGTCCAGGCCCATTTCGGACATCGCCGCGACGACGCCGGGGTCCAGTTCCGCCGCCGGCATCGAGCCCGCGGAGCGGACGCGGATCCGGCCCTTGGCCTCGACGTTCAACAGCGCGGAGGCCATCTGGGAGCGGCCGGCGTTCTGCACGCAGACAAACAAGACTTCGGGGACCTCCGAGGCGACGGCTCCCTTGGATTTGGCCAGCGCAGTGAGCCGGTCGTTGGCGAAGTGCTCGGTGGTGGCAGGAAGGTGGGTGGTGATCTTCGCGGTCCGGGCCATGGCCGTGTACGTCTCGAAGACGTAGCGTTCGACGGTTTCGGCGGCGAAGATGCCCGCGAACTTGTCGGCCAGACGGTTGCTGATGCGCTGCAGCAGCTCGGTGTTCTCCTGCAGCCTCTGGCGGGTTTTATACCGGTTTTCGTGGGGTTCAGTCATCTCGGCGCTCCAAGGATGTGATTCACGGAAAGGAAATCCGGATCAGTTGCTGTCGCCGGAGCGTCCGTGGGACAGCCCGGTGGGGAAGCCCACGAGCACCGGCTCGGGAGCGGCGCAGCATGAGGATTCGGACGCAGTGGCGGGTGCTGGGACGTCGCAGCTGGTGCCGGCGTCAGAGGAGCAGACACCGGTTTCGGGGAGTTCGAGCTGGACTGTGTCGGCCGCCTCGCGGTCACCGGCCAGGGCGGCGACGACTGAGCGGACCTGTTCGTAGCCGGTGGCGAGCAGGAAGGTCGGCGCCCGGCCGTAGGACTTCATGCCGACGATGTAGAAGTCCTTGTCCGGGTGTGCCAGCAGTGCTGCGCCGTGCGGGGGGACAGTGCCACAGGAGTGGAATTCCGGGTCGATCAGCGGGCCGAGCTCCACGGGTGCTTCGACGGCCGGGTCAAGGTTCAACCGGAGTTCGCGCAGGATGTTCAGGTCCGGGCGGAAGCCGGTGCAGGGCACCACGACGTCGGCCTCCAGGGTCCGGCCGTCAACGGAATCGACGCTTACTCCCGAGGCGAGGGATTTCAGCGAGCCAATGCCAAATCCGGTGTGCAGTTCGATGGTTCCTGCCTCGACGAGGCGGCGCAGGCGGGCGCCGAGCTGGCCGCGGGCGGGCAGCCCGTCGGCGTCGCCACCGCCGTAGACCTTCTCGGCGGACGCGCCGCGGACCGCCCACAGGATCCGGGTGTTCGGTTCGTCCTTGGCCAGGTCGGCGAGGCTGATCAGCGTGTTGGCGGCGGAGTGGCCGGCACCGACGACCAGGACACGGCGGCCGGCGAACGAGGCGCGGTCCCGGCCGGTGACGTCCGGCAATGAAGAGGAAATCCGGTCCGCGGCGGTGTCTTCGCCGACGGCGGGGAGCCCGGAGGTACCCAGCGGGTTGCGGGTGGACCAGGTGCCAGAAGCGTCTATGACCCCGGCCATGGTGTGGTCGCGGGTTTCTCCGTCCTCGTGCTCGACCCGGACGACGAACGGGGTGGCCTCGCGGTTTCGGGTGTGGGTCTTGTCCATGCCGGCGCGGGTCACGGCGATGACCCTGGCGCCGGTCTGCAGCCGCGAGCTGATGGCCGGGAGCGCGGCCAGCGGGCCGAGGTAGTTGTCGATGAGTTCCCCGCCGTAGGGCAGGGCCGTGGGCCGCGGCGGCGCCCAGCCGGCGGCTTCGAGCAGGCGGACGGCGGCGGCATCGATGTTGAACCGCCACGGGGAAAACAGCCGGATGTGGCGCCACTGTTCGATGGCGGCACCCGCGGAGGGGCCGGCTTCGAAGATCAGCGGCTCCAATCCGCGTTCGATCAGGTGGGCCGCGGCGGCCAGGCCCACGGGACCGGCGCCGATCACGGCAACTGGAAGGTTCTTCGCTGAATCCATTGGTGTCCTCTTTCATCCGTAGTGGTGTTGCGGTTGTTTTCGGTTGGCCCTGCCGGCCGGGGTGGGCCGGCAGGTGCCGGGGTTGGGTTAGCAGCAGTCCTGATCCTCGTCGTCGCAGCATCCGTCGCCGCAGCATCCGGTGTTCATTCAGCTCACCCCCTTTCCGTCATCTGTCAGACGTGTGGTGCTGCCCCTTACTTGGCGGCAGGGGCCAGGGACTCGATCAGGTCCTCGATGCGGCCCTTGATCTCGTCGCGGATCGGGCGGACGGCTTCCACGCCCTGGCCTGCCGGATCCTCCAGGACCCAGTCCTCGTAGCGCTTGCCCGGGAAGTAGGGGCACTCGTCGCCGCAACCCATCGTGATCACGACGTCGGATTCCTGCACGGCCTCGGTGGTGAGGATCTTGGGGATCTCGGCGGACATGTCGATGCCGAGCTCGGCCATGGCCTCGACCGCGGCCGGGTTGACCTTGTCGGCGGGCTGCGAACCGGCGGAACGGACCTCGATCCGTCCCTCACCGAGGGTGGTCAGGAAGGCTGCGGCCATCTGGGAACGGCCGGCGTTGTGGACGCAAACGAACAGGACGGACGGCTTCTTGGCGGTTTCGGTGCTCACGGGGTTTCTCCTGGAATCAATGAGGTGAGTGGGCGATACAGTCTGGAGTCTTGCGCCCGGTTTGAAGCTCTCAACCGAACATTGATGATGATCGATATAGAGAGTATCGGGCTATAGATTGATGAATGTCAATATTTGCTTTCGGCGGGTTTCTGCGACGGACCTAGGCGGCGGTTACGCGGGGTGCAAGGTCATTGATGCGGCGGGAGATGTCGTTGAACGCCTTGTCGAAGGCTTCTTTGGTGCCCGGGCGCAGCGGGTCCGGCACCGACCAGTGGATTCCACCCAGTCCGGGCAGTTCCTCGTGGGCCTTGTCGCAGACGGTCACGATGAAGTCGCCCTCGCCTGCCACCTGGTTCAGGGTGCGCGGGGGAAGGTCCGCAAGGTCCAGGCCATGACGGCGGGCGACCTCGATGGCTCCCCGGGCGATTCGGTCCGCGGGGTGGGTTCCGGCAGAGGTTGACGGGATGTTGCTGACCTGCTGCCAGAGGGCGGCCGCCAGTTGGGACCGGGCGCTGTTGTGCGTGCAGACGAACAGGACGCGGTGGGCACCGTGCTCCGCCCCGGGAACGAGGCCGTCCAGGGCGCCGGCGGCGAGGCGGATGTAGCTGCGGCGCCGGTCAGCTTCGGAGCGGCTGCGCGTTGCCAGGCCGGCATCTTCGAGTGTCCGCAGGTGGTGGGAGAGGAGGTTGGACGGCATGCCCAGCTCTGCTTGCAGTTCCGTCGGGGAAAAATCCCCGAGGGTGAGCAGGTCGACGATGCGCAGCCGCGCGGCATCAGCGAGGGCCGCGTGCCTGGCTACCCGTCTTCGGAACGAGTCAACTCCTTCAATATTCATTGATTCAATTTTGACTGAGTTAGTTCTTTGGATCAAGCTGTTGCCATGACTTCAAACCAGCCGCCGCTGTGGCGCCGCGCCGTGGCCGAACTGCTCGGCACCTGCCTGCTCGTATCCATCGTCGTCGGCTCCGGAATCGCCGCCCAGCAGCTTTCCCCCGGTGACGTCGGCCTGCAGCTGCTCCAGAACAGCACGGCCACGGTGCTGGGTTTGACGGTGCTGATCCTGATGTTCGGACCGGTAAGCGGCGCGCACTTCAACCCCGCGGTGTCCCTGGTTGACTGGCTCCTGGGCCGCCGCAGCGGCTCCGGCCTGACCCTGCCGGAGCTGGGCGTCTACACGGCGGCGCAGACGCTCGGCGCTATCGGTGGCAGCGTTCTCGCGAACGCCATGTTTGACATGGGCACGTCCGTCTCCACCAAGGAGCGCGCAACCGCAGGGCATCTGCTCGGTGAGGTCGTCGCCACTGCTGGGCTCATCCTGTTGATCTTCGCCCTTGCGGCCACGTCCCGCGGCGCCCTCGCTGCACCTGCGGTGGGTGCGTATATCGGCGCGGCGTACTGGTTCACGTCCTCGACGTCGTTCGCGAACCCGGCAGTGACGGTGGGGCGGATCTTCAGCGACACCTTCGCCGGCATCGCCCCGGGATCCGTTCCACCATTCATTATTGCTCAGCTGTTCGGCGCCGCAGTGGGACTTGGCCTGCTCCTCCTGCTGTTCCCGGCCGCGGCCCGCATCGCGGACGACGTCGTTCTCCCGCGCAGTGCCGAACCGGCCAGCTCATAAGCTGCGCCGGCACGCGACGGGCCGACCAGTGCCCGCCGTAACCGAGTCTGCGCCGGGGACGCTCCCGACCCGAGGCCTGCGGCTCATATATTGATGATTATCAATATCAGGGCATAATAGACACATGAACGCCCTGCCTATCCTCGAACCGACCATGGACGGAACCTGCTGCTCGCCGTCAGGAACGCCTGCCCTGGGCGCAGAGGAGGCCAAGCAGAAAGCGCTGGTCTTCAAGGCGCTGGCCGACCCGAACCGGCTCCGGCTGCTCTCCATCGTCAAAGCCGGCGAGTCAGGGGAGGCATGCGTCTGTGACCTCACCGGGCCCCTGGACCTGGGCCAGCCTACGATCTCCCATCACCTGAAGATCCTGGTCGAAGCCGGGCTGTTGCACCGTGAAAAGCGCGGCACGTGGGCCTACTACTCCCTGGTGCCCGGGGCGCTCGAGGAGACGGCCGGGCTCCTGGCAACCCTGTGACCGCGCCAGAACAGCCTGCGGTCACGGTCCGCATCATGCGCGAGGACGACTGGCCGGCCGTCCGGGGGATCTACCGCGAAGGAATCGCCACGGGACACGCCACCTTTGAAGCAGACGTGCCGGACTGGGAACGCTTCACCAACTCCCGGCTGCCCGGCCACCGTCTGGTCGCCGAGGCGCCCGAGGGTGAGATTCTTGGCTGGGCGGCTGTCTCTGCCGTGTCCGCGCGGCCCGTGTATGCCGGCGTGGTCGAACACTCTGTCTATGTCGCCGCGGAGGCCCGCGGCAGGGGAGTCGGATCCGCACTGCTTCAGGCCTTGGCAGCGTCGACCGAACAGTGCGGAATCTGGACTATCCAGGCCAGCATCTTCCCCGAAAACGCAGCAAGCCTTAAGCTCCACCTCGCGAACGGATTCGCCGTCGTCGGAAGACGTAGCCGCATCGCCCGCATGAGCTACGGGCCCAGCGCGGGTCAATGGCGGGATACTGTGCTGATCGAGCGGCGCTCCCCGATCATCTAGAACGCCGGTGATGCGCCCGCAGAGCAGTTAGGCGTCTCCAGCCTGCCTGCCAGTGGGGTTCGCCCCGGCAAGCTATTCCGCGCCGGGCGGCACGGGGGACCCCGCCCGGCCAAGCCGCTGGAAGGATGCGCTTTGCTGCGCCAGCCGGCGCATGGCCAGGAGTACGGGTTCCATCAGGAGTGTCCCGAGGACCACGTGCCGCATCGCGGCCTCGGCCGAATCCGTGGGAACACTTTCGACGTCGGCCTCCGCGATGTCCTGCATTGCCGCGGCGTAGCGGTCCAAGAGCGCCGCCGGCGCGTCGAATCCTGCATCTGAAAGCCCGTGCAGGGCCGCCACCAAGGCAGCCTGGGTGTCGCGGTCGCATGTCTCTGCGCCCCAGCCCCAATGGTCCAGGAGCTTTTGTGCCGAGGAGAGGTCGACGTCGTCCGGCGCGGTCCGGGTGACCGCGTGGTGCGCGATTCCGAGCAGATCGTGGCCGGACTCTGGCGGATTCTCCAGGCCAAGCAGTACCTCGCGGGTGGCGCTGACGCTGAGCCCGGCGGTGCCAATCAGCGCCCGGATGAGCTTCAGCCGCCGGACATGCGAGTCGTCGTAGCGCGCCTGGGTCGCGGACGTCAGCACGCCGTCATGCAGCAAATTCTCCCGAAGGTAGTACTTGATGGTGGCCACCGGAACCTCCGTGGCCGCGGCCAGCTCTGAGATGCGCAAAGATTCTCCTTGACTTAGATAGTGGTACTCCCCAATATTGGGGAGTGATGGTATCTAGTTAGGAGAAAAGTATGGCACGCATCAATGCTGGACGTTTCACGCACCGCCATTCCGGTGATTTGGTGGTCTTCCTCATCGGCATGCGCATCAACCGTCCCTGGCGTCCGGATCTGTGGCTGCCGGTCTTCCTTGCGATGCCCCGGATGCTGACAGAACTCTTCAGGGAGCCGGGGTCCGGCCTCCGTGGTTTTCGATTTGCCCTCGGAGCCGGCGGGCCGGTCATCGTGCAGTACTGGGACTCGCTGGACAAGCTGTATGCCTACGCTAGTGCGCCCGAGTCCGAGCACAGGCCAGCCTGGACTGCTTTCAACCGCCAGGCAAGAAAGGCCCCCAACGCCGTCGGCATCTGGCATGAGACATTCCAGGTGAGCCGGGCCGAGAGCATGTATGTCTCGATGCCTACCGAAGGCCTCGCGCAGGCCACCGAGCTTGTGCCTGTCGGGCCAGGAAGCCATCACGCGAAGGAGCGGCTGTCTAAGCCCCGCTGAGATCGCTGGGGCCGGCCGGTGCCCCCGGCAGTGAAAGGCGGGCTGCGAGGCCCGAGAGCAGGATGGTGATTCCTTCGTCCAGTTCGGCCATCCCGTCGTAGTCGGCGAGGACGGGGGCGAGGGCGCGGAGGCGGGGGAAGTCCTTCGGCGGCAAACGGTGCAGGCCCAGGCGGAGGAGGGCCTCGTTTTCGTCCGGGTCGACGACGAATTCCTGCAGTTCGTTGAGGATGTGCCCGTAGAGGTATCCGTAGTAGGCGCGGTAGACGTGCAGGGCGTCGTCGGGTGCGAACCCGGCATCGATCAGCAGGGACAGGATCTGCTCCAGCGGCCGCAGCGTCCCCAGCGGCCGGAGGCCCAGCGGTGTTGACAGGGGGCGGGTCACGAGGAGGGGCACTACGTTGGGGTGCCGGAGCGCCAGGAGCCGCAGATCGTGGGCAATGCGCCGGAGTTGGGCCTGCCAGTTGGGGTCATCGGGAATGATGGCCAGTTCATTCAGGACGAGTTCTGAGACTCCGTCCAGCAATGCCGCGCGGTTGGCGGCGTAGCGGTACAGGCTCATGGGATCCCGCCCGAGTTCGTGCCCCAGCCTGCGCATGGTGAGGGCGTCGAGTCCTTCGGCGTCCACCAGTGCCAGCGCTGCGGACAGAACAAGCTCCCGGCTGAGCCGCGCCTTCTTGCCAGGAGTCGCTGGGGGTGCCGGATGCTCTTCGGGCGACATGGTGTTCCGTTCGGGTCGGTGCGGAGAAGTCGCATTTCCAAGACAATAAGCAGGTTGCTTAATGTGTAGTCTACGCCTACAGTCTACACTGTAGAGAAGTTGTTTTGTCTGGTTTCCGCGGCCACGCGGATTGCCATCCCAGCAACGCTTTGCCCCGGATCTGCGGTGACGTAGAGTCCGGGATCACGCTTCAGCGCCCCGTGCACGGCCTTGACGCTTAGCTGCTGTAGCCACACGGCGGCACAAAATGCACCGCGAGGAAACGAGCCACTCATGGCAACTTCTCAATACGACCAATTCCTGCAGGAAGCCACTACCCAAGACCCTGCATCCGACCACTCCCTGGGCCGGGACTGCCTCTACGGCCTCTACACCAGCTGGTGCTTCCTGAGCCAGGCCACACCCCGCCCGGAAGATGCCTTCTGGGCGGCCATGAAGGAGAAGCAGATCCATCCCAAGCGCAACGGCCTCCGCATGAAAGGACCGGCCGCAGCGGACTACATCCTGGCCAGCTACCCGGGTCTGGTCTGACCCGGATGACAATCACGTCAAGCACGTACCTGCCCCGGGATGCCCACCAGCCCCGAGGCCGCCGGCCATGGTGTGCGACATGCGACACCGACCGGCACCTCCTCCTGGACTCCGTCACGACGATGAATCCGCAGCGGGAAATCCTCGCGGCCGCCATTAGCTGCACGAACTGCGGCAGCTCGCACGTGGTGGCTACGACCGCGGCCTTTCTCGCAGCCATCCCGGGGCCGAATGGGAACAGCAGCGGCGCCGTCCATAGGGACGAGACCTACCGCCACTGCCAGGAGCCGATGTCAGCGGTGGACCCCGAGCGGCGCAGCGCGCACCGGCCGGTTTCCACTCATGCCGGGACTCCGGATATTCTGGGCGACTATCTCCGGACGCGTGTTCTGCGGTGCCGGTGCGGGTTCCAGATGGAAATACCCCGCCCATGACAGGCAGCATCATCCGGGGTCTGTATCCAACAAAGTATTAGGGGCACACCGTGACCAACCACAGCACATCCACCACCGGGCATTCCACGGCCCACAATCAACCACCCGGGCTTATGGACATGGATCTGTCCCCGCAGGGACTTGCGGATGCCCCGGCTCACGAAATCGACCCCGACAGTCTCGTCTACACCGGCAACAGCTAAACAAGTCAGCTGCTGCCGGTAGCGGCGGGGATCCGGACGGCCCTGCCGCTGACCACTATTCCGCCGGCGGCGGGAATGTCCACTGTGAGTACGCTTGGCCGGCCGACGTGCCGTCCCTGGTGGATCAGGACCCTCGACGGGGGCTCCACCAGGCCCAGGATGCGCAGGTAGGCGCCGACTGCCGCCGCGGCGGCCCCTGTTGCCGGGTCCTCCGTGATGGCTCCCACGGGGAACAGATTCCGGGCTTCGAAATCGCCATCTGCCACCGGGTGCAGGACGGCTACCGTGGCGGCCCAGCCCTGGGCATCCATGAGCTGGCGCACCCCCTCAGGATCGAAGCCAAAGGAGTCGAAAAGGTTGCTGTCGGCGAAGACCAGCACCGGATGCCAGTTCCCCGAATACGCGATCCGCGGCGGGTAGGCGGGATCGAGATCGGCCAGCCCGACGCCGAGCAGGCCCAGGAGGTCAGCCAGCACGTCGTCATCGAATGCGGCCAGCTGTGGCTCAACCCCGGTGAACGAGGCGGTGATGTCGGCGCCGTCGCCCGCAGTTTCGATGACGACGGGGCCGACAGGAGTGTCAAAGGTGAAGGATCCTGCCCCGTCGCGGGCGCTCAGCGCAACGGCCAGCGCAATCGTCGCATGGCCACAGAATGGCACCTCCGCGATCGGCGAAAAGTACCGAACCCGGCTCCGGCGCGGGTCCCCGCCGACGCCCGGCTCCGTCACGAAGGCCGTTTCGGCATACCCGACGGCGGCCGCCACCGCCAGCATCCCGGCATCGTCCAAATGGCTGGCATCCAGCACCAGTCCGGCGGGGTTGCCGCCGTTTGGCGTCGTGGAAAAGGCCGCATAGCGGAGGACCTCGGGGGTGTTTTCCATACCCCGATCCTCGCATGTCCAGCCACCGGGGCAGCGGTGATCCACCCATGCGGGCAGGCTATGGGTGTGCATCACGGAGAGGTGATAAGCGAGGTCGCGTCGCGGCAAATCCTGGCTCTGCCGGCTCAGGCGAGGTTTTCCTTGAGCAGGGCACGGTGTTCGATCGCGGCTTCCCGGTGGAGCGCACGGCCGGCGTCGGTGAGTTCCAGAAAGAGTGAGCGCCGGTCATCTTGGCAGGAGCGGCGGGAAATGAGTCCGGCCTTGTCGAGCCGATCCACCACCTTGGACATGGCGCTCTGGGTCATGGGGGTGCGCTCACCCAGCTGCTTCATCCGGCACGCTGCGTCTTCGCTTTCGGCCACGAGATCCAGGATTTCAAACTCAGTCAGGCCGATGTTGAACCGCGACTCAAGGGCGCGGTCGATCGCCGCCGCGGTGCGGAAGTACGTGGTCTGGATGCTGCGCCATTGCTCAACCAGCTGGCGGTCCTGCGGTGTTGTCATGCCGAAATTCTAGTTCATGGCGAAATAAAAGTCCACGTCATAATATTCCTTGTCATTCAATGACGTGTCATATAAATTAGTGCCATGACCTCAACTTCCACTCTTCAAAGACCTGCCGGAGACCGGCTTGCTCCCGTCCGCTGGAGCCGTGCGCAGTGGATGCTGCTCCTGGTCCTGTGCACCGTTTTGGCGCTCGATGCGCTGGACGTGTCCATGGTCGGTGTGGCACTGCCTTCAATCGGCACTGAACTTCACCTGGGAACCGAGTCGCTCCAGTGGATCGTCTCCGCCTACGTGCTCGGTTACGGAAGCCTTCTTCTGCTGGGCGGCCGGATGGCCGATCTGCTCGGGCGGCGGCGCATCTTTTTGATCGCGCTCAGCGTCTTCGCCGCAGCTTCCCTGCTCGGCGGCCTGGTGGATGACCCCGCCCTGCTGATCGGCACCCGCTTCCTCAAGGGCCTAGCTGCCGCGTTCACCGCTCCTGCCGCGTTCTCGATCATCACCACCAACTTCGCGGAAGGTCGGGAACGCAACCGGGCCGTGTCCATCTTCACTACTTTCGGCGCCAGCGGCTTCTCACTCGGTCTGGTCGTCGGGGGCCTGATGACTGCGATGAGCTGGCGCTGGACCTTCCTGGTTTCGGTACCGGTGGCGGTCGCCGTCGTGATTCTTGGCCTGAAATACATCCCGCGGGACAACGCCGCCAGCAAGGCCGAGGGCAGTAATCATGACAGCGGGCACGACCTCTGGGGTGCCGTCACACTCGCCGCCGGCATGCTGGGGCTCGTGTACACACTCGTCGCGGCACCCGGGAACGGTTGGGGATCTGTGGCAACTATCGCCGGATTCGTGGCCTCGGCAGCGGTGCTGGCAGCCTTCGCGGTGATCGAGAACCGCGTCAGGCACCCCTTGATCAGGTTCAGCATCCTCAGGGAAGGTTGGGTGGCGCGGGCGAACCTCAGCGCCGTGGGGTTGTTCGGCTCATATTTGAGCTTCCAGTTCATCCTCACGCTCTACCTGCAGTCCGTGCTGGGATGGAGCCCCCTCGGCATGGCCCTGGCGCTTCTTCCCACGGGCCTGCTGGTGGCCTCGAGCGCACCTTTCGCTGACCGGCTCATCGACAAGTTTGGCGCACCGCGGCTGATCCTGACCGGCTTGTCCTCGCTGGCGCTCGGCTATCTGCTGTTTCTGCGGGTGGGCACGTCGCCCAACTACGTGACGGACATTCTGCCCTCAGTTCTGCTGCTGGGTGTCGGCTTCGCCCTGGCCTTCCCGTCAATCAACGTCCAGGCCACCGCGGGCATCCGGAACTCTGAGCAGGGTCTGGCGGCCGGCCTGATCCAGACCAGCACCCAGGTGGGGGCTGCACTGGTTCTCGCCGTCACCACCGCCATGGTCAGCGGTCACGGCAATGCGTCCGCCGGCGGCGCCGGCCTGGGTGCGGCGGCCATGCTGGAACAGTATCGCCCGGGCCTGATCCTGAGCGCGGCCGTGGCGCTTGCAGCCTTGCTCATCGCAGCGGCGCCCTCCCGGAGCCGGAAGCGGGTGGCAGTAGATCACTGAGTCGGCCTGGACGTGACGTCCAACCAGAGCCCCCGGCCTAGGCCGGGGGCTCTGGTTTGCGTTGGGCCTGAGACGGCCCTGTTGGGCGCAATGGCGCACGACTACGGAGGAACAAACGGGTGAACAGCGGGCAACTTAGAAAATAAAGCATATTTTTTGTGAAACATTTGACACAAAATTTGAGTCGTGGCACGCGCGCGCAAATGTTGTGCAAGCGCTTACATGCCTCACGTTCTGGCCCTCTTTCGTGCCTGAAATGTGGTTTTGAATCCTCGCCAGCACTGTCTACGGTGATGAACGTCCGGGAAGTCAGCACCCTCCCGGGCCATCAGGCGGGGCCCTACCGAGGTCCCGCCCCTCGACACAATGGCGTCCTCGATGACGCCTGCGGTGTCATCGGGGCTGCCGGAGTTTCGGGGAATGAGGGCACACGCCCGCCTTCCACGAATGGTCTCACTCCGCGAGAAGAGCAAAAATGCACGAGCATCCCAATACACCCCGGAAGCTGCGGTGGCGTTCTGTCGCCGCGGCACTGGCGGCGGCCGTGGCGGCCTCCGTCTTCCTTTCCGTTCCGTCAGCGCAGGCAAACACGCCCTCGGATCCGCCGAGCGGCGGGCAGATGCCGGCTCCGACGCCCGGCTTCCCCCTGCCCACGAAGCACACCCAGCAGTCGTTCGATCCCGCCGCAGCCTTCACCTCCAAGTGGACGCGTGCGGATGCCAAGCAGATCATGGCCCAAAGCAGCACCGCCGTGTCCCCGGGCCAGAACTCCATGAGCCCGAACGTCACCATGCCGGAAATCCCCGAGAACTTCCCGGCCATGAACGACGACGTGTGGGTTTGGGACACCTGGTCCCTGACCGACGAGAACGCAAACCAGATCAGCTACAAGGGCTGGGACGTCATCTTCTCACTCGTTGCTGATCGCCACGCCGGATACGGCTTCGACCAGCGGCACTGGAACGCACGGATCGGCTATTTCTTCCGCAAGACCAACGCCGACCCGGCCAAGGATAAGTGGAACTACGGTGGACACCTGTTCCTGGACAACACCTCCATCGGCAACACCGAATGGTCCGGTTCCACCCGTCTCATGCAGGGCGACAACGTCAACGTCTTCTACACGGCAACCACGTTCTACGACGTTGCCGAGCGCAACGCCGGCGGCGGCGGAATCGCCCCTGATGCCGTGATTGCCAAGGCGCTGGGCAACATCCACGCGGACCAGAACGGCGTGAGCTTCGACGGCTTCGAGCACACTAAGCTCCTCGAGCCCGACGGTGTCATGTACCAGAACAAGGCGCAGAACCCGGGCTTTGCCTTCCGGGACCCGTACACGTTTGCGGACCCGGCTCAGCCCGGCAAGACCTTCATGGTCTTCGAAGGCAACACCGGCGGCAAGCGCGGCGACTACAAGTGCAAGGACGAAGACCTGGGCTACCAGCCCGGCGATCCGAATGCCGAATCCACGAACACTGTGAACACCACGACCGGTTCCTGGTTCCAGACCGCCAATGTCGGCCTGGCCGTCGCGGACAACAAGGACCTGACCAAGTGGCACTTCCTGCCGCCGATCCTGTCCGCCAACTGCGTCAACGACCAGACCGAGCGCCCGCAGATCTTCATCCAGAACGAGGACGGCAAGAACAAGTACTACCTGTTCACCATCAGCCACCAGTTCACCTACGCTGACGGAATGCGTGGCCCCGACGGCGTCTACGGCTTCGTGGGCAACGGTGTCCGTTCCGACTACCAGCCGATGAACAACAGCGGCCTGGCTCTGGCTTCCCCCACGGACCTGAACATGCCGGCCAACGCGCCCGAAGGACCGAATCCCCTCCAGAACGGCCGCCAGTTCCAGGCTTACTCGCACTACGTGCAGCCGGGCGGTCTGGTGCAGTCCTTCATCGACAACGTGAACGGTGTCCGCGGCGGTTCACTCTCGCCCACCGTGAAGATCAACTTCCGCAACGGAGTTTCGGCAGTTGACCGCACCTTCGGCCAGAACGGCCTTGGCCCGTTCGGGTACCTGCCCACGAACCTCAACGTCGGCGGAGCCGGCCTTTACAAGTAGTGCAATAGGCAGTCATGAGGCGGAAGCGCCCGGAATTCCGGGCGCTTCCGTCCTCCGCATATACAGGCCATAGATGGGGCGGGATGGCTTCCGCCAGAAACAGGAATGTTGAGTCATGAAAAACCTTCGGACGATCTGGATTGTGCTCGCAGCAGCGGCCGCGGCCGTTCTTGTCGCGCTGGCGCTGGTCCCTGCGACGGGATCCCGTCCGGGCGCCCAGAGCCAGGCCGAGCAGGCGCATTCAGCTTTCGATCGGCCTGAGGGGGCATCCGAGTTCCGGCCGAGCTATCACATCACGCCCGCGAAGAACTGGATGAATGATCCGCAGCGTCCGATCCTGCTGGACGGCGTGTGGCACTACTACTACCTCTACAACGCGGGCTACCCGAAAGAGAACGGCACCGAGTGGTACCACCTGACCAGCACAGACCTGGTGCACTGGAAGGACGAGGGGGTGGCGATCGCCAAGTACAAAAACGGGCTGGGCGATATCGAGACCGGAAGCGCCGTGGTGGACCATGACAACTCGGCCGGCTTTGGCAAAGGAGCCGTGATCGCTGTCATGACGCAGCAGGACCAGGGAATCCAGCGGCAATCCCTGTTCTATTCCACCGACCACGGATACTCCTTCACCGCGTACAGGCAGAATCCGGTCATGGATAACCCCGGCGAACCGCACTGGCGGGATCCTAAGATCATCCGCGATGAAGCCCACGGCCAATGGGTGATGGCCCTGGCCGAAGGCGACAAAATCGGCATGTATACCTCGCCCGACCTGAAGGACTGGCGCTACGCCTCGGGCGTCGAACGCACCGGTCTTGGCGCCCTCGAATGCCCGGACCTCTTCCAACTGGATCTCGACGGTGATCCATCCAAACGGACCTGGGTCCTTGCCGCCAGCGCGAATGGAAAAGAAGAGGGATTCACCACTGGCGTTGCCTACTGGACTGGCGAGTGGGACGGAACCCGCTTCACCCCGTCCGGCGGGCCGCATCAGTGGCTCGACGCCGGCTCCGACTTCTACGCAGCCGTGACGTGGGACGATCCGAGGCTCACCGAAGGCCAGCGGATGTCCTCCAGGCACGCTATCGGGTGGATGAACAACTGGGCGTACGCCCGGCAGTTGCCCACCGAGGACTGGCACGGCGGCGCCGACTCCATGGTGCGCGACATCCGGCTGAAGACAATCGCGGGGACGCCGACCCTTGTGTCGAGCCCCTCCGCCGCCATGCAGTCCATTGAGGGCCCGGTGGCAACGACCGGGGAACGCCGGCTAACACAGGACGGCGCAGGACAGTTGCCGGCTCCGGAGGGCGGAGCGTACCGGCTCGATGTGACTCTTGAGCGGACGGCGGACGACGACGGTTCCGTTGCGAGGATCGAACTCGGAAGCGACGGGGAAACGTTCGCGACTGTCGGATATGACTTTGCCGACCAATCGGCATTCATCTCCCGCGAGGCTGATGCTGCCGCCACCGGCAAGGCCGGACTCAGTCCGGACTATCGGGCATCGCGGCGCGCAGTCAGCCCAGCGCGAGACGGCAAAGTGGAGCTATCGATATTCGTCGACTATAGCTCGGTGGAGGTTTTCATCAACGGCGGGGAAAAGACCATGACCTCACTCGTTTTCCCCTCCGCGGGGACGCCGAGCATCAAAGCCGCCACGGCGGGGGGCGCGCTGACGCTGAAGTCCTTCAGCTACAGGCGGTTGGCCTCCACACACTGACCGGTGACGTGCGGCCCACAGCGCACCGCACGACGGCGAAGAGCGAGTCCATTACGGGAGATAATCCGGGGCCGCGCCCAGACCGAAGTACTCCTCAAGGGTGCTAATCCCGGTCCAATGCATATCCTCGGCGATCGCCCGTCCCACATAGCGCAGATGCCATGGCTCGTAGGTGTAGCCGGTAGTGGCCCCGGCCCCGGCCGGATATCGGATGATGAATCCGTGCTCCCAGCCGTGCTGAGCAGCCCACTGGCCTGCCGGGGTAGTTGCGAAGCAGGCTTGCAGGGCGCAGGTTCCGCTGGCATTGCCGATGTCCATCGCCAGGCCGGTCTGGTGTTCGCTGTAGCCGGGCCGGGCTGCAAGGGTATCTGCCGTCGCCTGTCCGTACTGGCGCACGTAGCTGTCGTAGAGGCTGGCCTGCTCGCTGAACGAACGGTAGCCGCTGATCGGCATGACGTTCACGCCGGCCGCTTTGGCGGCTCTGGCAAACTGCTTGTAGGCGTCCGCGGCCTGCGTCCGCAAGCGTTCGCCCTGGACCCTGACCAGCTGCCCCGGCACATAAGCAGCCGGGTTCAGCTGCCGGTGCTTGTTGACCGCCACCTGCAGGCTGGCGGCAGAATCGAAGTCGTAGCCCACCGCGGCCACTGCCGTCACCGATGGTGCGATCATGCCGAGCGAAAGCACCAGCCCCGCCACAGCACCTGTCATCCTGCTGATTCCTTTAAGCACGATGGCCCCCAAGAAGTGTCCGGAACAGATGCGGGAACTCTACCGGTGTGCGGGGCCGTGGTCGAGGTTGAACGCTTTAGATGGTCAACGGAGGACGGCCAGACTCGCCAGGGTGCCGCCGTCGCCTTCGGCCAGCAGTCCGACGGCGTTGCCGGCGTGTGCAGGAAAGACCAGATCAGTGATGGTCGCCAGGCCGTCCTGCGCGAAGACTTCGACGGAACAGCGGTCCAGGAAGACCCGGAGCCGTAGCCGGCCGTCCTCCAATGGCACGGCAACGCGCTCCACCGACGGGAATGCCTCGTGGAACCCCACGTTGCCGGATCCGGTCCGGTCCAGGCTGAGCTCCGCCGTGAGGCAGTTGTAGGCCAGGACAATGCGCGCCCCGGCCCCGGCCCCGGGCCCGGACCTGGAGCCGGATGCACCGTCCGTTTCGCTGCCGGCCCGGAGCACGAGACCTACCCTGCTGGCAGTGCCCGGCTCGAATTCCGCATCGATTCGCAGCACATCACCGCAGGCCTCGGCTGGAAGCCACGTCACCCCTTCCGCCAACGGCTGCCGATCCATGGCAAACGGCTCTGCACAGTCGCTGTCGAACGGGTCCACCGCCTCCTGCACCAGCACGGGGCGCCCGCCGCGGGACACCAGCCTGACTTCACGGACAAGTGACATCGCGCTGCGCCAGCCGTCTGAGGGTGTTGAGGCGGCGTACTGCCAGTTGTTCATCCAGCCGATCATGAGCCGCCGGCCGTCCGGGACGTTGCTGAAGGACACGGCCGCGTAGTAGTCCCGCCCCCAGTCGAGCCATCCGTAGTCGGCCATCCGGCGGTCGTCGGCCTGCACGCCTTCGGTGACTGTGGTTTCGGAACGGAACCTCACGCCGTCGAACGTTCCGATGAAGTACTGGCCGCCGGAGCCGCCGGCGATGCCGCCGGGGCTCAGGTTTACCACCATGACCCACCGGGTGTTTGAGGCATCGCCGTCCACCGGCAGTTCAAACAGGTCCGGGCACTCCCACACCCCTCCCGTGGCGTTCGCGGGGCCAAAGGTGCTCAGGTACTCCCAGGACAACAGGTCCGCCGACTTGTAGAGAACCACCTCGTGGTTGAGAGCCTCGACGGCGACCATCACCCAATAGCTGCCGGCGTCACCGTCGTGCCAAAAGACCTTGGGGTCACGGAAGTCCGGGGACGCCCGGTCAAGCACTGGGTTCCCGGCGTACTTGGTCCAGGTGGCGCCCTCGTCCGTGCTGTAGGCGAGGGACTGTGCCTGCCGTCCGGCGAGCGGCGACGCGGGCGAATACGCGCTGGTGTAGATGGCCACCAGCGGAGGCACTCCGCCGACGCCTAAACCGCTGGTGTTATGGACATCGAGAACGGCGGAGCCGGAAAAGATGGCCTCCTGGTCATCGCACCAGATGGCCACGGGTTGCTCGTCCCAGTGCTGCAGGTCCGTGGATGTGGCGTGGCCCCAGGACATGTTGCCCCATTCAGCGCCGTGCGGGTTGTGCTGGTAGAAGAGGTGGTAGGTGCCGTTGGAGTAGACCAGGCCGTTGGGGTCGTTGAGCCAGTTGCGCTCCGCTGAGTAGTGCCACTGTGGCCGGTACTGGCAGTCGAGTTCGGTGAGTGTTTTCATGAGGGTTCTTTGCAGGCTTTCGCGTGAGGAGGCTGGTCAGCCCTTGACGCCGCTGGAGGCGATGCTGTTGATGAAGGATCGCTGGAACGCGACGAACAGGACCACCACGGGAATGGTGATGAGGGACGCGTAAGCCATCACCTCGCCCCAGGAGACGTTGAGCTGGAAGAAGTACTGGATGCCGATCATCACCGGGCGGAGCTCCTCGGACTGGACCACCATGAGCGGCCACAGGTAGGAGTTCCAGGCGGGCAGGAAGGTCAGGATGGCCACGGTGGCGGTGGCCGGTCCCGCGAGGGGCATGACCACCTTGCGGTAGATGGTGAACCAGCCGGCGCCGTCGATCCGGGCTGCCTCGTCCAGTTCCTTCGGGATGGACTCGAAGTACTGGTGGAACAGGTAGATGGAGAACGCGTTGGCGATGAAAGGGATGATCTGGACCTGGTAGGTGTCCAGCCAGCCCTTTGAGATTTCGAGGCTGAACCCGTTGAGCTCAAAGTACGGCAGCTGGTTGACCCACCACACCAGCGGCAGCGCCAGCGTCTGGAAGGGCACGATGAGGGTGGCGAGGATCGCGGTGAACACCACCCGCTTGCCGCGGACCTCCATGCGGGACAAGGCAAACGCGCAGAGGCTATTGATGAAGATGCCGAGCACCACCGTGACCGCGGAGATGCCGATGGAGTTGACCAGGAAGCGGGCGGCCGGGACCCGGTCGAACACGGCTGCGTAGTTGTCCAGCGAAATGTTGCCGATCGGCAGGAACGCTGCCACCGAGGACATGTCGCCGAAGATCTGCTGGTCCGGCTTGAGGGAGGACACCATCATGAACACGATGGGGAAGGCGGCGACGGCAGCGAACAGGAGGCGGACCGCCATGGTCGTTGCACTGCCGAGACCCTTGGAATTGAGTGTCTGTTTCACGTCAGTCCTTCTCTCGGGTCAGGTAGCGCTGCACTGCGGAGATCAGCAGCACGAGCACGAAGAACACGAGCGAGATGGCCGAGGCGTAGGAGGTCTCCTGCTGCTTGAAGCCGGAGCGCACCGCCTCGTAGATGATGGTGGTGGTGGAATCGAGGGGCCCGCCCTGGGTCATGACGCTGACCTGGTCGAAGAGCCCGAGCGCCTGGATGGTGATGGTCACCAGGACCAGGGTGCGCGTGTGTTTGAGGCCGGGCCAGGTCACGTAGCGGAACTGGTGCCAGCGGCTGGCCCCGTCGAGTTGGGCGGCCTCGTACAGTTCCCCGGAGATGCTCTGCAGACCTGCGAGCCAGATGATCATGTGGAAACCCGCGGCCTGCCAGATGGACAGGGCGATGATGGCCGGCATGGCGGTGGCGGGATCGTTGAGCCAGTCCGGGCCGTTGATCAGGCCGAAACTGGCCGTCGACAGCAACTCATTGATCAGGCCGTCCTTGCGGTACATGAACATCCACAGCAGGGACACCACCACCATGGACGTCACCACGGGAAGGAAGTAGATGGTGCGGAAGAAGTTTACGCCGCGGAACTTCTTGTTGATCAGGAGGGCCATCGCCAGGGCGAGGCCCGACTGGACCGGCACCACCACGACGGCGAAATAGCTGACGTTCAGCAGCGACCGCCAAAACGTGGGATCCGCGAAGAGCCGCGCGAAGTTGTCCGTGCCGACGAACTCAACGGGCCGCGGGGAAACAAGCCGGGCGTTGGTAAATGCCAGGCCGAAGCCCATGATCGCCGGGAGGAAGACGAAGGCGAGCAGGAGGACCGCGGCCGGGGCGATCATTCCCCAGCCGCTGATCTGTTCGCGCAGGCGGCGTGGGCGGCGGCGCGGTTTGCTGGGCGGTGCGGCCGGGGCCGGATCCGCCAGGCCGCGGCCGGGGGAGGGGAGCTGGGTTGTTGTCATGGTTTTCTCCGTCGACAGTCAGGGCCGGAGGTACGACGGCGGCGGTTGCGCACCGCCGTCGTACCGCGGGCAGCCGGCTAGTTCTTGTAGCCGCCGTTGGACTTGATGTTGGCGTCAATGGCCTTGACCGACTTGTCCAGCGCCGTCTTGGGGTCGGCGCCGGCGAGGATGTCCTGGACAGCCTTGCCGTATTCGGTGGCGATGAAGGGATAGGCCGGGGTTTCAGGGCGCATCACCGCGTAGTTGCGGGAGAGTTCCATGAAGATCCGGTTTGTGCCGCCCTTGGCGTACGCGGGGATCAGTGCGGCGGCCTCGTCGGTGGCCGGGATGGTGCCCGTTGCCTTCGCCACCGCGGCCAGGTTTTCCGGCTTCAGTGAGTAGGAGAGGTAGTCCATGGCTGCCGCGGAGTTGGTGCAGCCGCTGGTCACACCCCACTGCCAGGAGGCGCCGCCGATCTTGGGGCCGTTCCCGAGGTCCACTGACGGCATGACCACGAGGTCCTTACCCACCGCTGCGCGTGCCTTGTCCGCGGCCCAGGAGCCGGTGTAGAGAATGCCGCTCTTGTTGTTGAGGAAGTCCTGGGTGGAGTCCTTGCCGCTCTTCTTGGCCATGAATCCCTGGTCGGCAAGGCCGCGGAACCACTGGGCCCATTCGACGGCCTTGTCGCCATTGAGGGTGCCGTCTGCCGACTGGAACCCGTCGCGGTTGATCAGGTCCCCACCGAAGGACTGCAGGAACGGCGAGTAGGCGTAGGGCAGCCACTCGCCGGTTCCGGCGGTACCCATGTCCAGCGGGTATTCCCACTTGCCCAGGGCCTTGAGTTTGCTCAGCGCGTCCTGGAACTCGTCCTTGGTCCACGGCTTCTCGACAGTGGCGACGCGGACACCGGCTGCCTTGAGGTCGGAGGCGCGTGCAAGCATCGCCAGCGCGACGTCATAGGTGCCCACGGCGTAGGTCTCGCCCTCCCATTTGGCCACCGTGCTCGGCAGATTCTTGGACACATCCGCGTCGAGCTGCAGCGGTGTCAGATACTTCGCCCAGGCCCAGTTGGGAACATTGGGGCCATCAATGTCAACAATGCAGGGAAGCTTCCCGGAGGCCGCGGCCGAGACCACGGAGTCGTTGTAGGAGTCCTGCGGGAACGCCTGGACCTTGATCTTGACCTTGGCGCCGGCGCTCTTGTTGTACGAGTCCACGATGTTTTCAATCGCCGTGAGTTCTTCGGGGTTGCCCGCGTTGTGGGTCCACATGGTGATCTCGTTGGAGCCTGCGGACGGGGCCGAGGCGCTGCCCTTTCCGCAGGCGCCCAGGGAGCCGACAAGGGCCGCCGCAGCTACACTGGTGGCGAGGATCCGGGTGAATCGCTTGTTCATGATGGTCAATCTTTCTGCTGAATTTGGGCGTGGGGGATTGTCCCGGGTCCGGCGGGACGCGGCCGGTGCAACGGCTGCGTCCCTTTTCGTGCGGTCCCCGGGCAGTGGAACAGTGGAGCGGTGGAACGGTTCGGTGAGGGCGCCTCTTGCCGGCAATCAGCTAACTTGGCGGCGGGCCGAGGGACCCCCGCTCAATGAGGGGGCACTCCAGTTGCGTCTGGGCTGCCGGTGCGCCGGGATTTTCAATGTCGTCCAGGACTCGGTTGACCGCCCAACGGCCCATCTCGTAGTGGGGAAGGGCGACGGTAGTGAGCCCCGGCCACAGGGCGTCTGCGATGATTTCGAGATTGTCGATCCCCACAATGGACACGTCCTGGGGAATGCGCAGCCCCAATGCCGTGGCCGCTTGGTAGGCGCCCATGGCAACCCTGTCACTGAAGCAGAACAGGGCCGTGGGCCGGTCGGGCTGACCGAGAAGCCCCAGCGCGGCCTCGCGGCCCCCCGCGGTTTCGGGCTGGCCGATCACGAAGTGGCGGGGGTCGTGCTCCAGGCCGTGCCGCCGGAGAGCGTTAAGGAAACCCTCCCTGCGGCCGTGCGTGGCGGGGATGTCGTCCACGTTGTTGATCATCCCGATCCGGGTGTGGCCCGCCTGGATGATTGCTTCAACGGCCGTCTCGGCAGCGGCCACTTCATCGGGGATAACCGAGGAAATGGACCTGTTGTCAGTGACGGAATCCAACAGCACGGTGGGAAGGCCCTCCAGTTCCGCGGGGACCCGCACGCTCTGGTGGTACATCCGGGCATAAACCACCCCGTCCACCTGGTGCTGCCGCAGCATGTTGATTTCACGCTTTTCCAGCTCGCTGTCCAGGCCGGAATTGACCACCATCACCACATAGCCGCGGTCATAGGCGGCGTCCTGCGCCCCGCGGATCATTGCGCCTGCAAAGGGGGTGGTGGTGATTTCGTCGCTCACCAGCCCAAGGATCTGGGAGCGCTGGTTGCGCAGTCCGCTGGCCATCTTGTTCGGGGCGTACCCAAGATCCCTGGCCACGTCCCGGACGAGTTGCTGCGTCGCTGCCTTCACCCGGAAACTCGTGGCGTCGTTGAGGGCATGCGACACCGTGGTGACTGAAACCCCGGCGGCCTTGGCCACGTCGCGTATTCCCACTTTTGTCGTCATTGACTTCCCTTTGCAAAACGTTTTGTATCTGGTGTGAGCTACGCTACACAAAACGTTTTGCATTTGTCAACAGAGGGGTGGCGACATCGCTTGCGCCCTCGGCTACGTTGGCCGGATTGGGGGTGTCTGATAGACACTGCCACCGGCCGCCCGGCCTGCGTAGCGTGGTGGATGTGGAAAGAAAAGAGGAAATCCGTGAGTTCCTGATCTCGCGGCGCGCGAAGATCAGCCCGGAACAGGCCGGCATCCCCAGCTACGGGGAGCTGCGCCGCGTGCCAGGCCTGCGCCGTGAGGAAGTGGCGCAGCTCGCCGGGGTGAGCACGGACTACTACACGCGGCTTGAGCGCGGCAGCCTGCGCGGCGTCTCGGACGCGGTGCTCGAGGCGGTCGGCTCTGCCCTTCGGCTGGACGACGCCGAGCGGGCGCACCTGATGGATCTGGTGCGGACGGCCAGCACACCGTCGCGCCGGGCGCCGCTCCGGCCCACGCAGCAGCGGGTCCGCCCCGGGGTGTTGCGACTCCTGGACGGCATGACCGGAGTGGTCGCCCTGGTGCAGAACGGGCGTTCGGACGTGCTGGCCGCCAACTTGCTGGGCCGTGCGCTGTACGCGGAGGTGTTCAACTCTGCCGTACAGTCGGGGCCGGCCACGCCGGGGCGGCTGCCGAACCAGGCACGCTACCTCTTCCTCGATCCGCACGCAGGTGACCTCTACCCCGATTGGCACGCGATCGCCGCCACCACGGTGGCGATGCTGCGCCTGGAAGCGGGCAGGAACCCGCACGATCGGGCACTGAACGAGCTGGTCGGGGAGCTGACCACACGCAGCGGGCTGTTCGCCGCACTATGGGCCGGACACGACGTGCGGATCCACACCACAGGGACCAAGCGCTTCCACCACCCCGTCGCGGGGGACCTGGCCCTGCAGTTCGAGACGCTGGCCCTTCCCGGAGATGAGGGACAGACCCTGTTCACCTTCACCGCGGAGCCCGGCTCCGGGTCCGAAAACGCGCTGGCGTTCCTCGCCAGCTGGGCGGCAACGCCTCCCGAAACAACCACCACCGGCGGTCCCGCCGGTGGATCGACCGTCCCCGAGATGCGCGCCCACGCGCAGCCGGGGCCACACAACCCAGGAAAGACAGAACCGTCACATGAGTGAACACAACGACAACATGACAGGCCAGAAGGAAAACATGCCCGGGAAGAAAGTCTGGTTCATCACCGGCGCCGGCCGCGGCATGGGCACCGACATCGCGAAGGCAGCCCTGGCCGCCGGGCACGCGGTGGTCGCCACCGGACGCGACCCGGAAAAGGTCGCCCAGGCCGTGGGCCAGAGCGAGAACCTGATGGCCGTGCAGCTCGACGTCACCGACCCCGCCGCGGCGGAAGCGGCCGTGCAGGCCGCCGTCGACCGGTTCGGCCGGATCGACGTGCTCGTCAACAACGCCGGCAACTTCTACGCAGGCTTCTTCGAGGAAATCACCCCGGAGGACTTCCGGGCGCAGATCGAAACCACCATGTTCGGCCCCATGAACGTCACCCGCGCGGCCCTGCCGGTCCTGAGGGCCCAGCGCTCAGGGCTGGTGGTCACAATCTCTTCGACCGCGGGGATCGCAGGCGGGGAGTTCCTGTCTGCCTACGCCGCATCAAAGTTCGGCGTCGAGGGCTGGGCCGAGTCCCTGGCCCCCGAAGTCGCCCCGTTCGGGATCCGCACCATGCTCGTGGAGCCGGGGTTCTTCCGCACCGAACTGCTCACACCGGAATCCACGAGCTACGCCGAATCCACCATCAACGACTACGCCGAGCGCACCCGCCAGACCGTCGCCGCCTGGCAAAGCCTGGACGGACAGCAGGGCGGGGATCCCGCCAAGCTCGCCGACGCCCTGATYCAGCTCGCCGAACTGGACGAGCCGCCGCTGCGCTTTGCCGCCGGCGCAGACGCCGTCGGCGTATTCGAGACCCGGGCCAAGGCGCTCCAGGACCAGGCCGGCGCCCACCGCGAGCTCTCCAGCAACCTCGCCCACGACGCCGCCTGATAAAACGCAAACGGACGACGGCGGGAGGTCGGCGGTTTCTAGCGGTCGTTGCAACACTGCTGGTGGCTAGGCGGTCATTAGTAGATCACGCACGCGCTCGGCCGGGGTATCCCAGCCGAGCGTTTTGCGTGGTCGGGCGTTGAGTTCCTGGGCCACGTGTTCAAGGTCTTCGGGGCCGTAGACGGACAAGTCGGTTCCTTTGGGGAAGTACTGACCCGTGCGGAACTGGCCGATCTGATTCGGGTTGATTCCACGCATATGGCAACCGGTCATTTTGACGACGTGCTTCGGGAGTCGGCGTATTGGGCTAGGGGATGGGCTTCGACGGCGATGTCGAGTTCTTCCAGGGTCGGGGGGTTCGCTCCCGGGCGCTGTACGGTAATGGCCGCGGCTGCAGCTGCGGTGTGTCCAAGCTGCTCCAAGACAGCTGGGGCGAAGCCTTCGGTTCCTCGGGTGAGAAAGCCCAGGATCAGGGCGGACATGTAGGAGTCCCCGGCGCCGATGGTGTCGGCAACTTTTGACTTCACCGCAGGAATGCTGATGTTAGCGGCGGTTGTGGTGAATTGTGAGCCTTCGGCGCCCTTGGTGATGACGGTAAGCCCGGTGCCCAAACCGAGGATGTGGGCTGCGGTTTCGTCCAGGCTGTTTTGCGGGTACAGCCATTGGGCGTCTTCGTCGCTGAGTTTGACGACGTCGGTTAGTGGCACGAGCTCTTCGAAGGTGGCCTTCGCTTCTGCATGGCTGCCGAGCAGGGCTGGCCTGATGTTGGGATCGTAGGTGATCATGCAGTGTCTGTGTGCCTGTTCGAGCAGTGACCTCACGGCGCCGGCGCCGGGTTTGAGGAAAGTGGCGATGGAACCGGTGTGCAGTATTTTGGGGACGCAGGCGGGGACTGCTGGGGCAAGGTCCCAGATGATGTCGAAGTCGTACTTGGCCGAGCCGTCCGGTTCAAGGGTTGCTGTTGCCGATGCTGTCCGGGTGAGGGATTTTGATCCGGGCAGAAGTATGACGCCTGCGCTGCTGAGATGCTTTTCGATAGAGTCTCCCCGCGCGTCCGGGGCAATGGCCGTGAGCAGACCTGTTGTTACGCCGAGGCGGCCGAGTCCGTAGGCGACGTTGGCCGGTGAACCGCCGGGGTGTTCCACTTTGTCGTGCGACGTGGTGACCACGTCGATCAGCGCTTCGCCTACGACCATGACGTCGAGGGAATGGTGAGCGCCGGGCCGGGCTGTTTTGAGGTAATCCATGGTGTGTCTCTCGTAGGAAGCTGATGGCGGGGCTTGTTCAGAGCCGCTTCAGTCCGCGGACCGGCAGCCGGGTCCGCGGACTGAAAATAGGGGCGGCAGGTGATCAGGCGGTGGCTGCACCGGTCATGATCGCGACCGCGTCGGTCATGGTGTGTGACTGCGGGGTGATGGTGGCAGCGCACTTACCGAGGCGTTGGATGTGGATCCTGTCCGCCACGTCAAATACGTGGGGCATGTTGTGGCTGATCAGGATGACTGGCAGTCCGCGGTCCCGGAGGTCCCGGACCAGCTGCAGGACCTGGTTTGATTCCCGGACGCCGAGTGCCGCCGTCGGCTCGTCCAACACGACGACCTTTGAACCGAACGCCGCGGCGCGGGCCACGGCGACAGCCTGGCGCTGGCCGCCCGAGAGGTTCTCCACCGGCACTGTGACGTCCTGCAGGGTGGAGATGCCCAGCCGGGTCAGCTCTTCCTTGGCCTTCCGGCGCATACCTTTGGTGTCGAGCATCCGGAACACGCTCCCGAGGAGTCCTGCACGCCGTTCCTCCCGGCCGAGGAATAGGTTGGAGGCGACGTCCAGGGCCGGTGAGACGGCGAGGTTCTGGTACACGGTTTCGATGCCGTGGACACGGGCGTCCTGAGGGCGTTTGAAGTGCACCGGCTGTCCTGAGACGAAGAGTTCTCCTGTGTCCGGGACTTCGGCGCCGGTGAGGCATTTGATCAGGGTTGATTTGCCTGCGCCGTTGTCGCCGATGATCGCGAGGACTTCGCCCGGGTAGAGGTCGAGACTGACTCCGTCGAGGCCCACGACGCGGCCGAAGGTCTTGACGAGATTTCGGGCCTGCAGGATGGGTTCGCGGGTGGTGACGTGCGGCGCTGTAAATTCTGTCATGGTCATGACTTGACCTTTCGGATCCACTGGTCGATGGACACAGCGAGGATGATCAGGACGCCCACTGCGAGTGTCTGGTACAAAACGTCGAGCCCGGCAAGGGAGAGACCGTTGCGGAAGACGCCTACGATCAGGGCCCCGAGGAGTGATCCCCAGATGGATCCGCGGCCGCCGAAGAGGCTGGTTCCGCCGATGACGACGGCCGTGATGGAGTCCAGGTTCAGGTCTACGCCGGCGTTGGGGCTGGCGGCGTTGGTCCGCCCGATCTGGATCCAGGCGCCGGCGGCCAGGACAGCGCCGGCAGCGAGGTAGACGCTCATGAGCACCCGGCTGACGGGGATGCCGGCCAGGCGGGCGGCTTCCTTGTCATCGCCCACGGCGTAGACGTGCCGGCCCCAGGCCGTCTTGCCCAGGATGAAGGCAACAGCGATGTAGAGCAGGAGCATCATGACGACGCCGGTGGAGATCCGCACAGGGCCGAGCGGGAATGTGGTGCCGGTCCAGGTCAGCAGAGGCGGCATGGCCGAGCCGCGCACTGTCGCTCCGTTGGAATAGAGCAGTGTCAGGGCGATGAAGATGTTCAGCGTGCCGAGGGTGACGATGAACGGCGGGAGCCGGAACCGGGTGACCAGGAATCCGTTGAGTGCTCCGGCGGCGAGTCCGACGACGAGGCCTGCGAGCAGGGCAATAGGTGCGGGCAGTCCGTTGTTGACGGCAAGCTGGGCCATGACCATGGAGGAGAGGATCATGACGGCACCGACGGAGAGGTCGATGCCGGCGGTGAGGATGATGAGGGTCTGGGCGATGGCCAGGGTGCCGACGACGGAGACCTGCTGGGTTATCAGGGAGAGGTTTTCAACCCGCAGGAACCTGTCATTGAGGAGGCCGAACACCACCACCGCGATGAGAAGTACGAGAGCGGGGCTGACGGCGGGGTAGCGGTGAAGGATATTGCGTATCCGGCTGAGCGGTGTCTGGCGGTCAAGGAATTCCTCCGCCAGGTCGGCATGCCCGGCGCTGGGCGGGCCGGCGGTCTGTTGCTGGGTCACGATTGGTCCTGATCTTCCGTGATGGTTGCTAGGGCGGCCCTAGCTCGGTAGATGCGGGGCGGGGAGGCCGAGTAGCGGGCTCCGGACTCCCCGCCCCGCAGTGAAGCTGGGTGGATTACTTTCCCCAGCAGATGTCGGAGGCCTCGGTGGTGGTGATGCTCTTGACGCCGTCGGCCGGCTTGTCTGTGACGAGCTCGACACCTGTGTTGTAGAAGTCCAGCCCCGGTGAGTTGGCCGGCTTCTGGCCGGTCTTGGCGAGGTCAACGATGGCCTTCACACCCAGTTCGGCCATCTTGACCGGGTACTGCTGCGCCGTGGCGCCGATGACGCCGGCCTTGACATTGTTCACGCCGGTGCAGCCGCCGTCCACCGAAACCACCAGGACGTCCTTTTCCTTGCCGGCGGCCTTCAGGGCCTCGAAAGCACCCGCCGCGGCAGGTTCGTTGATGGTGTAGACGACGTTGATGTTCGGGTTCTTGGCGAGGAGGGTTTCCATGGCGGTGCGTCCGCCGTCCTCGGCGCCCTGGGAGGCCTGGCTGCCGACGATCTCGTAGTCGCCGCCCTTGCCGCCGGTGTATTTGCCGGTCTTGGCTTCGTCGCCGTTCTTCTTCTTGTCCGCGGTGTCGATACCGAGGCCGGTCAGGAAGCCCTGGTCCCTGTTGTAATCAACCGAGACAACCTTGTCGTCAAAGAGATCGACGAGGGCAATGGTCGCTTTTTTCCCATCCAGCTGGGCTGCGGTCCATTTGCCGATCAGCTCGCCGGCGGCAAAGTTGTCCGTGGCGAACGTGATGTCGGCGGCGTCGGCCGGGTCCGGCGGGGTGTCCAGGGCGATGACGAAGAGCCCGGCGTCCTTGGCCTTCTTCAGGGCGTCCACTACGGACGGACCGTTGGGGGTGATCAGGATGCCCTTGTCGCCCTTGGAGATGGCGTTCTCGATGGCCTGGATCTGGGTGTCCTCGTCGCCGTCAGCCTTGCCGGCTGCGAGCTTCAGGTCCACGCCGCCGGCCTCGGCCGCCTTCTTTGCCCCGTCCTGCATGGAGACGAAGAACGGGTTGGTCGTGGTCTTAACGATCAGCGAGACGCCGACCTTGTCCCCTGACGCGCTTCCCGTTGATGAGGCGGACGGGGAACTTCCACCACAGGCTGAAAGACTGAGCGCTCCCAGGGTCAGCACTGCTCCCGCAGCGAACAGGCGGGTGGCCGTTGAACGGGGTGCTTTGGAACTCAACATTGAATCTCCTGGTGTTTGAGGCCCTCACTGGCCTCGACAACGATGTCATGTACGATGTAATCAGCATCACACTGGAGAGTCAATAGATGCAACTTAGAAGGAGCGATTTATTTGACAACGATGTCCGATCGTAGCCAGCCGGCCCTTTCCGCCAGTCGTCCGACAATGCGCCACGTGGCTGCCCTTGCCGGCGTCGGAATTAAGACCGTGTCCCGGGTGATCAACGACGAACCTGGCGTGTCGGACGCCACCCGGGAAAAGGTGCTCAGCGCTTCACGACAACTCAACTACCACCTGGACATGGCGGCCGGCAGCCTGCGCCGCGCGGGCAGAAGGACGCTCTCGGTCGGGCTGTTGCTGCCGAGTGTTTCCAACCCGTTCAGCGGCGAGATCAACCGGGCAATAGAAGATGCTCTTGGGGCCAGGGGAATCGCGGTCTTTGCGGCGAGCCTGGATGATGACCCCCAGCGGGAGCAGGACATCGTGGCGGCATTTCTTGGGCGGCGTGTCGACGGGCTCATCCTCACGCCCATCGCCAGGAGCCAGGCGTATGTGATCCCGGAGCATTCCCGTGACCTGCCTTTGGTCTTCATCGACCGTGAACCGGTAGGAGTGGAAGCAGATGCCGTCGTGACCGACAACGCCGCAGGCTCCGCGAGGGCGGCTGCTCACCTGATGAGCCGCGGCCACACCAGGCTTGCCTATCTGGGTGACCGCACGGACATCCAGACCGCCCGGGAACGCCGGCGGGGGTTCATTGAGGAGATTGGCCGGCAGGGAATTCCCACCTCCACGATTCCCGTCCGTGAAAACCTGCACGATGAGGAATCGGCCAGGTTGGCCGCGTTGGAGCTTCTCACTGCTGCGGAACCACCGACGGCGATCTTCTCCAGCCAGAACCTCATCACTTTCGGTGCCATGCGCGCTCTGAGGGAGCTAGGGCTGAGCAAACGCGTGGCCTTGATAGGGTTCGATGACTTCACGCTTGCCGACTTGATGGATCCCGGCGTGACAGTTATCGCCCAGCACCCCGAGCGAATCGGGAAGCTGGCAGCAGAGCGGCTCCTGGCCAGGATCGATGGCGACCAGCAGCCCCCGCATACCTATGTTGTCCCGTCTGAGCTGGTACAAAGAGGCTCCGGGGAACTCCGCCCTCCGGCCTGACGCCGGGGGACCTTCCTGAACAATCTGCCAAACACAAAAACCTGAATGGGATCATGATGACCAAAACCCTCTACGCCGAGTTCACCGTCAAGCCCGGCAGCGAAGCCCGCGTTGCTGAAATGATGCTCGAACTGACCCGGCATGTCCGTCGTGAACCGGGCAACGAGCTGTTCCTCCCCTGCACCCGGGAAGACAACCCCCGGGAGTACTTTGTCTTCGAGGTCTACCGCGACGAAGCCGCGTTCGAAGAACACATCGGCGCCGATTACGGCGCCAGATTCAACGAGGAACTGGCCCGCCACATCGAAGGCGACGCCTCGGAGCTGACCTGGCTCCTGCCGCTGGAATAGCCCTCAGCCAAATCCAGCCGATCCGCGGTCGGCGGGAGCTGCTGCGTCCAGGACCCACGGAGAGGGCTGAACGGAGCCGCCTACCGGAAATAACCCTTCCAGCCCTACCGCTGGGAGGGAATTTTCTGCTGCCCGCCCATCGCTTCGCCCGGCTCAGCCGCGCGCGGCCGGCCTCATGCCTGAGCCGCCAAAACCGTTGACTTGTCTGATGGACATCACTTAGTGTCCTTCGAGCTGACAACGTTGTCTATCGACGACGCGCGCAACGAAGGGCGAATCAAGCGAATGAAGAACACGAACACCCGCAGGACGCACGCCGTTTCTGCACTGACACTCGCGGGACTGACGCTGGCCGCGGCACTCGCAGGTTCCCTGCCGGCATCGGCCGCGACAGGCCCCGGGGACGAACCTTACCGGCCGGCCATTCACTACACGCCCGCAAAAAACTGGATGAACGACCCCAACGGGCTCGTCTTCTACAAGGGCGTCTACCACATGTACTACCAGCACAACCCCTCCGGTAACACCTGGGGGAACATGTCCTGGGGCCACGCCACGTCGAAGGACCTTGTCCACTGGAAGGAGCAGCCGCTGGCGATCTCCACCGATGCCCAAGAAGACGTCTTCTCGGGCAGTGTCGTTGTCGACAAGGACAACACGAGCGGTTTCGGTACGAAAGAGAACCCTCCGCTCGTGGCCATCTACACCAGCGCCTACAAGGACGCCTCGCCGCACCGCGGCCTGCAGGCGCAGTCACTGGCTTACAGCCTCGATGATGGCCAGACCTGGACCAAGTACTCCGGCAATCCTGTGCTGAACCGGAACTCCGCCAACTTCCGTGACCCGAAGGTGTCCTGGTACGACACGCCCGGCGGCGGAGGCTACTGGCTCATGACCGCGGTCGAAGCCACGGACCACAAGGTCGTCCTCTACAAGTCCGCCAACCTCAAGGACTGGTCCCCACTGAGTGAATTCGGACCAGCCAATGCCACCGGCGGGCAGTGGGAGTGCCCCGACCTGTTTCCCCTCGCCGTGGACGGCGACCCGAAGAACGTCAAGTGGGTCATGGTGGTCAACATCAATCCCGGCGGCGTGGCCGGCGGCTCCGCCGGCCAGTACTTCGTGGGGAACTTCGACGGCACCACCTTCACCTCCGAAACCACCAAACCCGTGGCCACGCCCCCTCCCGGCACGGTCCTGGCCGGATTCAACGACGGAACTTACAACGGCTGGACCGTCAACAACGAGCCAGGAAACTGGAAGAACGGCCCATTCGGCAGCACTCCGGCAAACGGAGCCCTTCCCGGCCAGAGCCCCGTGACCGGCTTTGACGGCAGTGGCCTGATCAATTCGTTCAACGACGGCGACTGGCCGCTCGGGTCCATGCAGTCACCTAACTTCACCGTGACCGACGACTACCTGAACTTCCTCGTGGGCGGCGGCAAGCACCCCCGCGTCTCCGACAAACTGGACAACACCCCGCCCGCAGGAGAGCTCAAGTTTGACGGCTTCGAGGTTCCCGCCGGGACATCGCTGGCCGACACCGGCTGGACCGGGACCGGCGACCTCACCCCCAACTTCCAGCCCTCCACCAGCGGCGGGGACTTCTACCTCGGGGCCAAACGGATTAACACCTTCGAAACCGGCAACACGCCGGGCGATGACCGACAGGGCACCCTGACATCACCGGAATTCCCCATCACCAAGAATTTCATGAGCATGCTGGTCGGCGGCGGCAACCGCTCCGCGGACTCCGGACAGATCCTGGCCGCCCAGTTGCTCGTCAACGGCAAGGTGGTCCGCTCCCTCGCAGGAGACAATTCCGGAATCCTGAACTGGAAAGGCTGGGACGTCTCCGAGTTCGCGGGACAGAATGCACAGTTGCGTGTAGTTGACCAGGCCACCGGCGGGTGGGGACACCTGACCCTTGACCACGTCATGCTGACTGACGGCCCGGCCGTTCCCCGGTCTGACGAGGAATCGGTAAACCTCGTGGTCAACGGACAAGTTGTCCGCACGGCCACCGGAAACGACAGTGAAAAGCTCGACTGGGCATCATGGAATGTCAAAGAATTCGTTGGCCAACAAGCACATATCAAAGTGGTCGACAATAACCGATTCGGTTGGGGCCACATTCTCGCGGACGAGTTCATGCTCTCCTCGAAACCGGCACAGTCGGCCCTGGAGACCTATGACTGGCTGGACTACGGACGCGACTACTACGCCTCCGTGTCCTTCGCCAACATGCCCGATAGCAAGCGGGTCATGCTCGGCTGGATGAACAACTGGGACTACGCCAACGACATCCCCACCAGCCCCTGGCGCAGCGCCATGGCACTTCCCCGCAAGGTCAACCTGACCACGACTCCTGACGGCCCCCGCCTCACCCAAAGCGCTGTCAAGCAAGTGGAACAACTGGGCGGGAGAGTCTCCTATCAGGATAAGAAGGGCGGACCGATTCCCGCCGGGACACACCAGCTCCCGGCTTCCGCATCGGGCCAGGTCCAGCGGGTGGACATCACCTTCGCACCCGGCACGGCGAAAAAATCCGGCATCACCGTACTGGGCGACGCAAACACTTCCACCGTTATCGGCTACGACGCCACGACCGGAAAGATGTTCGTTGACCGCACCAACTCCGGCAACACCGCGTTCCACCCGGCATTCGCTTCCGTCGAGGACGCCCCCGTCACCCTGGACAAGGACGGCAACATCACCATGCGGATCTACCTCGACCGCTCATCGGTGGAAGTGTTCGCCCAGAACGGTCTGCGGACCATCACCGACCAAGTGTTCCCCAACGCCGGAGCCGACAAGATGGCCCTCTTCGCAGAAGGCGGGATTGCCCAGCTCAAATCACTCACCGTGACACCGCTGGAAAAGGCAATGTTCCTCCCGGAAAACAAGTGACCCAGCCCACCGCCTGACCTGCTCGCCAAGGAGTCGGAGCTGAAGGGACTGCGTACGGTACTGCACCGGGCGCAATCCCTTCAGCCCGGCCTTTGTGAGGTCGTCGCACCGGCGACTGAAACACGAACTTCGTCACAGGCATTGCCAGCTAGCAATTGACCTCAGCCCTGAGGTCACGGATCGCGGCCTCGACGTTGGAGGCCTCGTCGCGGAGGGAATCAGCTGCCTGGGTCAACGTGGCGTCGTCGGGGACCGCCGCGACGGCGGCATTGAACTTGGCCTCGGCGGCCTTGACGGCATCCGCCCGCTGCTGGGCGAGGTTCTCGCTCGCCTTGACGAGATCGTCATAGGTCTTCGTGACTTGATCTTGGGCCGCGCGGACCTGCTCGATCGTGGCATCAGGCTTGAGCGTGGACTTGAACTCTGCCAGAGCTGCGGCATGGGCATCGATGGCCGCGCAGACCTGCGACGTGCTTGCCGGGGGGCTTGAGACGGTCACGGCCGGACTGGGAGTGGCCGCCGGCGGGCTGGTTGGGCTGCATCCGGTGAGCAGGGCGATGGTGGTCCCAAGTGCGATGAATCCCAAGAGAATAGCGCGGGGTTTCGACATCGGAAGATCCTCTTCCAGCTGGGGTGTTGGCTCCGAGCATCGGGGGCCGTATTCATCCTCCGCCGGGACGCGGGCGCGGACCTCATCCGCCGGGGGTGAATTGGGTGGAAATGCATGGCCGGCCGGCAGGGGCCAAATGGCTCTTTTGGGACCGGGTGAACGCGGGTATAAATGGTTGTGCCACGGCGGACGGGTCCTCCGCGACTGGTGTTGAAGCCGGGGCGGGCGGTCCAGGGAAGGACGTTGAAAACTTCCCTGGGCCGCCGCGGGGCTGATGGGGCTCTGCAATCACCGGAACAGCCCACCGGAACAGCCGAGGATCAAGCGACAGGCGGCGGGATCGTCGGCTCTGACAGATGGATGGCGCGGCGGTGTCCGCCCGGACGTATGCTGTTTTCATCGGTTCAGCAGTGAGCTGCGTGCTTTGATCTCGAGCGTGGAACATGACCCAAGGAACTGCAAGAGACGGCCGGCAGGATCGTCATGCCTCCTTCTGGGAGTTGCACTTCAACGACCCGGATGTCGGTGCCTTCCTCAGCGAAGCCGTGAGTGAGTTTGTCGACGACATCGGTGGTCCCGGCCGCGGGATCAGCTGGGCAATCACCCTGCTCGGGTCCGCGGAAGCCCTCACCCTTACTGCCGGCAGCGAACCGGCGCGGGCCGCAGATGAGGCGCAGCGATCCTTCGACGACGGGCCGGCTCGCACAGCGGTTCGCAGCGGTGAATTTGTGTTCGTGGGCGACACCTCCCTGGAGCGCCGCTGGCCCGGGTACGCCAGCGCCGCCGCAGCCTTCGGAGCCCGGTCCCTCATATCCGTTCCGCTGGTCCCACAATCGGTATTCCAGGCCGCTGTGAACTTGTACGCGCCGTGGCCGCATGTCTTCACCAGCGCAGATATCACCGCCGCGGCTCGCCTGGCCCGCCACCTGTCCCGTGCACTGCGTTTGGTTGAGCAGTTGGCGCTGAGGTCCGGGAGCAGCGCGGATCTGTCCTCGGCCCAGCTCTCCCGGGCCCTGGCCGGCCTGGCGTTGCGGACGCTGGTGCGGGAGTACGGACTCAGCGAGGAGGGAGCCCTCGACTATCTTCGGAGCGTCGCGGGCGGAGCTACACGGGAAGCCGCCGGCGCCACGGTCCATGTCCTGGTGCCCGATTCCGTTCAGGTCCAGAAAGAGCCCCTGCCCAGTCCCTATGCCGGGGCACCACATGGCGGGGACGCGCCTCCCGTCCGTCGTCGGCGGCGCAGGACGGGGACCCCGGCCTAGGAGACTGCTGAACAACGTGGTTGTGGGGCGGGCGGAACGCCACCAATGGCCGTCAAGCGGCGTGTACTGGTCAGCACTCTAGGTGCGACAACGGGGTCGTTCCGCCCGCTGGGTTCATTCTGCACCCAGATGTGGGGCGTCATCCAGTGGTGGGATTGGCTGGCCGGGGTCCGGGCGGTGGGTTATCCCAGCGCCCAGGATCCCTTCTTCACGGTCAATCCGAGCGTGAGCAGGCGTCGCAGGTTTAGTCCCGCGATCCGTAGCTGCAGCCAGGCGTTGTTCCGTGTGATGCCGCGGTGGGGAACGCGGCGGTTCCCGCGGGTGAGCCAGGCGATGGACCGCTCGACCATGGGCCGGTGCGTGCGGTAGTTGTCCTGGAATGCGAGGTCCGTGGCGCGTTGGCGGTGTTCGCGCAGTAACGCGTCGTGTTCGTGGAGTTCGATCTTGCGTCCCCGTGGTGAGGTGGTGCAACGGTCCCGGAGGGGGCAGCCGGTGCAGGCGGCGCCGAACGTGACCCGTCGTTTGACGGTGATGTTCCTGGTGATGCCGTTCGGGCAGGTCGCGGTGCCGGCTGCTTCATCGACGGTGAAGTCATCGAGGGTGAATCCGCCTTCGACGGCTGGGCGCAGCGGCCATGGTTTGATCACCGGGATATGTGCGGTGCGGGCGAGAGCGGCGAGCATTTCCCCGGAACCGTAGGCCGAGTCCGGCAGGGACATCACGGCCGAAGCGGCGGATCCCGGCGATCAGTTGCGTGATGGTGTCCTGCCTCGCGACCGCGTCGTCCAGGACTGTTGAATCCACAGCTCTGCGGCGCTTGCCCTTCAGGATTCCGGCTTCCGCGACGACTTCGGCGATGGCCTCCATGATCCGGTGCGGGTTTCCAGATCCGGCCAGACGCCGTCGCCAGTACGTCAGCGTGCTCGGGTGGAACGCGGTATCGGTCAGCCCGTATCCGCACGCGGCTTTCCAGCGCAGATCGAAGGTCAAAGCCTCGGCGGTTTCCCGGTCAGAGAGGCCCTGCAATGCCTGCAGCACCAGCACCGAGCCGATGACCGGCGCCGGGACTGAAGGCCGGCCCCGCCGCGACGGGAAGAGGTCCTCCATCATTGAATCCGGAAACAGGCGCCCCCGATGTTTGGCCAGAAAAGCGAAGACGCTGCCCGGAGCCAACAACTCTCCGGCCAGCGCCTCCACATCCAAATACCCGCGTTGCGCGTCCTCGCGTCCCTGCATAAGACCAGTCTTAACCACCAGGCCCACGAGTCCAGCCGACGCGCCCCACAACCGCCGATTAGTTCAGCAGTCTCCTAGGCGTACAGCGCCATCAAGTTGGGGACACCCGACCAGCCGTCCCGCCAGGCCGCGCGCCTGCGCAGCAGATAGTCAGCACAGCCGCTAGGCGGCGCTGGCGTCTTCTTTCCCTCGGGCGTGGCCCGGGCGGAGGATCTTCAGCGCGCCGGCCCAGGCGATCACCTGGTCAAACAAGGTCTGCAGACTCGCCTCGGCGGCCGCCGTCGGGATGAAGGTGCGGTAATTCGCGAACTCCGTGGCCAATGGCAGCGCAACCTGGGCCCGGACGTCTGCCATCTGCAGTTCTGCCGCCACACCCCGGAGGTGTTCGACGGCGCGGATGCCGCCGCTGCTTCCGTAGCTGACGAACCCGGCAGCCTTGTTGTTCCACTCCTTGTACAGGTAGTCCAGCGCGTTTTTCAGCGCCCCGGGGATCGAGTGGTTGTACTCGCCGGTGACGAAGATGTAGCCGTCGAAACCGTCGACAGCCTCGGACCAGGCCTTGGTGTAGGGCTGGCTGTACCGGCCGAAGGAGGGCGGCAGCGGCTCGTCGAGAAGCGGGAGCCGGAAGTCGGCGACGTCGAGGACGTCAAAGGTGGCATCGCCGCGTTCTGATGCCCGGGCACTTACCCAGTCGGCGACGGCCTTTCCGAGGCGTCCGGGCCGGGTGCTCCCGAGCACGATAGCGATGCGGATCATGGCGGGCTCCTTTCCGGAGATTTTTTTACCCACAATCACAACAACAAGCCGGACGGCTCGAAACTTCCGCAGCGCCGCCGGATTAGGGTGCTATTGCGCGACGCGCCGGCATTCCGGCAGGATCCGTCCGCCGCGAAGGACGGTCACGAGTTCGAAGCCCGGGTCAACGGCGATAACGTCAGCGCGCATTCCGGCCCGGAGCCCGCCGATCTCGGTTTCCAGACCCAGGACACGGGCCGGGACCAGGGTCGCCGCCATGACGGCGTCGGCAGGACTCACGCCCGCCGCGATCGTGGCGCGGACAACCTCCAGCAGGGTCGCCGTGCCCCCGGCAAGGGCGCCGTTACTCCGCAAGGTGGCCACGCCGTCGTGCACCACAACATCCGAGCTGCCGAGTTCGTACTCGCCGTCGGGCAGCCCGGTTGCCGCCATGGAGTCTGTCACCAGCGCAATGCCCTCGGCTCCGACCAGGTCAAACACCATCCGGACCGTCTCCGGGTCGAGGTGGACGCCGTCGCCGACTAGCTCGACCACAACCGTGCCGGCCGCCGCCAAACGCAGGCACGCGGCAACGGGTCCGGGACTGCGGTGGTGCAGGGGAGGCATGCCGTTGAACAGATGGGTCACGGTGGGCCGGGCGTGCGGTCCGAAGACCCCGCCCGCCGCTGCCCTGCCGATGAGGTCAGCGGCTTCCGCCAGCGAGGCGGCCGCTACGTGGGCATCGGCATCAGTATGGCCCAGCGAGGGGGTGACTCCGTGGTCCGTGAGAATCCGGAGCAGTTCACTGGCGCCGGGCAGTTCGGGGGCGTAAGTCATGGTCTGCAGGGCTCCGCCGGCGGCCGCCAGCAGGTGCCGGAGCAGTTCAGGATCGGGGTCCCGGAGCCAGCGGGGGTTCTGCGCGCCGCAGCGGGCGGAGGAGAGGAAGGGCCCCTCGGAATGGACGCCTGCGATCAGTCCCTCGGCCGCCAGGACCTTGAGTACGCCGAGCGACCGCACCAGCTCATCGCCCGGGGCCGTGACCAGGCTGGCCAGCAGGGTGGTGGTCCCGTGGCGGTGCAGGAAGTCCACCGCCTCCCGGCAGGCCCGGTCATCTCCGGTTGGGAATCCGCCGCCCGCGGCGCCATGGCAGTGGAGGTCAACAAGCCCGGGAAGCAGCGAGCTGCCCTGCGGCACCGGGAGCTCCTCGGCCCCAGGGAACTGCCCGGCGTCAAAGCCGCCGCTGGGTCCCGCGTAGGCGATCCGGCCGTCGGTCACCGCCACCACGGAGTCCGGGGTAACGGCACCATCGCTCAGGAGGGCGCCCCGCAGGAAGTAGGCGGGAGCGGCAGGGGCGTCGCGGTCCTCGGGGGTAAGGATCATGGTGCCTGGTTTCTGTGTGGCCGGGCGTTTGGGACAGGTACAGCTAGTTGAAGACTAGCCGTACGGCGCCGACGATGGCTGTTCCCGGATTCCCCACCTTTGCTTCGGTTCCGACGGCGTGCCCGCCCAACACGCTGGCGGGTCCCGGCCAAGTGGCGGCAAAGGTGGGGAAACTCCGGACCTCCACAGGAGTTACGGCTAACGCAGCACTACTGTCCTGTTGCCCTGGAGGATGACGCGTCCCTCGCAGTGCCAGCGGACGGCGTTTGAGAGTGCCTTGCATTCCGTATCGCGTCCGGCGGCCACGAGATCGTCCGGGCCGAAGGTGTGGTCCACGTCCACCACTTGCTGGGAGATGATGGGCCCTTCGTCCAGCTCCGCGTTGACATAGTGGGCGGTGGCGCCAACCGTCTTCACGCCCCGGGCGTGCGCCTGGTGGTAGGGCTTTGCACCCTTGAAGCTGGGCAGGAAGGAGTGGTGGATGTTGATGGCGCGGCCGTCCAGCTGCCGGGTGAGGTTGTCGGAGAGGACCTGCATGTATCGGGCCAGGACCACCAGTTCCACGTCCATCCGGTCGATCAGTTCCAGGAGCCGCTCTTCGGCCGCGGGCTTGGTGTCCGGGGTGACGGGCACGTGGAAGAAGGGGATGCCGTGCCATTCGACGGTCCGACGGTGATCGGGGTGGTTGGAGACGACGCCGACGATCTCGATGGGCAGTTCACCGGTGCGTGCCCGGTACAGCAGATCGTTGAGGCAGTGCTCGAATTTCGAGACCATGATCAGGACCCGCCGTTTGGTCCCGGACCGCCGCAGCTCCCAGCGCATGCCGAATTTTTCGGCGACCGGCACAAACGCCTCCCTGAGCACATCCAGCGTGGTTTGGTCTCCGGCCGACGCGAACTGGAGCCGCATGAAGAAGTGGCCGTCCAGCTGTGAGTCGAACTGTTTGCTTTCCAGGATGTCGCAGCCCTGGTCCAGCAGGAAGCCGGACACGGCGTAGACGATTCCTCGCGTTTCCGGGCAGTCCAGGGTCAGGACGTGCTCCACGGTGTCGGGTGTCTGGTCGGTGGTCATGGTCAGCACTCCACGACGTTCACGGCGAGGCCCCCGCGGGAGGTTTCCTTGTACTTGGTTTTCATGTCTGCTCCTGTTTCGCGCATGGTCTTGATGGCTTTATCCAGCGAGACTTTGTGGCTGCCGTCGCCGTGGAGGCACAGACGGGCGGCGTTGATGGCTTTGACGCTGGCGATGGCGTTGCGTTCGATGCAGGGGATCTGCACCAGCCCGCCCACGGGGTCGCAGGTCAGGCCGAGGTTGTGTTCAATCCCGACTTCGGCGGCGTTTTCCACCTGTTCCGGGGTCCCGCCCAGCACTTCGCAGAGTCCAGCCGCCGCCATGGAACAGGCCGATCCGACTTCGCCCTGGCAGCCGACCTCTGCCCCGGAGATGGAGGCATTGATCTTGAACAGGATCCCGACGGCGGCCGCTGCCAGCAGGAAGCGGACGACGCCGTCGTCGTCGGCGCCCGGGACAAACTTGACGTAATAGTGCAGCACGGCGGGGACTATTCCGGCGGCGCCGTTGGTGGGGGCCGTGACGATCCGGCCCCCCGCGGCATTTTCCTCGTTGACGGCCAGGGCGAACAAGTTCACCCATTCCATGGCGAGCAGCGGGTCAGCGGGCACGTGGACGAGCGAAGGGTTCCGGGCATCCGCCTCGGCGCTGACGGCGGATGCTGCCAGCGTCCGGAACAGGGACGGGGCGCGGCGTTTGACGTTCAGCCCGCCGGGCAGGATGCCCTCGGCAGCGCAGCCGTTGTCCACGCATTGGCGCATGACCGCCCACAGTGCCAGGAGTTTTTCCCGGAGTTCGGCCTCGCTGCGCCAGACGAGTTCGTTGGCGAGCATGACGTCGGAGATGGACATATTTTCGCGGCGGCAAATTTCCAGGAGCTCGTTGGCCGTGGTGAAGGGGTGGGGCAGCAGGGTGTCGTCTGCCACCACATGGTCAGCGCCCTGGGCATCGCCGTCAACAACGAAGCCGCCCCCAATGGAATAGAAGCTCCGTTCGCTGAGGACGCCGCCGGAGTGGTCCAGTGCCCGGAAGGTCATGCCATTGGGGTGGGCCGGGAGGGACTTGCGGCGGTGCAGGACCACGTCTTCGTCCCAGTTGAAGTCCACCCGGTGGTGGCCGGCGAGCTGCAGCTCCGCGTCCAGGGCCGCAGCCGCCACCTGGTCATCCGCCGTGCCCGTGTCCACGGTCTCGGGGTCCTGTCCCTGAAGACCCAGGACCACAGCCTTGTCCGAACCATGTCCCCGTCCGGTCGCACCCAGGGAACCGAACAGCTCGGCCTGGACTCTGGTAGTCGAGCTCAGTGTCCCGTCACTCTTGAGCCCGTCGGCGAAGAGCTTGGCCGCCCGCATCGGGCCGACCGTGTGGGAGGAGGACGGCCCGATGCCAACAGAGAACAGGTCCAGGACGCTAAGTGCCATCAGGGGACCTCGGTGGACGCAAATTCGCGCATGGCATCGAGGAGCCAGCGGCCCAGGAACTCCGCAAAGGATGCCCGCGGAAAGATTCGGTAGGTCTCTTCCGCGGTCTTCCACAAGATGGCGGGGATGCCGCCGATTTCCGTGGACAGCGCCGTACCGGCCGTGAAGACGCGGGGGTGCAGGTCCAGGGCGCAGCCCTTCTCCAGAACGGCCCGGGCCCGGGGCCCGGAGAGTTCGAGCGTGGTGCGGTTGGCGGAGAGGTCCACCACCTGGCCCTCGGCGTCGCCGAGTGCGTCGGTGAGCGTCCGGGGGAGCTCACCGCCCAGGCTTTCATGGGATTCCGCCGGTGCCACCAGCAGGAATTCCGCCGGGCCCAGCCACAGCGCCGCGGTGTCACCGCTGCTGCGGACCTCCCCGGAAGCGGCGGGAAGGCCTCCCGTGCGTTTGCCCAGCCGCTCCCCGGCATCGCCGTCGGGATCGACCCGGATCCCGGCCATGGTCAGGAACGGCACCTCGCGCAGCTCCACCGTGCCCGCAACGGAGCCCGCTTCAAAAGCTGCCCATAGGCCCGACGCCGGGCTCTTCCGGAGGGTCTGGATCTTCTTGGAATTTTCGAGTGCTGCTGTGTCAGCCATCTTTACGGGCCCCTTCAGAGTCAAAAAGTACGGTTTCTGCGACGACGACGTCCACCAGCTGGTCACCGGCGGCCGCCACGAGGGTTTCGCCGATGCGGTTGCGCCCGTTCTTGATCAGGGCCAGCGCAAACGACCTGCCCAGCGCGGCGCTGTGGTAGCTCGAGGTGACGAATCCCTGCATGGGCACGGGGCCGTAGGCGGGGTTGACGGTGATGCCCTGCTCCACCAGCTGGGTGCCTTCGGGGAGCCGGATGGTGCCGTCCACAGGGAGGACGCTGACCAGGTGCCTGCGGTCGGTGCGGGCGGCGTCCTTGCGGGAGTACGAGCGTTTGCCGATGAAGTCCTTGACCTTGGACACCACCCATTCCATGCCGGCATCCTGCGGGGTGACCGTTCCGTCGGTGTCCTGACCGACGATCGGGTACCCCTTCTCCGCACGCAGCACGTGCATGGTTTCGGTGCCGTACGGGGTGATGTTGAACTCCGCGCCGGCCGCCTCCACGGCTTCCCAGGTGCTCAGCCCGTACCAGGACGGGACGTTGATTTCGTAGGCCAGTTCGCCGGAGAACGAGATCCGGCAGACCCGGGCCTGGACGCCGGAAGCCAGGGTGGTCTCGCGGAATGTCATGAACGGGAAAGCCTCGGCGTCGAGGCCGCCGTCGGCTGCCAGTTCCGGAGCCATTTTGGCGAGGACGGCCCGGGATTTCGGTCCGACGACGGCGATGGTGGACCACTGCTCCGTAACGGAGGTGCAGTGCACATCCAGTTCCGGCCATTCGGTCTGCAGCCATTCCTCCAGCCAGTCCAGGACCTTGGCCGCGCCGCCGGTGGTGGTGGTCATGAAGAACCGGTCCTCGTCCAGGCGCAAGGTGACGCCGTCGTCGAAGATCATCCCGTCCGGGGTGCACATAACGCCGTAGCGGGCCGAACCCGGTGCCAGCTTCTTGAAGGCGTTGGTGTAGATGCGGTTCAGGAACTCGCCCGCGTCCTTGCCCCGGATCTCGATCTTGCCCAGGGTGGTGGCGTCCATGAAGCCCACGGATTCCCGGACGGCAGCGCATTCGCGCAGGACCGCGGTGTCCATGTCCTCGCTGCCCTGCGGGTAGTACCAGGGCCGCTTCCACTGGCCGACGTCTTCGAACAGGGCGCCCTGGGCGACATGCCAGGGGTGGATGGAGGTCAGGCGGGCAGGGTCGAAGAGTTCGCCGCGCTGGCGTCCGGCCAGGGCAGCGAATGCCACCGGAGTGAAGGGCGCGCGGTACGCGGTGGTCCCGATTTCGCCTACCCCAACCGTTTCCCCGCCGCCGTGCTTGAGGGCTGCTGCGATCACGCCGATCGCGTTCACGCCGGACGTCTTGCCCTGATCGTTGGCGGTGCTGATCGAGGTGTAGCGCTTGACGTGTTCCACGGAGCGCATGCCGGCCCCGGTGGAGCGCAGCACGTCGGCCACGGTCTGGTCGCGCTGGAAGTCGACGAAGTGGTGGTGCCAGTCTTCCGGGCCGCCTTCCTGTCCGGGGACCAGCCAGAGCTGGCGGGTGGGGGCGGCGGCGCGCGGCGGCGTCGGCGCAGACGGTTCCGCGTCGGACTCGAAGCCCGCGGCGATGACCGCAGCGGCCCCGGCGGAGATGCCTTCGGCCACGCAGTCGTCCAGGGCGTAACTGCCGCGTCCGGATCCGGCCACCTGCTGGTTGGGAACCACGCTGTGGGGGACGAAGGCGGCGAGGTCTTCGTCCCAGCGCAGCCTGCCTTGGCGCTGGGAGTGCAGGTGCACCACCGGTGACCAACCGCCGGAGACGGCCAGCAGGTCGCAGGCGAGGTGTTCGATGCCCGAGGTGAGCTCGCCGGCGTCGTTGATGCTCCGGACGGTGACGCCGAGGAGCCGGCCGTCGCCGGACACAGCAGCGGTGGTGTTGGCGACGGCGCTGCCGATCAGCACGCGCGTTCCCGCGGCCGCGGCTGCCGCGGCGGTTTCGCTCAGCTGCGGCCGGGCGTCCACGACGGCCTCTACACCGATTCCGGCCGCGCGGAGGTCGGCGGCCAGGGCGTAGGCGCTGTCGTTCGTGGTGCTGATGACCACCCGGGAACCCGCGGCGACGGCGTAGCGGTTGAGATAGGTGCGGACCGCGGAGGCGAGCATGATGCCGGGGCGGTCGTTGTTTTCGAGGACCAGCGGGCGTTCGTGGGCGCCCGGGGCCAGGACGACTTGGGCGGCCCGGATGTGCCAGATCCGCTGGCGGGAAACGCCGGGCGCGGCCGGGGTCAGGAGGTGGTCGGTCCGGTTCTGGGCCGCAATGACGTAGTTCGAGTCGTAGGAGCCGAAGGCGCTGGTGCGGTTCAGCACCGTGCAGTCGGCCGCGGAGATCAGTTCGGCTTCAACGTTGGCCACCCAGTCCAGCGCGGGCTGGCCTTCGATGCTCTCCGCGAGGGCCGGATCGGTGGATCCGGACAACAGCGAGCCGCCGAGCTCGGGCTGGTCGTCAATGAGGATGACCCGGGCGCCGGCGCGGACGGCCTGCCGCGCGGCGGCCAGGCCCGCGGGGCCGCCGCCGATCACGAGGACGTCGGTGTGGACGTATTTCTTGTCGTACTCGGCGCGGTCCTCGTCCGGGTCCAGTTTTCCCAGCCCGTTGAGGAATTCGGCGCTGAGGCCGTCCACGAGGGACACGGTGGTGGCGGGGAGCATGGACTCGGCCACGTGGCCCGGGAACCGGGCGGCGATCTTGACCAGGGCGTTGGATTCCTCGACCCCGGCGGACATGATGCCGCGCGGCCGGTCCTCGTAGAGGGAGTTGCCCGCCTCCAGCCGGCCGTTCGCCAGCAGGGCGGAGGCGAGGGTGTCGCCGGGGTGGCCCGTGTACTCCCGGCCGTCCACGGTGAAGCGCCAAGTGACGCTGCGGTCGATGCGTCCGCCGGTGCTAAGACGCGCGGGCTGCGGCTGAGCGCTCATTTGGAGGATCCTTCCGGGGAAACGGGGCTGGTGATAGTGGGGGCTGTGGGTCCCGTGGCGGGCCGGAGCTGGCCCATCGGGTAGATGGCCTGGATGTCGTACGTGAGCGTGTCGCGGAGCATGTTGAACCATTGCCGGCAGCCCGTGCTGTGCAGCCAGCGTTCGGCGAAGGCGCCCTTGGTGTTGTCGCGGTAGAACAAGTACTCAGCCCATTCGCGGTCGGTGAGTTCCGCCGGGTTTTCGGGGTAGGGCACGTGGGCCTGGCCGCCGTAGTGGAACTCGGTCTCGTCGCGGGGACCGCAGTTGGGGCAGGAGATAAGGAGCATGTCCGTACCTTTCTAGTGGGCCACGGCGGCGGCGCCGTGTTCATCGATCAGGGCGCCGGTTTCGAAACGCTCGAGCGCAAAGGGCTGGTTGAGTTTGTGCGGTGTTCCGGTGGCGATCGTGTGCGCGAACGTCAGGCCGGCCGCCGGTGTGCCCTTGAATCCGCCGGTTCCCCAGCCACAGTTGACGAACATGTTTTCCACCGGGGTGGTGCCCACGATCGGGGAGGCATCCAGGGTGGTGTCCACGATTCCGCCCCACGTCCGGAGCACGTGGGCCCTGGCGAAGATCGGGAAGAGTTCGACGGCGGCGGCCATCTGGTGCTCGATCACGTGGAAGGAGCCGCGCTGGCCGTAGCCGTTGTACGAGTCCACGCCGGCGCCCATGACCAGTTCGCCCTTGTGTGCCTGGGAGACATAGACGTGGACGTGGTTGGACATGACCACGGTGGGGTGGACGGGCTCGTGGAGCTCGGATACCAGTGCCTGGAGGGGGTGGGACTGGATGGGGAGCCGGAATCCGGCCATTTCTGCCAGGACCGAGCTGTGCCCGGCGGCGCACAGGCCSACTTTTTCGGTGTTGATGGTGCCGCGGTTGGTYTTGACGCCCACCACGCGGTTGCCGTCCTTGACGAAGCCGGTGACTTCGCAGTTCTGGATGATGTCCACGCCCAGCTCGTCGCACTTGCGGGCGAACGCCCASGCGACGTGGTCGTGCTTGGCGATGCCGGCGCGCGGCTGGTAGGTGGCGCCCATSACCGGGTAGCGGATGTTGTCGTTGATGTTCAGGATGGGGCAGAGTTCCTTGACCTGCTGCGGGTCCAGCCACTCGGCGTCCACGCCGTTGAGCTTGTTGGCGCCGACGCGGCGGACGCTCTCGCGGACGTCGCCCAGGGTGTGGGCCAGGTTCATGACCCCGCGCTGGCTGAACAGGAAGTCGTATTCGAGYTCTTCCGGCAGGATCTCCCAAAGCTTCAAGGCGTGCTCGTAGATCGCCGCGCTCTCGTCCCAGAGGTAGTTGGAACGGATGATGGTGGTATTCCGGGCCATGTTGCCGCCGGCSAGCCAGCCCTTTTCCAGGATGGCGATGTTGGTCATCCCGTGGTTCTTGGCCAGGTAGTACGCCGTCGCCAGCCCGTGTCCGCCGCCGCCMACAATSACCGCGTCGTAGGASKKCTTGGGGTCCGGGTTGYGCCAGAGGAAGTCCGGGTGCTCCGGCAGGTGCTCGGTRGTCATTGTGCTGCTCCAATCAGTTCTGCCTCAAGCCCRGTTGCCGCTGTGCCGGCGCCAAGGTGCGGGTAGAGGGGGAATTGTGCGGCCAGGGCGCTGACACGTCCGCGCAGTTCGGCGGCTGTGTCAGCGCTGAGTTCGTTCCCGGGCGCCTGTGCGGTGAGGGCGGAGGCGATGATGTCTGCCACCTCCGTGAACTCCGCGGCACCGAAGCCGCGGGTGGCCAGGGCCGGGGTGCCGATCCGCAGACCGGAGGAGACCATGGGCGGGCGGGGGTCGAACGGGACGGCGTTGCGGTTGACGGTGATGCCGATCCGGTGCAGCCGGTCTTCGGCCTGCTGCCCGTCCAGTTCCGAGTTCCGCAGGTCCACCAGGACCAGGTGCACGTCGGTGCCGCCGTTGACCACGGAGATCCCGGCTGCTGCGACGTCGTCCTTCAGGAGCCGGGACGCGAGGATCTTGGCGCCTTCGAGGGTGCGTTCCTGGCGTGCCTTGAACTCGGGGGAGGCGGCGATCTTGAAGGCCACTGCCTTGGCCGCGACCACGTGTTCCAGCGGGCCGCCCTGCTGGCCGGGGAACACGGCGCTGTTGATCTTGCGCGCGTACTCCTCCTTGCCCAGGATCACCCCGCCGCGCGGGCCGCCGAGGGTCTTGTGCGTGGTGGTCGTGACGACATCGGCGTAAGGGACCGGGTTCGGATGCAGTCCTGCGGCCACGAGGCCGGCGAAATGCGCCATGTCCACCATGAGGTAGGCGCCCACGAGGTCGGCGATGCGCCGGAACTCGGCGAAGTCCAGCTGCCGGGAGTAGGCGGACCATCCGGCCACGATCATCTTGGGCCGGTGCTCGAGGGCCAGGGCCTCCACCTCGGCCATATCCACCAGGTGGTTGTGCTCGCTCACGTGGTACGGGACCACGTTGTAGAGCTTGCCGGAGAAGTTGATCTTCATCCCGTGGGTGAGGTGGCCGCCGTGGGCCAGGGCCAGTCCCATGATGGTGTCGCCCGGTTCCAGGAGAGCGAACATGGCGGCGGCGTTGGCCTGGGCGCCCGAATGGGGCTGCACGTTGGCGTACTCGGCGCCGAACAAGGCCTTGACCCGGTCGATGGCGAGCTGTTCGATCACATCGACGTGCTCGCAGCCGCCGTAGTAGCGCTTGCCCGGGTAGCCCTCGGCGTACTTGTTGGTGAGCACCGAACCCTGCGCCTCCATGACCCCCGCAGGGGCGAAATTCTCGGACGCAATCATCTCAAGGGTGGACTGCTGGCGCGTCAGTTCCCTCGCCACGGCCTGTTCGACCTCGGGATCGACTACGGAAAGTCGCTCGTTCAACTGCTCAACCACGGTTGCTCCTTTGAAATACCACTGTTGTTATGACTGATATATCAGTGTGAGGTCAATGCTATGATTGGAATCACACCGGAGTCAATAGCCGGAAGCCAAGTGGAACCGGGCTTCCGTTTGGAAACCAGGAACGGAGCCGAGCTGTGAATGCACTGACTGTCTTGCCGCCCGCAGAAGACGAAGTCCTGTCCCAGGCCGAGGCCGCGTACCGGCAGTTGCGCGACAGGCTGATCATGCTCGACATCCGCCCGGGCGAACCCATCAACGACGGGCAGTTGGCCGCCGAGCTCGGCTTCGGGCGCACTCCCGTGCGCGAGGCGATCAAGCGGCTGGAAGTGGACCACCTGGTGGTTTCCTATCCGCGCCGGGGTACCTTTGCCACCACCGTGGACTTCACGGAACTGGCCGACGTCTCGGAAATCCGGGAACTGCTGGAACCGCTGGCGGCGCGCCGGGCGGCAACGCGGGCCAACGCCGCCATGCGCCGCGAACTGTTGGACGTCGCCAAGACCATTGCGGAACTGRCCCCGAGCCCCGCAGAGTCACGGGAGCTGATGCGCTACGACCTGACAGTGCACCGTCTGATCTACCGGGCCGCTGCCAACCCGCACCTGGAAGACACACTGATCCGCTACGACAACCTGGCCACCCGCATCTGGTGCCTGGTCCTGGATAAGGTCCCCTCGGTCAGCGGGCACGTCAACGAGCACGTGGAGCTGCTCAAGGCGGTGGCCGAAGGCGACGCGGACAGGGCGGCCGAGCTCGCCCTGCACCACGTCACCAGCTTCGAGGAGACCATCCGGAAGGTGCTCTAGGAGTCCCCCTCCGGGCGCTCCAGAGCCTGATAGCCCAGCCTGGCCGAGACGGCGGCGGCGGCGGCCATCACGTTGGCTGCCAGCACGTCGATCACAGATTCCGGAACCCGGGACTTTGGTGCTGAAACCGTAATGCAGCCGACCGCGGCGCCTTTGTAATCGCGCACCAACGCCGAGACGCCAAACTCCTCGGGCGTGGTGAGTCCGTCATTGACGGCGTAGCCGGCTTCCCGGTTGGCGTTCAACTGTTCCGCAAAATCCGGAGCCGGGTCACTGCCTGGTTTGAGTGTAACCACCCCCTGCTCGAGCAGGCTGGCTGCCTTCGGCTCTGGCAGGTCGGCCAGAAACATGCGCACCGAAGAACTTTCAAACTTGCTGTACCGGGTACCGATGGCAGCCGTGTGTTTGACCAGGTGCGGACTGGGAATCTGCTCCACCACCACGGCCTCGGATCCGTTCCATACGGCCAGCGCACTGGTCTCGAGCGTGGCCTCGGTGAGCCGCTCCAGTTCCGGATAGGCCACCCGGCGCACGTCAAGCTGTGCCAGCAAGGGCCCCGAAAGGGCAATGAGCCCGAGGCCCAGGCGAAAACGTCCGGTCTCATCATCGCGCTGCACATAGCGGGCTTTCTCCAGTCCCGCCAGAATCCGGGAGACCGTGCTCTTGTGCAGGCCGACACGCTGGGCAATTTCCGTAACACCGAGGACGGGTTTTTCGATCGAAAACGCTTCGAGGACCCCCAGCCCATTCAGCAATGACGCCGCGGCGCCCTGAGGGGCTTCGTCACTCTGACGTGGCCTGCCTGCCATGTTCCATCCCGTTTCTAAGTCTGTCGTATCTGTCTGCGGCCCGCATTGGAGGGCCCAATTTAGCAATCATAGGTCCGACGGCGGGCCTTGCCTCAAACGGCGGACCGCCGTCATATCCGCTAGAACCCTTGTGGAGTTGCTGAACGAGCAACTACATTGATCATGCAGCAACAAAATGTGAACCAGGTCACTTCCATCGGCGGCCGGGCCTGCAGTCCCCGGACTCAGGCTCCGCACGAAATGCAAATTAAACATTGCTGACATCTCAGTTGCGCATACAGCAACTAATTTGATTCGAAAGCAACTCACTAGTCGTGATGGATCGCCGTCAATCAATCCAAGGAGAAACCCATGAGCCAGGACCTCAACACCCAGCTGAACGAACTGCTCGAGAAGGCCTTTGCCGCCGGCACCGAGCAGTACCACGAACTCGGCTTCAAGCGCCGCGTCGGCTACGGCAGCCGGCCGGCCATCATCCACATCGACATGGCCAACGCCTGGACCCGCGAGGGCCACGCCTTCACCTGCGAAAACATGGACACGATCATCCCGGCCTGCCAGGCGCTGAACGACGCCGCCCGGGAAAAGGGCATCCCGGTCATCTACACCACCACCGCGTACGACATCACCGACCGCTCCAAGCCCTCCGACATGGGCCTCTGGTCCTCCAAGATCCCGGTCGAGCTGCTCGCCGAGGGACTGGACGCCGTCAAGATCGATGACCGCATCGCCCCCGAGCCCGGCGAACTCGTCATCACGAAAAAGCGCGCCAGCGCGTTCCCCGGCACCAACCTTCAGCAGTTCCTGACCGTCAACCGCATCGACACCGTGATCATCACCGGCGTCACCGCCGCCGGCTGCGTCCGCCACACCGTCGAGGACGCCATCGCCGAAGGCTTCCGCCCCATCGTGGTCCGCGAAGCCGTCGGGGACCGCGTCGCCGGGACCGTCGCCTGGAACCTCTTCGACATCGACTCCAAATTCGGCGACGTCGAACCCCTCAGCAACGTCCTCGACTACCTCAACAACCTCCCCAAGTTCAGCGAAACCACCACCCCCTAACCCACCCGCACGCCCGAAAAGGGCGGCCATCTTCACCTCAGTGAGAAGCCGCCTTTTTCGTCCCTGCCGGGAGGCACTCATCGGCTTTGCGGTGCCGTATCACATCGGCACATCTCAGTCGCATAAGACCCAACTAATTTGGCTATAAAGCAACAACGCCAGGACGCGGATCGCTCTGCACTGTTCGCCGCGAAACAATGACTACGCCCTTCCAACCATGGGAGCCACCATGACAACGCTTTACACCGCAACCCCCAGCAGTAAAACCACCCTCCGCAAAGTCACCGGCGCCGCCGCTGCCGGCACCGTCGTTGAATGGTTTGATTTCGCGATCTACGGATTCCTCGCCCCCGTCATCGCAAGAACGTTTTTCCCGGCCGGGGACCACATCACCGGCCTGCTGCAGACGTTCGCCGTGTTCGCCGTCGCCTTTGCCCTGCGACCCCTGGGCGGCGCCTTCTTCGGTGCCCTCGGAGACCGCATTGGCCGGAAAAAGGTTCTTGCCTTGACGGTCCTTCTGATGTCCGGCGCAACCGCGACCATCGGACTTCTGCCGTCCTATTCCAGCATCGGCATCTGGGCCGCCGTGTTGCTGACCTTGGCCCGCAGCGTTCAGGGTCTGTCCGCGGGCGGCGAGTACGCCGGCGCGGTCACCTACGTGATCGAACACGCCCCCGCAGATCAACGGTCTCGCTACAGCAGCTGGATGCCGGCGGCAACCTTCGCCTCGTTCTGCGGTGCAGCCCTGTTGTGCTATCTGCTCACGGCCAACCTTCCGGCGGAAGCCATGGACAGCTGGGGATGGCGCGTCCCGTTCCTTGTGGCGGTTCCGCTTGGCCTCGTCGCGTTCTACATCCGGCAGAGGCTGGACGAGAGCCCGATGTTTCTGGAAGTGCTCAATAGCGCAACCGCAGTACATGCGCCCCTTCGCCAAACCCTGCGCCTGCAATGGAATCCCATGCTGGCCCTCGGCGGATACATCAGCCTGACGGCGCTGTCCTTCTATACGTTCTCCACGTACATGACCACGTTCCTGCGGGAGGTTGCGCATCTACCGGCCGACCAGGTCCTCATGAGCAACGTCATCGCCTTGGCGTTTGCCGCCGCGATGGCACCGGTCCTAGGCAGGGTCTGCGACAGGGTCGGTCGTCGAACCACAATGGTGGCTTCCTGCCTCCTTCTAGGCGGCCTGGCGGTCCCCGCCTACCTGCTCGCCTCCACCGGGGGATTCGGCAACGCGCTGGCCGGCCAGCTCCTGTTGGCCCTGGGTGCCGTGACGGCCAACGTGGTGACGGCAGTCCTTTTGTCGGAAGTGTTCCCGACGGCCGTCAGGTACACAGCCTCGGCCATCACCTACAACGTCAGCTACGCGATCTTCGGCGGAACGGCACCTTTTGTCGCCACGTTCCTGATCGCCAGTACGGGGAACAAGCTCGCCCCCGCCATCTACCTCACGGCCATTGCCGCTGCGGCGCTGCTGGCTGCTTTCCTGCTGCCGGAAACCAGCGGCCGTTCGCTGCGGGCGTCATCTGTCGCAGAGCAAGATTCCGGGGCTGACGCCGCGGTAGCTCCCGACGGCGAGATGCAGCGCAGGGTCTGAGCTGCGACTGCACCGAGTCTGTGCCGCCGGCCCGCGCACCGGGAAACGCGGTCAATGAACGTGGACTCGACTGGCGGATGTCAGGGTGATTGTGACACCGCTGGTGTTTAGGTAGTCAAGAGTAGATCTCGCACGCGCCCGGCTGGTGTCTTCCAGCCGGGCGTTTTGCGTGGGCGGCCGTTCCCGAAGCCTCAGCCGTTCTTCTTCCAGCGCTTCGGCCACTTCACATTCATCAGGAGCAAGCCAAGCAGGAGCGCGTCGACGGTCATGATTCCCGCCATGAGATAGGCCCACCCGGCCATCATGGCTTTACCGCCGACCGGCGGTCCGAAGTGCGCGCGTGTACCAGAATGCCCATAACGATCTCCTGACGTGGATCCCCCCAGTCACTCGATAGTCCCCCAAGTGTGCCACCGCGCCGCCCCGGAGGGAACCGCGCCGCTGCCTGGCTCAAGCTTTTCACAAGCTGACGCGCGCACGGCGTAATGAATGCAACTCAGTCTCGTTGACTGCAACTATCGTTCTGCGGCCTGGCAGGTGTCCGCTGAACTCCTCTGTCGCGGTTTCCTCGGAGTAATTTGTAAATCGAAAAACAAAAAGCATTGACTGTGTCACAGGTCACGCCTAATCTGGTGCAACAGCGTTGCACTGATTGCAACCCCAAAACACTTTGGTGGACACATGAGTAACGAAACTTCCTCCCCGGCCCCACTTGCGGGGTCGATCGGCCCGGAGTCGAATAGCGGGCATGGCAGTACTTCCTCCGGACAGGCCACGTTGAGCGGCCGTGTGGGCCCGGGCGGGCAAGATCCCGTGGTCAGCAGGGAGACCCGACGGCGGGTGGTCGCCGCAAGTTTCATCGGGAACTTCGTCGAATGGTTCGACTACGCCGTCTACGGCTACTTGGCCGCAACAATCGCCGCGGTCTTCTTCCCCGAGTCCAATCCCCAGACCGCGCTTCTGCTGACTTTCGCCCTGTTCGCCATCTCGTTCCTGGTGCGGCCACTCGGCGGCTTCGTCTGGGGCCACATTGGTGATCGGGTGGGGCGCCGGACCGCGCTTTCCCTGTCAATCCTGATCATGTCCGGAGCGACCTTCTGCATCGCCCTCATCCCGGGGTATAACGCCATCGGCATCTGGGCCCCGATCCTTCTCCTGGTGGTCCGCGTCGTCCAGGGCTTCTCCGCCTCGGGTGAATACGCCGGCGCGTCCGCCTTCCTGGTGGAGTACGCCCCGGCCAACAAACGCGGCCTCTACGCTGCGGTGGTTCCGGCCAGCACGGCCGCGGGCCTGCTGCTCGGCTCCCTGCTCGCGGGCCTGCTGACCATCCTGCTCAGCGCCGAAGCGATGCAGAGCTGGGGGTGGCGACTGCCGTTCCTGCTCGCCGCCCCGATGGGCCTGATCGGACGCTACATCCGCACCAAGCTGGAAGACACACCGGTGTTCCGCGAACTGGCAGAGGAGGACCAGGCCATCAAGGCCCCGGTATCCAGCCTCTTCCGGAACCACTGGCGGTTGCTGCTGAAAGCCGTCGGAGCCGTGCTGCTCAACGCCGTCGGGTTCTACGTGATCCTGAGCTACATGCCCACGTACCTGTCTTCGGAACTCGGTCTCGGCGCGRCCGAATCCTTCCTGGCCACCACCATCGCCCTGGTGACGTACATCGGGTTTATCTTCCTGACCGGAATGCTCTCGGACCGCTACGGCCGGAAAAAGGTACTCATCGCCGCATCCCTGAGCTTCATCCTGCTGACCGTGCCAGCCTTCGCTTTGCTGGGCACTGGGAACTTCCTGGTGATCGTCCTGGTGCAGATCCTGCTGGGCGGCATGCTCACGCTCAATGACGGCACGCTTCCGAGCTTCCTGGCGGAAATGTTCCCCACCCGTGTCCGCTACAGCGGCTTCGCCGTCAGCTTCAACCTCTCCAACGCGCTGTTCGGCGGCACTGCGCCGTTCATGGCGACGCTCCTGATCGCCGCGACAGCCAATGACCTGGCGCCGGCCTGGTATCTGTCCGGCGCCGCGGCCATCTCCCTGATCGCCGTCGTGCTCTCCCGTGAAACCAGCAAGGAACCGCTGCGCCACGACTAGCCGGCCGACGCCCCAATTTTTCCCCTCCAAAGAACAGCACCGCAGAAAGGCACCACCACCATGACCATCACAACCTCCAACAACGCTTCATCCATCGCCGAACTGGAGCGACTGAAAGTCCTGCACAACGGGCAGAAGGAAAAGCTGACCTTTTCCAACGCCGAATTTGAGCGCCGGCTCGGCGGACTGCGCCGCATCATGGCCGAGAAGGACCTGGACGCCGTCGTCCTGACCAGCTACCACTCCATCAAGTACTACTCTGACTTCCTCTTCACCTACTTCGGCCGGTCCTACGCCATGGTGGTCACCAAGGACGACACCGTGACTGTTACGGCCAACATCGACGCCGGCATGCCGTGGCGGCGCAGCTACGGCGACAACGTGGTGTACACAGACTGGCGCCGGGACAACTACATCTTCGCCATCCAGGAGGCGCTGCGCACCCGCGGCATTAACCCCCGCCGGCTCGGCGTCGAAGACGATTCGCTCCCGCTGGACAACCGGAACAAGATCCAGGCGGCGTTTGCCGGGGCCGCCCTGGTGGACGTGGCCCAGGCCGCGATGCGCCAGCGGATGATCAAATCGGCCGAAGAGATCGAGGTGATCAAGCACGGAGCCCGCATCGGCGACCTCGGCGGCGAAGCCATCCGCAACGCCATCACCGCCGGCATCACCGAATACGAGGTCGCCCTGATCGGCACCGAAGCCATGGTTCACGAAATCGCCCGGACCTTCCCGGATTCGGAAATCCGTGACACCTGGGTGTGGTTCCAGTCCGGCATCAACACCGACGGCGCCCACAACTGGGCCACCACGCGCAAGATCCAAGAACACGACATCCTGTCCCTGAACTGCTTCCCCATGACCTCCGGCTACTACACCGCACTGGAGCGCACCCTGTTCTACGGCGAACCCGACGCCCGCTCCCTGGAACTGTGGAACATCAACGTAGAGGTCCACAAGCGCGGCCTCGAGCTCATCAAGCCGGGAGCTGTCTGCAAGGACATCGCCGCCGAGCTGAACGAGATCTACGTGGGYCACGGACTGCTTGCCAACCGGACGTTCGGCTACGGACACTCSTTCGGCGTCCTGAGCCACTACTACGGCCGSGARGCCGGMCTGGAACTCCGCGAGGACATCGACACCGTGCTGGAACCGGGCATGGTGGTCTCCATGGAACCCATGATCACGGTCCTGGACGGMCAGCCCGGCGCCGGCGGCTACCGTGAGCACGACATCCTGGTGGTCGGYGARGACGGRGCCGAGAACATCACGAAGTTCCCCTTCGGCCCSGAATACAACATCATCGGAGCCTGACCGGCCCCTGATCCGCGAAGAAGCGGCGCCACGTCCAACGTGGCGCCGCTTTTCGGCCATCTACGGGCCATGTACGGAATGATGGAACCACCATGAATCAAGAAGAATCACCGGAGATCAACGGCAACGGCGACACCAAGGGCRCCTCSGTCATCGTCAACGCCATCGCCGTRCTGCGRACKTTCACSSCSGAYGARCCGCTGCTCGGCGTCACCGAGATCGCCAACCGGGTSGGCCTGCACAARAGCACCGTYTCCCGGATCCTGGCCACCTTCGAACAGGAACACCTGGTGGAACGGGACCCGGAAACCCGCCGCTTCCGSCTGGGSCTGGGACTGATCGCCATCGCCGGACCGCTGCTGGCCGAACTCGAAGAACGGCGCGTGGCCTACCCGGTCCTGCGTGAACTGACCGAACAGACCGGCGAAACCAGCGCCCTCATGGTCTGGAACGGCGCCGAGTCAATGTGCGTGGAGCAGATCGCCAGCCACCACCAGATCAAACACACCACCCCGCTGGGCGCCCGGTACACGGACGCCATGAGCGCCTCCGTGCAGGTCTTCCTCTCCGCCCAACCTGCCGAACGTGTCCGTACGCTCCTGCGCAGCGGAGCCATCGACTACCCGGGACTTGATGAGGCAGGCCTGGATGGCTACCAGATCAAGCTCAAGGACGTGACGGCCCGGGGCTGGGCCATCAACTACGGCGAATCCTCCATTGACGAAGTGGGCGTGGCAGCACCCGTCTACGACCACCGCGGCGACATCGTGGCGGCCGTCCTGGTCCCGGCGCCCCGGTTCCGCGTCTCCCGGGAACGGCTGGAAAGCCTGGGCGACGCGTGCGCCGCCGCAGCACACCGGGTCACCACCCGGCTGGGCGGACGCGCGCCCGGCAGCGCCGAACACCGCAAGCAAAGCTAGCCTGCTCCGGCAGGAGAGCTGCCTGACTTATGGTGCCGCCAGGGGCACTCAGGGGAGCCGCGCAAGCCGGGTGGCCAGATGCAATGCGCCCAGCCGGCCCGTGACCCGGGGGTCACCGCCGCACAGTACGAAGATCCGTTGCAGCCGTTGGTGCATTGACTGCCGTTCCACGTGCAGTTCCCTGGCCGCCTGGGCGGTGTTGCATCCGGAATCCATCCACATTGCCAGCGTGCCTAGGAGCTGCGAGTGGCGCTGGGCATCATGGTCCAGGAGCGCGCCCAGCTGCTGGCGCACGAAGTTCCGCCACTGGTCCGTATCCAGGGACTGAACAGCGAAACGTTCCAGGGCGAATGCCCCGGCATCGATCATGGGAGTGGGCGGCCCACCAACCCCGTCTGGATCCAGCGGGCCGGGTCCTGGCTACGGCGAAGGCCGCGGCCCGGACAACCGGGTGTGCAGCCGCCAGGGTCGGGTGGTTAAGGACCTCTTCAAGGCGGATGGGAACTTACACTCCGTCGCGTTGCAAGGCGAATATCCAGACACATTGCATCTAGGTTATGTGGCCTGCACCACATAACCTTGAGGAAACCCCCTATCACCCCCTCTCCCGGAGGCTTTAAATGCGTGAAAAATCCCTAGCGGTTCCCGCCGGTCAAGTGGTCAACGAAGACCACGTAGACCACGAGGCCTGGCTCCAGCCCATTCCCGAATCACAGCGGACCCGGAAAGTGTCCGGTCAGTTCTGGATCTGGGCCGGCGCTAACCTCGCCCCGATCAACTGGGTGCTCGGAGCCCTCGGCATCCAGCTCGGCCTTGGATTCGCGGACACCGTCACGGTTCTTGTCCTCGGAAACCTGATCGGGATGCTGCTCTTCGGCTGCTTCGTCCTGCTGGGCCAAAAGACGGGAGCGACCGGCATGGTGCTGGCCCGCGCCGCCTTTGGCCGGCGCGGCAACTACCTGCCGGCGGCCATTCAGGCCCTCCTGGTGATCGGCTGGTGTGCAGTGAACACCTGGATCATCCTGGATCTGGTCATGGCGCTGTTCGGAACCCTGGGGTGGGTGGATCCGGAGGCCAAGAACTACGTCTGGAAGATTGGCATCGCCACCTTCATCATGGCTGTACAGGTGGCCATCGCCTGGTTCGGCTACAAAGCGATCGCGGCGTTCGAAAAGTGGACCGTSCCGCCSACCATCATCATCCTGACCGTGATGTCCGCCGTGGCCTGGTTCGGCATGAAGATCAACTGGACCTACGCCGGCCCTGCAGGCCACATCCTGGAAGGCTCGGAACGCATCGCCGCGATGAGCGCSGTCATGACSGCCATCGGCATCGGCTGGGGCATCACCTGGTTCACCTACGCCGCSGACTACTCCCGCTTCGTCAGCACCACGGTGCCCAAGCRCAAGGTCTACCTCGCCTCGGTGCTGGGCCAGTTCATCCCCGTGGTCTGGCTCGGAATCCTGGGCGCCAGCCTGGCCACCAACACCGGAGAAGTTGACCCCGGCAAACTCATCGTCCTGAACTTCGGTGCGCTGGCCCTCCCCGTGCTGCTCATGGTGCTGCACGGCCCGATCGCGACCAACATCTTGAACATCTACACCTTTTCCGTCGCCACACAGGCACTGGACATCAACATCAGCCGCCGCAAGCTGAACTTGTTCGTCGGAGTGTTCTCCCTCGCAGCCGTCGTATTCTTCATCTTCCAGGAGGACTTCGCCTCCGTGCTGGACGCATGGCTGATTGGGCTGGTCGCCTGGGTGGCCGCCTGGGGCGGGGTCATGCTGGTCCACTACTTCTGGATCGAGAAACGCTGGCCCGGCAACCCAGACAGGCTCTTCGACGCCGTCGGCACCAAACGCCTGCCCGGCGTGAACCCGGCAGGCATCGCCTCCCTGCTCATCGGCATCTTCGCCACCTGGCTCTTCATGTACGGACTGGTGCCGGCAATGCAGGGACCCATCGCCGTGGCCCTGGGCGGCTGGGACCTGTCCTGGCTCGCCGGCGGTCTGACCAGCGCCGCAGCCTACGCCATCATGGGCCCGCGGTACCACCGCCGCTACCTGCACCTGAGCAGCGACACCCAACCCGCCCCCGGGACGGCCAACCTTCCCGCCGTGTCCGCCACGCCCGCCGGCCTCTGACCAGGAGATCACCCCGATGGCGCCGAAACATCACAAGATTGCCCTTCGGCCCGGCACACAACATCATCAGCGCCTGACACCCGGTGGCGGCGGCCGCCGCGACACTGCACACCGCACTTAACGAGGAGCACCACCAGCATGGACAAGTCAGTATTTCTGGAAGACCTGGATGCCTTCGCCTACCGCGAAGCCTTGGCATCCAGAGAGGCGATCGTCCTCATTCCCGTCGGATCCCTGGAGCAGCACGGCCCACACCTTCCGCTGGGAACGGACACCATCCTGTCCTCCCACTTCGCGGAGGGTGTCGCCCGGCGGCTCGGTGCACTGGTTGCCCAGCCCATCGCCTACGGGTACAAGTCGCAGCAGAAGTCCGGCGGCGGCAACCACCTCTCCGGTACGACCAGCCTGGACGGCGCCACCCTTATCGGCGTGGCGCGCAACCTGGTCAAGTCCTTCCTCAACCAGGGCGTCCGGCACGTGGTCTTCATCAACTGCCACTTCGAGAACTACCAGTTCCTGTATGAGGGAATCGACCTGGCCCTGGACGAGCTGGGGATCAAGTCCGGTGCAGAGCAGAGCGTGCTGCTGCTCTCGTACTGGGACTTTGTCAGCCAGGACACGCTGACGCAGGTCTACCCCGAGGGCTTCCCGGGCTGGGACATCGAGCACGGCGGGGTCCTGGAAACCTCGCTCATGCTCCACCTCGAACCGGCCCGGGTTGCCATGGACCGCCTGGTCGACGGGCCTGCCGCGGTCCTGCCGCGCTTCGACAGGCTCCCGGTGGTGCCGGAGCGGACACCGGCCACCGGTTGCCTGTCATCGGCCGCGGGCTCCAGCGCTGCCAAGGGCGCGCTGCTGTACGGGCAGGTTGTCGAAGATCTGGCCGCCGACCTCGCAAGCGAACTGGTCCGTGAACCCGCGCCTGCAGTTATTCCGGCGTAGGGGGACAAAGATCCCACAGGGCAACACGACTTCACACGGTGACACGAAGGCACTGCGGTGGGACCTTCCCGCTGCGGGGCCTTCGTGTCACGGTACTGCAAATAGAAGCCAGACAGCCCTCGACGGTGACCCGAGCCGTACGTAGTTCCTGAACGCCGATAACGGACGTTCTGTCCGCCGCGGCAGAGGGCGCCTGATGCTGCGGCTGACCGGAATTCCGTTCCGGACGGCTCCTGGCGCAGAATACAGAACAGCCGCACCCCGGATTGGGGAGCGGGGCCGCAGTCCTTTGAACTGGGCAATTTGGAGTGTGTACAAAGTACACACTTTGGGCTTCGGACTGGGTCGTACCGGGGTCGGATCCGGCCGGATTCCGTATGTTTCCGCGGGAGTTCAGTATTTGCGGGGGAGGGAATGCAGTTCGAGTCCCACCTCGGGCACGTGTTTTCCCTGTTCAGAGGCTTGTGGGCCGCTGAATGTGTACAAATCTCCTTTATGGGCCCCTGCGGGGCCCATTTTTGTTGGTGGCGGCTGGTTTGGCGGCTCCTTCTCTTGACGTGGACAGCGGTGTTGCTGCTTACTCCTTCATGGCCGGGAGCGCTTGGAACTGCATGACCTGCTGCGGCTTGGGGATCAAATCTTCATGGTCATCCCTGTCGGGCGCCGGAACTCGTCGGAAACTGTCGCCATGACCCTAATGATCTCCCGGGCACCGAGCATCGAGCATCGGGCAGGGACCGGGCAAACCGCGAGGTTGGTGACGACCAGATTGTGCCGGCCCGGACAACCGCCCGGCTTCGTTCAGTCCCGGCCGTTCCTGTTCCTTCCGGTCACGCCGTGGTCACCGTCGATCAGGTCGTTGGGGCGCCCAGACCCGTAAGCGCCTTGCGTGGTGTCCTGAAGTTCATCCAGCAGTGGCATGGGTGTTTCCCTTGTCTTTGACGCGGTGTGAGGTCGTGGTTGTCGGCCTGTTCGGGAACGGCCGATCGGCCGTGCCCGAGGCGCCAGGTGCTTCAGGCTCCGGACACGGTGCCGGTGGCCGGGGTGCGGACTACCTGCCCGGCGTAGGAGAATCCGCCGCCGAAACCGAACAGCAGAACGGGGCTGTCGGGCGGAAGCTGTCCGCTACGCACCAGCTTGGCAAGGGCGATCGGGATACTGGCCGAGGACGTGTTCCCCGAGGTGACGACGTCACGTGCGGTGATCTCGCGGGAGATTCCGAGTTGATCGGCAAGGGGCTCGATGATGCGCAGGTTGGCCTGGTGCGGGACGAACCCTGCGAGCTCGTCCGGCCGGATGCCGGCGATCTCGCAGGTTTTCCGGGCCAGCGTGGCGGCCTCGCTGATGGCCCACCGGAACACGGACATGCCTTCCTGCTGGAAACGGAGTTTGGGTTCTTCGATCCTGACCGCGTGGGACAGTTCGGGGACTGATCCCCAGTGGACTGGTCCGATCCCCGGAGTTGGTGAGGCGGTGAGCACGAGGGCGCCGGCACCGTCACCGACGAGTACGCAGGTGGTCCTGTCGGCCCAGTCCGTGAAGTCACTGAGCTTCTCGGCCCCGATGACCAGGGCGGTGTTGGCGGCCCCGGAACGGATGGCCTGGTCAGCGACGGCAAGGGCGTGCGTGAACCCCGAGCAGGCGGCGTTAAGGTCGAACACGGCAGGGTTCCGGGCACCCAGCGCGGCCGAGACCCGCCCGGCGGTGCTCGGGGAGCGGTCCAGTGCGGTCACGGTAGCAACGACGACCAGGTCCAGATCCGCGGCTTCGATCCCGGCATGTTGAAGGGCGTCCCGCCCGGCCTGGGTGGCCATGTCCGCGACGGATTCGGTATCGGCGATGCGGCGTTCCTGGATCCCGACCCTGCTGCGGATCCATTCATCGGTGGTATCCACGATCTGGCTCAGTTCCTCGTTATCCAGGATCCTGGCGGGCTGGTACGAGCCGACCCCTGCGATCCGGGAGCCCCGGCCTGTTGAGGGTTTTGGTGCGGGCACGGTCGGTGCTGTCATGTTTTGCTCCTGAATATCGGGACCGGTCGGGCGGGACTTATGAGGCGGGGCAATGCAGAGTGCGGGCAGTACGGGGATGGGTGGTGCAGGTTCCGGGAGCGGGCTGTCCGTCAGGGGTGTTCCCGCAGTGTGTTGAAAAGTTCAGAAAGGCTCATGCCCGCCGCCGCCGCCGCATCGGCGGGCGGCACTTGGGCGGCCATGGCCCGGCACAAGGCCAAAACCAGGCCGGATGCCTCCGTTCCGGAACCGTGGTGTTCGGACAAAGCCGGTTTGGTGCAGTCGGGTGCGGGGACGGCATGACCGTGCGCTGGTAGGTAGCCGCCCCGGGCCGCGGCGGCCTCGATACTTTTCAGGTGGTAGTCCATTGCTTCCTTGTCCCCAGTGTTTTCTTGCTCTCCTGGTGGTGGGTGCGGGTTGGGCGTTTACGATGCCGTAGGCGGGGACTGTGCCGGCGCGGCCGGGCTGCGGGCCAGGACCACGCAGTCCAACGCGGGCCGGCGGGCCCCGGGGACGGGCCGTGACCGGATTTCTGCTGATTCGACCTCCAACCCGGACGCTCTGGCCCAGGCGGCAACCCGCGCGCTGTGGTGCAGCACGGACGGGTCACGTGTTCCGGCGGTGCCTTCCCGCGGGTCGGCCGGGTCGTGGCCGATGTACAGGAACAGCCCGCCGGGGGTTAGGCCCGGGGCGTTGCGGGCGATGACGCGATCGAGATCGGGGCCGGGCAGATGGAGGAAGGCGGCCAGAACAAGGTCCAGGCTTCCGCGTACCGGGGCGCAGGTGGTGACGTCGGCGACGGACCGGGTGATCAGGTCCGTGACGCCTTCGGCGAAGGCGCGTCCGCGCCCGATATCCAGGGCTGCGGCGGAAAAGTCCATCGCTGTCACGTGCCAGCCGCGTCCGGCGAGCCACACGGCGTTGCGGCCGTCGCCGGCCCCCAGATCCAGGGCCCGTCCGGGGGCAAGCCCGTTCAGGATGGCGCGGACCGAGGAGCTTGCCGGCGCCCAGCTGAGGTCGTTCTCGGTGTACCAGCGGTTCCAGGCTTCCGCGTCCGCGGGGTACCCGGTCCCTCCGGGCCTGGAGTACTTCCACGCCGGAAGTGCCATGTCGCCCACGCTCATGGCGAGCTCCTGCCCGGGTGCAGCGCTGTTGCCCCTGTGGGCCGGCCCGGTGAGTTGTTGCGCCGTCGGAACCCGTCGATCCCGGCACGGATGCCGACGGTCGGGGCGGTCAGTACCGCCGCGGCCAGCCAGACCGGGTTCGTAGGCCCCGCGAAGAGTGCCGGGAGGTCGAACAGCAGAAGGGCCCCCAGTCCGAAACCCAGGAGGTATCGCGGCAGGCGGTCCGGTTCGGTCCGGGATTCCAGGGGTGCTGTTGGCGGCAAAGGATGCTCCTGATCATTCAGCGGACCGTGGTGCGGCCGGGAGTGGCTGCCGCGACCGGGCCACGGTCGGGGTCCTGGCCGGCGTCGGGTGCTTTGTCGAGTGCGGGAAGTTCTGCGATGCGGGCGGCCCTGGCGCGGGCGACGTGGCTGCGGGCGTGTTCCACGGCCGGGGGCAATTCCGCGAAGAGGTGTTTGTGGTGGCGCAGGGATTCCAGGACGCCGACCTTGGTGACCAGGGCCAGGTGGCGGTCCTGGATTCCTTTGATCAGTACGGTGATGCCGCGGCGTTCGAGGGCGTTGACGATGTCGGTGATGACCCTGGCCCCTGTTGCGTCCAGGACCTGGAGCTGTGACATGCGGATGATGACGACGTCGACGTTGCGGATAGCGCTGACCCGGTCCAGGACGCGTTCGGCGGCGGCGAAGAACAGGGCCCCGTCGAGGCGGAACACGGCGATGTGTTCGTCCCCGTCCTGGACCGGGCCGGGGATCTCTTCCCGGTGGACGCCGCTGGACTTGACCAGGGTGCGCAGGGCGAAGAAGGACGCGACGGCGACGCCGATCGCCACTGCCTCGATGAGGTCGAAGGACACGGTGATCAGCGCGGTGACGAAGAACACGACGGCGTCGGCACGGGTCGATCCGATCACGCTGCGCAGCGTGGTGGGGGAGACCATGCGGGTGGCGGTGACCATCAGTACCCCGGCGAGGGCGGCGAGCGGGATACGTGAGACCGGGCCGGTGGCGAGGTAGACCACGGCCAGCAGGACAACGGCATGGGTGATGGCCGCGAGCCGGGTCCTGCCGCCGGAGCGGATGTTCACCGCGGTGCGGGCGATGGCCCCGGTGGCGGGCATGCCGCCGAAGAACCCGGATGCGACGGAGGCCAGGCCTTGGCCCAGGAGTTCACGGTCGGCGTCGTAGGGGCCGGTGTCGGAGATCGACGCGGCAACCCGGGCAGAGAGCAGCGACTCGATCGCCGCGAGGGCCGCGATGGTCGCGGCCGGCCCGGCAAGGGCAGCCACGGTGCCCCAGTCCAGGGCGGGGATAACCGGGGCCGGCAGGGTGTCGGGCAGGGTGCCGATCCGGGCCACCGGCAGGTCCAGCACCTGGGCGGCGATGCTGGCGATGATGATGGCGATGAGAGAACCGGGGATCTGCGCGTGGATCCGGGGTGCGGCGATCATGATGACGGCGACAAGTGCCACCAGTGCCAGCGGGGCAAGGAGGGTGGCGGGGGACGCCGTCGTGAGTCCCTGGACGGCAGAGACGGCGGCGTTGCTGCTTGGTCCGGCTTTGACGCCGAACGCTGCGGGGACCTGCTGCAGGAAGATGATCATGGCAATGCCGAGGGTGAAGCCCTCGATCACCGGCCAGGGCAGCAGGGTCACGACCCGGCCGAGCTTGAGCACACCGGCGGCGACCACGATGACCCCTGCCAGGACGGCAACCGCGGCCAGGGCACCGACGCCCTGCGTGGCGATGACGGGACCCAGGACGACGACCATCGCTCCGGTCGGGCCGGAAACCTGGATGTTGGAACCACCGAAAACGGCGGCGACGATGCCGGCGATCACAGCGGTAATCAGTCCGCTGGCCGCTCCGGCGCCGGAGCTGACCCCGAAGGCCAGCGCCAGCGGGAGGGCGACGATACCCACGGTGACCCCGGCGATGAGGTCCCCTTTCCAGGTGCGGGGCAGATCCGTATAGTCTCTCGGGCCGGGCAGAAGCGCCCGGGCCGCGGTCAGGGCCTTCATCGTGAGCTGTCGGCGGCCGCAGCCAGCGGGGACGCAGCGGCCGGAGACGTGGCCTCGGAATGTTCGAGCTGCTCGCGGGTGGTGTGCAGCATGTCGTTGAGCAGCAGACGTGCCACGGACAGCAGGTCAGCGACCTGCGGGTACGCCAGGGAATAGAACATCTGCAGGGCCCTGCGTTCGCCCTTCACCAGGTGGTAACGGCGCAGCACGGACAGATGCTGGGACAGATGCGAGGCCTCCAGACCTGTCGCGGCGAGCATGTCAGTTACCGATACCTCGGGCGCCGCGGAGAGCAGCTCCAGCACCCTGATCCGCACGGGATGCGCCAGACCCTTGAAAAGATTGGCCTTCACTTCATATAACGGTGCCCGGAAATCCGAAAACTCGTCCATGCCTGCCTCCCGGGCTCTCACTACGAACCTCTGCTTGACTATTTGATGCTTCTATCATCCAATATAACAGGGGATGGACCAGTCTGCCCCTGCCGGGCACCGGCTTCCGCGGACCGGACGGCCACTTCACGCCGGACCAGGGCATCCGCAGGTACCCTTGCCCGGCCGGGAAAGGGAGCACCATAATGCCCTTCCCGACAAAGACCCCTCCGGCCGCCACGGCCAGCCGGAGGACAGATGCCCGGCATCTGGGACCCGGTTCCCAGGTGCCGGGCCGGCCGCGTCATACCGCGGCCTTCGGACCCGATGCCCGGACCCTGCCCCCAGGCCCGGGCAGCGGCCCGGATGGCGGGCGGCGTGATGCGGCCGCTGCCGGCACCCGGACAAGGGCGGTCCGCGCCCGTTCCTGCCTCCGCGCCTCCGGCTCCGGCTCCGGCTCCGCCTATCGCCGGGGTGTCGGTGGACACCTCCGGCCCGGACGTGCGCGTGGACTTCGAACTGACCAGACCGGCAGGCAAGGGGAGCTACCTGGTGGGGCTCCTTGCCGGCGACGGGGGCCGCACCTCGATCCGGCACCTCACGGTCAGCCTTCGGGACGGGCGCGTCACCGGCCTGTCCACTTACGATGTCGGGACTGTCATCCGCCGTGCATCCCCGCGCCTGCGCGTCCTGCGTCAATGCACCGCGGCGCAAGGCTCGCCGACGCCGCGCCGGGGACCGAAGCATTCGGAGGACTCCGTGCCAGGCCGGACAGGAACCGGCCGGCGCCAGGGCGCCTCAGGGTCGAAGCCGGTCTTTTCATCGGCACCGTCCTGGTCCGGGACCTCGCCCCGGTGGCGCCTGCTGCACAACGGCTACCCCGTCGTCCACCTGGCCGAAAACACCGACCTAGACATCAGCGCGCTCGCCCGGTCGGGCCTGGAAACCGGCGCCCCGGACCTCAGGACCGTCCTGCCATGCGCCGAACGTCTGACGCCGAGACCCTAAATTTAAATTCAGGCCGCCTGCCTGCCGTTGCCGGTGAAGGCATGCCCGCCCCGGCAGGGGCACCGGGGACAGCGCTGCACGTCTGCCGCGGTAGTTCCCGGTTCCATCGGGTGATCTGCCTCGCTTCTCTCCACGGGGTGCTGAGCCGTGTTCAGACGTTCCTGCCGTCCTCCGTCCGCGACGGCGGTGCCATAGGGACTATTATATAAATTGATGTATTCATCAAATAGTAAATAACCTGAGGCCCCTGGCCCCCTTCGAGGGACTCGCAGCCGCTCCTGAACTCCTATTGGCCTCCGGCCGCGATGCTCCGATGAACCACCCATCACCGTCTAGGATCATCCCCGCCAACGCCACAAAGCGCGGGGGAAGGAAGAGAACCTTGCCAAACACCACACAGTCCACCGTCATGGATACCGCCCCGGCCGCCCTGGCCCGGCTTTCGGACTGGGTCGGCGAAGTTGCTGGCCTGACCCAGCCGGACCGCATCCACTGGGTCAACGGCTCCGAAGCCGAATACCGCCAGATCACCGACGGGCTCGTTGCGGCCGGAACCCTGGTCCGCCTGGACGCGGACAGGTTTCACAACTCGTTTGCCGCCTTCTCCGACCCCAAGGACGTTGCCCGGGTCGAAGAGCAGACCTACATCTGCTCCGAACACGAACGCGACGCCGGCTTTACCAACAACTGGATGGCGCCGGCACAGATGAAGGAGAAGCTGAACGGGCTCTTCCGCGGCGCCATGCGGGGACGCACCATGTACGTGATTCCGTTCGTGATGGGCCACCTCGACGCCGAGGACCCCAAGTTCGGCGTTGAGATCACCGACAGCGCCTACGTCGTCGCCTCCATGCGCATAATGGCCCACACCGGTTCCGAAGTCCTGGCCAAAATGGTCGAACTGGACGCGGACTTCGTCCCCGCACTGCACTCCGTCGGTGCACCGCTGGAGCCGGGGCAGCAGGATGTCAGCTGGCCCTGCAATGACGACAAATGGATCGTCCACTTCCCTGAGGAAAATGCCATCTGGTCCTACGGGTCCGGGTACGGAGGCAACGCGCTGCTGGGCAAGAAATGCTACTCACTGCGCATCGCGTCCGCGATGTCCCGGCAGGAGGGCTGGCTCGCGGAGCACATGCTCATCCTCAAACTCACCAGCCCGGAGCAGAAGGCCTACTACATCTCCGCCGCGTTTCCCTCGGCCTGCGGCAAGACCAACCTCGCGCTGCTGAACCCCACAGTGGACGGCTGGAAAGTGGAAACCCTGGGAGACGACATCGCTTGGATTCGTGTCGGAAAGGACGGGGAACTGCGGGCCACCAACCCCGAGGCGGGCCTCTTCGGCGTTGCACCCGGCACCGGATGGCACACCAACCCCAACGCGATGGACGCCATCGCCAAGGGCAACACCATTTTCACCAACGTGGCTCTCACCGATGACGGCGGCGTCTGGTGGGAAGGCATGACCCGGGACACCCCGGAACACCTGACCGACTGGACGGGCCAGGACTGGACGCCGGGCTCCGGCAGGCCCGCGGCCCATCCCAACTCGCGGTTCTGCACCCCCATCAGCCAGGTCGATATCCTGGCCGAGGAATACTACCAACCGCAGGGCGTGCCGCTCTCGGCCATCTTCTTCGGTGGGCGCCGGAAGACAACCATCCCCCTGGTCACCGAGTCCAGGGACTGGGTGGGCGGTGTTTTCATGGGGTCGACGCTGTCCTCTGAGACCACAGCGGCTGCCGCCGGCCAAGTCGGGGTCGTCCGCCGCGATCCGATGGCCATGCTCCCCTTCATCGGCTACGACGCCGGAAACTACCTCAACCACTGGCTGGAGATCGGCCGGGCAGCCAATCCCGCCACATTGCCCCGGATCTTCCTGGTCAATTGGTTCCGCCGCGACAGCGTTGGTGGCTTCCTGTGGCCCGGATTCGGAGACAACTCCCGCGTCCTGAAATGGGCCATCGAACGGCTCGAGGGGACAGCCGCTGCCATTGAAACTCCCATCGGCTTCGTTCCCGCACCGGAGTCCCTCGACGTCGAAGGCCTCGATGTCACCCGCGGACACCTCAGTGCCGCCCTGGCGGTCGATTCACAGGAATGGGCCCAGGAAATCGACAGCATCGATCAGTGGTACGCCCGGTTCGGTGACTCGCTGCCCCCCGAACTGCCGGCCGAGCTGCAACGCGTCAAAAACCGATTCGCTGCCCGCCGGGGGACGCCGCGCATCAGCTCCCGATAGGAGCCAGGGGTGGCACCCGGTGCCCGGAACCGTCGTGCACCGAGCGCCACCCCGGGTTCGCAGATGTCAGAGACCACCATCGGTGTGGGGCATTGTGCCCATGAAATCAAGGAGAGCGTATGAACGAAAAGATCAAGGTCGTTGGCTCCATTGTGGAGCTTGACGGCGACGAAATGACCCGCATCATCTGGCAGTTCATCAAAGACCGCCTGATCCTTCCGTATCTGGATGTGGACCTGAAATACTTCGACCTGTCCATCCAGAATCGTGACGCGACCGATGACCAGGTCACCATCGACGCCGCGAACGCGATCAAGAAGTACAACGTGGGCATCAAATGCGCCACCATCACCCCGGACGAGGCCCGGGTCAAAGAATTCGGCCTGAAGAAGATGTGGGTCTCCCCGAACGGAACCGTCCGCAACATCCTGGGCGGGGTCGTCTTCCGCGAGCCGATCATCATCTCCAACATCCCGCGCCTGGTCCCAGGCTGGAACAAGCCAATCATCATCGGACGCCACGCCTTCGGCGACCAGTACCGCGCCACCAACTTCAAGGCCCCGGGGGCCGGAACGCTAACCCTGACGTTCACGCCCTCCGACGGCGGCGAAGAGATCAAGCAGACGGTGGTCACCTACCCCGACGGGGGAGGGGTGGCGATGGGCATGTACAACTTCAATGACTCCATCCGCGACTTCGCCCGAGCTTCCTTCGCCTACGGGCTGCAGCGGAACTACCCGGTGTACCTCTCCACCAAGAACACGATCCTGAAGGCCTACGACGGCCAGTTCAAGGATCTGTTCCAGGAAGTGTTCGACGCCGAGTTCAAGGATCTGTTCGAAGCCGCCGGCCTCAGCTACGAACACCGCCTGATCGATGACATGGTCGCGTCGGCGATGAAGTGGGAAGGCGGCTACGTCTGGGCCTGCAAGAACTACGACGGCGACGTCCAGTCGGACACGATCGCCCAGGGCTACGGCTCGCTTGGTCTGATGACCTCCGTGCTGATGACCCCGGACGGCAAGACCGTCGAGGCCGARGCSGCACACGGCACCGTSACGGCCACTACCGCCAGCACCAACAGGGCAAGCCGACCTCCACCAACCCGATCGCCTCGATCTTCGCCTGGACCCGCGGCATCATGCACCGCGGCAAACTGGACAACACCCCTGCCGTCATTGACTTTGCCATCACTCTCGAAGACGTCGTCATCAAGACGGTCGAAGCCGGTCAGATGACCAAAGACCTGGCGCTTCTGGTGGGCCCGGACCAGGAATGGCTGAGCACCGAGGAATTCCTCGCTGCACTGGACGAGCACCTGAAGGCACGGCTGGGCTAGCCCATCTCCACGCGCCCGTTGACGTTACGTGGGCGACAGTTACCCGGTGTTGCGTGCTCACAGTCCGCGCTTACGTTGGCCAAACTTTGAACTTCACCCGTGCCACGCAGGAGAGTCTGTACATTTCGCAGCAGGGCATCAGCCAGAGCATTGCTGAGCTGGAGCGGGACGTTGGAGCCGCCCTGCTGGAACGGACGACGCGCAACGTGGCACTCACGGAGGCAGGTGAAGAGTTCCTGCCTGCAACCCGACGTGCTCTCGTTGAGCTCGACGCCGGCGTGGAGGCCGCCCGGCGTGTGCAAAGGAGACAGCTGGGCGTGCTAAAGATGGGTTTCACTGTTTCCTCTGCGCTCGAACTCATGCCACCGATCGTCGATACGTTCCGGTCCCGCTATCCGGACTTGACCATCGAACTGGAGAGTTTCAACCTGAACGATCCTTCATGCGGCCTGCTATCCGGAGAGTCTGACGCCGCCTTCGTACGACTCCCCATCGACCTCCCGGATCTGTGCACGGAGCACATCTTCGTTGAGTCCCGAGCGGCCGGCTTACCACGTGGACATTCCCTGGCGGCTTCGGAGTCCGTACGTCTGAAAGACCTGGCGGATCAGACCATCAGTGCGCCTCGCACGGCTGATGCGAGCTGGCGGGCGTTTTGGACATTGCGCGACAGCGGCCTGGAGGAGGAGTTACCGCCGCGGATCGGGCCGGTCAACTCGTCAGTGGAGGAGGAAATGGAAACTGTGTCAACTGGCATGGCGCTCAGCGTAACCATGATCAGCATGGCTCGGCTCGCGCCTCGGCCCTCAATCGTCTACCGACCCATTGTGGACGTGCCCGGCTCGGTGCTTGCTTTGGCATGGCATGGCGCGGCCCGGCACGGCCCACACAGAGGCATTCCGCGCGGTAACCGCCGAAGTGCGCGACCGGGAGACCGCCATCGTCGGCCGCGTAGAGGCCGGTCACTACCACTGAAGCTCACTGGCGAATGGGCGCCCCGGGAAGAACCCGGAGGCGCCGATAATGGACCGTCCGTTAGCTGAGGCAGAGGGCGCCTGAGCTTCGGCTGACCGGAATTTCGTTCCGAAAGGCTCCTGGCCCAGAATATAGAACAGCCGCACCTCGGCGTGGGTGCGGCTCGTGGCTGCGATGCTCTGAGTTGGCCAATTTGGCGTGTGTACATTGTGCACATTTTGGGCGGTGGATCGGATCGTACTGCTGCCGGACTGGCCCGGATTCGTTATGTTTCCGGGAGTTCGCAGTGTTTGCAGGGGTTGGAATGCAGTTCGAGTCCCACCTCGGGCACAGCATAACCC